>UQLR01000008.1 GCA_900541975.1 uncultured Oscillospiraceae bacterium | reverse complement strand
GCAAAGCTCATAAGGCCGTGTCTTCCCTTCAAATTTGTTTTTACGTTTTTCTTTAAATTTTATTATGTTTACTATATCATAAAAAACTTGCAGCGGTTTAATAGTAGCCAAAGTGGCTACTATTATAAATTTTTGTCTAATTAAATACTTTTTAGATTGCATATAATTTTTGTATTAAAAAGCCTATGGGGGGATTCTAAAGGGGGAACGCCCCCTTTAGGCGGTTGAGGGGGTATCAAAAGGGGGAGGATCGCAACCTCCCCCTTTTGTGATCTTTGGTTCGTTTCTTTCATAAGAAATGAACAAAAATTTATTAAAAGAAAATTATATAAACGCAGAAAGCGGCGGGTAAAATAAAAGCCTGCATAGAGCACCCCGCAGAAAGTTTGCGGGAAAACAAAAAAAGTTTGAAAAATAAGGAAAATTTGGTATAATAATCAACAAACACTTTTGCTTTTATGTATAGCGAATTTTTTAAAGGGGATTTAAAACAATGGCGGGTAAAACGGTACGGACAAGGTTTGCGCCAAGTCCTACGGGATTTATGCATGTAGGAAATTTGCGTACGGCGCTTTATGAGTATTTAATTGCAAAATCGCAGGGCGGAAAATTTATTCTGCGCATTGAAGACACAGACCAGCAGCGTATGGTGGACGGCGCGGTAGACGTAATTTACAATACGCTGCAGGCGGCTGGGATTACGCATGACGAAGGGCCGGACGTTGGCGGGGATTACGGCCCTTATATACAAAGCCAGCGCAGAGAAATGTACCTGCCGTATGCCATGCAACTGGTTGAACAGGGCAAAGCCTACCGCTGTTTTTGCACAAAGGAGCGGCTGGAGGCGCTGCAGCAAGACAACGCAGGGGGCGGGTACGACCGCCGCTGCAGGGATCTGCCGCCGCAGGAAATTGAGCGGCTGCTTGCGCAGGGCGTACCGTATGTGATCCGGCAAAAAATGCCGAAGGAAGGCGCTACAACCTTTACAGACGCGGTATACGGCAGTATTACGGTTGAAAACAGCGAGCTGCAGGACCAGATTCTGATCAAAGCGGACGGCTACCCCACTTACAACTTTGCAAATGTAATAGACGACCATACCATGGGGATTACGCATGTGGTCAGGGGGAGCGAATATTTAAGCTCAACCCCCAAATACAACCTGCTTTATCAGGCGTTTGGGTGGGAAATTCCCGTGTATATCCATTTGCCTCTGATTATGGGGAAAGACGACCAGGGCAATATTACAAAGCTTTCCAAGCGGCATGGGGCGACCGGTTTTGAAGATTTGGTAAAAGCGGGCTATCTGCCGCAGGCTATAGTCAATTATATTGCGCTTTTGGGCTGGTGCCCAAAGGACAACAGGGAATTGTTTACGCTTTCGGAGCTGGAAAAGGCGTTTTGTATAGAGGGAATCAGTAAATCGCCGGCTGTGTTTGATTATGACAAACTTGCCTGGTTTAACGCGGAATATATCAAAGCAATGGCGCCGCAGACGTTTGTACAGGCGGCAGCACCGTATTTGCAGCAGGTATTTGGAGAAACGCCGGCGGACTACGGCAAGCTTGCCGCTATTTTGCAGCAGCGTGTAACGCAGCTGACGCAAATACCGGAGCTGGTTGCATTTTTTGTGCGGCAGCCTGCTTATGACAAAATGCTGTTTGTCAATAAGAAAAGCAAGACAAATCTGGAAAACGCGCCTGTTATGCTGAAAGCGGCGCTTGAAGGGCTTGGCGGCCTGCAAAGCTGGGATCACGAAAAGATTCGGGATTGTCTTACAGGTCTGGCCCAGGCGTTAGAGGTCAAAAACGGCACGGTTATGTGGCCGGTGCGGATCGCCGTTTCCGGGCAAACGGTTACGCCCGGCGGCGCGGTGGAGATTTTGGACATACTTGGGCGGGAAGAATCCCTGCGCAGAATGCGCCTGGGCCTTGAAAAGCTGGAAGTGCAATGACATAAAACCGTTTGCGGGCAACAGAAGAGAGGAGAGGTTTTTATGGCAGAAGAACGGAACAAACCGGAGGAAAATACAGGCAACGCCAATTTTATCCATGATTTTATAGACGAAGATATAAAGGAGGGCGGCCGGTTTGCGGGGATGGCGGTACACACGCGTTTTCCGCCGGAGCCCAACGGGTACCTGCATATCGGCCATGCCAAAGCGATCTGCATAAATTTTGGAACGGCGGAAAAATACGCGGGAATTTGCAACCTGCGCATGGACGACACCAACCCCACAAAGGAAGACGCCGAGTATGTGGATGCCATTCAAGAGGACATCCGGTGGCTTGGGTTCAACTGGGGCGACCGGTTTTGCTATGCCTCGGATTATTTTGAACAGATGTACCAATACGCGCTTGAACTAATAGAGAAAGGGCTTGCTTATGTCTGCGAGCTTTCACCCGAACAAATGCGTGAAAACAGGGGGGACCTTTCGAACCCTGCGAAAAGCCCGTACCGCGAAAGGCCGGTGGAAGAAAGCCTGGACCTTTTCCGGCGTATGCGCGCCGGGGAGTTTGAAGACGGAAAAATGACGCTGCGTGCAAAAATTGATCTTGCCTCCGGCAACTTTAATATGCGCGACCCCGTTTTATACAGGATCAACCGGATCCGCCATCACCGGACGAGCGATACATGGTGTATTTACCCAATGTATGATTTTGCCCACCCGATTGAAGACGCAATGGAAGGAATCACCCATTCCCTGTGTTCGCTGGAATTTGAAGACCACCGGCCGCTGTACGACTGGGTGATCCGCAATATCAGCGCGCCTTCCAAGCCGCGCCAGATCGAATTTGCACGCCTGGGGATCAACCATACCGTGATGAGCAAGCGCCGCCTGCGCACACTGGTGGAGCAGGGGTATGTAGACGGCTGGGACGACCCGCGCATGCCCACGCTCTGCGGGTTGCGCCGCAGGGGCTATACGCCCGGGGCGATCCGCAATTTCTGTGACAGAATTGGTGTTTCAAAGGTTAACAGCACGGTGGAATACAGTTTTTTGGAGCATTGCCTGCGTGAAGACCTCAACGAGTCGGCCCGGCGCGTGATGGTGGTGCTGCACCCGATCAGGCTGGTGATTACAAACTATCCGGAAGGGAAAACGGAAACCTTTGAAGTGGAAAACAACCCAAACAGGCCGCAGGACGGCAGCCGCACGATCCTCTTTTCCAGGGAGTTGTTTATTGAGCGCGACGACTTTATGGAAACGCCGGCCAAGGGGTACTTCCGCTTTTTTCCGGGGAATGAGGTGCGCCTGAAATCCACCTATATTGTACGCTGTACGGGGTGCAAAAAAGATGCGGATGGAAACGTAACGGAGGTTTATGCAACCTATGACCCCCAAAGCCGGGGCGGCAATGCCGCGGACGGAAGAAAGGTCAGGGGGACTGTACATTGGGTGGATGCACAAACGGCGGTGGACGCACAGGTGCGGCTGTATGAAAGCCTGTTTACAGTGCCGGACCCCGATGCGGGCGACAAAAATTTTCTGGATTATGTGAACCCGCAGTCGCTTACCACGCTGGACCACTGTAAAGCGGAGCGTTCTGTGCTGGAGGCTGCGCCGCTGGAATCGTTTCAGTTTATGCGTTTGGGGTATTTTTGTCTGGACAGTAAGGATACAACGCCGCAAAAACCGGTATTTAACCGCAGCGTTTCGCTGAAAGACGGTTTTAAGGGAAGAAAGTAAAAACGGCGGATAGCACAAAGAATTCTTCCGTTTTTTGGCTGTATTTTCAGAAGGTTTTTCTTTACACAAATTTTACCGTATGGTATATTATAAGCAGACGTTCTGTTATAAAACTTTTGTTTGGAGGAGGAAACTATGAACACGTTTGTAAAAGTGCTGTGGGTAATCACCGGTATTGTTTTAATATTGGGGGGATGCGCGGCGTTTTTTAACCCGCTTTCAGCATACGTTGTAACGGAAGTGATTTTTGGAGCGGCGTTGATTATTTCCGGTATTATAAGTATGATTGCCTATGCCCGAACAAGCAAGGTTATGATGGGTGCGGGCTGGATCCTTGCAGATGGGCTTTTATCCCTGATTTTGGGCGCGCTGATCTGTTTTAGCAGATACAACGAAGGGCTGTTCGCCATTGCAATTTCAACCTTTCTTGGGCTGTGGTTGCTGTTTTCGGGTATTTCCGAGACGATCCGTTCCTTTGACCTGCATAAACTGGGGGCAAAAGGCTGGGGCTGGCTGACCACCTGGGGCATTATCTGTATTATTGGCGGCATCGCCGTATTCTGCAACCCGGTGATTACAGCAGTTGGAACAACCAGCTTCTTAAGCGGCTTTATCTTGATTGCCGGCGGTATTGCAGCAATTACCAGATGCTTTACCAGAGATATTGAAGATTAAGATTTTTGTTTCTTATGAAAATAAAAAGGCTCTGGAGCGGCTGCTCCGGAGCCTTTTTTCTTATGCGTTCAGATGACAAACCCTCCGTCGACGCCAAGCGTCTGCCCGGTAATAAAGGCGGCGGTGTGGTTTGCCAGAAAATAAACGGCGTTTGCCACGTCCTCGGCGGTTCCCAGCCGTAAAAGCGGCGTTTCGCTTTCCAAATTGGCAAGCGCAGACTGGTCAAGGCCTGCAAGCATATCGGTTTGAATCACGCCGGGCGCCACGCAGTTTACGCGAACGCCGCTTGGGGCCACTTCTTTTGCAAGCGCTTTTGTAAGCGCAATTACGCCGCCCTTTGCCGCACTGTAATGGACCTCGCAGCTGGCTCCCGTGCGACCCCACATGGAGGAAACGTTTACAATGGAACCGGTGTGCCTGCGCAGCATCGACGGTAAAACGGCGCGGCAGCAATAGAAGACGCCGGTTAAATTTGTAGCGATCATGGTTTGCCAATCCTGATCGGTAATATCTGTAAACAGCTTTTGCTGCGCAATGCCGGCATTATTGACCAGTACGTCTATAGCGCCAAATTTCTCTTCAATACAACGGACCATTGCATTTACCTGCTGCGCATCCTGGATATCGGCCTGGAAGACTGCGGCGCGCCCGTTTTGCGACAAAATATTCCGGACGACGGTCTGCGCCTGCTGTGTGCTTGTATTGCAGTGGATGGCCACTGTGTATCCGTTTTGCGCAAACAGCTTTGCTGTCTGCGCGCCAATGCCGCGCCCAGCGCCTGTGACCAGCGCCGTTTTTCTTTCCATACCGGTATCCTTTCCTGTGTAGATGGCTTAGTTTTTGCTCAGTACTTTTACAATTTCGCCAATAAACATTTTATGGTAATCTTTTTCTTTATAGTTGTTGTCAAGCGTTTTGTCGATAAAGCAGCTGGGGGTAAGATCCTGCGCATACAGCTTTTTGCACACAAGCACCAAACGGGCCTGTGAAAAATACGGTGCTTTTTCGTCAAAAACCGGGATAAGCCCTGTTTCTTTTGCTTTGTCCACGTTGCGGCCGGATTTTGCTCCGCAATAGGACAGGGCGCTGCGCATGTCTTCCGGATAGAACGAAAGGGTGTAGTAATCGTTTGCTTCCATAAACGGAAGAGTATAGCGCTGGGGCCGGATAAAAGTAAACGCCACATTTTTGTTCCAAAGCACGCCGGCGCCGCCCCAGCTGGCCGTCATGGTGTTGTACGATTTTTGATCGCCTGCGGTAACAAGCATCCAGTCCTTTCCGATCAGTTTAAACAGATTGTCATGAAGCGCCAGACAGTCTGTCTGTGTAAATTCGTTCATATATGGCTGCCTCCTTTATGGATGGATGTTTATAAGCTTTTCAATATATGCAGATTATAGCACCGGCATGCATAATATACAAATGCATTTGCATATTATACAATTCGATCCGCAGTTTTGTTCAAGAAAAAAGTCTGGCATATTTTTTTGTCTTTTCGCCAAAAAGGCACGTTTGTTTCATATAGAATGGATATTTTGCATAATTGAAAAGCAGAAAAAAAGGCGTTTTTGGCTATGGCTACAAAAAACAAAGCGATTGAATATTTATGCATAAAACGCTTGATTTTTTGCATAGAACGTGTATAATGTTACCCATACGGCAGAAGCATGAAAAACGATAACAGCATATATGGAGGCGCTTATTATGCAAAAGAAAATTAAAAAAGTTGTTTTGGCTTATTCCGGCGGGTTGGATACCTCTATTATTATTCCGTGGCTCAAAGAGCACTATGACGACTGCGAGGTAATCGCGGTATCTGGCGACGTTGGACAGGGAACCGAGCTGGAGGGACTGGAGGAAAAGGCAATTCGGACCGGTGCTTCCAAGCTGTATATTGAGGATTTGAATAAAGAGTTTATTGAGGAGTACGTCTGGCCCACGCTGAAGGCAGGCGCGATTTATGAGGGCAAATACCTGTTGGGGACCTCTTTTGCAAGGCCGGTCATTGCAAAAAGAATTGTGGAGATTGCAAAAAAAGAGGGTGCCGATGCAATTTGTCATGGCTGCACAGGCAAGGGTAATGACCAGGTGCGCTTTGAGCTTGCAATTAAGGCGTATGCGCCCGATATGACGATTATTGCCCCGTGGAGGACATGGGAATTTAAATCTAGAGAAGAAGAAATTGCTTATGCGGAGAAAAAGGGAATCCCACTGAAGATTAACAGGGAAACCAACTACTCCAAAGACAAAAACATCTGGCATCTTTCTCACGAAGGCCTTGACCTGGAGGATCCGGCAAACGAACCGAAGTACGAGCAGCCCGGTTTTTTGGAGCTTGGCGTTTCGCCCATGCAGGCGCCGGACAAACCGGAGTATGTTTCCATTACCTTTGATAAGGGCGTTCCTGTTGCAGTCAACGGCGAGCAAATGGATGCGGTCTCTATTGTAAAGGAACTTAATACAATAGGCGGAAGAAACGGCATTGGCATTGTGGATATGGTTGAAAACAGGTTGGTCGGGATGAAAGCCAGAGGCGTATATGAAACACCCGGCGGCACCATTTTGTATGCGGCGCACAGCAAGCTTGAAGAGATTTGCCTGGATAGAGATACGCTTCATTATAAACAGAATGTGGCGAACCGCTTTGCAGAGCTTGTGTATTATGGCCAGTGGTATACTCCACTGCGCGAGGCGCTTTCAGCGTTTGTGGACAGCACCCAGCAGACTGTAACGGGAGAAGTAAAACTGAAGCTTTACAAAGGCAATCTTATTGACGCCGGTGTTACATCCCCTTATTCTTTATATGACGAGGAAATGGCCACCTTTGATGAAGACGAGGTATACGACCAGAATGACTCGGCAGGGTTTATTAATCTGTTTGGGCTTCCGATTAAAGTGCGTGCAAAAAAGGGCCTTATTCAATAATGTGAGCTATGCCGGCGGACAATGGCAATTAAGCGGGCCGGTTTTGCAAAAAGATATATTGGCAATACAGAAAAGGGGCGGATGAGGATGTTCTCCGCCCCCTGTACTGATTTTATGAGGTGAAAAAATGAAGCTATGGACAGGGCGGTTCCAAAAGGAGATCAGCAAGACGACAAATGATTTTAACTCTTCCATATCCTTTGACCAGAGGATGTACAGGGAAGATATACACGGCAGTATAGCGCATGCCACCATGCTTGGGCAATGTGGGATTATAGCGCGCAGCGAAGCCGAAAAGATCTGCAACGGGCTGGAAGGGATTTTGCAGGATATAGAATCGGGGGCGCTGCCGATTGACCCGGAGGCGGAAGATATTCACACTTTTATTGAAGGAGAACTGACAAAACGGCTTGGGGATACGGGCAAGCGCCTGCATACGGCAAGAAGCAGAAATGACCAGGTGGCACTGGACATCCGTATGTATTTGAAAAACGAAAGCGGCGCTTTGCAGAAGCTTTTAACGGAGCTTATTTTGCTTCTTTGCGATACAGCCCAGGCGCATACGCAAACGGTAATGCCGGGCTATACACATTTGCAAAGGGCGCAGCCTGTTACATTTGGGCACCATTTGATGGCCTATGCACAGATGTTTCTGCGCGACCTTGCAAGGCTGAAGGATGCGGTAAAAAGAATGAATATAATGCCGCTTGGTTCCGGTGCGCTTGCCTGTACGACCTATCCGATCAACAGGCAAATAACGGCCGAGCTGCTGGGTTTTCCGGATATTACGCAAAACAGCCTGGACGGCGTTTCGGACAGGGATTTTTGCATGGAGCTTGCCGCAGCACTTTCCATTATAATGGTGCATCTGTCCCGTTTTTCGGAAGAAATTATCCTGTGGTGCTCGTGGGAGTTCAAATTTGTAGAGCTTGACGATGCGTTTTCAACAGGGTCAAGTATTATGCCGCAGAAGAAGAATCCGGACATTGCAGAGTTGGTGCGGGGGAAATCCGGCAGGGTATTTGGGGATCTGACGACGCTTTTAACCGTTATGAAGGGTACGCCGCTTGCGTATAACAAGGACATGCAGGAAGATAAAGAAGCGATCTTTGACGCGTTTGATACGGTAAAAATGTGCCTGACTGCCTTTATTCCTATGCTGAGCACAATGAGGGTGCTGCCCGATAATATGCGCAAAGCCGCTGCAGGCGGTTTTATCAACGCTACGGACTGTGCCGATTACCTGGTGAAAAAGGGCCTTCCGTTCCGCGACGCATACAAGGCGACGGGGATGCTGGTGGCAAGGTGTATGGAAAAAGGCCTGACGCTGGAAACACTGCCGATAGAGGAATATAAAGCCATATGCGATAAATTTGAAACGGACGTCTTTGAAGCGATCACTTTAGAGGCTTGCGTCAATGGCCGCAGTACATATGGAGGGCCTGCGGCGCACAGTGTGGAAAGCCAGATCCGTCTTGTGCGAAAGGCTTTACAGAAAGAGATGTAAAAATGAAGGGGTGACCTTATATGATAAAAGCCGGTATTATCGGCGCAACAGGTTATGCGGGCGCAGAACTTGTGCGCTTGCTGACGGCGCATCCATATGCGGAAATTTCTGCCGTTAGCTCTGTTACCTTTGAAGGAAAAGCGCTCAGCAGCGTGTACCCGGCGTACCTCGGGCTGAACGATATGGTTTGCGAAAGGGCGGACGATGTGGTCAATAAAAGCGACGTTATATTTGCCGCACTGCCGCATGGGCTTTCACAGGACCTTGCAAAGCAATGTTTTGATAACGATAAGATCTTTATTGATCTGGGCGCAGATTTTCGTTTGGAAAACGAGGAGGACTATAAGGAATGGTACGGCGGTGAATATAAGGACAAGACACTCCATCAAAATGCCGTATACGCTTTGCCGGAGTTGTTCCGTGAGAACATCAGGGGAAAAAAGATTATTGCAAACCCCGGCTGTTATACCACGGGCGTACCGCTGGCGCTGGCGCCGGCCGTAAAGATGGGGCTTGTAAAGCGCCAGGGAATAATTGCCGACTGTAAGTCCGGCGTCACGGGTGCTGGAAGGGGGCTTTCCCAGGGAACGCATTATCCAGATTTAAACGAAGGGTTTCATCCTTATAAGGTAGCCGCGCACCGCCATACACCTGAAATTGAGCAAACACTTTCCCATTTGGCGGGGAAAGCCGTAAAAATTACGTTTGTGCCGCACCTTTTGCCGGTCAACAGAGGGATCTTGTCCACCTGTTATGCGCCCTTACAGGACGGGGTAACAGCAGAACAAATCAAAAAAGCATACCGGTCGTTTTACAGGGATGCATTTTTTGTCCGCTTGCTGCCGGACGGCGCGGTTGCCGATATACACAATATTAAGTATTCAAATTTCTGCGATATTTCGGTGCATGTTGACATGCGTACCCACACGCTGATTGCTGTGTCTGCCATTGATAATATGGTTAAAGGCGCGGCAGGGCAGGCTATACAAAATATGAACCTGGTATTTGGGCTGGATGAGACGGCAGGGCTTACCATGATGCCGCCCGCATTTTAGCCGAGGGAGGACATGTGCAATGGAATTTACCTTTGTAGACGGCGGAATTACAGCTCCGCAGGGGTTTACCGCCGCCGGGCTGTGCTGTTCAATTAAACCGGGCAATACGCAAAAGCGCGATGTTGCCCTGATTTACAGCGATGTGCCGTGCAGCGCTGCTGCGGTCTATACGCAAAATCTGGTAAAAGGCGCGCCGGTGCTGGTTACCAGAGAACATTTAAAAAACGGCAGGGCGCAGGCGGTTATTGCAAACAGCGGCAATGCAAATACCTGTAATTTTGACGGAATGGAAAAGGCCGAAGAAATGTGCAAAATTGCAGCGGACGTTTTGCATATCAGCAAGCAGGACGTAATTGTAGCATCAACTGGCGTAATTGGACAGATTTTACCAATTGAGCCAATCCGGAAAAACGCGGAAAGGCTGGCCGGCCTGCTTTCCAAAACGGGAGGTACAGACGCCGCAGAGGCAATTATGACCACAGACACCAGGAAAAAGGAAGCCGCGGTGCGGTGTAACATAGACGGAAAAACAATTTTGCTTGGCGGGATTGCAAAGGGCAGCGGGATGATTCATATTAACATGGCTACCATGTTAAGCTTTATTACTACGGATGCGGCCATAGCGCCCAATATGCTTAGGCGGGCGCTCAAGGAGGCGGCAGATGTAAGCTATAATATGGTCAGTGTGGATGGGGATACCTCCACAAACGATACACTTGCCATTTTAGCGTCCGGAAAAGCCGGAAACCGCACGATTGAAAAAGAAGATGAAAACTACAGGCTGTTTACAAGAGCCCTTACTGTTTTGTGCCGGAAGCTTGCAAAAATGCTTGCAGGAGACGGTGAGGGCGCCACAAAACTTTTGATTTGTTCGGTAAGTGGTGCGAAAACGGAGGAAGACGCAAAGGGCGTTGCGAAAACGGTAATTAACTCCAGCCTTTTAAAAGCGGCCATGTTTGGTGAAGACGCAAACTGGGGCAGGGTGCTCTGTGCAATTGGCTATAGCGGCTGCAATGTGGATGTGCAGAAGGTGGACGTAACGTTTGCTTCACAAAAAGGCGAATTACCGGTATGTAAAGGCGGCGCGGGGATCTTTTTTGACGAGCAAAAGGCAAAGGAAGTTTTGGGCGAAAACGAAATTACAATACAGATTTTTTTAAACGATGGAAATGGTGCGGCGCAGGCCTACGGCTGCGATCTGACGTACGAATATGTAAAAATTAACGGAGATTACCGTACCTAAACAGGCGGCTGCCTGCCATCTATATTGCGGGCAGCACGTTTTTACCATACCGCCGCGGGAACGACGTCTTTATGCCGCAGAGGCAATTAAAACGTGGAAGGAAGAAAATACTGTATGGATATTACAAATGAAGAAAGAGCGCAGGTACTGGTACAGGCTTTGCCATATATCCAGAAATATGCCGGACAAACCGTCGTTGTGAAATACGGCGGCAATGCCATGATCAGCCAGCAGCTGAAAAGCGCCGTCATGAGCGATATTGTTCTAATGCAGCTGGTGGGCATTAACGTGGTGCTTGTACATGGCGGCGGTCCAGAAATTAACCAAATGCTGCAGAAGATTGGAAAAGAAAGCAAATTTGTGGGCGGCATGCGCGTTACAGATGCGGAGACCATAGACATTGTGCAGATGGTGCTTGCCGGAAAAGTCAATAAGAGCCTTGTGCAGCATTTGGAGGCGCACGGCGGCAAAGCTTTAGGCCTTTGCGGGCTGGATTCCCGCATGCTTATGGCGCAAAAGCTTGCAAGCGCGCAGGACCTTGGATTTGTGGGGGAAATCACAGAGGTCAACCCCACGGTGATTGAAGATGCAATAGAAAAAGGCTATGTTCCCATTATATCTACGGTGGCGGGTGGTTATAAAGGCGAGGTTTTCAATATTAACGCAGATATTGCAGCTGCGCAGATTGCCTCAAAAATCGGCGCGTGCAAACTGATTTTGATGACAGATATACGCGGCCTCCTGCGCGACAAAGAAGACGAGAACACACTGATCCCGGTTGTGAATGTGAGTGATGTACCCAGCTTGAAAAGAGAAGGGATTATAAGCGGTGGTATGATTCCCAAAATCGACTGCTGCGTAGAGGCGGTCCGCCAGGGTGTAAAACGGGCGCATATTATTGACGGCAGGATTGCGCATTCTATTTTAATTGAAATGTTTTCTGATGAAGGCATTGGTACAATGTTTTATTGATAAAATGTAAAGAGAGGCATATATGACGATCAGGCAGATGCAGATACAGGATTATGAAGAGATTTATGCCATGTGGCAAATTACATCAAAACGCGCTTTGTCAAGCGCTGACAGCAAAGACGCAATACGCCGCTACCTGGATCGCAATCCGGGCTTAAGCCAGGTTGCCGTAGAAGGCGAAAAAATTGTCGGCACAGTGCTTGCAGGACACGACGGCAGGCGTGGTTTTATCCACCATATGGCGGTAATGCCCCATTACAGAAGAAAAGGAATAGCCAGGGCAATGGCGCAGCGGGCGCTGTCCGGCCTTCAAAACGAAGGCATTGATAAAACGCATATTTTCTGTTTTTATGACAATGAAGCGGGAAAGGCGTTTTGGCGCTCTTTAGGATTTTTGTACAGGGAAGATCTTACGGTTTTTTCCTGTCAAACCAAATAATTTTACGGAAAAGAGGGATACGATGAATTTACGGCAGATTCAGCAGGACGAGCAGCAATATGTTATGCACACCTACAATCGTTTTAACGTAGCGCTGGTAAGCGGAAAGGGCGCCATAGCCAAAGATACAGACGGCCGGGAATATATAGATTTTACAAGCGGAATTGGTGTAAACTGCCTGGGTTACAGCGACAGCGGTTGGGTTGAGGCGGTAACCAGGCAGGCAAAAGAAATTCAGCATACGTCTAATTTATATTACAGCCCTGTACAGACGCAGCTTGCAAAAAAGCTGTGTACGGCAACCGGATTTGACAAAGTATTTTTTGCAAATTCCGGCGCAGAGGCAAACGAATGCGCAATTAAGCTTGCGCGCAAATACAGTTTTGACAAGTTTGGAAAATCCCGCACCAATATTATTTGTCTGGAAAATTCCTTTCACGGAAGAACAATTACAACGCTTTCCGCAACAGGGCAGAATGTTTTTCATAATTATTTTTTCCCGTTTACAGGCGGCTTTTCGTTTGCAAAAGCAAACGACATGCACAGTGTGCGGGCGAGTGCGGATCAGGATACTTGTGCGGTGATGATTGAGTTGATCCAGGGCGAAGGCGGCGTTTGTCCGCTGGAGAAGGAATTTGTACTGGAGCTTTATGATTTTTGCAGGGAAAACAACCTGCTTTTGATGATTGACGAGGTGCAAACCGGTATGGGGCGTACCGGCAGGCTGTTCTGCTATGAAAATTATGGGATTCAGCCGGATGTCGTAACGTCTGCAAAGGGATTGGGCGGCGGCCTTCCGATCGGTGCATGTCTGTGCAGCGCGGAGCTTTCCGGCGTGCTTGACAGCGGTACGCACGGTACAACCTACGGAGGAAACCCTATAGCGTGCGCCGGTGCGGCATATGTGCTTGAGAAGGTAAAAGACCCCGCTTTTTTGCAGCAGGTAGCTCAAAAGGGTGCATACATCAAAAATGCGCTGCTGCAGATGGAGCAGATCGCGCAGGTGCGCGGTATGGGTATGATGCTGGGCCTGGCGTTGAAGAAGGGGAGCGCCAGACAGACCGCTGAGAAGTGTGTGAAAAATGGACTGCTTGTTCTTACAGCCAAGGAGCTTTTGCGGTTGCTGCCCCCGCTTACCATTACGTATGAAGAGATTGACAGGGGCCTTTCCATATTAAAGGCCTGTATATAAAAAGCGTTTAGCTTAAAACGAAAGGAAGAAAGAGATGAAGCATTTATTAAAGCTATTGGACCTTTCCGGAGAAGAAATCATTGATATACTTAACCTTGCAGACCAGTTGAAATATGAACAGAAGCATGGAATTGCGCACAGGCATTTGCAGGGAAAAACATTGGGTATGATTTTTCAAAAGGCGTCTACCAGAACCAGAGTGTCTTTTGAAGTGGGGATGTACCAGCTTGGCGGCATGCCGTTATTTTTGTCGGCAAACGACCTGCAGATTGGCAGGGGGGAACCTGTGCAGGACACAGCCAGGGTATTGTCCCGCTTTTTGGACGGCATTATGATCCGTACGTTTGCGCAGGAAGAGGTGGAAGCGCTGGCACGGTATGGAAATATTTCTGTCATTAATGGTCTTACCGATTTTTGCCATCCCTGCCAGGTGCTTGCAGATTTAATGACGATCCGTGAATACAAGGGCCGTTTGGACGGCCTGAAGATGTGTTTTATCGGTGATGGCAACAATATGATGCATTCTCTGATTGTGGGCGGACTGAAAACCGGTATGCAGGTATCTGTCGCCTGTCCGCAGGGGTACGATCCCGACGCCGGTATTTTAGAATTTGCAAAGGCGTATGGTTCTGCGTTTTCTCTGCACAGGGCGCCACTTGACGCTGCACAGGATGCAGACGTGGTAATTACAGATGTATGGGCTTCCATGGGGCAGGAGGAGGAAGCGAAAAAACGTGCGCAGGCGTTTAAAGGGTACCAGATTAACGACGAACTAATGGCTGCGGCAAAGCCCGACGCCATGGTACAGCATTGCCTGCCGGCGCACAGAGAGGAAGAGATTACAGAAAAAGTGTTTGAGGCGCACGCCGGGGAGATTTTTGAAGAAGCGGAAAACCGCCTGCACGCGCAAAAGGCCGTGCTTGTTAAAACAATGGCGTAAGCAGACAACGGGGTATAGCGGGATGAAATTAAGAGAAATACAGGACGCAATTCTTCAACTCAAGAAAGAAAACAACGTATGCATACTGGCGCACAGCTACCAGACCCACGATATTCTGGAAGTTGCCGATTTTACGGGCGATTCTTATCAGCTGAGCGTTATGGCAAAAACTGCGCCGCAGTCTGTGATTGTGTTGTGCGGGGTCCGCTTTATGGCAGAGACGGTAAAAATGCTGTCTCCACAGAAACAGGTGATTTTATCCAGCCCCTGTGCGGGATGCCCTATGGCTGAGCAGATTACCCCGCAGCAGGTTGCGGATTTTAAAAGGAAAAACCCGGGGTTTACTGTAGTGGCGTATATTAACACCAGCGCTGCGTTGAAAACGCAGTGCGACGTATGCGTAACGTCTTCTTCCGCGCTGCAGATCGTTGGCAATATAAAAAATGATAAAATTCTGTTTTTACCTGACCGGAATTTGGGAAGCTATGTAAAAAAACACTTTCCGGAAAAAGAGGTTGTATTAATGGACGGCTGCTGCCCGGTGCATGCAGCCATAACAGGGGAGCAGGCGCAAAAAAGCAGGGCACAGCATAAAGACGCGCTGCTGCTTGCGCACCCGGAATGTGTACCGGAGGTTTTAAAACATGCCGACTTTGTCGGTTCTACCTCTGCCATTATGCAATTTGCAAAGCAGTCTGACCACCAAGCGTTTATTATTGGGACAGAAATCAGCATTGCGCAGCATTTGCAATACGCATGTCCCGAAAAAAGCTTTTATCCGCTTTCCAGTCGTTTGCTCTGTCCCGATATGAAAGCAACCTCGCTGATAGACGTGCTGCACTGCGTGCAGGGAACAGGCGGCGAAGAAATCATTATGGAAGAGGAACAAAGGATTGCCGCTGTAAGATGTATTAATAAAATGATAGAATTGGGCGGCTAAATGTGTGTGAAAAAGAAGCAATTATGCTTTAACAGAAAGCTGGCCGGGAGGTGAGGCAGAATTGCAGGAAAAGGTTTTGGTAGGCATGAGCGGCGGCGTGGACAGCTCTGTAGCGGCAGCGCTGCTTTTGGAACAGGGCTATCACGTCAGCGGTGTGACGCTGCGTCTGTTTGCAGACAACGGCGCTGCGGCTGAAGCAACATCTGCAGGCGCCGGGACTGATGCCATACAGGATGCAAAAAGCGTTTGCGATAAGTTGGAGATTGCGCATGTTGTTTTTGATTTTTGCAATGTGTTCCAACAAGAGGTGATCAGTCGCTTTGCCTGCGGGTATAAAAAAGGGCTGACGCCAAACCCCTGTATTGACTGTAACAAGCATATTAAATTTGGAATGCTTTTGCAGCGGGCGCAAGCCATGGGATATGATTTGATTGCGACGGGGCATTATGTACAGCGCGTGTATGACAGTGCAAGCGGACGCTATTTGCTGAAAAAAGCGGCAGACGTTACAAAAGACCAGACCTATGTCCTGTATATGCTGACCCAACGCCAGCTTGCGGGAACGCTGTTTCCCCTTGGCTCGATGCAAAAAAAACAGGCGCGGCAGCTTGCCCAGAATATGGGGCTTGTAAGCGCCCAAAAAGCGGAAAGCCAGGATATTTGTTTTGTTCAGGATGGAGATTACGCAGGCTTTTTGGAAAAGGAATGGGGGGTTGCTTCTGTGCCGGGAGATTTTATATATAAGGACGGTACGCCCCTTGGCCGGCATAGAGGAATTATCCATTATACCATTGGACAAAGAAAAGGGCTTGGCATAAGTTATGTGCATCCGTTATTTGTGTTGGATAAGAATGCTGGTTCCAACCGGATTACGCTGGGTGAAAATACGGACCTGTTTTCAAACAGGCTGAAAGCGCGAGATGTAAATTTTATTGCAGTAAAGGGACTGGATACGCCACTGCATGTGACGGCAAAAACACGTTACAGCCAGAAGGAAGCAAAGGCGGTGGTGCACCCGCTTTCAGAAAGTGAGGTTATTGTTGAATTTACTGAAAGGCAGCGCGCAATCACACCGGGGCAGGCCGTTGTTTTTTACGATGGCGATGTTGTCGTTGGCGGAGGAACGATTGTCCCAAATTAGAAAAAAGAAATGTGCAGGGACATAAATATGTATGCCCTGCACATTTTGTTTGGTTATTTAAACATATAAGATACGCCTTCGACCAGGTCGCCCATTGCGTGCATTGCTTTGCCCGCGCGTTTTTTAATCCGCTTTGGGGACGTCTTCATAAGCTTGCTGCCCATATAACCTACAACGACGCCTGTTGCAATGCCCGCGCCTATGCCCTTGACCATACTCATTGTGTTTTTTGCCAATTTATAACACCTCCAGATTTCTCCTGTTGTAATTAACGCTTGCTGCGTTGTCATTATTTTTTCCACCCCTTATTTGATTTATTGCAGTGAGTTTTTAGAAATGATAAAAACGAAAGGACTGTTCATAATTATGGCGGAACTGAACATAGTAATGGTAGAACCGGAAATTCCGCAAAATACAGGCAATGTTGCACGTACCTGTGCGGTTACAGGCGCCAGGCTGCATCTTGTGCGGCCCCTGGGTTTTGATACAAGCGAAAAAGCACTCAGGCGGGCGGGCCTGGACTACTGGAATCTCCTGGATATAACGTATTATGACAATTTGCAGGATTTTTTTAAAAAAACAAACGGTCCGTACTACTATTTTTCCACAAAAGCCAGGCATATACACTCTGACATAAATTACCCGGACGGCGCGTATTTGCTGTTTGGAAAAGAAACGGCGGGGTTGCCCGAAGATTTGCTGTATGCGAACCCGGACACCACCGTACGTATACCGATGTGTTCTCAGGCGCGCAGCTTAAACCTGTCAAATGCGGTGGCGATTGGTGTATATGAGGTGCTGCGGCAGTGGAATTATCCGTCGCTTTTGTGTCAGGGGCAGCTGCGTACACACAGTTGGGAGGAATAGGGCTGCGTATACGCGCGTTTTATAAAGGTGGGACGAAAAATATCAGAAATTCCTGCAAAATAGCATCTGAGAAGTATTGAAAAATGGAAATTTCTGTTATACAATAGATAAGCGAATGTTCATAAATTTACAGGCTTAAAACCGAAGGAATTATACATGCAGAAAGGATGTCAACCATGGATTATTTGAACAAAAAATCTGTCGAAGATATCGACGTAGCAGGCAAAAAGGTACTGGTCCGCTGTGATTTTAATGTTCCGTTTGATGAAAACGGCAACATTACAGACACAAAGCGTATTGACGAAGCGATGAAGACCATCCGGTATCTGGTGGATCATGACGCAAAGGTTATTCTTTGCTCACATTTGGGCCGTCCAAAGGGTGAATTCAATAAAAAATTCTCTTTGGCGCCTGTAGCGGTTTATCTTTCCAAGGTGCTGGGTAAAGAAGTAAAAATGGCGGAGGACGTTGTAGGAGAAAGTGCGAAAAGCATAGCTGCTTCTTTGCAAAACGGCGATGTAGAGCTTTTGGAAAATGTGCGTTTTATGCCTGGCGAGACCAAGAACGATCCCGAACTTGCAAAAGAGCTTGCCTCAATGGCGGATATTTATGTAAATGATGCGTTTGGAACGGCGCACAGGGCGCATGCTTCTACAGCCGGCGTTGCAGATTATCTGCCTGCGGTGTGTGGATACCTGATTTTAAAGGAAATTACCATTATGGGCGGCGCGCTTACAAATCCCAAAAGGCCGTTTGTTGCTATTTTGGGCGGTGCTAAGGTATCTGATAAAATTGGCGTGATCAACAACCTGATTGAAAAAGTAGATACGCTTATAATTGGCGGCGGTATGGCCTACACCTTTTTTAAGGCGCAGGGTTATTCGATTGGAACTTCTATTTGTGAAGATGACAAGGTTGACCTTGCAAAGGAAATGATGCAGAAGGCAAAGGAAAAGGGTGTAAAGTTCCTGATTCCGGTGGACAATAAGATTGCAACCGAATACAAGCCGGATGCACAGGCCAAAATTGTCGATTCCGATAATATTCCAGACGGCTGGATGGGTTTGGATATTGGCCCCAAAACCATGGAGCTGTTTACAAATGCGGTAAAAGGCGCAGGCACGGTTGTGTGGAACGGCCCAATGGGCGTTTCGGAATGGGATAATTTTGCAGCTGGAACCATTGCCGTTGCAAAAGCAGTTGCAGAAAGCGGTGCAATATCCATTATTGGCGGCGGCGATTCTGCTGCTGCGGTTGAAAAGCTGGGCTTTGCAGACAAGATGACACATATTTCCACAGGCGGCGGCGCTTCGCTGGAATTCCTGGAAGGGTTAATCCTGCCCGGCATTGCATGCCTGAATGAGAAATAAGAAAATAAACAGACGAAAGGGCGGATCCTGTGTTGTCCGCCCTTAGAATTTAAACCGTACCGCTATACGGGAAAGGAAGCAGAAAGATGAATAAACAGCTTAGAAAGGCCGTTATTGCCGGCAACTGGAAAATGAATAAAACACCAAAGGAAGCAAAGGCGCTGCTTGCGGAAATTGCACCGCTTGTCAAAGACGCCGGCTGCGATGTGATCGCCTGTGTTCCTTACGTGGATCTGGATGCCGCGCTTGCGGCTGTGAAAGGAACAAATATAAAGATTGGTGCAGAAAACTGCCATTGGGCAAAATCCGGTGCGTTTACAGGGGAAATTTCCGCCGGCATGCTCAAAGAGATGGGCGTAGCGTATGTTATTATTGGGCACAGTGAACGCAGGCAGTATTTTGGAGAAACGGACGTTACGGTAAACCAGCGTGTAAAGGCCGCACTGGAGGAAGGCTTGACGGTAATTTTGTGCGTAGGGGAATCGCTTGCACAGCGTGAAATGGATATCACCGCCGCGTTGGTAGAATCCCAGACAAAGCTTGCCTTAAACGGCGTTGCAAAGGAAGACCTGAAAAATATTATTATCGCATATGAGCCTGTATGGGCAATTGGAACGGGAAAAACCGCAACGGCCGAGCAAGCACAGGAAGTTTGCGCGATTATCCGCAATGTGCTTGCGGATATATACGGAAGAGAAGCGGCCGACGGCGTGACCATTCAGTACGGCGGCTCCATGAACGAAAAGAATGCAGACGAGCTTTTGAGTAAGCCCGATGTGGACGGCGGCCTGATCGGCGGCGCTTCACTGGTGGCAGAAAAATTTGCAGCCATCGTAGAGGCGGCGGGAAAATAAACATAGAATTCGGGGCGGAACATTTCCGCCCCGTAAGGTTTCTTTTTAATTGGTGTTTCATTTTTTCACCTGGCTGGGGTAAAAACGGGCAGATGAAAAAGTGAAACCAGACAGGAAGTTTCATTTGGAAAGGAAAGAGGCATATGAAAAAACCTTTGATTTTGATTATTATGGACGGTTTTGGCTTTGGCGGCCATAAGGGAAACGCCATTGAAGCGGCGAAGACACCTAATTTGGACCGGCTGTTTGCAAATAATCCGTTGACGCGTATTGGCGCTTCTGGCATGGACGTTGGTCTGCCGGACGGACAGATGGGGAATAGCGAGGTCGGTCATACCAATATCGGCGCAGGGCGTGTTGTATATCAGGAGCTGACAAGAATTACCAAGGCCGTTGACGACGGAAGTTTTTTTGAAAACGAAGCACTTTTAAAGGCTATGCGCAATGTAAAGGAAAAAGGTACAGCCCTGCATATTCTGGGCCTTTTATCAGACGGCGGCGTACACAGCCATAACAGCCATTTATATGCTATTTTGGAAATGGCAAAGCGGCAGGGTGTGCAAAAGGTGTATGTACATGCGCTTTTGGATGGCAGGGATGTACCGCCGAGCAGCGGAAAAGAATATGTGCGCGCCTGCGTGGAAAAAATGGAAGAAATGGGTATAGGAAAAATTGCAACCGTAATGGGCCGTTATTATGCAATGGACAGGGACAACCGTTGGGAACGTGTGGAAAAGGCATATGCTGCTATGGTTTACGGTAAAGGCAATCGCTGCGTTTGCCCGGTTCAGGCTGTGCAGGATTCGTATGATGCAAACGTAACGGATGAATTTGTTGTCCCGACGGTCTGTGCCGAAAATGCACAGATTTCTGCAGACGACAGCATTATTTTCTTTAATTTCCGGCCCGACAGAGCAAGGGAAATTACACGCTGCTTTGTAGATGAGAGCTTTGACGGCTTTTCACGGGAAAAGGGCTTTTTTCCACTGCACTATGTCTGCATGACGCAGTATGACGCGACCATGCCCAACGTAGACGTCGCGTTTCGGCCGCAGTCGCTGAAAAATACGTTTGGAGAATATATATCGGATAAGGGATTAACACAGCTGCGTATTGCAGAAACGGAAAAATACGCGCATGTAACGTTTTTCTTTAACGGCGGCGTGGAAAAGACCTATCCGGGGGAAGACAGGGTTTTGGTTGCCTCGCCAAAGGTTGCAACGTATGATTTGCAGCCGGAAATGAGTGCATACGAGGTAACGGACCAGTGTATACGACGAATTGAAAGCGGCCAATATGACGTGATCATTCTGAATTTTGCAAATTGCGATATGGTAGGGCATACCGGTGTGTTTGAAGCGGCCGTTAAGGCGGTGGAAGCCGTTGATACTTGCGTGGGCAGAGTAACGGACGCAATTGCAAAAATGGGCGGTGTTTCGTTGATTACGGCAGACCACGGAAATGCGGATAAAATGGTTGCAGAGGACGGAGAGCCGTTTACGGCGCACACCACAAACCCTGTTCCGTTTTGCGTTGTGGGTTATCCGTGCAGGCTGCGTACGGGCGGCAGGCTAGCGGATATTGCGCCGACAATGCTCAAGGTTATGGGATTGCCGCAGCCCGAAGAAATGGACGGGGAAAGCATTATTGTATAAAATGGAAAAAGTACAAAGAGGCATGGCTGGCTTACTGCCATGCCTCTTCTTGCGTTATACACATACCCAAAAGCGCAGGTGAACAGACAATGCAGAAAAGAAACATGCAGTGTTGCATTGCTTGTAAAAGAATTTTTGTGCAATAAAGCCGGCGGTATTGGCATATACATAGTTATACTGTCAAAACCAAAGGGGTGCCCATATGATTACCGCACTGACAATTGAAGAGAACCAGCCGCAGGACGGGTTGCAAAGGTTGCGAGCGTGTCTGCAGAGAAACCAGCTGCATATAGAACGGCGCACATACAGAGAGGTAACTGTACACCATGTGTTATATGAAAGAAAACGCAGAACAATTTCATGGAGAAAGCTTACAAAAGTGCTGGGGGAAGGAAAAACAGCCTTATTGTACAGCGGAAAAGAGCCGCTGCCGCCCGGACTGCGGCGTTACCGCAGTTTTGCGTTTATGCACCGTATGGCGGAAAACGGTGCACTGCAGGTTTTGCAGGCGCTTGACATTGAGCCATATCGCCTGAAAATTGGGCTGTATGACCCGGCGGGCGCGCACAGCAGCCTTTTAAACGCGCTTTTACCTTTTTCCGCCTACATCCACGCGGTCAGCGCAAACTACCCGATATATGCAGACGCAGCAGAGGAAATTATGGAAAGCAGCGGCGCGTATATTGCCGTACACAAAAATTCAAAGATTCTTGCAAACTGCCAGGTTATTATTGCTCCGCAAAAAATCCGTGAACAACTCCCCTTGTCGGACGGATGTGTGGTTTTTACAGGACAGCCTCCAGCGGTAGAATTACCTGGGCTTTTGCTTTACCGGTTTCGTGTCAGACTGCCGGGGCCGTATGCGAAGTTAAAGCCTTATAATATAAGTGACGAGTATTTTTTATGCGCGCTTTATGACGGCGAGCAGCAGTATGCTTTGGGGGAGCTTTCTCCGTATGCTTACGAAGTTTGCGGAAAGGAAATGCCTCTTATGCAGCTGTGCCATTTTTTGCAGACGCAAATCGTATGCCGGCGGTAAAAATGGATGTAAAATATCGTTTACATGCAGCTTTTCTACATTGACAACAGACAGGATGTAGTATAAAATAAATTTATATACGAAATTTAAACTAAGAGAGGTGAAAGAGATGGACGCAGGAAGTAGCGGCGGCACAGCGCCTGGACGAAGTAGCAGGGAAAAAATGTGCACGCATTTTTTTGCGTTCATTTTTTTGCGCTGATTTTTACTTTGTCCGGATTTTGTGCCATACTTCCGCCTAATCGAAAAATGTTAGGAGGAGAAGGCAATGGAGAGAAGTCCGGTATATGTGCAGGATACGATTCTGTCTTTGCTGGAACAAAAAAAATATGCGACCCTGCGGGATATTCTTACAACGATTAAACCCGTTGACATAGCGGCGTTGTTTGACGATATGCAGGAGGATGCGCTGCCTCTTTTGTTCCGGCTTTTGCCAAAAGAGCTTGCAGCGGAAACCTTTGTTGAAATGGATGAAGACGCGCAGGAGCTTTTGATCCACGGCTTCAGCGATACGGAGCTTAAAGAGGTTGTGGACGAGCTATATGTAGACGACGCGGTGGATCTGATAGAAGAAATGCCCGCCAATGTGGTCAAGCGTATTTTGCAGCAGGCCGACCCGGATACCAGAAAAATGATCAATGAGATCCTGAAGTATCCAGACGATAGCGCAGGCAGCATTATGACGACAGAGTATGTCAGCCTGCGTCCGAATATGACGGTTTTGGATGCAATTAAGCGCATCCGCAGGACCGGAGTAGATAAAGAAACCATCTATACCTGCTATGTTACAAAAGAAAATCGGAAATTGATTGGTATTTTATCCATTAAAACGTTGCTTTTATCCGATGAAGACGATGTAGTTGAGGATATTATGGAAACAAACGTGATATCTGTCAACACGCTGGACGACCAGGAGGCCGTTGCGCAGATGTTTAACAAATACGATTTTCTTGCCATTCCGGTGGTAGACAGGGAAAACCGTCTGGTTGGTATTGTAACCGTTGACGATGCGATTGACGTCATGCAGGAGGAAGCAACGGAAGACATGGAGGTTATGGCGGCGATCACACCGACCGACAAACCTTATATGAAGACAAGCGTATTTGAAACGTGGCGTAAGCGCGTGCCGTGGCTGTTGATTTTGATGATTTCTGCAACCTTTACAGGCATGATCATCACTTCGTTTGAGGATGCTCTGGCAGCGCAGGTTGCACTGACGGCGTTTATTCCCATGTTGATGGATACGGGGGGGAATTCCGGAAGCCAAACGTCTGTAACAATTATTCGCGGCCTTTCCCTGGGGGAAATTGAGTTTCGCGATATGCCCAGGATTATCTGGAAGGAATGCCGTGTTGCGGTGTTGTGCGGTGTAACGCTGGCTGCGGCCAATTTTGTTAAGCTGATGCTTTTTGACCGTGTGGGAGCTTCGATTGCAATGGTCGTTTGCCTGACGCTAATTGCAACGGTAATTGTCGCAAAAGTTATTGGCTGTACGCTGCCAATGCTTGCAAAGAAAGTAGGGTTTGACCCAGCGGTCATGGCAAGCCCGTTTATTACAACGGCGGTAGACGCTATTTCGTTGCTTGTATATTTCCAGATTGCAAAGCTGCTGTTAGGCATATAAAATTGTATTTCAAAGCCGTTTTACCGGCATAATAAAAAGCAGAAGGGGAACCCCCTTCTGCTTTTTATTATGCAAATTTCTGCAGGCATCAGGTCTGCCAGTTTTTGCATACATCAATCCACCGCTCAGAACCTGCATACCTTACAAGTTCGGGAATGGTAAGTTCAATTGCGCTGTTGCTGCTGCCGCAAGCGGGGAAGACAGTTTCAAACCGTTTAAGCGATTGGTCCAAATACACATCTACACCCTGGTTTACTGCAAACGGGCACACGCCGCCAATGGCATGGCCCACCATCTGCGCAACTTCATTGGGAGCAAGCATTTTAGCCTTTGTATGAAACTGCGCCTTAAATTTTGCGTTATCAATTTTTGCGTCTCCTGCGGCAACGATTAGTACGGCGTTTTGATGTACTTTAAAGGACAACGTTTTTGCAATGCGTTCCGGTTTGCATCCCAGCGCGTTTGCTGCAAGCTCCACGGTAGCGGAAGAGGTGCTGAATTCCTGTATTCTTGTATCAATCCCAAACTGCCTGAAATATTCCCGGACCTTTTCGATTGCCATTTTTATAAATCCCGCTTTCTGTATTTTATATCTTATTGTACCAGAAAGCAGGTGTTTTTTGCAACTTTTTATGCGGAGCGTTTTTGTGGGCTATATAAGAATTTTGTCCGCTTGTCTTGTCTGTAAAGAACAAATACGGTATGATAAACAGGGGAATAAAGCGGTATACCGGTAAAATTGGCATGTTGGCAAAGAAAAAGCCGTATATTTAGAAAGGAGGCTCCCTTTTGACGCATAGCGGACTGGTAGACGGCGGCCTTTATTTTTCAAAGGGATATCTGCAGACTGGCCGTTTAAGAACGGAGAAAAATAGTAGTATACTGCGCCGCAGAGAAAATGGAAAGCGGATTGCCTTGCCGTTTGTGCGCAATAAAAGGGTATGTGTGCATTTAAAATGCGGCCCGCAAAAGGCGGGTTTCCGGTGCAGTGGTTATGTGGGCGTACAGCCAGGGCGGCATATGAATAAACGCCACTGGAATACGGTGGATTTACAGTGTGAGTGCCGGACAGGGAGCTGTATGAAATGCTTGCAGACAGCTTGCAAATAAACCGGCGGAGGTGTGCGTATGAAGGCAAGGGAAAAATTGCAGACAAAAAAACGGCTTTCACAGGAAATTAAAGAAAACAAAGGAACCTTTCTGTTTTATATTGTTATTCGTGTAATTGTTATTGGCGTTATGATTATGGGGATTTTTAGCCGGAATTATGAAAGTGTTTTTGTGTGCGCGCTCACACTGGTGCTTTTTTTAATCCCCTCTTTTGTGGAGAAACGGCTGCGCATAGATCTGCCGAATACACTGGAGGTCATTGTGATCCTGTTTATTTTTGCGGCGGAAATTCTAGGGGAAATCAATGCGTTTTATATTATTATTCCAGCCTGGGATACAATGCTGCATACAATAAATGGGTTTTTAATGGCAGCGATTGGGTTTTCGCTGGTGGATATATTTAACCGAAGCGACCGAATAAAGTTTTCTCTTTCTCCTGCGTTTTTAGCGGTTGTGGCGTTTTGTTTTTCGATGACGATAGGCGTATTATGGGAATTTTTTGAATTTGGAGCAGATTTGTTTTTACATACGGATATGCAAAAGGATACGTTTATACAGCACATTTCGTCTGTGGCGCTGCATCCGGAGGGGAAGAATATTGCAGTGCATCTGGATGCAATCGGAAAAACAGTGGTCCACACAGCGGGTGGGGAAACCTATACGTTTGGCGCGTATCTGGATATAGGACTCATAGATACTATGAAAGACCTGTTTGTAAATTTTTTGGGTGCAATTGTATTTTCGGTCATTGGTTTTTTCTATATTAAAGGAAGAGGAAAAACCAAATTTGCCGGCCGTTTTATTCCTAAGATAAAGGAAGAAAACAAACAGGAGAAACAATAAACCGGGAGGATTTTTATGCTTGGTGCAATTATTGGCGATATTATAGGATCTGTGTATGAGTGGGATAATATTAAAACGGAGGATTTTCCGCTTTTTTGCAGTAAAAGCCGTTTTACAGACGACACCGTACTGACTGTTGCAACGGCGCGGACGCTTTTGCAACTTGCGGGAAAAAAAGAAATGGACGAGCGGGATATAGCAAAAGCATACGCCCAAAATTACAGGGCTTATTATAGGAAATATCCGTTTGCGGGTTTTGGCGGAATGTTTGCGGACTGGGCGCAAAAGGAGCCCATGCTGATCCAGGGAAGCTACGGAAATGGAGCGGCTATGCGTGTCTGCCCGATTGGCTATGCGTTTGATGATATGGAAAGCGTGCTGCTGCACACAGAAAAAAGCTGCCTGTATACGCATAACAATGCGGAGGCGATAAAGGGTGCAAAAGCCGTAGCCGGCGCAGTATTTTTGGCAAGGAATGGAAAGAAAAAGGCGGACATACGCCGTTTTGTCCAGCATATGGCAGGGTACGACCTGAATGTGAGGCTGGAGGATATACGCCCGGGTTATACATTTTCCAGCAGGACAAAGCTTTCCGTACCGGAAGCCATTAGCGCATTTTTGCAGGCGGAAAGTTTTGAAGACACGCTTAGAAAGGCTGTTTCCATCGGAGGCGACAGTGACACCATCGCATGCATTGCCGGTGGAATTGCATATGCATTTTACAGGCAAATTCCAAAAGAGATAGAAAAGCAGGCCATACGCCGGCTGGACCAGGGGCTGCTGCAGACTGTTACGGCGTTTATGCAAAAGTATCGCCAGCAGTAAGAAGGTGTAAAAACTGAAAATTTCTCTGCTGTAATATGTAAAAGGCCCGGTTTTACCGGGCCATATTTTTATACCAGATCTGTTTTCCAAAGACCGTGCCGGTTGCAGTAGGAATATACCGCTTTGGGCGTTTCGCCCTCTGCAAGGGAAAACTGAACCTTAGGTGCTTCATTTGGGCGCAGGGATTTCCGTTGCCCGCCGCAGCAGGTTTGCAGATAAACAAACTCGATATAATGGTTTTCCTCCATAGGATGCGGGGCCGATCCAACGGCCACATTTACATGATTGCCGTCCATCTGAACTACGGGACCATGTTTTTCCTGAGCGCCGTCTGTTGTGTTAGCCTCCAGCTGCACCATTGGTTCCGAACAGCAGTAAATGGGTACGCCCCGGTCTATAATAAGGCCTGCCAGGTTGCCGCAATGTTTGCAAAGGAAAAATTTTTGATGTTTTGTCATTTTAAAAACTCCTTTTTCTTTTATTGTGGTAAAAATCAATTTGTATTATACCAGAAAAGCGGGAAGATTATATTTTTGTCCCTTTACGGTATAATAATAAAAAACAAAATGGGAAAGGAAACAGCAGGTATGGAAAAAGTTGCATTTTTTGATACGAAACCCTACGATAAGCTCTGGTTTGAACGCGTGGAACATCCGGGGCTGGAATTTAAATATTATGAAAATAAGCTTAATGAAGACACAGCCGGGCTTGTGCGCGGCTGTACGGGGGCGGTTGCGTTTGTTAACGATACGATTGACGCACGCGCAATCGAACAGCTGTGTGAAAATGGCGTACAGGTGTTGGCAATGCGATGCGCCGGTTACAACAATATAGATTTTAAGGCTGCGTATAAAAAAATGAATATTTTGCGCGTGCCAAAATATTCGCCTTATGCTGTAGCGGAGCACACCATGGCGTTGATCCTGACGTTGAACAGAAAAATCCACCGGGCCTATAACAGAACGCGCGATTATAACTTCAGCCTAAACGGGCTTACCGGGTTTGATTTATATGGAAAAACGGCAGGGGTAATTGGGACCGGAAAAATTGGACAGGCATTTATCGACATTTGCAAGGGCTTTGGGATGCAGGTGATTGCTTACGACCCATATCCTGTAAAGGATGCGGATATTTGCTACGTTGAGCTGGACGAGCTGTTTAGAAGAAGCGATGTGATATCTTTGCATTGCCCGCTTACAGAAAGCACGCATTATATTATCAACAGTGAAAGCTTGCAGAAGATGAAAAACGGCGTATTCCTTGTCAATACCTCAAGAGGGTCGCTGATTGAAAGTGAGGCGCTGCTGAAAGCATTAAAGGAAGGAAAGATCGGCGCTGCGGGACTGGATGTATATGAGGAAGAATCAAACCTGTTTTTTGAAGATTTTTCCGGCTCTGTGATACAGGACGATGTTTTGTCACTTCTTGTATCTATGCCAAACGTGGTGGTAACGTCCCATCAGGCGTTTTTGACAAATGAAGCTCTGAAAAATATAGCGGAAACCACAATATCAAATTTACTGGCCTTTTACAAAGGAGATCCGCTGGAGAATGAAATATGCTACCATTGCCGTACAGGCGGCGTCAGCTCTGACTGCCCCAGAAGAGAAAAGGGGCGCTGCTTTTAAAGAAACGCCTGTATAAAAGCAGGAGGTTGTTTTGTTGTATCTTGTCAAAAACAGTGGTATTATAAAAAGGAGGAACCAATGAAAACTGCCGGAGGCAATGGAAAGGGGTGCAGGAAATGCGGAGGAAGACACGAGCCTTTTTTACAAACAAAGCGGCTGTTCCTCTGCTTGCCCTTGTATGCACCGCTTTATGGGGGACAGCCTTTCCCGTTATTAAGCTTTCTTATAAGCAGTTTTATATTGCCTCCCGGGATATAGGGGCAAAGCTTTTATTTGCAGGGGAACGTTTTGCCCTTGCAGGGCTTTTGGTGTTTTTGCTTGCGCTGGTTTTATACCGTAAGCCGTTGACGATGAAAAAGCGTGATATTATGCCGATTGTTACGCTGGGCCTGGTACAGACAACGCTGCAATATGTGTTTTCTTATATTGGCGTAGCAAATACGACGGGTACAAAAACGTCTGTAATTACAGCGTGCAGTGCATTTTTTGCGGTACTGCTGGCACCGCTTTTTTTTCAAAGCGACCAGCTTCATTTTAAAAAAATATTTGGATGTTTGCTTGGGCTTGCGGGAATTGTAGTAATTCAATTTAACGGTGTTGTATTTGAAAGCTTTTCGTTTTTGGGGGAAGGCTTTGTGTTGCTGTCGGCGCTTTGTTCAGCCGGAGGGAGTTTTATCAGCAAAGGAGTAATGAAAAACCGCAACGCTATGCAGGTAACTGCTTTTCAAATGTTTGCCGGCGGCGCTGTGCTGATTATTATTGGTGGTGCGTTTGGCGGCAAGCTGTATTATACAAACTGGCAGCATTGGGCGTTGCTTGCTTATCTGGCGGTTGTATCGGCCATAGCGTTTACATTATGGACGGCACTGCTTGCTTATAACCCTGTTGGGAAGATTTGTATTTTTAATTTAATGATTCCGCTGTTTGGTACGCTATGGTCGGGAATTTTATTGGGGGAAAATATTTTTACACTTAACAATTTGCTTTCCATTGTTCTGGTATGCACCGGAATATGGCTGGTTCATGCTGTACCGGGGGAGCAAAGCGGCACACAGAAAAAGAAGCGGTAAGATAGTGGGGAAAACGCTGAAAAAAGCACCGGCAGGTTACCCTTCTGCTCGATAAGGATGTTAAGAGCAGAGGGAACCGGCATAAGAGAAAGCAAAGGGCAGGCGAAAACGCCTGCCCTTACTTTTTGAGGTCAATATCCATCATACTAAGAGTGAGGCGGGAAACTGCGGCAGAGAACAAGCGGTGGAGAACAAAGAGGGAAACAAGTAATACGGAAAAACGGAGAGACAGGAGAAATAGACGGAGACATGCAGAGACGACCAGCCTCGCCGCCTGACGAAACTTCGAACCTTTCGTCGGGCGGGCCACTGCGGGCGGCACTCCCATATTTGGGGGCGCCGCTTTTTTGCGTTTATTGGGAGTTATCAGTATTCGTCATACTAAAGATGTAGCATGAAAAGACGAAGGGAGTGAAAAAAGCAGTGGCCTACCTTGACGATAAAGAGGCGGCTAAATGGTTCGAAGAGCGGTGGCCCCGTCCAGACGGATAATGGCGGCAAACGGTTCGAAGAAGCAGTGACCTGTCCGAGCGAATAACGGCGGGAACTGGTTCGAAGGAAGCACAGCAGACCCGATTAGGCTGTGCGTCTCTCCCGCCGGACGCGGGAGAGAACATAGGCAGAACGATTACACGGAGATTTTGAAAAAATCGCCGGGTAAACGGAACTGCCAACGGCAGTGGAGTAAAATTTTTAGAAGGCCTCGACGGCCTTCTAAAAATCCGCAAAAGCCCATGAAACCGGGAAAACAGCACCGGGAAGCTGTCTAAAAAATCTCGCCGAAACGCCCAACCAATCCCCCGTTTTCAACGGGATAACTGCGTCCTTTTGAAAGGAGGCCGGTATGAAACATAAATCTATGGTTCGGCAGGTGCAGAAAACCCTGCAAGACCAACTCCGCATTGGAGAAAGCCGCCATGATGCAAAACGGGCGGAAGCTACCCATTCCCCCGCCGGTATCTTCTCCTACCGCACGTTTGAAACGTATATGAAACAAAGCTGCGCCTTTGCCAACTGGGCGAAGGCGCAGTACAAATGCCGGACGCTGGAAGCCGCCCGGCCGTATGTGGAAACCTATCTGCAAAACGGGATTGACCGGAGACTGTCTGCCTATACCCTTTCAACTCAAAGGGCGGCGCTGTGCAAACTCTACGGCTGTACATCTCAGGATTTTGCCATTCAGCTTCCAGAACGGCGGCGGGAAGATATTCAGCGAAGTCGGAAGGAAGCCGCCCGCGACTACGGCTTTTCCAAGGAGAACAACGCGGATATTCTCGCCTTTGCAAAAGCAACCGGCCTGCGCCGCCATGAACTGGCGGCGGTAAAGCCGGAACAGATCCGCCAAAACACAGACGGAAGCATGACGATCTGCCAGATAAAGGGCAAGGGTGGCAAGGTGCGGGACATTGACGTACTTCCGGGGAAGGAAGAAGCGGTCTTGAAGTTTGCTGGAAATCCTGCCGGAAGGCCTGTTTTTTCCTCCGTTCCCTCTCACATGGACGTACACGACTGCCGGAGAGAGTATGCGAATGCCATGTATCACAGTTATCAGGAAAAGCTGCGGAAAACGGAAGGGAGGGATTTCCGCAACCTGCCGCCCATCTGGGAATTAAGACCGGTGCGGAACTCGGACGGGAGCTATCTAAAAAAGCCAGACGGGAGCCGCGTCAAAACATGGCAGATTGTATCTTCTTACTATCGGTGCAAGAAGGACAGGCGAGGCGTGGTCTACGATAAAAAGGTCATGCTGTACGTCAGCCGCCAGCTCGGGCATAACCGGATTTCCGTTATTGCCGGGCACTATCTGGGCAGATGAAAAACAATTACAACATAAGGATAAAGGTTATCCGTACGTTTCTGTTGCGGAACAGAAAATAAACTGCTATAACTATATACGCTTCATTCGCAAACAAGCAAAAAATCTTGTATATGTGAATTTTTTGTTATATAATAGAAGATAAACAAAGGAAAGCGAGGCGGCACACGGATGGGTGTTTCCTATAAAAAGCTATTTAAGCTGTTAATTGACCGGGATATGAAAAAGAAAGACCTGCGGATCGCGGCGGGGCTCAGTCCGGCCTCTGTGTCCAAGCTGGCGAAGGACGAATATGTCAGCATGGAAGTTTTGGTCAAGGTATGCCATGCGCTGCGTGTAGATGTCGGCGATATCATGGAAGTTTTAGACGATGAAAAATAGGAATGGGGTCTTACCAATGACAGATACAAAGAAGGAACAGGAACGCGCGGAGCTTCACCGCGTGATTTGGAATATTGCCAACGACCTGCGGGGCAGTGTGGACGGCTGGGACTTCAAGCAGTATGTGCTGGGGATGCTGTTCTACCGCTATATCTCCGAAAACCTTGCGGGGTATATCAACCGCGGCGAATGGGAGGCCGGAAATACGGAGTTTGATTATGCGGCGCTCTCCGACGCGGAGGCGGAAGAGGCCCGCGCCGGACTGGTGGTTGAAAAAGGCTTTTTCATCCTTCCCAGCGAGCTGTTTGAAAACGTCCGCGCCAAAGCGCCGCAGGATGAAAACCTAAACGAAACGCTGGAGGCGGTTTTCCGCAGCATTGAGGCCTCCGCGCAGGGCAGCGCCAGCGAGGACGATTTTAAGGGCCTGTTTGACGATATCGACGTCAACAGCAACAAACTGGGCGGCACAGTTGCCAAGCGCAATGAGCGCCTCATGAAGCTGATGAACGGTGTCGCCGACATGAAGCTGGGCAATTATCAGGACAACACCATTGACGCCTTCGGTGACGCCTATGAATACCTCATGGGCATGTACGCCTCCAACGCCGGAAAAAGCGGCGGTGAGTACTTTACCCCGCAGGAGGTTTCCGAGCTTCTCACAAGGATTGCGGTCTATGGTAAGACGGAGATCAACAAGGTTTACGATCCCGCTTGCGGCAGCGGTTCCCTGCTTCTGAAAGCGGCAAAGATTTTAGGAAAAGAGAATGTCCGGCAGGGCTTTTTCGGGCAGGAAATCAACATCACCACCTACAACCTTTGCCGCATCAACATGTTCCTGCATGATATTGATTACGACAAATTCAATATCGCCCACGGGGACACCCTGACCGAACCGCAGCATTGGGACGACGAGCCTTTTGAAGCGATTGTTTCCAATCCGCCGTACTCGATCAAATGGGACGGGGATGGCAATCCCCTGATGATTAACGACCCGCGCTTTTCCCCGGCGGGTGTGCTCGCCCCAAAATCAAAGGCTGACCTTGCCTTTATCATGCACAGCCTTTCGTGGCTGGCCACCAGCGGCACGGCGGCCATCGTCTGCTTTCCCGGCGTGATGTACCGCGGTGGCGCGGAGCAGAAAATCCGCAAGTATCTGATTGACAACAACTTTATTGATTGTGTGATACAGCTTCCCGATAACCTTTTCTTTGGCACAAGCATTGCGACCTGTATTATGGTTTTGAAAAAATCAAAATCGGACAATGCAACCCTGTTTATCGACGCTTCCAAAGAGTGCGTCAAGGTAACGAACAGCAACAAGCTGACGCAGGAGAATATCGACGCCATTGTGGAAGCCTTTGCAAAACGGGAGGACAGGCAGTATTTCACCCGGCTGGTGCCAAACGACGAAATCGCCGGGCAGGGCTATAACCTGTCGGTTTCCACCTATGTGGAGCAGGAGGACACCCGGGAGAAAATCGACATTGTGAAGCTCAACGCGGAGATTGCCGAAATTGTGGCGAAAGAACAAGTTTTGAGAGAAGAAATAGACAAGATCATTGCTGAAATCGGGGTGGACGCATGAGCAAACTTGATGAATTGATAAAAGAACTTTGTCCGAACGGCGTAGAATTTGTCTCAATAGGCGAAGTGGTTAACTACGAACAACCTTCAAAGTACATCGTAAAATCTACACAGTATGATGATAATTATAGTACACCAGTTTTGACAGCTGGACAGTCGTTCATTTTAGGCTATACCAGTGAAACAGATGGTGTTTATAACGCTTCAAAAGAAAATCCTGTAATCATTTTTGATGATTTTACTGGTGCATTTAAGTGGGTGGATTTCCCATTCAAAGTAAAATCATCCGCAATGAAAATGTTGCTTGCAGATAATGAACGTACAATACTACGTTATATTTATCATGTAATGGGAAATATCAATTTTTCATCTGATGAACACAAACGGTTATGGATTAGCATATATTCTACATTCAAAATCCCCCTCCCCCCTCTGCCCGTCCAGCAGAAAATCGTGCGGATTTTGGACAGCTTTACCGAACTCACCGATGAGCTAAATAGAACCCTAAAAGCAGAACTCACCGCCAGACGGAAACAGTATGAGTATTATCGGGATGAGTTGCTAACATTCGGAAATGATGTGCCGATGGTGAAACTGGGCGATATTGCAACTGATATTTACCGTGGTGCTGGCGTCAAGCGTGATGAAGTTACTACCGATGGCATACCTTGTGTTCGCTATGGAGAAATTTATACATCGTATGAGATTAGTTTTACAGAGTGTATTTCTCATACAAGAGAAGATGTTATTGCTTCGCCTAAATACTTTGAACACGGAGATATTATTTTCACTATCACGGGAGAAAGCGTTGAGGAAATTGCAAAATCTATCGCCTATCTGGGTAATGATAAATGTATAGCAGGTGGCGATACTGTTGTCTTAAAACACCAACAAGAGCCGCGCTATTTGTCCTATGCTCTATCCACTACTGCCGCCCAAGCCCAAAAGAGCAAAGGTAAAGTGAAGAGCAAGGTTGTCCATTCCAGCATACCAGCATTAAAGGAAATTGAAATTCCACTTCCTAATATAGAAACTCAGAAGCATATTGCTAATTTGTTAGATAGCTTCCACCAACTTTGCAACGACCTCACCAGCGGCCTGCCCGCCGAGATTGAGGCAAGGCAAAAACAATATGAATACTATCGTGATAAACTATTGAAATTCAAAAGTTTATCACGCAATTCATAATTCATAATGCACAATGCATAATTGAAGAGGTGCAAAGAGTGAAGGAAGAAAATATCGTTGTGGAGAAAAGCAAGGCGTTTGCCGTGCGCATTGTGCGGCTGTATCAATATTTGTGCAGCGATAAAAACGAGTTTGTTTTATCGAAGCAATTACTCCGAAGCGGGACAAGCATCGGCGCCAATGTAAAAGAGGCGATCAGAGGGCAAAGCAAGCCTGATTTCATCTCTAAAATGAGCGTTGCGCTAAAAGAAGCATCGGAAACAGAATACTGGCTTGAATTGCTGTATGAAACCGGTTTTATGGATAAAAAGCAGTTTGACAGTATCTATACCGATAATCAGGAACTGCTTAAAATCCTGACGCGCATTGTAAAATCCTCAAAGGAAAGGAGAACGTAATGCAATTCTGCATTATGCATTCTAAATTATGAATTACAACATCGTTGCCCAAACAACGGAAAGTACCGTTGTGGCAGAGTATACGCCGCTGCCGCGTAAAGCGGACGCCTACCAGAGCGAGGCGGCGCTGGAAAAGGAGCTTATCAGCCTGCTGATAGAGCAGGGGTATGAATATCTTGCCATTCACGACGAAAAGGCGCTGATCGCCAACCTGCGCAAACAGCTGGAACTGCTCAACAACTATGTTTTTTCCGACAGCGAGTGGGAGCAGTTTTTCTCTGAATGCATCGCGGGGAAAAACGATGGGATCGTGGAGAAAACCCGCCGTATTCAGGACGATTATATCCAGATCCTCCGCAGGGACAACGGCTCTACGAAAAATATCTATCTGCTGGATAAAAGGAACATCTACAACAACCGCTTGCAGGTCATCAACCAGTATGCCGTCGCGGAAGGAACTCATAAAAACCGCTATGATGTAACGGTTCTGGTCAACGGCCTGCCCATGGTACATATTGAACTCAAACGCCGGGGCGTCGCCATCCGGGAGGCGTTCAACCAGATCAACCGCTACCAGCGGGAGAGCTTCTGGGCGGCCTCTGGGCTTTTTGAGTATGTGCAGATTTTTGTCATTTCCAATGGCACCAATACCAAGTATTATTCCAACAGCACCCGTTTCAACCATATCCGGGAGGCGGCAGCCTCCGGGAAAAGTGTCAAGGGAAAAACCAGCCACAGCTTTGAGTTTACCTCCTTCTGGGCGGATGCACAAAACCGCATCATTCCGGATTTGGTGGATTTTACGAAAACCTTTTTCTCCAAGCATACGCTGCTGAACCTTTTGACCCGGTACTGCGTTTTTACAGCGGAAAATATGCTGCTGGTCATGCGCCCCTACCAAATTGCCGCAACGGAACGGATTTTAAGCAAGCTGGAGATTGCAAACAATTATAAAACCTATGGGACCATTGCCGGCGGCGGATATATCTGGCACACCACCGGCAGCGGCAAGACCCTGACTTCCTTTAAAACGGCGCAGATCGCTTCCAAGCTGCCCTACATCGACAAGGTCCTTTTTGTGGTGGATCGAAAGGATCTGGACTACCAGACCATGAAGGAATACGACCGCTTTGAAAAGGGGGCGGCCAACAGCAACACCTCCACCGCCGTATTACAGCGGCAGTTGGAGGACAGGGACCGCCGGGGCAATCCCCATGAGTATAAAATCATCATCACCACGATTCAGAAGCTGTCCACCTTTATCAAAAAGAATCCCGCCCATGCCGTCTACCAAAAGCGGGTGGTCATTATCTTTGACGAATGCCACCGCAGCCAGTTTGGGGACATGCATACGGCGATTACCAAGCATTTTAAGAAATATCATCTATTTGGCTTTACTGGCACGCCGATTTTTGCGGTCAATGCGCCGCATAATGGAAAGCCGGCCATGAAAACTACGCCGCAGGTTTTTGGCGGCGAACCGGACAAGGATGGGAAAAGGGTTCTTCCGCTGCACACGTATACCATCGTGGATGCAATCAACGACAAAAACGTCCTACCGTTCCGGGTCGACTATATCAAAACGATGGACAAGGAACCGGATATTGACGACAAGCAGGTCAAAGACATTGACCGGGAAAAGGCCTTTTTAGCCCCCAAACGGATTTCTCTGGTGACAAAGTACATTCTGGACCACTTTGACCAGAAAACCTACCGGAACCAGCGCACCTATTCGTTCAGCGTTCTGCAAAATATTGCGGCGGTGGCCTCCGCGAGCGGCCGGGATGAAATAGAAGAAATCAAGCAAAAACAGCGGTTGAGCGGCTTTAATTCCATTTTTGCCGTTTCTTCTGTGGAGGCCGCAAAGCATTATTATGCGGAATTTCGGCGGCAGATGGAGGAAGCGCCTGCCAAACGGCTGAAAATTGCGCTGATTTACAGCTATGGCGCCAACGAAGAGGAGGCGGAGGGCCTTTTGGACGAGGAAAACCCAGAGGACACCAGCGCGCTGGACCAGCCCTCCCGCGATTTTCTGGAAGCCGCAATTCAGGATTACAACAGGACGTTCCGGACCAATTACGACACCACCAGCGAAAAATTCCAGAACTATTACAAGGATGTTTCCCTGCGGATGAAAAACAAGGAGCTGGATTTGCTCATCGTCGTCAATATGTTTTTGACCGGCTTTGACGCAACCACGCTCAATACGCTGTGGGTGGATAAAAACCTGAGAATGCACGGGCTGATTCAGGCCTTTTCCAGAACAAACCGTATTCTAAACACCATAAAAACCTTCGGCAATATCGTATGCTTTCGAAACCTGCAAAAGCGGACGGATGAGGCGATCGCTCTATTTGGCGACAAAGAAGCCGGTAGGATTGTCCTTTTGAAAAGCTATAAGGACTACTATGAGGGCTACACGGATTCGGATGGAAACGAGAGGCCCGGCTATCGCGATATGATTCAGGAGCTTCTTGAGAAATTTCCGCTTTCCGAGCCGTCGATTATCGGGGAGAAAAAACAAAAGGAGTTTATCAGCCTGTTCGGCGCGATTCTGCGTATGCGGAATATCCTGGTTTCCTTTGACGACTTTTGCGGAAATGAAATCTTGTCAGAACGGGAGCTGCAGGATTATCTGGGGCGCTATCAGGACCTTCGGGATGAGTGGAAGAGACAGCGGGAAAACGGCGATAAGGAAAATATTAACGACGATATTGTATTTGAAATTGAGCTGATTAAGCAAATTGAGATCAATATCGACTATATTCTCATGCTGGTAAAGAAGTACCATGACACCCACTGCGAAGACAAAGAAGTACTCATCTCCATTCGGCGGGCGGTAGACGCCAGCCCTGAGCTTCGCAGCAAAAAGGCGCTAATTGAAACCTTTCTTGCCGGGATCAACGACGTCTCTGACGTGCTGCTGGAATGGCGTGAATTTGTTGTAAAGGAAAAGGAAGCAGAATTGGAAGCAATCATTGCTTCTGAAAGGCTGAAGCCGGAGGAAACCAAGCGGTATATAGAAAATTCTTTCCGTGACGGCGCTTTGAAAACAATCGGAACGGATATTGATAAAATTATGCCGCCCGTTTCCCGCTTTGGCGGAGGGAGAGCGGAGAAAAAGCAAGGCGTGATTGATAGGCTGACAAAGTTCTTTGAAAAATATTTTGGGCTATAATGATTTGTAAACGGACAGTTTCCGTCATACTGATAGTAGAAGGCAAAGCCTTCAATCAATCAGCCGGAAATCCGATAGAGAACTATGGAATAAAAAGACCTTTTCGCGGAACAAAGAATATTTGAATCCGGCGGAAAGGACGGAAAATGAAACAACAAATCTGGACAAAGAAGCCGAATTACCGATTTAACAACTGTTTTGAGATTAGGAAAAGCGGCACTGTTCTTCGGGTGTGTATTTATCTGCCCGAAACTGGTACAGGCAGCTTGAACGGGCGGCTTCTGCGTCTCATGGAAAACAAACTGCAGGAACAGGGGAAGGGATAACCTTCCCTTTTTCTCTGTCCTGTGGTATGATATTTTTACCTTATGACGGGTTTCCCCTGCTGGAAAGGAGCGTAAAATGCAGGGAAACCAAACAGAAAAATATACGTTGCTATATGGGAGGTTATCCAACGAGGACAAACGGGAAGGCACCAGCCTGAGCATACAGCACCAGGAGGAAATGCTGCGGGACTACGCGGAAAAGCAGGGCTTCCGCAATCCCTTATTTCTGTACGACGACGGCGTTTCCGGGACAAAGGCCAACCGCCCCGGCTTTCAGAAGGTGCTTGCCATGATACGGGAAGGGCAGGCCGCCACATTGATTGTGACCGACTTGACCCGCCTGTACCGCAACCAGTCGGAAGCCAACAATCTGCTGGAAATCGTGTTTCCGGCGTTGGGTGTGCGCTTTATCGCCATTACCAACAACTACGACAGCGTCACCAACACGGAGAGCGACGAGGATTTAGCCATGTTCTCCAACCTGTTTAACGAGTGGTATCCCCGGCAGACCAGCCGGAAAATTAACGCTGTTATCCAGCATAAAGCGGAAAAGGGCGTGCGGATTGCTTCTATTTCACCCTACGGCTACCAGAAAGACCCAGCGGACAAGTTCAAAATCATTCCTGACCCGGAAGCAGCGGAAAAGGTGCGGTATATCTTCAACCTGTGTGCCTCCGGTATGGGGCCGGAGCAGATTGCCAAGCGTCTGGAACGGGAAAGAATACTTGTGCCTACAGAATACGCCTACCGCAAGTTTGGGCGCAACCATTCCAGCCGCAACCCGAATTTTCCCTATCGGTGGTCGAATAGCAGCATAGCGAATATTCTGGAAAACCCGGATTATATCGGCATACAGATAAGCTGCAAGACGCACAAGCCGTCCTACAAAAGCGATTTAGTGGTTGAGGTGCCGGAAGAAGAACGCTACCGGGTAGAAAACGCCCATGAGCCGATTATTAACCGGGAACCGTGGGATATTGTGCAGCGGGTACGGGATAACAAGCGGCGGCCCACCAAGCTGGGGAAAATGGATATACTGGCGGGGATGGTACAGTGTGCCGACTACGGCAGTACCCATTACCTTTGCCGCTGCGGAAGCTGGGACGAGAGCAAATACACCTATGTTTGCGGCAAATACCACCGCCACAAGGAAGAATGCACGCCCCACACAGTAAAAGCCCTGCACTTGCGGGAAGCTGTTTTACAAGCGATACAGACCGTCGTACAAACGGCACAAGCCGACCGGGAAGCCTTCATCGCCCATTTGACGGCGAAGCAATTCGGTCAGTTGAAAAAGGAACTGACAGCCAAGCGGAAGAAACTGGAGCAGGCAAGGAAACGGCTTACAGAGGTTGACAACCTGATAGCCGCCACCTTCGAGAAGTTGGCAACCGGCATACTCACAGACGAGCAATTCCAGCAGTTAAACGGGCGGTATCTGGCAGAGCAGGAAAGCTTAAAAGCAAGTGCTTCCTGTTTAGAAACAGAACTTGCCAACCAACAGAACGAACTTGACAATGCGGGGAACTTCCTCGCCATTGTTGACCGGCATTTAGAAGTGCCGGAACTAACGCCGGAAATCCTGCGGGAGTTTGTTCATCACATTACGGTGCATGAGCGTAACGGCGCTTACAAGAAGAAGTTTTACACACAAGATATTGACGTTTACTTCAATTACATTGGAATGATACAGTAAACGGAAGGCATATCCAAAGATATGCCTTCCGCCACAAGTCAACTATACATCCTTATTAAGCCGGGGCTTTGATTGCCGGTGCTTTTTTAAAGATTAAAGTTCCTGGTAATTGCCGAAAAAGTTAAATTGCGGCAGTTCCTCGGATAAAGCGCACATCAGGTTCATTACATGCGGACTTCTTACGTTGCCGGAAAAATCCAGATAAAACAAGTATTCAAAAGGCTTGTCCTGCATGGGGCGCGATTCAATTTTTGTAAGGTTCAGCCCATGGCAGCTAAAACGGCAAAGCACGTTATAAAGCGAACCAGTTACATGCGGCAGGGAAAAACACAGGCTAATCTTATCTGCCGCTTCCGGTATAAACAGTTTTTTTGACAGGATGATAAAACGCGTGCAATTGTCGCGGCTGTTTTGAAAATTGCGTAAAAGCACCTTCAGGCCGTAAGCCTGCGCTGCCTTTTCCGAACAGATGGCGGCGCAGTTCAAGCGTTTTTCCTGCGCGACCAACTGCGCGGCGACGGCTGTATTTGAACAGGGAACGGCGGCTAGATTGTTTTTGGCAATATAATTTGAACACTGAGAAAGGCCCTGTGGGTGCGACCAGACCTGTTCAATATTCGAAAGTGTGCACTGGGGAAGTGCGCACAGACAGTGTGCAATTTTCAGGTCAAGCGCGCCGGCAATAAAAAAGCGGTATTTTAAGAGCAGATCGTATACGTCGGAAACAGAGCCTGCGCTTGAGTTTTCCACTGGGAGCACGCCGTAGTCGGCCTTTTCATCCTGTACGGCCCGAAATACATCTTCCCAGGTTGCAAAAAACACGGGTTTGGCATTTGGAAAAGCCGTAATAGCGGCTTCGTGCGAGTTTGCGCCCTCTATGCCCTGGCAGGCAATCTTTAAGCCGGAGGCCTGGTTGTCAAAATTAAAATCGGCGCTTTCAAGCAATGTGCGCAGAGCTTTGCCGCTGCCTGTAATATCGTGCTGTAAAGCGCGGCTAAGTTCCATAATGCTCGAAAACAGCAGCCTGGCCGCGTGCCCATATTCGCCGCCGGCCGTTTCTGCGCTGTCTAGAATTTCTTTTTCCCTGGCTTCGTTCAACACAGACAGACCGTTTGTTTTTTTATATTCTCCAACCTGTTTTGCACAGTCCATACGTTTTTTAAAAAGCGTGACCAGTTCCTGATCGATCCTGTCAATTTCTTCCCGAATAGGCTGTAAGCTCATAAACAATTCCTCCCGTTGCTGGTAATTTGGTTACAGTAAATTGATTAGCGCCAACGCCAGGGCGGATTCAATAACCACAGATGCTCTGGGGACGATACAAGGGTCATGCCTGCCGTGAACAACAAGCGTTGTATTGTTTTTTTCGGTAAGGTCTACCGTTTTTTGTTCTTTGGAAATAGACGGGGTCGGCTTGACCGCCACGCGGAACAAAACAGGCATGCCGTTTGTGATTCCGCCCAAAATGCCGCCGTTATGGTTTGTAAGTGTTTGTATACGGCCGTTTTTATATGCATATGCATCGTTGCTCTGGCTGCCGTACATTTCCGTCATGGCAAAGCCTGTGCCAAATTCAATCCCTTTGACAGCGGGAATACCAAATATAACAGAGGAAATCACATTTTCGGCGCCTGCAAATATAGGGTTTCCAAGCCCTGCGGGGACGCCCGTAGCAGCGCATTCCACAATACCGCCGACGCTGTCGCAGTCCATACGCGCTTTTTCAATATAAACGCGCATGGGCCCTTCTGCTTTTTCATCAATCAGGGGAAAGGGCATCTGGTTGAGCTGTGTTATCAAAGAAGGTGCAATCTGTATACCGTCAAAGGGCTGGTCTTTAATCGTACCGATGCTGTAAATGTGGGAAGCAATTTGTATGCCCTGCTGTTTTAACAGTTGCCGGCAGATGGAACCTGCAAATACCAGCGGCGCGGTCAGCCTGCCGGAAAAATGGCCGCCGCCTCGTGGGTCGTTAAAGCCCTGGTAGCGAATAAGGCCTGTGTAGTCGGCATGCCCAGGACGGGGTTTATGTAGCAGGTTGCTGTAGTCGGCAGAGCGTGTATTGGTATTTTCTATAACGGCGCACAGCGGCGCGCCGGTTGTCATACCGTTTAAAACGCCGGACAAAATATGTGGAATATCTGCTTCCAGACGGGGGGTTGCCGTTTTATCCCGGCCTGGCGCACGCCGCCCCATAAAAAGCTGAATCTGTTGCATATCAAGTCGATGTCCCGCGGGTAAATTGTCAATCACTACGCCGATTGCTTCACCGTGGCTTTCCCCAAAAACAGAGATTTTCACCTGGTTGCCCCAGCTGGAGGCCATGTTAACCACCCCTTTTTATAGGTTTTTTGTGTTTCCGCCAAGCCTTTTGTATTCTTCAAAAAATGACGGATACGATTTACAAATGCTTTCCCGGTCTGTAATGACGACCGGGCCTGACGCGTTTAAGGCGGCAATAGAAAGCGCCATAACGATCCGGTGATCATTATATCCCTGTACAGTACCACCATGCAAAGAAGGTACACCCTGTATTACAAGGCCGTCGTCTGTTTCTGTAATGTTAGCTCCCAAAGTCTGTAAACCGCTGTAAATTGCTTTTAAGCGGTCACTTTCTTTGATGCGCAGGCGCTGCGCGCCGTAAATGACGGTTTTTCCTTTTGCAAAAGCGGCGACAACGGCTAAAATGGGGACGAGATCCGGAATCTGCCGCGCGTCTATATCAATTGCGTGCAAAGCGCCCTGTGTTACCGTGACTGCATTACCTGATTGCCGCACGCTTGCTCCAAACTGCTTAAATAAATGCAGGCAGGCGCGATCTCCCTGAACGGAGCACGGATCCAGCCCTGTTATTTTTAAATTGCCGCCCAGCGTACCCGCGGCCATAAAAAACGCGGCCTGCGACCAGTCGCCTTCGCAAACATAATTAACATTGGGCAAATAGCGTTGCCGGCCTTTTACCATATAGCCGGTTGTTGTTTTTTCCGCCGTAACGCCAAATGCGCGCATGGTTTGCAAGGTCATGTCAATATAGCCTTCTGATTCTAAAGCGGAGGTAAGGATTATTTCGCTGTCGCCGTCAAGAAGCGGCAACGAAAGCAAAAGCCCCGTAATAAACTGGGAGCTTATATTGCCGGGCAAATGGTATGAACCGCTTTTGAGTTGCCCGCTAATGGTGAGCGGCAGCCCGCCCTGCGTTTTTAGAGAAACGCCCTTTGGCGGCAAACAGTCCAGATAAACGCCAATTGGCCGCCGGGGCAGCCTGCCCTTGCCCGTAAAATGCGCCAAAACGCCGCCTGCGGCTGCGATGGGGATTAAAAAGCGCAGGGTCGAACCGGATTCCCCGCAGTCCAATAAAACATCTCGTTTAGAAAAAAGGCCTGCGCCGTCTATGGTAAGCGTTTGTTTGTGCAGGCGAATATCTGCGCCGAGTGCCTGTACGCATTGCATGGTGGCTTCTATATCTTCAGACAAAGCGACCGGCGCGACCGTGCTTACGCCCTTTGCCATAGCCGCGCATAGAATGGCTCTGTGCACGGCGCTTTTGGAGGGCGGCACAGAAACCGCCCCGCTTAAGGAGCCGGGGGATATCTGTATACTGCTCATAAAATAGATACCTTTCTGTTTTTATTTACAAAAAGCATATAGATTTTCTTTTTTTATTTTTTTTGTAAAGCTTTTGCCAATTTCGCTTAAAAGAACAATAAAAATAGCGTTGCCATTGCTTTTTTTGTCGGTCAGCGCACCGTTTACAATGCTCTGAAGATCCGCAGGATCGCTTACAGGCAGCTTATATTTTTGCAGCAGCGCGCACAAACGCTTTTGCGTGCCGGCCTTTGTAAGCCCTGCCCGTTCAGAGGCGCCGGTCAGCAAAGCCATGCCGACGGCGACCGCCTGGCCGTGTGTAATTCCCTGGTAGCTGTATACACGCTCCAGGGAATGGCCCAGCGTATGGCCAAAATTTAAGAGCATGCGTTCCCCAGCTTCCTGTTCGTCGTTTTCGACAACCTTACGCTTTATGTTTACGCAGGAAAAAATAACGTCGTCAAGAATTCTTTCAATTGGTTCGTTTTCCAGCTGCTCAAACAGCGAAAGGCTTTTAATACAGCCGTATTTGATTACCTCCGCCATGCCGTCGCAGAAAAATTTTTCAGGCAAAGTATCAAGCGTTTGCGGATCGATCAAAACAAGCGACGGTTGCCAAAAGGCGCCCACCAGGTTTTTGCCCTGCGCTATATCAACACCGGTTTTTCCTCCTACGGAAGAATCCACCTGGGCAAGTAAGGATGTGGGGATCTGTACAAAACGAATACCGCGCTGGTAGGTAGCGGCCGCAAATCCCGCCATATCGCCTGCAACACCGCCGCCCAGCGCGACGATCAGATCGCTGCGGGAAAAATAGTGTTCTGCAAGCGTGCTGTACATTTTTTCCACACAGGTAAGGCGTTTGGATTGTTCGCCTGCCTGAAAAACGTGTGTATAAGTTTCAAATCCGCTTTCTTTTAAAGAGGCCGCGACCTGCCCGCCATACAGGGGAAAAACGTTGCTGTCGGAGATAACCATGGCTTTCTGCGCGTTGCCGGCGGCATTTTTGATATAAGCGCCGCAGTTGTTCAGCAGCCCGCGTGAAAGGAAAATTTGGTAGCTTCTGCCCGTTTGTACGGTTAGATTTTTCATTCGCCAAGCGCCTCCTTTATGTCTTTACCTTTTTGCAGCAGCGCCGTAAGCGCAGGGCGGTTCTTTGTTTCAATGGCGTTTTTAATGGTGCGGATATTGTTGATCAACAGATCCAGCTCCTGGGTAAGCGATTGCCCGTTTTCTAAAAACAGTTCCGCCCATAGCGGTGCGTTAATATTTGCAACTCGAGAAACATCGCGGTAGCTTCCTGCGGAAAAGCCCCGATGGTTTTTGCATTGGGGACTCATTACATATGCACAGGCCAGAACGTGGGGTAGCTGAGAAGTAAAGGCAATCATCCGGTCGTGTTCCTCCGGCGTTGTGATGCGTATACCGTTAAACCCAATGTCCAGCGCAAGCCTGCATAATATGCTGGTATTTTCTCTGGAAGCGGAAAGTGGTACGACGATAAAGCTGGCGCCTTGAAACAAATCCGGGTCGGAAGCAGAAAAGCCGTTTTTTTCTTTTCCGGCCATGGGATGGCTGCCGATAAAAACAAACCCATGCTGTTTGGAAAGCGCCTGCATTTGTGGACAGATCGCCTGCTTTATGCCGGCGGTATCTGTGACAAGGCAGCCTTTTTTAATTAGATGCCCATAAGCGTTGACATATTCTAGAGCGGCGGCGGGATATTGCCCAAGGATGAGCATGTCTGCTGTTGTGAGGGACTGTTCATCGCCAATTTCATCAATGGCGCCGCATTCCAGGGCCTGCTGCAGCGGCTTTGGGCTCCGGTTAATTCCAATAACCGTATGATTTGTGTATTTCTTAATAGCCTTACAGTAGGAACCGCCTATAATGCCCAAACCGGCTACTACAATGTTCATGGCCTTTTTTCCTTTTCTGCTTCTGCAGCTGCGTTTTGTGTGGAAGACAGATACTGCTTTAGTGCAAACACTTTTTTAGCAACTTGGTCAAACTGTTCGGGTGTAAGCGACTGTGCGCCGTCTGAAAGCGCATGTTCCGGGTCGTTGTGGACTTCTATGATCAAACCGTCCGCACCGGCTGCAACGGCGGACATGGACAACGACTCTACCAGCCAGGATTTTCCTGAGGCATGGCTGGGATCGACAATCACCGGCAGGTGCGAAAGCTTTTTTAAAATGGGAACCGCCGAAATGTCCAATGTATTGCGCGTATATGTTTCAAAGGTGCGTATACCGCGTTCGCAAAGAATGACCTGCTCGTTGCCACCGGCCATAATGTATTCAGCGCTCATTAAGAATTCTTCAATGGTACTGCTCAGCCCTCTTTTTAAAAGAATTGGCTTGTTAATTTTTCCAAGCTCCTTTAATAGTTCAAAGTTTTGCATATTGCGGGCGCCGACTTGAATAATGTCTACATTTTCAAACATATCTATATGGGAAACACGCATAATTTCTGTTACAATTGGAAGGCCGGTTTCCTTTCTGGCTTCCTTTAAAAGATCCAGGCCCTCTGCCTTCAGGCCCTGAAACGCATAGGGAGAGGTTCTTGGCTTAAACGCACCGCCGCGCAGCAATGTGGCGCCGGATTTTTGTACGCTTTTTGCAATACCGCAAATCTGCTCGCTGCTTTCTACAGAACAGGGACCGGCCATAATCTGCAGGCTACCGTCGCCAATTTTTACGCCATTTTGCAGCGTAATGACGGTGTTTTCCGGATGAAATTTGCGGTTGGCCTTTTTATAGGGCTCCTGTACGCGCCGTACGGTGGAAACAATATCCTGTGCGTTGATATAGTCAATATCTATGGCGGTAGTATCGCCGATCAGCCCTAAAACTGTGGAATGCACGCCCGTCCAGGTGTTAACCTTAACGCCGTATGTTTCCGTAAGCTTTTCTTTAAAATTGCGCAGCTGCTCTTCACTGCAGTTTGGTTTGAGTACAATAATCATAATAAACCAGTCCTTTCCTGGAAGGGGAAATCCCGTCCATGCAAAAAAATAACGGGGCTGTTTTTAGCCCCGTAACATACTTTTAACGAAAAAGCATTTTTATGCAGTAAATTTACTGCAGATTTACAGGGCAGCACAAATTGTCCCAACCATAAAAATAGTTGAGATAAACAAAACCTGTAAATCGTTTTGCAAGCTTGCCCGTCATGGTAGTGCCTCCCAAAATAAAATGCCGTCTACTACATCATAATCCCTGTACCGGTATTTGTCAATACTTTTTAGCAATATGTCGCTTTAAATTATTAAATTCAATAAAAGTGGTTTCTGTACTTCAGCGAAAAAGATTGTTGGGCTCCCCGTTCATTTAAAAAAGCCCAAGCCGTTTTCTAACCCGAAAAAGAAGGTAGGTGGTATTTATGCCGCTTTGCAACACAATGCAGAAAGGTGTTTAAATTGATTGGGCTTTCTGTAATGCCATTGCGCAATAAAACGACAAAATGAAAAACGGGACAGGGGGACGAAAAATTCCACCTGCGGCTTTTCGGATTTCATAACCCTACAGCCTCCATAACGGCTTTTACGGTATTGTAAGGGGATTTGGACGCGGCAACCGTGTATTGTGCTGCAGCGCGATACAAAGGCATGCGCTGACGGTACAGTTTTTGCATGGCTCTGTCTTTATCCGGGCGCTGCAAAAGCGGGCGCTTTGTGTCGTTGCGCAGTCTATACCGGATTACAGGAAGCGGTACGTCCAGCAAAACAATGCGGCAGGTCTGCCGCAGAAGCTGTACGTTGCGTTCATACACAAGTGTGCCGCCTCCTGCGCTGATAATACAACCGTTTTTTTTTGCAAGCTGCTTTACAGCGGCATGCTCCAGATCGCGAAAATATGCTTCTCCATACTTTGCAAAAATTTCGCTTATCGACATGTGCGCATTTTGTTCTATGTAATGATCCATATCAATAAACGGCCACCCGGTATTTTTTGCCAAAAGTTTTCCTATGGTTGTTTTGCCACATCCCATAAAACCGCACAAAACAATGTTTGCATTTTGTTCCATTCTAATGTATTCCTTTACGTTTAACCTTCCAAAATTTTAAAATGTATTTTTCATGGCTTTTGCGCTGTCCAGGCACAACTTTTCAATGTCGCCGGCATCATACTGTGCGTTGTGCCAGATCTGGTGTGAAACGGCGGCCTGCCAGACAAGCATGGACATGCCGCCCAGCGCTTTTGCGCCGTTTGCCCGCGCCTTTTTAAGCAATAAGGTTTCCAGCGGATTGTAGACTGCGTCAAATACATGAGAGCAGTTTGCAAGTACCTGGTCGGTGACAGGACAGGCGTCTGTATTTGGATACATTCCTACCGGTGTTGCATTGACCAGAAGGTCAATGTTACCCTCTATGCGGTCTAGCAGGCATGTGCTCAGATGTGCTGAGTGTATGCGGGTCATAAGTTCCCCTGCAAGGGCTGCCGCCATATTCAGATCGTCCGGGCGTATGGCAATTGTCAGATCACAGCCGGCAAGAGCCGCCTCATAAGCCATTGTCCGCGCGACGCCGCCCGTTCCGAGAATTACCACCCGGCCTTTCAGCGGAATTTCTGCCGAGGACAAAGCTTTTAAAAAGCCGTCCGGGTCGGTTGTATAGCCCTGGGCAATTTCCCCGTTTGCAACGGTATTAACGCTGCCATACAGCGCGGCCTTTTTGTCAAGCTTATCCAGATACCGGATGATCCCCTGTTTATGCGGAATGGTAATATTATAGCCGTCAAGTTTTCTTAAAACAGTTTGGTAGCTTTGTGTAAGCTCCTGCGGTGCAATATCCAAAACGGAATATTGCGCGTCGATTCCGGAAAGCGCGAAAAGGCGCGTGTGGATAAAAGGCGACATGGTATGCCCGATTGGGTGGCCAATAACGGCGTACGCTTTCTTTGACATAATAAAACCCTTCTTTCCAGGTGAAAATTTGTTTAAGTTATCAAAATACCGCATGGATTTGAAAAAATTACAATTTTGTTATTGACAAAGGCTATGTTTACTAATAATATGTTTTTGTACTGATGTTATGCCGATTAGATTTTTACAGGTGGAGGAAAGCGTGCTTGTGTTATTGTAGCATAAAAGGCATAAATTTGTCCACAATACAATCATCTACAGGCAGTAAGAACAAAAATATACTTTGGAGGAAAGAGTTATGGTACTGGAAAAGGTAAAGGCGATCCTTGCGGAGCAGTTTGATGTGGAGGAAGATTCTATAACAGCAGAAACGACAATTCAGGAAGAACTTGGCGCAGATTCGCTTGACGTTGTAGATTTGCTTATGTCCATTGAGGATGAATTTGAGATCGAAGTGCCCGACGAGGAAATTGAAAATATTAAAACCGTTGGCAATTTGGTCGAATACATTGAAAAAAAGGTGTAAAAACCGAAACACATATATTTCCTGAAAAAAGGGGGCGGACGAAACCGCCTCTTTTTATTTATTTTTTGATCCTTTACAGAAGCGTTACATAAGAAAAACAATTTCTTCATAATTTGCTTTTATACTTTATTTACAGAAGCAATGATACAAAAAGCCGTATCTGTACACAGAGCGGCGCGGTGCTGTTAGCAATCGAGCTGCCGCATTTCAAAACGGCGGTTTGTTGATATATGAAAAAAAGGAAAAGGCGGGAAGAACACCGAAGTGAACTTCCCGCCGGCTTTTTTTATGGGGCTGTGATCTTCATGGATATGTCGAGTGCGTGAACAGAGTGCGTCAGCGCCCCGATAGAGATAATATCGACGCCTGTCTGTGCAATTTCCCTGAGCGTTTGCTGCGTAATACCGCCTGAAGCTTCTAGTAGGGCCTGTCCGTTTGTGATTTTTACCGCCTGTGCCATTGTCTGCGGCGCCATATTGTCCAGCATAATAATATCTGCGCCTGCCTGCAGCGCCTGCTGCAACTCTTCAAGCGTACGAACCTCTACCTCGATTTTAACCATATGGCCAAGTTTCCCTTTCAGGGTCTCAACGGCGTTTGCAATACCGCCCGCCGCGTCAATGTGGTTGTCTTTGAGCATAGCGGCGTCTGAAAGATTATAGCGGTGGTTTTTGCCTCCGCCGGTTACGACTGCATATTTTTGCAGTGGACGCAGCCCCGGCAGGGTTTTTCTTGTATCTGTAATACCGGCTTTTGTTCCGCTGGTAAGCAAAACTGCCTGATGCGTGGCTGTTGCAATCCCGCTTAGATGCTGTAAAAGGTTTAAAGCGGTGCGTTCCCCTTTGAGCAAGGCTCTTGTGCTGCCGTTGATTTTTGCAATTACATCGCCTTTTTTCAACAGGTCGCCGTCGTGCTTATAAATTTCTGTAATTACACCCGGCTGTAAAAATGTAAAGACGCGCATGGCTATATCTACTCCACATAAAACGCCGTCGGCTTTTGCAAGAAAATGCGCCTGTGATTGCTGCTGCTCGGGGATTAGATAGTCCGTAGTGGTGTCCAGATAACTGATATCTTCCAAAAGGGCTGTTTGAATCAGATTGTCTATATAGATGGGGTTTAGCATTTGTTTGCATCCTTTCATTCTGTTTTTTGCATACGGTTCTTTTTTAAAACATCTTCCAGGATCAGGCAGGCCACGGTGGCAAGGCTTTTGGCCTCTGTCAGATCATAGGAAAGAGCAAATCCGCCGGTTTCTATTAAATGCAGAATTTCTTTTGCGCGCGCAAGGCCCTGCGGAACCGCTTCTGGATTTGGGATTACAAAATGCGTATGCTGCATAATTTTCCGAATTTCCGTACGCAGGCCATGCGGCAGCGGAGCGCCCTGTGCCCGGTACGATGTGGGACATGGTGCAAGCGGCTGCGCTTTATTCTTTTGCAGGCGGCGCATAATGTCATGCGCCGCTCTGCGGGAAAATACCAATGCTTCCAGCAAAGAGTTGCTGGCAAGACGGTTTGCGCCGTGCACGCCGGTATGGGAGCATTCGCCGGCGGCATACAGGCCTTCAACGCTGGTGCGTGCGTACAGGTCTACGTCTATGCCGCCCATAAGATAGTGCTGACATGGAAAAACGGGAATTTTATCCTTTGTAATATCTATGCCTTCTTCCAGACAGCGCGCATAAATCATTGGAAAACGGGTTTTAATAAATTGCGGGTCCTTGTGTGTAATATCCAAGTAAAAATTTTGACTGTTGGTAGACTGGGATTCCAGAATAATAGCGTTTGAAACTACGTCGCGCGGGGCAAGCTCACCACGTTGGTCATATTTAAAGGCAAAGCGTTCCCCGTTACAATTGAGCAGCACAGCGCCTTCGCCGCGTACCGCTTCGCTGATTAAAAAGCGTTCGCGGTCATTTTCCGCCGCAAAAGCGGTGGGGTGAAACTGGATCCAGCTTATATTGCGAATATTTGCGCCCAGCCTGTGCGCTAGCCTGACGCCGTCGCCCGTGGCAATTGCGGAATTTGTGGTATATTCGTATACCCGCCCAATTCCGCCGGTGGCCAGTATGCAGTACCGCGCAGCAACCGTTTTGGGCGTGCCATCCTGTAAAATATGGGCGTAAAAACCGTTTGGCACTTTATCCAGGGCAAAAACCAGCGTGTTTTCCAGGATCTCAGCATTTGTGCGCTGCCGCACTGCGCCGATCAACGTATCGGTAATTTCTTTGCCGGTGGAATCTTTATGGTGTACGATCCGGTGGCGGGAGTGCCCGGCTTCCAGCGTCATCAGCAAATGTCCCTTTTTGTCGCGGTCAAAGTCCACGCCCATTTCCCGGAGCTTTAATACGTCTTTGGGCCCTTCTGTTACAAGAACCTCAATAGCGGCAAGATTGTTTTTATACTTGCCGGCAATTAACGTGTCTGCAATATGCAGCTTGAAATTGTCATGATCCTGATCCAGCACCGCGGCAACGCCGCCCTGCGCAAGCGAGCTGTTGGAAAGCGCAAGCCCCCGCTTGCAAATCAGCAACACGCTGACGCTTTTGTCAAATTGTAAAGCGGCATACAGCCCTGCCGCCCCGGCACCGATGATAATCACGTCGTATTGTTTTTTCATATTTTGCGCTGCCTTTCGGTATATATTTGCATAAAATGTCAGAACTTGGATATAATAATCATTTTATCATAAAGAAGGTACAATGAAAATAGTTTTTTATAGTTGACCGCTTTTGTACGTTATGGTACAGTAAAAAAATAAAATTTAAATAAAATTTAGAAGAGGTATGTATGGAGCTGTTTGAAAACGAGGTAAAACCACAGCGGGCACTGTTGGTGTCTTTAGATACGGGTGAGTACGATGCACAGGCGTCTTTGGACGAGTTGTTTGAACTGGCGCACAGCGCCGGTGCAGAGACGGTGGCCAGTATGATGCAGAAGCGAGATAAACCGGAAACGGCAACATGTGTAGGAACAGGCAGGCTTAAGGAAATTGCTGATTTTTGCAAAAATGAAGAGATCGATCTTTTGATTTTCGACCGCGAATTGTCGCCCACGCAGATTCGCAATATTGAAAGCGAAACAGACGTACGTGTAATTGACCGGACCATGTTGATTTTAGATATTTTTGCACTGCGCGCACGTTCCCGGGAGGGGAAACTGCAGGTTGAGTTTGCCCAGCTGCAATATATACTGCCCAGACTGACCGGGAAAGGGGCCGAAATGTCGCGCCTGGGCGGCGGGATTGGAACAAGGGGACCCGGTGAGACAAAGCTGGAAACAGACAAACGCCATATCAGAAGGCGGATGGAAACGATTAAAGAGCAGATTACGGCGATTGAAAAGCACCGCGGGCAGATCAGGCGCCGCCGTGAAAAGAACGGCGTGATCACTGTAGCGATTGTTGGATATACCAATGCGGGAAAGTCCACATTGATGAATTACCTGACAGACGCGGGGGTTTTAGTACAGGACAAGCTGTTTGCAACGCTTGACCCTACCTCCAGAGCGCTAAAGCTGCCAAGCGGCGTAACTGTTTTGTTGACCGATACGGTCGGCCTTGTCCGGCGCCTGCCGCACCATTTGGTGAATGCGTTTAAATCCACGTTGGAGGAAGCCGCGCAGGCCGATATTATTTTAAACGTGTGCGACGCTTCCAGCGAAGAAGCGCAGGCGCATCTAAAGGTTACAAGGGAACTTTTAGACGATCTTGGCTGTGCAGACCGGCCGGTGATCCCGGTGCTCAATAAGTGCGATCTTGTAAATGGGCTGGAAGATATCCCCATGATCGGCAATGCTGTGCGAATCAGCGCGAAAAATGGAAAAGGGATTGACAAGCTGCTGCAGGCAATTGAAGACCATTTGCCGGTTAAAATAAAAAAGGTACTGCTTTTGCTCCCATTTTCAAAGGCCGGGCTTGTGGCGGAAATCCGTGAAAAGGGGACGCTTCTGTCGGAAGAATATAAAGAGCAGGGTATTGCCGTTACAGCTCTTTTGGACGCGCAGATGCTCAGCAGGGTGCAGGCATATATAGAAGCGTAGCGCAACGGGCGGACGGATTGTCTGCCCGTTGTATTTCTTGAGTAGAAATGATATAATAAAATTTAAAACAGGTAAAAGGAGGGGTTGCGCGTTGGATGTGCGGTTAGGCGATATACTGGAAATGAAAAAGCCGCATCCATGTGGCAGCAAAACGTTTTCCGTGCTTCGTATAGGAATGGATTTTAAAATGAAATGCTGTGGCTGCGGGCATGAAATTATGCTGCCACGCGCCAGAGCGGAAAAAAACATAAAAAAAATTGTCCGGCAAGCGCGTTAGCAGTATGCGCCAGAAGCTGTAAAATAAGAGAAAAGGTGGTTACATAGTGCTCGAGAAGCTTGCAGTATTTGAAAAACGTTTTGAAGAGCTTACGCGTAAGCTTTATGATGGCGCTGTTGCGGCAGACCCGGAAAGGTATACGCAGATTATGAAAGAGTTTCGGACGCTTGAGCCGATTGCTTTAAAATACAGGGAATATAAAGAAGCGCAGGAGAGGCAAACCCAGGCAAAAGAACTGCTGCGCGAGCAGGGGATAGAAAAAGAGCTTAAAGAAATGGCGGAGCAGGAGCAGGCTGAGGCAAAGGCGCAGGCAGATGCTTTGGAGGAGGAGCTTAAAATTTTGTTGCTGCCCAAAGACCCCAACGACGACCGGAACGTGATTGTGGAAATACGCGGCGGCGCTGGCGGGGAAGAGGCGGCGCTGTTTTGCAGCGTGCTTTTTCGAATGTACAGCATGTATGCCGAAAAACGTGGATGGAATATAGAGCTTGTCAATGCAAACCAGACGGAACTGGGCGGCTATAAAGAGATTAGCTTTATACTGAGCGGTATGGGAGCATATTCCCGCTTGAAATTTGAAAGCGGCGTGCACCGGGTGCAGCGTGTGCCGGAAACAGAGTCGCAGGGGCGTATTCACACATCTACTGTAACGGTTGCGGTATTGCCGGAAGTTGAGGACGTAGAAATGGAAATTAACCCCGCAGATCTGCAGATTGATACCTTTCGCAGCAGCGGCGCGGGGGGACAGCATATCAATAAAACAGAATCGGCCATTCGCATTACGCATATTCCCACCGGCGTTGTGGTGGAATGCCAGGACGAACGCAGCCAATACAAAAACAAAGACAAAGCGTTAAAGGTTTTAAAGGCGCGTCTTTTACAGGCAAAGCAACAGCAACAGGCGGACGCGGTGGCGCAGGAAAGAAAAGCACAGGTTGGAACAGGCGATAGAAGTGAAAGAATTCGTACCTATAACTACCCGCAGGGGAGGGTTACGGATCACAGAATCGGCCTTACGCTGTATAAACTCGACGATATTTTGAACGGCGCGTTGGATGAAGTGATCGACCCGCTGGTTACAGCATACCGGGCCAGGCAGTTGAAACAGGAAGCGCCGTAAAGACAGAACTTTCAGGGAAAGTTTACAAATTATCCTTTGATTTTAACGAAGGAATGACGTATGATGATAACACAGTTACTTAATGAAACACAAATTGAACAGGCCGCAGCAATTTTGCGCAGAGGCGGACTGGTTGCCATGCCAACGGAAACAGTCTACGGCCTGGGGGCCGATGCATTAAACGGCCGGGCTGTAGCCGGTATCTTCAGGGCGAAGGGAAGACCAATGGATAATCCGCTGATCGTCCATGTTGCAGATGTGCGGACAGTGGAAAAACTTACAAGCGTATTTCCTCCAAAAGCGCAGGCGCTTGCAGACGCCTTTTGGCCGGGGCCGCTTACTTTGGTACTGCCAAAGTCCGGCATTGTCCCAGAGCAGGTAAGCGCAGGGCTTGACACGGTGGGCGTGCGATTTCCTTCCCATCCTGCAGCACAGGCGTTAATTAAATTGGCGAAAACGCCGATTGCCGCGCCCTCTGCCAATTTATCGGGGAGTCCAAGCCCTACCACGGCGCAGCATGTGTATCAGGATTTGTATGGAAGGATTGACGCAGTTTTAGACGGCGGGGCATGTGCGGTTGGGTTGGAATCGACTGTCCTTTCGTTGGCGCAGGACCCGCCGCGCCTTCTACGCCCGGGCGGCGTTACCCTTGAGCAGATGGAAGCTGTAATTGGCAACATAGAAGTAGACGCCGCGGTGCTGCACCGCCTGGCACGTGGGCAGAAAGCTGCAAGCCCGGGGATGAAATACAGGCATTATGCGCCAAAGGCGAAGGTGCTGTTAATAAAAGCAGACGATCAAAAATATATTGATTATGTAAATGCGCATGCGCAGGCATACGCCGGCGCGCTCTGTTATGAGGAGGATATTCCGAAACTTTCTGTAAAAACATATTCGCTTGGGAAAAAGGACGACAGCCGGGCGCAGGCAAACCGGCTGTTTGCCCAGTTGCGGAAGACAGATGAAGACGGGATTACCGTCGTTTATGCCCGTTGCCCTGTCACAGAGGGTATGGGTATGGCGGTATATAACCGGTTAATACGGGCAGCGGGATTTGAGGTGAAAACCCTTGCGTGATTTTGCAGTAATTGGGCTTACCGGCCCTACGGGATCAGGAAAGAGCACATTTTCAGAATTTTTGAAAAAGCAGGGCTGTGCTGTAATTGACGCTGACGCGCTTGCAAGACAGGCTACAGCGTCTGAAACTGCCTGTGTACAACTGCTTGCCGGCGCGTTTGGCGAGGATATAAAAACACCCGGTGGCGGCATAGACCGCGCCTTACTTGCAGGCAGAGCTTTTGCAGACAGGGAAAGCACAGCGCTGTTAAACAGGATTGTGCACCCATGGGTATTTTTACAAACGCTTGCACAGATTAACCGGTACAGGCGGGAAAACAGGCGCCTGATTGTATTTGACGCGCCGGTTTTATTTGAAAGCAATGCAGACGTACTGTGCGATTTGGTTGTTTCTGTAATAGCACCTGCAGAAGTCAGGATTCAAAGAATTATGGAAAGAGACGGCCTTACCAGACAACAGGCGTTACAGCGCCTTTCGGCGCAGCAGCCTGAAAGCTATTACCGCCGGCAATCAGATGTTGTAATTGACGGCACGGAAGAATATATGCATTTAGAGCGGGCGGCTGTGCAGGTAGTGGCCTCTCTGCGGAAAAAACTGGGCGGTGTATATGGTTAGGAAAAAGAAAAAAACAGGGATGATCGTGCTGGCAGCAACGATTTTATTTACAGCCATTGCCATAATGGTGGCATTTTATGCGTTTTTAAGCGCCGGCAATGATTTTGAAAAGGCGGCGTATCCGATGAAATACCAGGATGAGATTGAAGCGGCTGCCTGGGAATACGGGGTGGATCAGGCGTTGATTTACGCGGTGATCCGGACCGAAAGCGGTTTTGACCCGGATGCGGGTTCCAGCGCCGGCGCGCTTGGGCTTATGCAGATCATCCCCGAAACGTTTGAATGGCTGCAAACCTATTATAACGGGGAAGTTACCATGGAGACGGAAATGCTGTACGACCCGCAGGTCAATATAGAATATGGTACAATGTTCTTAAAATTTCTTCTGGAGCGGTATGAACCGGAGGAAACTGCAGTAGCCGCATATAACGCCGGCTTTGGAGCGGTGGACCAGTGGCTTTCCGACAATGCATATTCGGATGATGGAAAAAGCCTGACGTATATCCCTTACCCGGAAACGGCAGAGTACGTGGTGAAAGTGGAAAACGCCAAAGAAAAATATAAACAGCTTTATCGATTATAACGGCAGTGTAACCGGTAAGAATAAAGCTTGAAAGGATGGATAGGATATGGCAGAAGAAAAAACAAAAGCGGCGCTTTTAAAGGAAGCGCTGTTTTTAGACAAAAAAAACGGTGTGTCTACGCTGGAGTCTTCGCAGATAGAAGCAGCGGACGCCTTTTGTGAACCGTATAAGGTTTTTTTAGACCAGGCGAAAACGGAACGAGAAGCAGTACAGACAGCAATAAGCCTTGCGGAGCAGGCTGGTTTTGTGCAGTTTGACCCTGATAAAAGGTACAGCGCCGGCGACAGAATTTATACGATAAACAGAAACAAAAATATTTTGCTTGCAGTGATCGGTACAGAAGGCTGTAAAAATGGCGTGCGCCTTGCCATTGCGCATATAGATTCCCCGAGGCTGGATTTAAAGCCCAACCCGCTTTATGAGGCAAACGACCTTGCTTTGTTTAAGACGCATTATTACGGTGGAATTAAAAAGTACCAGTGGGCGGCGATCCCGCTTGCGCTACACGGCACGGTTGTTTTGAAGAACGGAGAAGCCATCCGCGTTTGCCTGGGCGAAAAAGCGGGGGATCCCTGCTTTTGTGTAACGGATCTGCTGCCACATTTGGCGCAGGAACAGATGACCAAAACAATGGCAAAAAGCTTTACAGGAGAGGATTTAAACGTACTTGTTGGAAGCCGTCCGTTCAAAGACGATAAGGAAGCGGAACTGGTTAAGCTGAATATAATGCGGCTGCTTAATGAAAACTATGGAATTACGGAGGCAGATTTTCTGTCTGCAGAGTTGGAGCTTGTGCCGGCGTTTTCTGCAAGGGATGTTGGCTTTGACAGGAGTATGATCGGCGGTTATGGCCATGACGACCGCGTGTGCGCATATCCTGCATTGATGGCGGCGCTGCATTGCAAAGCACCGAAAAATACAGTTGTTACGGTGCTTGTGGACAAGGAGGAAACGGGAAGCGACGGCAACACAGGGATGCAAAGCGATTTTATGAAATATTTTATTTTTGACCTCGCAAAAAGTGAAGGGCAGGAGGGTTATCGGGTGCTTTCCAAAAGCCGGTGCTTATCTGCAGACGTCAATGCGGCCTTCGACCCCACGTATGCAAGCGTATTTGAAGCCAATAATGCAAGCTATATTAACAAAGGCGTGGTAATTACAAAATATACGGGGCACGGCGGAAAATATGGAACGTCGGACGCCTCTGCAGAATTTATGGCGCAGATCCGGCAGATGCTTGATAAAGAAAAGATTCTCTGGCAAACGGGTGAGCTTGGTAAAGTAGACCTGGGCGGCGGCGGAACGATTGCAAAGTATGTTGCCAATTTGAACGTAGATGTAGTGGATCTGGGTGTTCCTGTGCTTTCGATGCATGCGCCGTTTGAGGTGGTTTCAAAAACAGACGTGTATATGGCATATAAAGCGTTTTTCGTATTTTTTAACGAATGACCTTTTTATGTTTTGCGCTTTGGACAAATAGTGAAAAAGGGGCAGGTTTGTGGACCGGAAGGTGTATGTGTTTCAGGCGATTATTGAAAAAGTTCCCGATATAGACGGCGCCTATGTGCATTTTCCTTTTGATGTAAAAAAAGAATTTGGCAAGGGAAGGGTTAAGATACACGCTACGTTTGACGGCGTGCCGTATGACGGAAGCCTTGTCAAGATGAAAACGCCGGGGTATATTGTTGGGCTGCGAAAGGACATACGGCGTCAGATTGGAAAGCAGCCGGGGGATATGGTAAAGGTAACTGTACAGGAGCGCATATAAAGGGCGTATGCATTGCATACGCCCTTTTCTCCTGCATGGTATTTATAACCGTATGATCCTGGTCGCGATATTTTCTGTAAAGGACAGATCGTGTTCAACAAAAAGCACGGTTGCCGCACAGCTTTTGAGTAACGCTTCTATTTGCATACGGGAAAAGACGTCTATATAATTCAGCGGTTCGTCCCAGATGTACAGGTGTGCCCTTTCGCACAGGCTTTTTGCAAGCAAGACCTTTTTCTTTTGTCCGGCGCTGAAAGTATGCATATCCTTTTCAAATTGTGTGCGTGCAAAATCGAGCTTGCGAAGGATCGCCTTAAAAAGGCTTTCATCTATTTGATGCTGTGCGGCATAGGAAGAAAGATCCCCCTGTAAAAAAGATGTGTCCTGCGGTACATAGGAAATTTTAACCTGGCTGCCAATATGAAGGCTGCCCGTATAGAAAACAGGTGTTCCATTTATCAGTTTTAAAACACTGGATTTTCCGCTACCGTTTTTTCCCTGCAGGGCAATGCGGTCTCCCTGCGTAATGGTAAAGCTTACATCTTTGCAAACAAGCTTTTGCTTATAAAAAATGGAAACGTTCTGTAATACGGCTAGACGGTTTGTATGGTATGCTAAGGGGTGTAATGACAGGCTGTCTGCCTGCTCCAGATTTTTTAAAAGCTTTTGCTTGCTTTCAACCGCGCTCTGCCTGCGTTGTTCTATTGCTTTTGTACGCTGCATCATTTTGGCCGATTTATGTCCAATATATCCTCTGTCCGGGCGCAGCCCGGAATTTTTTGTTCCGTACTTTGTCTTTTCAACGGCGTTGGACCAGTTGGCTGTACGCCGGGCGGATTGATTTAGGCGATTGATTTCTTTTTTTAGTTTTTCGTTTTCTGCCAGTTCAAAATGGTCGCGTTGCTGCTTGTTTTGATACCACGAGGAAAAGTTTCCCTTTTGTATTTCCAGGTTGCTGCGATTGATTGAAAGAATATGGTCCACGCAGCCGTCAAGAAATGCACGGTCATGAGAAACCAAAATAAATCCCTTTTTATTCTTTAAATAGCTGCATACTTTTTGCCTGGAAGAAGCATCCAGATGGTTTGTCGGCTCATCAATTAAAAGAAAACAGTTTTCCTTTAAAAACAAAACGGCAAGCAATACCTTTGTCTGTTCCCCTTGTGAAAGCGTTATAAACGGACGGTACAGGACCTCATCGTCCAAGTCTAGCAAAGACAGCTCGCGCGTTATCTGCCAAAGTGGGCGGCAGGGTAGAACATCCTGCGCAATTTCCAGCGTGTTTTGGTATGGATCTGCAACGGTAAATGGGAAATAGCCGAATTCGACGCCACTTTTGCTTATGGAACCGCTATACCCGTATTTGCCTGTCAACAGTTGCAGGAAGGTTGTTTTTCCGCGTCCGTTGCGGCCGATAAAGCCAAGCTTCCAGTCGGTGTCAATTTGAAAAGACACATCCTCAAAAATTGTATCAAAGCTGCCTTCATAAGAAAAGGTAAGATGGCAGATGTTTATAAGAGACATAGGTGATCAGCTCCTGTAAAAATAAAATAGAGCTGCAGAAAAGTTGCTTTCTGCAGCCCGTAAAAATACACAGAGCCAGTCCCTGCCGGACCAGAGGAGAGGTCATATATATTATATCTTTCGGGTAAAAGAGCAAAACTTTCCTGCAGGGCGCAACACCAAACAGACGGACAAGCCCGTCTGTTTGCAGCGCTGTATGGTACATACGTTATATCAGCAGGAAAATATACGCATCTTTTCACCTCAAACCAATAATTTTGGATATAGTATAACCAAATAAAAAGCGGAAGTCAAGAAGCATAAAGCGCAACACACAGAGATTGCTGGAAAAGCCGCGTGAAAAAAGAAAAGCGGCGGGAAAGCCCCCGCCGCTTTTCCGGTTCAGAAATCAGTCGATTTCTACCATGACTTTTGTATTGTTCCTGACGGCAGCGGAACGGGCAACCGTGCGGATAGCCTTTGCGATGCGCCCCTGCTTGCCGATAATTCTGCCCATGTCGTCCTCTGCAACATGAATGTGGTATACGATGATACCCTCTTCGTTGGGTTCGTCAGCCTCTACAGAAACCTGGTCGGGATTTTCCACAAGACCTTTGGCAATTGTCATTAATAATTCCTGCATGTAAGAAACCTTCTTTCCTTATTCAATTACGTTGTTTTTCTTAAGCAAAGCTTTTACTGTGTCGGTCGGTTGTGCACCGTTTGCAATCCAGCTTTTTACCTTGTCGGCGTCCACTTTGAATTCATTGGGGTCCGTAAGGGGGTTATAATAACCGATTTCTTCAATAAAGCGGCCGTCGCGCGGATATCTGGAATCTGCTACAACAATGCGGTAAAAGGGCGACTTTTTTGCGCCCATGCGGCGCAGCCGGATCTTTACTGCCATATCTTTTCACCTCCGTAAAAATATTGCTATATCTTCACCAATCAGTTTTTTACCTATTGGGTGAATACGCTGTTACATGCCCATCGGCCCCATAGGGCCCCCAAGGCCTGGAAGGCCGCGCATTTTCCTTTTCTTTTTGCCGTTTCTGCCGGAAAATTGCTTCATCATCTTTTGCATCTGCTCAAACTGCTTTAAAAGACGGTTTACGTCTTCTACCTTCATGCCGCAGCCTGCAGCGATCCTGCGCTTGCGTGAGGCGTTGAGCAGCGAAGGAGTTAATCTTTCCTGCGGCGTCATGGAAAGAATGATCGCCGCGTTGCGGTCCATAATCCGGTCGTCTATGTCTACGTTTTCTATCTGCTTATCAACGCCGGGGAGCTTTGACAAAATCGATTTAAGCGGGCCCATTTTTTTGATCTGCTGGAACTGATCGAGCATGTCGTTTAAATTCATCTGGTTTTTGGCCATTTTGTCGGCAAGCTGTTCGGCCTTTTTTTGATCAATTTTACTTTCCGCTTCTTCAATGAGCGTTAAGACGTCGCCCATTCCCAGAATCCTGCTGGCCATTCTGTCCGGGTGGAAAACCTCCAGATCCTCCAGTTTTTCGCCCGTACCGGCAAATTTAATCGGCCGGCCTGTTACAGCCTTTACCGAAAGAGCCGCGCCGCCTCTTGTATCGCCGTCAAGCTTTGTTAAAATTACGCCGGTAATGTCCAGCAGTTCGTTAAACGATTTTGCAACGTTTACAGCGTCCTGGCCGGTCATAGCGTCTACCACAAGCAAAATTTCCTGGGGTTCTACTTCCGCTTTAATATTTTTTAGTTCTTCCATCAGCGCTTCGTCAATATGAAGACGGCCGGCCGTGTCCAGGATAACCATGTCGTTTCCGTGGTCGCGCGCGTGGCGGATAGCTGCTTTTACAATTTTTATGGGATTTTCCTTGCCCATTTCAAAAACAGGCACGCCGGCTTTGGAACCGACAACCTGCAGCTGGTTAATGGCCGCGGGGCGGTAGATGTCGCACGCAGTTAAAAGCGGGCGGTGCCCCTGCTTTTTGAGCATGAGCGCAAGCTTACCTGCGTGTGTGGTTTTACCGGAGCCCTGCAGGCCGCAAAGCATAAGGACAGTAGGGGGCTTTGACGCTGTAGAAAGCCGTGCCTTTTCGCCGCCCATCAGTTCTGTGAGCTCTTCATTTACAATTTTTACAACCATCTGCGCGGGCGTGAGGCTTTCCATTACGTCGGCGCCGACTGCGCGCTGTGTTACTTTATTGGTAAAATCCTTTGCAACTTTATAATTTACGTCCGCCTCTAAAAGTGCAAGACGCACCTGCCGCATGGCTTCTTTTACGTCTGCTTCGCTGAGCTTTCCCTTGGAACGCAGCTTTTTAAAAGCTGCGCTGAGTTTATCTGACAATCCTTCAAATGCCAACGAAATCACCCTTTCGGCACCAATTTTATTCCTGCAGATTGTTGACAGTACTTAAAATTTGTGTAATATTATCCGACACAATCTCATCCTGGTACTTTGTTTTGTTATACGCCTGTATCGTGCGGGCGTGTTCCTCAATTTTTGCAAGGCCGCTTTGCATGCTTTCAAAACGGCTGCAAAGCCCCAGCTTTTCTTCCATTTCAAACAGAGCCAGTTCCGTGCGTTTTACGATATCTCGCACAGCTTGCCTGGTAATGCCCGTATTGGCGGAAATTTCGCCCAGGGAAAGGTCATTGTTATAATAACTGTCTGTAATCTCTCTTTGTCTGGGCGATAAAAGTTCTCCGTAAAAATCTAAAAGAAAAGAGATTTGCAGGTTTTTTTCCATAACGGTACTCCCGGTATCTGTATCATGTGTAAAGTTTTTTTCTTTACACCTTGCCATTATAGCGTGCATTAGGTTCCATGTCAAGCATTTTGTAATTTTTTACCTTGACATAAGGCACAGGATGTAGTATCCTTATCTTCGACAAAAACACTTGAAAACTGCAGGGGTGCTGAACAAATCGGCTGAGAACGCAGAAGCGTAACCCTTTAACCTGATACGGATAATGCCGGCGTAGGAAGTATGTTTTATGAAAATAAATAAAGCAGAAGATTGTACGCCGTACGGAATCCCGTACGGTTTTTTATTTGTGTTTTTGTAGAAAAAGGAGGAATGCTTTTATGAACAAGAAAACGTTGCGACTGGTTACAAGCGGTGTTTTGATTGCACTGGGGACTGTACTTTCCATGATCAAGGTGTTTGATCTGCCTTACGGGGGTTCTATTACCCTGTTCAGCATGGTGCCGGTTATGGTACTGGGTTATATGTACGGTGTTCGATGGGGCCTTTTATGCGGCACGGTTTTTGGTGTTTTACAGGCGGTTCTGGGCGCGACCACCAGCCAGGCGTTTGCGGGGCTTACCGGCTTTAACATTGTGCTGATGGCCTTTTTGGATTATATTGCCGCGTTTGCCGTGTTGGGACTTGCGGGCATGTTTAAACGGGTTATAAAAAGACCGACGCTTTCATTTGCGCTGGGCGCGGTTGTAACGGGCCTGCTGCGCTATTTGTGCCATTTCCTTTCCGGGTTTATCCTGTGGGGAAGCTATGCGGAATGGTTTTTTGGCGACGTAATGGCGAACAGCACAGGCGCGTATATTTTGGATAACTTTACGGGAGATATGCTTGCTATGCTGTATTCTTTGATCTATAACGGAAGCTATATGCTGCCAGAAACGGTCATTTCTCTGGTTGCCGCTGTAGTGCTAATGTCAATCAGGCCGGTAAGAAAACAGATTTTGTCAGGTGCACCGGTGCAAGCTTAAAACAAAAGCAGATTCATGAAAAGCCGTGGGGAAAGATGGCTCTCCTCACGGCTTTTGGTTTATACCAGTTCATTTAGAACAAGGCCCGTAATCAGCTTTGGATAAAAGTAAGTAGACTTTTGCGGCATTTTTTCGCCTGCGGCGGCAACATTGCGGATTTGTGTGACCTTGGTGGGATTTAAGATAAATGCACATTGGGACGCACCGCTTTTTACAGAGGTAATCGCTTCATCGAAAACCTTTGTATAGGTCAGATTGATCTGCTTTGCCATGTTTTCCGCGTCAATGCCAAACAGCTGTTCCAAAATCAGCGTATGCAGCACGGTAACGTCAAGTTCTCTTGTTGCGGCGCTTTTATCCGGAAGAAGCGCTTGCATAACAGAAGGGTCTTTGAGTACCAGCTGCGCCCATGTGTCCCCGCCGCAGTAGAAGCCAAACGCCGTTTTATCTTCCTGAAAAAGTTTGTCAAGCTCTGCTTCCATGGAAGCAACGCCGGTTTTCTCTGTAATTGTAAAATACTGCGTGCATGCCGCCATTGCCTGTTTGGGGTCAAAGTTTTCCAGATTGCGGACAAGGCGGTGGGTGGGAAAGACCGCCAGGCCGGGATGCTCCATATCGACCAGCATCATCATTTGGTAATCGGCCGCGCCGCCCGGTGCGCTTTTGCCCTGCGCGTAACACCAGTTTCGATAGTTCAGCGCCGTTTCGTAGCGATGGTGCCCATCTGCAATATACAGTTTTCTGTCGTCGAAATCTGCACAGAGAGACGAAATTGCCGCCTGATCGGTAACAATCCAAAGACGGTGGGTTACATTGTCGTTGTCGGTCAGGTGTATGTCAGGCGCGCCGGTGGAAAGGCTGTCAAGTTTTTGTGTTGTACAATGCGCCGGATCCATAAAAAGAGAATAAATCTGGCTGAAATTGCAGTTGGTTGCCTTCATTAAGTTCAGGCGGTCTTCTTTTGCCTTGGAAAGCGTAAATTCATGCGGCAGAATAACGCCTTTTGAAAAATCTTCAATCTTTACACGGCAGATCATGCCTTTTACCTTTGTGCGCTTGCCGCAGGCTTCAAATTCTTCTTCGTAAATATAAACGGCGGGCAGGTCCTCTGTTTTTAAAATCCCTTTTTCTTTCCATTGCGTGAAAATATCGTGCGCGCTGCGGTAAGGGTTGTCGCCTTTTGGTAGCTCCAGACGAATGATGTTGTTTTCATTTTTTTCTATGTATGCCTTTCGCTGTTCTTCACTGATGACGTCGTAGGGCGGGCAGACAAGCTCTTCTATTTTTCCTGCAATGCCGGTGTTAAAGCGAACGCCTTGAAAAGGTTTAACCAATGCCATATTCACATATTCCCCTTTATTCTTTAGGATGGTTTTTATTGTAGCTTTTTTCCCGCCTGCCGTCAAGCGTTGTATCTGCGGGGTTTTGACTTTTGCGCAAAAACGGAATATACTACTATATGGATCCCCTGGGGTGGAAAAACAAAAAAGGATAGATGTTATATATGGAGATTATTGATTTTCACGCGCATATTTACCCGGAAAAAATTGCAAAAAAGGCGGTACAGGGCGTTGGCAGTTTTTATGGAATTCCCATGGACGGCGACGGTACGGTTCACGCTTTGCTGCGTGAAGGAAAAAAAGCGGGGGTGCGCCGTTTTCTGGTGCAGTCTGTTGCAACCGTCCCGCAGCAAGTGCATTCTATCAACGATTTTATTGCGGAACAGTGTAAGGCGCATGAGGAGCTGATCGGATTTGGTACGCTGCATCCCGGTATGGAAGACCCCTTTGCGGAAATAGAGCGTATGAAAAAACTGGGGCTTCGGGGTGTAAAGCTGCATCCGGATACACAGCAGTTTCATTTGGACGATGCGCGCATGTTCCCGGTATACGACGTGCTGCAGGGAGACCTGCCGGTGCTTTTTCATTGCGGGGATTACCGGTATTCGTATTCCCACCCAAACCGCTTTGCCCGTGTGCTGGACAATTTTCCAAGGCTTACGGCGATTGGGGCGCATTTTGGCGGCTGGTCGCTTTGGGATCTTGCGCTGGAGTATTTGCAGGATAAGCGCTGTTATGTGGACACTTCAAGCTCTACCATGTATTTGGGAAAAAGAAGGAGCCTGGAGTTGATCCGGCTGTATGGAGCAGACAGGGTTTTATATGGGACGGATTTCCCTATGTGGAACGCGGAGGAGGAGCTGCAGCGGATAAACAGCCTTGGCCTTTCGCAGGAGGAACGAAAGCTGATTCTTGGAGAAAACGCACGCAGAATTTTGCGGGAGTCGTAATATTTGGAAAGTAAACAGAAAAAAGGCCTTTGTCGCATGACAAAGGCCTTTTTTTGCAAAAATGGAGGAGCAGGCGGAAGGGGCGGGGAAAACTTGTAAGCCCTAAGTTTGCAAAGGATTGCGGGCTGCTTTATACAAGCTTTTATCTTGCCCGCCGGCTTTCTACGTTTATATAATTCTTTTCTAAAAAGTTTTTGTTCATTTCTTACGGAAGAAACGAACCAAAGACCGCAAAAGGGGGAGGTTGAACGACCACCCTTTTGAGACCCCCTCAACCGCCTTAAGGGGAGTAACCCCTTAAGAATCCCCCCGAACAGTTCTTCGGCAATATACAGGGATTTACTGCTGCATTTTTTTCTTTGCCGGATACCCAGTTCATCAAAATCAAACGCAAAGCTCATAAGGCCGTGTCTGTCTTCCCTTCAAATTTCTGTTTTAAGGATGCAGCAAATCTTTGCCTAAATTTTAAGCGCATTATGTACCATAGTCAATCACTCCATAAATTTTTCTTAAATTCATTATGTACTTTAAAATAATATAATACAATTCACTTAAAGTACCTTAAAAAATGTACGGAGGGGACAGGTTTGGATGATGACGTATGTAAAAACTGCAAACATTTCAGGCAACACTATATAACATTCGGCCGAAATTACAGGGAGATCACGTATGGGCATTGTGTATACTCAAGCTTGAAGAAAAGAGAATCTGCAACGCCGGCATGTGCATATTTCAAGCCGTGTAAAAGACAGGACGCACAAAGCTAACAACTCTGTGCGTCCTGGTTTTTGGTGGGCCATCAGGGACTCGAACCCCGGACCGACCGGTTATGAGCCGGTTGCTCTAACCAACTGAGCTAATGGCCCCTGCAATTTTCAGCGCCAAAATATTATATCAATTTACCTTGCCTTTGTCAATGCATTTTTACCGCGCCTTTTGTCTGTGCCGCGGATGATGCGCTTTTAAAGCAGGCGGCATAAAACAGATGAAAAAACGGCGCCGCCTAAGAGTAAGGCAGTATGGATGAAAAAGAAAACAAAACGAAAAGCCCTGCAGGGATTGCCGCCTGCAGGGTTTCGATTTATAACTTGTTCAGGATAGGGGCGCGTATACGTCCTGCCCGGTCAGGCCTGCCTGCGGATCATTGGCAAGATAGCGCTGGACCAGCAACAGATCCTGGGTGGAAAAAACATCGCTTCCGCTTACGGTGCAGACTTTTTTCTGGTAGTCTGTTAATGCAACCAGGCCGGCAAGCGCCTTTTGCATAAAGATGATATCCTGCAGGTCTATGACATTGTTGCCGTCCATATCGCCGTAAAGGCCAACCCTGAATGCTGGCACGGTACGGATCTGCGGGCTGTGAATACCGGCCCTTGTGTCAATGCGGACTGTAATATGGCTGTTGCCGCCGGCGCCTAAAAGCAGTGTGTGACCGCTTATCATTGCATCTGTTAAAAACGACTGCACGGTGCCGTGGTTGTAATATGTATTGAGGGTGGGGTAGACAACGGCCTGGCTGGCGGCGGCATAAAACGGCGTTCCCGGTTGCTCCCCTTCAATTGTGCAGGTATAAGCGTCCGCGTTGGGATTCAGCTGCAGGTTTACCTCATACACGCCGTTTCCCTTATAAGAAAACCGCTGCCGTGTGGCAAAACTGTCCCAGGAGCCTTTGATGTACAGGCTTTCTTCAAACGGTTTTTCGTAAAGAAGCCCCGCCTTTAAGGCGGCAAGTTCTTCTTGCGACAAATAGCGTGTATAACTGGTCTGCAGGCTTGGCTCCGGGTAAGGCTGGCTTTCGTATGAGCTGTCTATCCAGTTATAGGCAAGGGGATCAACATCTTCTCCCAAAACAGACTGGATTTTCTGTATGGCCTGCTGCCAGTTGCCAAATTCAAAAGTCAAAATATTGGGAAGGCCGCTTGCCAATATAGCCGCGTTGATTTCGTCGTCTGTTACCTCGCTGGAGGGTTTTCCGGAAGTTTGCATGATTTCCTGAAGGAAATAGCTGCGCATAAACTGCCGGTAACTGCCGTCTATCAGGACCAGCTTTACACTGCCGTCTGTAAGGCGCGTGCGCAACAGGTTATATTCATGCTTTGCATACATCTGGGAATCTATTCTGGTTTCTGCATAAATACCATTGTCCATTAAAACTTTCTGAAAGGCAATGCTGGTCGGCCCGCAGCTGCCCCAATAGAGCGTCAATGCTTCGTCTGTGCACTCTTCAGGCAAAATTCCGCGGATTTCCCGGATCTTGTCGGCAATTTCCGGGTAATTTTCGTTATACAGTTGTTCTATGGAGGCCTGCGCCCTGTCAAGTGTGGGCCAGGTTGGGTTTTCATACCCCGCGGCGCTGCCCGCTGTTGTTTGCGCGCCTGCGCCGGCTGTGGTTACGCTTGCAAGCAGGCAGAACACAAGCAGCAGCAAAGCCACCCTATAGCATTGTTTTTTCTTTACCGTCATGGGGAATTCCTCCTTTTTTTATACAGGCGGCAAAGAGGGAGAAGCCACCCTTTGCGTATAAAACCTATTCTGACGGCAATGGTATACCGGTGGTGGTATTTTGTCAATGCATTGGTGAAAAAAGGTTGTTAAACTGTTAAAAATGGTACAAGCAACGGATAAAAACCAAGGATAATGCTCTGCTTTTACGCTTTTGCGGCTGTATACGGCAAAAGTTTTTGTTTAAGGTTTGCTTTGTCCAGCGCAAAGGCGGCAACCAAAAATACAACCGCGCTGCCAACAGCCTGTATGGTATTTTCCGGGATGTTTTCCAATGCTGCGCCCCACGTAACGGGGTTTGTAAACGCACCCCAAAACCCCTGGGAGGTTGTGGCCTGATCAAACGCCAGCAGAAAAACTTTGGTCAGGTAATAGCCGGCAACCGTGATAACGCCTGCAGGCAACACCATACAGGCGTTGCGGCTGGTCAGAATTTTTTCCGCTTTTCTGGAGAAGGGGAGCGCAATGAGCGCTTTAATCAGAAAGGTAGGAAATAAATAGACGAAATACCCCCCAAACAGGTCGGACAAAGCGCCGCCGACCCCGGCGGAAAGCATGGCGTACGGCGTGGGTAAAAAGCAGGCGGCCAGATAAATGACCGCATCCCCCAGGTGAATATAACCGCCGCCTGCGGTGGGAATTTTTATAAAAAAAGTCAGCACCGTGGTCATAGCTGCAAACATGGCGGACAAAACAAGCAGTTTCAGTGTTTTTTCAGTATGTGTTTTCATAAAATCAACCGTCCTTATCTAAAAAGATAACATCAAACAAAGGCGCGGTGCAAACGAAAAAGAAAAAGCCTTTGCGTTTGTGTTGACGCTATCATAGCAAAAAACTGTGCATTTAAAAATGCACAGTTTTGTAAAAAATAAACAGGACAGTTTAAAGATTCCAATCATTCCTGCGCAAACGCCTCCAGCTGCAGCTGCAATTGCGTCCATTGCTCGATCAGTTGTTCAAGCAGCTGCCTGTGTGCTTCCAGCTCTGTTGTAAGCTGCGTCAGCCTTTCGAAATCCGCGGCGATCTCCCCGCTTGCAAGTGCTGTTTCCAGATCGTGCACGGTTTTTTCTTCCGCTTCTACCTGCTGTTCGCATTTTTTCAGCCTGGTTTGCAGTTTGCGCTTTTGTGATTGCTGCTCTTTCCGCTGAAAATATGCCTGATTTTTTGTTTTTTGCGGTTTTTCGTTCTTTTTTGTAAGGTCTGCGGATGCTTCCTTTGTTTTTTCAAGGTATGTATCGTAATTCCCCAAATACTCGCAGACGCCGTCTGAGGAAAGTGTAATCACTTTATTTGCAAGCTTATTGATGAAATATCGGTCATGCGATATGATCAGCATTGTACCGCCGTAGGCTTGCAAAGAATCCTCCAGGGCTTCTCTGGAGGCGGTATCCAGGTGGTTGGTGGGCTCGTCCAGCAGCAAAAGGTTTGCGCCGTGCAGCATAAGCTTTAACAGTGCAACGCGTGCGCGTTCGCCGCCGCTGAGCGTTTTGACCGGCTTGAAAACAGCATCTCCTTTAAACAGAAACGTCCCCAGTGCTGTGCGCACCTGTGTTTGGCTCATATTTGGAAAGGCGTCCCATACCTCGTCAAGAGCGGTTTTTTCCAAATTCAAATCTGCCTGTACCTGGTCGAAATAGCCGACGTCCACATTCGCGCCAAAACGGATTTCGCCCTGCGCAGGGTATTTTCCCATTAAAATTTTAAACAGTGTGGTTTTTCCGCAGCCGTTTGCGCCCAAAAGAAAAACGCGCTGCCCTTTTGTGAGGTGCAGGTTTACGCCGGAAAACAGGGGTTTTTCACCAAAAGAAATGGAAAGATCCCTGCATTGCAGCACATCGGTGCCGCTTTCGCGCCTGGGGGTAAGGGAAAAATGCATGGTCTGCGGATTGTCTTCCGGTTTTACAAGCGTTTTTTTCAGCCGGTCGGCTTGTTTTTGCTTGCTGGCCGCCGTTATGAAATTATGGCGTTGTCCCCAGCGGCGCTGTTGCTCCACAATGCCCTCGATCCGTTTGATTTCTTTTATTTCATTTTCATAACGGCGTTTGAGGTCTTCGTTTATTTTTTCTTTTTTCTGCATAAATTGCGTATAATTGCCGCTGTATGCAGTCAGACGTCCGTGAGAAAGCTCCATGGTTTTATTTGTAACGGCGTCCAGAAAATAACGGTCGTGCGATATAATAACGGCGGCGCCTTTAAAGTCTTTCATAAAGCTTTCCAGCCATTCTACTGAAGCGATGTCCAGGTGATTGGTGGGTTCATCCAAAAGCAGAAGATTGGCGCCCGACAAAAGCAGTTTTGCAAGTTTCAGCTTGGAAAGCTGGCCGCCGGAAAGCGTTGAAGCCGTTCTGTGCATGTCTGCCTCTGTAAAGCCAAGCCCCAAAAGAGCCGCACGCGTGCGGCTCTTGTAGGTGAGGCCGCCGTTGTTTTCATATTGCTCCTGCAAAGAAAGCTGCCGTGCAATCAGTGCGTCTGCGTCTTTTGCGTTTTTTTCAATTTGTACAGCAAGCAATTCCAGCTCCCGCTCCGTTTTTTCAAAATGGGAAAAAACGCTTAACAGTTCACTATACACCGTCCGGCCTTCTTGCACGCCGGCATGCTGCTCCATATAACCTAATTTTATATTCTTTGCTGTAAATACATCCCCCTGCGCAGGCGATGTTTGCCCCGACAGTATTTTAAAAATTGTGGTTTTCCCAACGCCGTTTGCACCGATAAAGCCAATTTTATCTTTGCTTTCCACATCAAAGCTTATGTTTTCGAACAGCAAGCGGTCAGAGAAGGAAAGACACAGATTTTGTGCGCGAAGTAAAGCCAAGCCGCATGCCTCCCATATTTTATTATGCATTTTTGCGCCCTTGCAGCGCTTTGTAAACTATAACACAAATAAAGGAAAAAATCTATAGTGGCAAAAATTTATGCGGTCTTTAAAAGAAAGAAAAGCGCGGCGGCTGCAAGTTGCCGGGGAGGGGAAAGCTTTGCGCACGAAAAACGCGCAGCGAAAGGCCGCCGCGCGTTTTCATGTGTATGTATGTTCAGTGTTGAGAGAGATTGTCTTTTTTTACAGCATGCGTATGGCAGCATGCGCCGCAGTTGCCGTTGCATCCTGCACAGCCGCCTTTTTTGCGCGCTTTACAGAGATGCCGGACGATCAGCAAAACGACGGCAAGCAAGGCCGCTGCAATCAAAATAGTTGGAAGATTGTGCAAAACCCATTCAAGCATAAAAAACACTCCTTAAGACGGTTTATATACCTGCCCGGGCGCTCTTAAGCCGGTTGCTTTCCCTGTAAGGCCTGAACAGCAAAAACAGGAAAACAGCAACAAGCAAAAAGGCGATTGCTGTAAAGACGCTGAAGCCCCCGCCTGCAAACAGGTTGCCGATCTGGAAAATACACATAGATACGGCATACGCAAAGACAGTTTGATAGCCAATGGCAAAGAACGTCCATTTTGCACTGTTCATTTCTCGTTTAATCGCCCCCATGGCGGCGAAACACGGAGCGCATAGAAGATTAAATACCAGGAAGGAATACGCGGCGATGGTTGAAAAGCTTGCCGCAAGCATGCTCCAGATCTCTGCGCCGTCTTCCGCAACCTCTGCAAAGCCGTAAAGAATACCAAACGTTCCAACGACGTTTTCTTTGGCAACCAGGCCGGTAATTGCCGCAACGGCGGCCTGCCAGTTCCCCCAGCCAAGCGGAACGAAAATAGGTGCGATGAAGCTTCCAATTGCAGCCAGTATACCGTCTGAAAGATCTTCCACCATGACAAACTGGCCGTCTACAAAGCCAAAGCTTGAGGTAAACCAGATAAAGATGGTGGAAAGCAAGATCACTGTACCGGCCTTTTTGATAAAGGACCAGCCGCGTTCCCACATGCTGCGAAGTACGCCGCCAACGGTAGGAAGATGGTAAGCCGGCAGTTCCATGACGAACGGAGCGGGGTCGCCTGCAAACATTTTTGTTTTCTTCAAAATAATGCCGGAAACAATAATAGCGGCAATCCCTACAAAATATGCGCTGGGGGCGACCCACCAGGCGCCGCCAAACAACGCGCCTGCGATCAGTGCAATGATCGGCAGCTTTGCGCTGCAGGGAATAAAGGTGGTGGTCATAATCGTCATTTTCCGGTCACGGTCGTTTTCAATTGTACGCGAGGCCATAATGCCCGGCACGCCGCAGCCTGTGCCGATGAGCATGGGGATAAAGGATTTTCCCGAAAGGCCGAAACGGCGGAAGATCCTGTCCATAATAAAGGCGATCCTGGCCATGTAGCCACAGGATTCCAAAATGGCAAGGAAAATAAACAAAATCAGCATTTGGGGAACAAAACCCAGCACAGCGCCCACGCCGGCGACAATACCGTCAAGGAGCAGGCCCTGCAGCCAGTCTGCGCAATGAACCGCCCTTAAAGCGTCCTCAAGCAAAACGGGAATACCCGGAACCCATACGCCGTAATTTGCGGGATCTGGCTCCTCGGCCTGCAGGGCGGCCTCAAAATCGGTAAAAGCGACGGGAATGGTTTCTTCCACGTTGCCCTCCTCGTCAGTCAGTTCGGCCTGCGCGGTAATATCTGCGGTTGAGGCCGAAGCAAGGAAAGAATCTATCACAGAAGCGTCGGGTTCTTCGGCTTCCAGCGTTTCGGTAATTGCCGTGGTATCCAGCCCGGATTCCTCCGCAGCGGCCAAATAGGTTTCTATTTTCAGGTTTTCCACATCGTAGGCGCCCACGGCTTCTTCATATTCTGAAGCGCCAATCCCCAATAAATGCCAGCCGTCGCCAAAAACTCCGTCGTTTGCCCAGTCTGTGGCGATAGTGCCTACTGTTGTAACGGAAACAAAATAGACAATAAACATAATAACGGCGAAGATTGGAAGGGCCAAAAACCGGTTGGTAACGATTTTATCAATCCGGTCGGAAATGCTCAGCACCCCTGCGCGTTTTTTGCAGCAGCAGCTTTTGATCACAGAGGAGATATAATTGTAACGCTCGTTGGTAATGATGCTCTCGCTGTCATCGTCCATTTGCGCTTCTACATCCCGGATCAGGTCTTCTGCGTTTGGGCATGCATTGCCAAGCTGCTGAACAATTTTGTCGTCGCGTTCAAACAGCTTAATGGCGAAAAATCTTTTTTGCTGCGCGGGGACATCCGGAAGCATTTCCGCAATGGCGTCCAACGCCTTTTCCACTGGTTGTGAGAAACTATGTACGCAGGCGGTCTTGCCTTTTTGCCGTGCCAGGTCTACCGCTTTTTGCGCGGCCTGCTGTACGCCTGTACCTTTTAAGGCGGAAATGGGAACCACTTCGCAGCCCAGCGCCTTTTTCAGCTGCGCCGGGTCGATTACATCACCGTTTTTCTGAACGACATCCATCATATTTACAGCCATAACAACGGGAATCCCAATCTCTGTCAGCTGTGTGCTCAGATACAGGTTTCTTTCAATATTTGTGCCGTCAACAATGTTTAAAATAACATCCGGCTTTTCCTGCAACAGGTAATTTCTTGCCACAACCTCTTCCAGGGTATAGGGGGAAAGAGAGTAAATACCCGGCAGGTCGGTAATTGTTACGTCCTTATTTCCTTTTAATTTCCCTTCCTTTTTTTCAACGGTCACGCCCGGCCAGTTCCCGACAAACTGGTTTGCACCCGTAAGCGCGTTGAAAAGCGTTGTCTTGCCGCTGTTAGGGTTACCGGCAAGTGCAATTTTAATGTGCATTATGTCTGCCTCCTTCAAATGTTAGCTCAGACTAACCGAAAAGTCTGAAAAAGAGGTTTCTTTATTTTAAGAAACCTCTATTTGCGCTGCATCCGCTTTCCGAATAGAAAGCTCGTATCCACGCACGGTTACTTCTACGGGATCTCCCAAAGGAGCGACCTTGCGCACAAAGATCTGTGTTCCTTTGGTAATGCCCATATCCATAATGCGGCGCTTAACGGCTCCTTCGCCATGCAGCTTTTGCACAATTGCAGTCTGACCGCATGGAATCTCTTTGAGCGTTTTCATTTACATCCTCCTCAATTTGTTAAAATACGCGCAGCCATTGCCTTGCTGATCGCGACCCGCGTGTTTTTTATATTGACAATCACGTTGCCTGCAAGTTCAGAAACAACTGTGACCGGCGCGTCTTCCACAAACCCAAGGCTGTTTAAAAAACGTTTGGTATCGTCCCGCCCCTTGATAGAGCATATATGCACCTGTACACCCGGCTCTGCCATACTCAGCGGAATGGTACCGGAGCACAGTGGAACCTTGTGGAAAGCCGCGTTGTTATAAAGGCCCGGGGCGGTTGTCTCACGGAACGACATGGCACACACCTCTTTCTGTTAGCTAAAACTAACTTATGTCGCTGAAAATAGAGGTAAGCATACACTAACCTCTTCACATTTATAGTTTACTGCCGGTGCAACAGATTGTCAACTCACCCAAGAAAAAATTGTATATTTTCGGCATATTTACAAAAATTTCAATTATCTGGAATTGCCGGCTTGCATGTTTTGTATAAGAATAAAAGAGCCCCCGCGCAGACGCGCCTGTATATCGACCTGTTTAAATGCCGGCGCGCAATGATTGGATGTTTGAGATAAAAATTCTGTAACCAATTGAAAGCGCACGTTTTTTGTTGTATTATATAAAAGAACAGTATTTGGGGTGATAGCATATGGCGACAAAAAAACGCACTGCTTCTTGCGCCACCGAAGAGAAAAACAAAACGCCGCCCACCGCGGCGCCGGTTACGCCCAAACAGCCTGAAAAAGGAACCTGTGGGTACAGCGAACGGTATGGGGGCGGGTACAGCACGTCTGCCAATATAACGCCGGAGATCCGGGACGCCGCAAACAACATGGGCAGCGGGCTGAAAAGCCTGGCCGAGGAAATGGGGCTTACCATCACCCAGAAAAAGGGGTATTTTAATTTTGGCGCAGGCATACAGGTACACGGAAGCGATTATATTATGAATATACCCTCCGCTTTTATATATAAAACGGATTTTTTCAGCAGAGAGCTGATTGCGTATTCCAAGGACTGTCAGGAGGATTACAGGCAGTCGCCCGTGATTATTGAGCTTGAGCGTGTAAAACTGCAGCAGGCGCTCACCGTGCAGGAGCTTTCCGCACGCCAGCAGGCCGGGGCGCAGATTACCGGGCGAACGTTTAAAGCGCTTACCGTAAACGGCGTATGCGTCACCATGACAACGGAGCAACGGGAAAACTTTCCTTTAATCAACCGCCTTGCCATTTTAAAACCGGGCGGACGGGAACTTTTTAATTTAATCATTACCTTTAACGGCGCGATTGAAAATACAGACGAGGTAACAAAGCGGATTTATTTCAGCTTTTACATCACAGGCTGAACCCGCGCCGGAAAATGAGATATATGGAGTGTATGCATGGAACTGCAAATACTGGATTTTATACAGGCAACGCTTGCAAACCCGTTTTTTGACTGGCTGATGCCTTTTTTAAGTGCAATAGGGGAAGGCGGCCTGGTGTGGATTGGCATAGCGCTTGTGATGCTCTGTTTTAAAAAATACAGGCCCTACGGAATAATGGCGCTGATCGCCATGGCGTTTGGCTTTCTGGTAGGCGAGGTATGTATAAAAAATATTGTATGCCGGGTGCGCCCGTGCTATGAAAACCCGGATGTAATGATGCTGGTTGCCAGGCCGGGTTCGTATTCTTTTCCCTCCGGGCATTCCTGCTCGTCGTTTGCGGCAGCGTGCATGGTTTTCCGCGCCAACCGGTATTGGGGCGGCGGCGCGCTGGTTTTGGCGGGGCTGATTGCCTTTTCGCGTATGTACGTGTATGTGCATTATCCCACCGACGTTTTGGCGGGGATTTTACTGGGGTTTTTCAGCGCGTGGCTGACCTGGTTTGTATATAAGCGGTGGATCTTAAAGAATGAAAAAGGGGGGAGCAAAATTGAAAAAATATGAATTTCTGGGCTCGTGCACAGGGAAAAAATTTTGCATCCGCGGCGTAAATGTATATAAATATAAATGGCTTATGGAGGGGGATTGCGTGATTGTTACAGACCCCAAAACGGGCAAGCCGCGCAGTTTTTCCGCTTATAAGATTCAGCTTGGTGAAAATGAACTGAAATTTGTTGCCGGCCCGCTTGGCGACGGCAGCACGGGGTTTTATGCATTTCCTGAATAATACGCCGGGGTTCAAAGGCCGGCGGGCAATAAAACAGCAGTTTGGAAAGGGTTGTAAGAGGTGTTTGATTTTTTAAAAACAGAGGGGCTTTTAAGTCTTGACAAAACCATTGCGGCGCCGCTTTTTAAAGGCCGGCAATATCCGTGGGAGGTGCTTTGCGAGCTTTCTGCTTTTATTATAAAGCTGGGGGAGCAGCTGCCAAAGGACATATATGTACAGCTTGAAAAAGACGTTTGGGTGGCAAAAAGCGCAAAAATTGCAAAAAGCGCAAGCCTGGCAGGGCCGTTGGTTATCTGCGAGAATGCAGAAATCCGCCATTGTGCGTTTATCCGCGGCAACGCCATTGTGGGCGCGGGCGCCGTGGTGGGCAATTCCACAGAGATTAAGGGTTCCGTTTTGTTTGATAAGGTGCAGGCGCCGCATTATAATTATGTTGGGGATTCCATTTTGGGCTATAAGGCGCATTTGGGCGCAGGCGCTATTACGTCAAATTTAAAATCGGACAAAACGATTGTGTGTATCAGTGTGGCGGGGGAAAAAGCCGACACCGGGCGCAAAAAGCTGGGCGCCATTGTGGGCGACCGCGTGGAGGTTGGGTGTAATTCTGTTTTAAACCCCGGGACGGTGATCGGCAGGGACAGTATGGTCTACCCGCTTTCAATGGTCAGGGGCTATATTCCCCCAAACAGCATCTATAAAGGCCAGGGCAAAATTGTTGATAAAAAATGAGCGAAAAGCCGAGCTAAAACTCTATGCCGCGTCTTGCCGCCGCCCCATGGTCGAAGGGGTGGCGGACTTTTTTGATGTGCGACGCATAGTCGCACATCGCGATACAGCGCGCCGGGACCGTGTGCCCGGTTAAAACAAGCTCCGCCTGCCCGTGGTAGCCGCGCAAAAAGGAAAACAGCGTTTCTTCTTCTAATATACCGCAGTCGCACAGGGAAAACACTTCGTCCAGAATAAGCATGTCGTAGCGGGTCTGTTGCTCCGGGCGCACGGCTCGCTCAAAAAAATCCCGGTAATACGCCTTTGCGGCGGCAAGCTCCTGCGGGCGCATTTCAAAGGTAAAGCGCACCTTCTGCGGGCAGGGGAAAAGCGTAATATTTTCCATTGTGCGCAAAAGGCTGCGTTCGCTGCTTTGCTCCGGCTTTAAAAACTGCACAAGCAAAACGCGCATGCCGCTGCCCGCCGCGCGCACCGCCATACCCAGAGCGGCGGTTGTTTTGCCTTTTCCGTCCCCATAATATACATGTATCATACAAGCCGTTCCCTTTCGTTTTTATGGTATGTATATTCAGTATAGCAAAGCGCAGGGGCTATGGCAAACGCACATGCGGGCGGGGCGCGCACAGAAAGCGTGGAAAAATACAGCGGAAAACCGCAGAGAAGCCCAAAAACCCGGCGTTTTGCAGAAGAGGGAGCAATACTATGGCGCGCCGAAAAAACAAAAACAAACAGGCGCACACTGTTTGTACGCATTGTAGCGATTGTGTGCGCCGCTTTGACTGTGGGCTTGTATGATCGGCGGTTATCGGTAGTATGGCTCGGTTGAGTGCGCGTCCATATATTCCTGCGCCAGCCGCCGCAGGTCTTCGCCGCTACGGATCTGCGAGGCGTGCTGGTTGACCGCCTCTTTTACATCCTGCGGCAGCGAAAGGTAAAAGCTGCCTGCGTCTTCTTCGTATTTTGGCAGCAAGGACAACAGCGGCGTTGCGCTGCCGGAACTATCGGGCATATTGATCACCTCACCCATAGTTTTAGCACCAGGCGTGCAGAATATAATCCGGTTTTTGCAAATAAATATTTTTGTGCGCAGCGCGGCGGCCCCGCGCATGCAAAAAGGCGGGCTTTTTAAGCCCGCCTTTGCGTTTTAGCCCGGTTTATTTTTGAAAATAAACAACAGGTCCGAAATACAGAATAGGAGAGTTCCATATTCCAGATTAAAAAACAAAATTATTAAGCATTTAACACGTTCACAAATTAAAAAATCGAACAATAAGTCTTGAAAAGCTCTTTTTTATTTACGCTTTTACGCCCTGTTTGGGTTAAACCCGGTGCACACTTAAAGCTGTGCGCACCATGCTACAGAAAAACGGAGCAAAGCCCACCTTTTCCCGTTGTGTTGAAACGATCCTCCCACCGGTTTTTTGCTTTTTGCAGCAGCCGCCATCAGGTGCTGCCGCGTTGAAAAAACCGCCGGTACGTGTATGACATAATTTTGACCCGGTTTTGCAGGCATGCCGCAGCGTGTGAACCACTGCAGGCAACACCGGCGCAACAAATTTTGAAAGCTTTGATCTAAGTCTTACCCGTTTCAGCTCCGGATGCAAAGATTTAAAACGCCTTAAACTTCCCTTAAACGTTTAAACCCCGCAGCCCGGCGCTTTGCGCCCTTCGGCTCGCCTGCCCGCGGGGGCGTGCGCGCCTGAGACGACAGGCTAAAAGCCTGTGGGCTTTTCTGTAAAGCCCGGGGTGTATGCAGCTGTGCATCAGGCAGGTTTTCCCACCGTATAGGTTTATCTGCCGTTACAGGCTGCAATGAGGACTTGCTACAGGGCGTGCGTCCCTGTATTTTTTGTATTTTCGCCGAGCCGTCCTCCAGCTATGGCGAAAATTTTCCCCAAATTGAGGGTCCGCAAGCGGATTACCGCGGCGTTGTATACCGGCGCTGGTATGAAAAACAGGAACCTCCCGCCTTTCCCGTCTGACATGCCCGTTATGCAAGTGGGAGTTTACACAACGCGCCGTGCAGTACACAAAGCACGGTAGTATATAAATCATGCAAAGGGTCATGAGTCCTTTACAGATTTAACAAAGGTTAACAGCGACGGGCAAAGCCCGCACAGAAGCAAACTGAAACGACTGAAATTCAAATAAAATTTATAAATAAAAAATGCGCGAGGCGGCCCGCCAAAGGGCGGAGGTCGGTGGCGGCAAAAAACCGCGCCTTACAATCGCTTTGCAGCGTGAACCGCAGAAAAAAGCAGAGGGATTTGCATCTTTATAAAAAGGGTGCAGAGTACATACTGAAAAGCAGTATGTGATAAGGGTACAAAATGCATACCAAAAACAGTATGCGGTTAGGTGATGAAAAAGAATAAAGTTTGAAAAAGTTTGCTATACATTAAAATTTCTGAGAATAAAGAAAAACATGATAAGCAAAAAAGACAAATTTTGGAAGCCGGGCTGCACGGTTACAGCCTGAAGCCCAATACATTGGGTTCTCCGATCTCCAGCGGGTATACCCGGTGCCGGTAATCCCATAACTGGCCTTCCGGTACGGGACGGTCGTCGATCCCCAGAAAGTAATTGACCGTTACGCCGTATAAGAGCGCCAGATATAGGGCTGTCATACAGCCCGGTTCCAGCCGGCCGTTCTCCATTTTTTCATAAGTTACGGCCGGTATGCGCAAGTAGCGCGCAACCTCCTGTTTGCTAAATTTGCATTTTTCCCGCAGCTCTTTCATCCTATGTACCATTTACACACCGCCTATCCGCGCACAATCTGTAAGCAGGTTATTCTTTTTTTTTTTGGTTTTTGTATTTTTCCTGTAATATTTTTAACTGTGTTTCCAGCATGCTGGTGGCAACATTGTTAAAACTGGAATTGGTCATGCTTGCAATTTCTTCGATGCCGGCAATGACCTCGTCGGCAATATAAAGGGATTTGCTGCTGCATTTTTTTCTTTGCCGGATCCCCAGTTCATCAAAATCAAACTCAAAGCTCATGAAGCTGTGCCTTCCCTTCAGATACAATCGGTAGAATAAAACAGAAATATCCGTTTGTAATCTATTTAAAAAATGAATAGAGAAATTGTCATTTATTTCTTTTTTCATCTATATTATAATGAAAAAAATCCGAAAAAAAAATATGTAAAAAGAAGCGAAAAAAGAAACGAAAGAAAAAACGAAAAAAGAAGCGAAAAAAAGAAGGAGAAATAAGGGGGAAAATCTGCTAAAAAACAAAGCAAAATCTGCCGGTTATGAAAAACCGCTGCGTGAATTTAGGTCACACAGCGGTTTTGTGTCTGTTTTTGTTTGTATTTTGGTATATACAGCCGCGTAAAAAGGCCCTACGGCGTGGATGCTGTTGCATTCTGCCACCTCCTTAAATAGAAGTTAAAATTTTGATTATTTTGATTATAATAATATTAGCATATCTTTTATAAAATTGCAACAGAAAAATATAACAGAATTTTCTGATATATTTTTCTATTATGTTTTAAGTTAAAATAAATAATAGCAGGAGGTGTTTGTATGCCGTTTAAGCCGAAAGATACGAAGGAGAAGAAGAAAAGCCGGTACAGAACCTTATATATGTCAGAAGAACTGTTCCAGAAGATAGACAAAATCGTCAGGGAAAACGGAACCTCTTTTAATAATACGGTGATCAGCATGCTGGAGTATTGCATAGGGATGGAATAGCGCAAGAGGGTGGCCATTCACCCTCTTTTTTTGTGATATTTGGTTCGCTCCTTTCACAAGAAATGAACAAAAGCTTATTAAGAAGAAAATTGTATAAACGTAGAAAGTCGGCAGAGTAAATTTAAATTTACATAAAGAGCATAAGAATTAAGCTGCAAGTTTGCAGAAAAGCAAAAAGCAGGGGGCGTTCTATACTATATATAGAAAAAAACCATCCCCCATTTCGCCTATCTTGTATAGACAAATCTACCAAAAATTCGGAATAAAAAGATTAAAAATTCTACAAATGCAAAAGCACGCGTTTTCTTGCGGTTGCCTGGTATATATGGTATAATAACCCTCGCGTGACTGCAGCAGATATGCGATGAAGCGGGAGGTTGCGGCCGATCCGGCCGGTTTTTCCGTGGAGTATGTCCGATTTTAAACCGGGCGACAAAGATCATTTTCAGAGCGCAAGGGGCGCGTGGGGTTGCTGTGCCTTTTGCCGTTCTGGCGCTTTTCGCTGTCCGGGCTGGCCGTTGGGCCAACTCGGTTTTTAAAAAACAGCAGACGGAACACCCGGGTGGGTGTTACGGTTTTTTGAAAAGCGGCGCCCGCCAACCCATTTTTTAAGGAGGCGATTGATTTGGCAGTCAAGGAAAAAATCAGGATAAGGTTAAAGGGGTATGACCACCAGCTGGTGGACCAGTCTGCGGAAAGAATTGTGCAGACGGCAAGGCGCACAGGCGCAAGGGTTTCCGGCCCGGTGCCGCTGCCTACGGAAAAGCAGATTATTACCATTCTGCGCGCTGTACACAAGTATAAAGACAGCCGTGAGCAGTTTGAAATGCGTACCCATAAACGGCTTATCGACATTTTAAGGCCGTCGAACAAGACGGTGGAGGCTCTTATGAGCCTGGAGCTCCCTGCCGGCGTTGATATTGAAATTAAGCTGTAAGCGCTATACCTATATATATGGATAGCGGCAGCACGCGTTCAACCTACCGTGCAGACGGGGTCATGTTGGGGGAACCCAACCAATAACCTTACAGGAGGCAGTATACATGCAAAAAGCACTGATTGGAAAGAAAATCGGCATGACGCAGATTTTCGACGAAAAGGGAAACGTGGTTCCCGTTACGGTTGTGGAAGCGGGGCCGTGCGTGGTTTCCCAGAAAAAAACCGTAGAAAACGACGGCTATGCGGCCGTTCAGCTCGGCTTTGGCGATTTAAAGCCCAGCAGGGTTAACAAACCGCAGAAGGGCCATTTTGATAAGGCGGACGTTGCGCCCAAAAGAACGCTGCGCGAGTTCCGTTTTGACGACACAGACGCCTACAACGTGGGCGATATTGTCAAGGCGGACATATTTGCAGGCGGCGACCGGGTAGACGTTACCGGCACAAGCAAGGGTAAGGGCTACGCCGGTGTGATCAAGCGCTGGAACTTCAGAAGGCTTAAAGAGTCGCATGGTTCCGGCCCTGTTGTCCGCCACGGCGGCTCTATCGGCGCGTGCTCTTCGCCCTCCAGGGTATGGAAGGGCAAAAAGATGGCGGGCCATCTTGGCGCGGAGAAAGTAACCGTTCAGAATCTGACGGTTGTAAAGATAGACGCCGAAAACAACCTGATCGCTATTAAGGGCGCTGTTCCGGGCCCTAACGGCGGCACCGTAATTATTCGCGACACCGTTAAGGCTTAAGGGGAGGAGGAATACAAATGCCGAAAGTAGCAGTAGTAGATATGGCCGGAAAGCAGGTCGGCAACATAGAGCTTGCCGAAAGCGTGTTTGGGATTGAGCCCAATTCCGCCGTAATGCACCATATGGTAGTCAGCTACCTTGCAAACCAGCGCCAGGGCACGCAGTCCGCGCTGACCCGCGGAGAGGTTTCCGGCGGTGGGAAAAAGCCGTGGAGGCAGAAGGGAACGGGCCGTGCAAGGCAGGGTTCCACACGTTCCCCGCAGTGGACGCACGGCGGCGTCGTTTTTGCGCCGAAGCCCCGCAGCTACAGGGTTACGGTTAATAAGAAGGTAAAAAGGCTTGCTATGAAGTCCGCCTTTTCTTCCAAGGCCGTGACGGAGGATATCATTATACTGGAAAACATTACGCTGGAAGGCTACAAAACAAAGACAATTGCAGAAATGCTCAAGGCAGTTGGCGCGGAAAAGAAAGCGCTGATCGTTCTTCCGCAGGCGGACAGGAAGGTAATTAAGTCTGCCGGGAATATTCAGGGCGTAAAAACAGCGCAGGTCAACACGCTTAACGTGTATGACATTTTAAACGCCGACAAAATGATCATTGTAAAAGACGCGGTTGCAAAAATTGAGGAGGTGTACGCATGATGACGGCACAGGATATTGTCATCCGCCCCGTAATTACAGAAAAATCCATGCTGGGTGCGGCGGAAAAGAAGTACACTTTTGAGGTTGCAAAAACAGCCAACAAAATTGAAATTGCAAAGGCCGTAGAAGCGCTTTTTAAAGTGAAGGTGGCGAAGGTAAACACCGTAAACGTGCGCGGGCAGTTGCGCCGCCAGGGAAGAAGCCAGGGGTATACGCCTTCCTGGAAGAAGGCCTACGTAACCCTGACGCCCGACAGCAAGAAGATTGAATTTTTTGAAGGCATGATGTAAGCCTGCCGAAAAATTACACAAAGAAAATAACGACAGGCGATGAATGTATGGGGAGCGCCATTTCCCCGCAAAGCCATCATGAGGAGAGTGAAACCAAATGGCTATAAAAGTATATAAACCGACAACAAACGCCCGGCGTAATATGTCGGTTACAGATTATTCCGGCCTTTCCAAGACCGGCCCGGAAAAGAGCCTGCTTGCGCCGATGAAGAAAAAATCCGGCCGCAACAGCTACGGAAGGATTACCGTGCGCCACAGAGGCGGCGGCAACCGCAGGAAATACCGCATTATTGATTTTAAGCGGCAAAAGTTTGACGTGCAGGGCACGGTGCAGACCATTGAGTACGACCCGAACCGCTCGGCGTTTATTGCGCTGGTTGCGTATGAAGACGGCGAGAAAAGCTATATTATCGCGCCAAACGGTCTGAAGGTTGGCGATAAGGTCACGGCCGGCGCAAGCGCCGATATTAAGCCCGGCAACGCGCTGCCGCTTGCAAATATTCCCACGGGTACGTTTATTCATAATGTAGAGCTGTACCCCGGCAGGGGCGCGCAGCTTGCGCGCGCAGCCGGCAATATGGCGCAGCTTATGGCAAAGGAAAACGGCCTTGCCCTGTTAAGACTGCCTTCCGGCGAACTCAGAAATGTGCCGATCAGCTGCATGGCGACCATTGGCCAGGTAAGCAATACGGACCATGAAAACGTAAAAATTGGTAAAGCCGGGCGCAAGCGCAACATGGGCTGGAGGCCCACGGTGAGAGGTTCTGTTATGAACCCCAACGACCACCCGCACGGCGGCGGCGAGGGCAAAAGCCCCGTTGGACGCCCTGGCCCGGTAACCCCGTGGGGCAAGCCCGCGCTGGGTTATAAGACCAGAAAGAAGCACAACCGTTCCGACAAGATGATTGTAAGGCGCCGCAACGGTAAGTAAGAGGCATACAGAAAGGAGCTTATGAACTATGGGAAGAAGCGTAAAAAAGGGTCCTTATGTACAGCCTGTGCTGCTGAAGAGGATTCAACAGATGAATGAAACCGGGGAAAAGAAAATTTTAAAGACCTGGAGCAGGTCTTCCACCATATTCCCGGATTTTGTCGGTCATACATTTGCAGTTCACGACGGACGCAAGCATGTTCCGGTGTATGTAACGGAAGACATGGTTGGACACAAGCTCGGCGAGTTTGCGCCCACCAGAACCTTCAGAGGGCATGCCGGTTCTAAGACAACCAAGAAATAAGCGGAAGGAGAGTATAGTAAATGGAAGCAAGGGCTTATTTAAATTACGTGCGTATTTCACCCAGAAAGGTTTCTATTGTGCTTGACCTGATCAGGAACAAGCCTTGCGACCTTTCCCTGGCTATCTTAAAGCATACTCCCAAGGCCGCTTGCGAGCCGCTTGAGAAGCTGCTCAAGTCAGCTATGGCAAATGCAGAAAACAATCACAATATGGATGTGTCAAAGCTTTACGTGGCGGAATGCTCCGTAAGCCAGGGGCCGACCCTCAAGCGTATTCGCCCAAGAGCGCAGGGACGCGCGTTCCGAATCAACAAGAAGACGTCACACATCACCCTTGTGCTCAAGGAAAAAGAATAACGGAGGAGGTACGGTAAATGGGCCAGAAAGTTAATCCGCACGGTTTACGTGTTGGTATCATTAAGGATTGGGATTCACGCTGGTTTGCAAACAGCAAAGATTTTGGCGACACACTGGTTGCAGATTACAACCTGCGCAAAATGCTGAAAAAGAAGCTGTATGGAGCGGGGATTCCCAAGATAGAAATTGAACGCGACGCTTCCAGGGTTAGGATTAACCTGCACTGTGCCAAGCCCGGCATGGTAATTGGCAAGGGCGGCAGCGAAATAGACAAGCTGCGCGTACAGTGCGAAGCGCTTTTGAAAAAGCCTGTGCATATTAATATTGTCGAGATAAAATCCCCCGATATGAACGCACAGTTGATTGCAGAGAGCATTGCACAGCAGCTGGAAAAGAGAATTTCTTTCCGCCGTGCGATGAAGCAGGCCATTGGCCGCGCGATGCGTTTTGGCGCAAAGGGCATTAAAACGCAGTGCTCCGGACGTTTGGGCGGCGCGGAAATTGCCCGTTCCGAAATGTACCATGAAGGTACGATTCCGCTGCAGACCTTAAGGGCCGACATTGATTACGGCTTTGCAGAAGCGGCTACAACCTACGGCCGTATTGGCGTAAAGGTATGGCTGTATAAGGGCGAGGTTTTGCAGGATAACAGAAAATCCCGCAGGGAAGGAGGCAGTAAGTAATGCTGTTGCCTAAGCGTGTAAAATACAGAAGGGTTCACAGGGGCCGCATGAAGGGTAAGGCCATGAGAGGAAACAAGGTTACCTACGGCGATTACGGCCTGCAGGCGCTGGAGCCTTCCTGGGTTACTTCCAACCAGATTGAATCTGCCCGTGTAGCGATGACCCGTTACTGTAAAAGATTTGGTAAGGTGTGGATTAAAATTTTCCCGGATAAGCCTGTAACAGAAAAGCCTGCTGAAACCCGAATGGGTTCCGGTAAAGGTTCCCCGGAATACTGGGTAGCCGTAGTAAAGCCGGGCAGGGTAATGTTTGAACTTGCCGGCGTACCGGAAGAAACCGCAAGAGAAGCTATGCGTTTGGCTGCGAACAAGCTGCCGCTGAAATGCAAGTTTGTGAAAAAGGAAGAAACGGGGGTTGAGCAGTAATGAAAGCTTCTGAGCTTAGAGAATTGTCGGAAAGCGAGCTTCAGCTTAAGCTGAAGGACTTGAAGGAAGAGCTGTTTCAGCTGCGTTTTCAGCTTGCTATCAATCAGCTTGACAACCCGATGCGCATAAGCGCTGTAAAGAAAGATATTGCAAGAATAAAAACCATTCTTCGTCAGCGCGAGCTTGAAGAAACAAATGCATAAGGAAGGAGGATGTTCAGCCGTGAGCGATAGAAATATGAGAAAAACAGACGTTGGCAGGGTTGTCAGCGACAAAATGGATAAAACTGTTGTGGTTGCAATTGAAAACAGCGTAAAGCACAAGCTTTACAAAAAGATTATCAAGCGTACCATCAAGCTGAAGGTGCATGATGAAAACAACGAATGCAAGATAGGCGACAGAGTACGTATCATGGAGACTCGTCCTCTTTCCAAGGATAAGAGATGGAGACTCGTCGAGATTATTGAGAAAGCCAAATAATTTGTGGATTGTTTAGCGGCTTGAGAAAAGGAGGAACGCACTGTGATACAACAGCAGACCTACCTCAAGGTTGCCGATAACACCGGCGCAAAGGAGTTAATGTGCATCCGTGTTCTCGGCGGTACCAGAAGGAGGTACGCCAATATTGGCGACGTAGTGGTGGCTTCGGTCAAAAAAGCAGCACCCGGCGGCGTTGTAAAAAAAGGCGAAGTAGTAAAAGCAGTTATCGTACGTTCTGCAAAGGGCGTGCGCAGGGACGACGGCACATATATTCGTTTTGATGAAAACGCAGCCGTTATTATAAGAGAAGACAAGAACCCGAAGGGCACGCGTATCTTCGGACCGGTGGCAAGAGAGCTTCGTGACAAGGATTATATGAAGATTTTATCCCTTGCTCCCGAAGTACTTTAACGGAGGTGCGCACGATGAATAAGAAAGTTCATGTAAAAACGGGTGACACCGTAATTGTATTAAGCGGTAAGAACAAGGGCAAAAAGGGCAAGGTAATGGCGGTAAGCCCAAAAGAGGGCAAGGTGATCGTCGAACGTGTGAATATGGTAAAGAAGCACGTTAAGCCCCGCAAAATGGGAGAGCCCGGCGGCATTATCAAAGCGGAAGGCGCTATGTATGCCTGCAAGGTTCAGATTGTTTGTCCCCGCTGCGGCAAGCCGACACGTGTCGCTCATAAAATTTATGAAGATGGCACTAAAGAGCGCATTTGCAAAAAATGCGGCGAGTCGCTGTAAGGAGGATAGAATATGCCAAGACTTAAGGAATATTACAATCAGGAAGTCGCGCCGGCGCTTATGAAGAAATTTTCTTACAAAAGCGTTATGCAGATCCCGAAGCTTGAAAAGATTGTTATTAACGTAGCAGCTGGAGAGGCCAGAGACAATGCAAAGGTAATAGAGGCAATTTTAAATGACCTTGCCGCGATCACGGGCCAGAAGGCGATGGTCTGCAAGGCGAGAAAATCGGTTGCGAACTTTAAGCTGCGCGAAGGCATGAACATTGGAGCAAAGGTTACGCTGCGAGGCGTAAGAATGTATGAATTCTTAGACAGGCTTTTCAATGTGGCACTTCCCAGAGTTCGTGACTTCAGAGGAATCAACCCCAACTCTTTTGACGGCAGAGGCAACTATAACATGGGCGTCAAGGAGCAGCTTATTTTCCCTGAAATAGATTACGACAAAATTGACAAGGTACGTGGTATGGACATTTGTTTTGTTACCACAGCAAACACCGACGAGGAAGCACGCGAGCTGTTGACGCTTATGGGTGCACCGTTTGCAAGGTAAGGAGGGAATATTGTGGCAAAAACTTCAATGAAGGTTAAACAGAAAAGAACGCAAAAGTATTCTTCCAGAGAATACAGCAGATGCAAAATCTGCGGCAGGCCACACGCTTATCTTCGTAAGTTCGGAATTTGCCGTATATGCTTCAGGGAGCTTGCCTACAAAGGCGAGATTCCCGGCGTAAAAAAAGCAAGCTGGTAAGCAAAGGAGGTTGACGGTATGCAGATTACTGATTCAATAGCAGATCTGCTTACGAGAATCCGCAATGCGAATTCTGCAAAGCACGATACTGTTGAAGTCCCCGCTTCCAACATGAAAAAGGCCATTTGCCAGATCCTGGAGGACGAGGGTTATATTAAAAATTTTACAACAATTGAAGACGGCAAGCAGGGTATGATTAAGATTACACTGAAGTATGGCGAAGGAAAAACACCTGTTATTTCCGGCCTGCGCAGGGTATCTAAGCCCGGTTTGCGTATTTACAGCAATGTTGAGGATATGCCAAAGGTCATGAAGGGCCTTGGGATTGCCGTTATTTCGACCTCTAAGGGCGTTATGACGGACCGTCAGGCACGCAAAGAAAACGTAGGCGGCGAAGTCCTTGCATTTATTTGGTAAGGGGGTGCGAAGATGTCTCGAATTGGAAGAAAACCCATAAATATTCCCGCCGGTGTCGATGTGAAGCTCGATAACGGCGTTATCACCGTCAAAGGCCCCAAGGGTACGCTTACCCAGAAAATCCACCCGAATATGACGGTAGAAATCGAAGGCGCAGTAATTGAAGTAAAGCGCCCGAATGACGACAAGCTGAACCGTTCGCTTCACGGCCTTACACGTTCTTTGATTGCCAACATGGTGGAGGGCGTTACAAACGGTTATGCAAAAGAGCTGGAAGTCAACGGCGTTGGATACCGTGTGCAAAAGCAGGGAAAGCAATTGGTTATGAATCTTGGCTTTTCCCATCAGGTTGTAATGGAAGATACAGCAGACATTACCATTGAGGTACCCAACCCGAACAAAATTATTATCCGCGGTGCAGACAAACAAAAGGTTGGACAGTTTGCAGCCGAGGTAAGAGAAAAACGTCCGCCGGAGCCATATAAAGGCAAAGGCATTAAGTACGTTGACGAACACATCCGCCGTAAGGAAGGCAAGGCCGGTAAGGGCGGCAAGAAATAAATGAAGGAGTTGAAGAACAAATGGTGAATAAAGCCGACAAAAATGTAGCGCGTTTAAAACGTCACCGCAGAGTCCGCGGTAAAGTCAGCGGCACCGCACAGTGTCCTCGCCTGAATGTTTTCCGCTCCACCAATAATATCTACGCCCAGTTGATCGATGATGTACAGGGAGTTACCCTGGCAGCGGCGTCAACGCTGGACAAAGAGATTGCTGGAAATGGCGGAAACAAGGAGGCAGCCAAAAAAGTAGGCGCTCTGATTGCAAAAAGAGCAGCGGACAAAGGAATTACCGAGGTCGTGTTCGACCGCGGCGGTTATATATACCACGGCCGTGTCAAGGAATTGGCCGAAGGCGCCCGTGAGGGCGGCCTCAAGTTCTAAAGAGGGGGAGGAGTAACTTTGGCTATTATTGACGGTTCTACAATGGATTTGAAAGAGCGCGTGGTTGCAATTAACCGCGTATCTAAAACAGTAAAAGGCGGACGTATTTTCAAATTTGCCGCTTTGGTAGTAGTAGGCGACGGCCAGGGCACGGTGGGCTTTGGCATTGGAAAAGCCGGCGAAGTACCGGATGCGATCCGCAAAGGCATTGAAGATGCCAAGAAAAACCTGATGCGGGTTTCTTTGAGAGGGACCACAATCCCACATGAAATCATTGGCGAGTTTGGTGCGGGAAGGGTTCTGCTCAAGCCGGCGGCGCCCGGTACCGGCGTGATTGCCGGCGGACCTGTTCGCGCAGTGGTCGAAGCTGTGGGAATCAAGGACATCAGAACAAAGGCTTTACGGTCCAATAATCCATGCAACGTAGTTCGTGCTACCCTTCAGGGCCTTGGCGCGCTGCGTACGGCGGATGAGGTCGCGGCGATCCGCGGCAAGTCTGTAAAAGATATACTGTAACAGGAGGGAGCAAGATGGCGCAGATCAGCATTAAGCTTAAGAAAAGTCTTATTGGTTCTAAAAAGGATCAAATTGCGACCGCTTATTCCCTTGGGTTAAAGAAGATCGGCGATGTTACTACACAGCCGGACAATCCACAGACAAAGGGTAAGGTAGCAAAAATATCCCACCTCGTCGAGGTAAGTCAAGCGTAAGCAAGGAGGTGCGAAGAAATGAAGTTGCACGAACTTTCACCGGCGGCGGGCTCTAAGAAAGAAGCCAAGCGAGTCGGAAGAGGTCATGGTTCAGGACAGGGAAAAACCGCAGGCAAAGGCCATAAGGGCCAGAAAGCCAGAGCGGGCAAGGGGGTTCGTCCCGGGTTTGAAGGCGGGCAGATGCCCCTGCAAAGACGTGTTCCAAAGAGAGGCTTCAACAATATTTTTGCAAAGAATATCGTTGCAATTAATGTAGGAAGTCTGAATAAATTTGAAGACGGCGCAGTTGTAGACACGCAGGCGCTTGTCGATGCAGGAATTGTAAAAAACAGCTTTGACGGCATTAAGGTCCTTGGGAATGGGTCGCTTAACAAAAAGCTGGAGGTAAAGGTTGCCGCTTTTTCCGCTTCTGCAAAGGAGAAGATCGAAAAAGCTGGCGGAAAGGCTGAGGTGGTATAATTGTTTAAAACCATTCGAAACGCCTGGAGAATACCTGATCTTAGAAAAAAGATTTTATTTACGCTGTTGATTATTATTGTTTTCAGAATTGGTTCTGTAATTCCGGTTCCGTTTCTGGATATGGCAGCGCTGGCACAGCTGATGGATCCCAATAATTTGGGAGATACGATTTTTGGGTATTTGAACACCCTTTCGGGCGGGGCGTTTTCCAACGCGACGTTGTTTGCCATGAGCGTTACGCCCTATATTAACGCTTCTATTATCATACAGCTTCTGACAGTTGCCATACCTCCCCTTGAAAGGCTTGCAAAAGAGGGCGAAGAAGGCCGTAAGAAGATTGCCATGATTACTCGTTATGCAACGGTTGGTCTTGGTTTGGTACAGGGCGGCGCATATTATGCGTATTTGCTCAATTCCAATGTTGTTCTTTTCCGGCAGGGATTTGAAGCAGTGTTTGCGGCTGCCGTGATTATTCTGGCGTTTACAGCCGGTACGGCGCTGATGATGTGGCTGGGCGAACAGATCAACCAGTATGGTATTGGAAATGGTATTTCTATTTTGCTGTTTGCCGGTATTGTTGCAAGAATGCCTGTTACAATTACGCAGCTTGCCCAGTATTGGGAGCTTGGTACCAATGGCCAGACACAGTTCTTATTCCTGGTGCCGCTTTTCGTACTTTTGTTCCTGGCGGTTATCTGGGTTATTGTGTTTATGAACGATGCCGAAAGACGCATTCCTGTGCAATATGCAAAGCGTGTTGTCGGCAGAAAAATGTATGGCGGCCAGTCCAGCCATCTGCCTATCAAGGTAGGTTTGGGCGGTGTTCTGCCGATCATTTTTGCAAGTTCTATTCTCTCCATCCCTAGTACAATCGAAATGTTTATACCCAACCCAGGTGATTTCTGGCAGGGTTTCTTTGATTTGTTTGCATATGATGGATGGCTGTATTCTATTTTGTATTTTATCCTGATTATATGTTTTGCGTATTTCTACACTACAATCCAGTATAATCCGGTAGAAATGTCCAATAATCTTCGTCAGAACAACGGTACAATCCCGGGGATTCGTCCTGGTAAGCCGACAACTGACTTTATTGCAAAGGTGTTGTCAAGAATCACACTGATTGGTGCATTGTTCCTTGCTTTTATCGCGTTGTTGCCTATTGTATATACGGCATTGACCGGTATGCAGGGGCTTTCCATGGGAGGCACGTCTGTTATTATTCTTGTCGGTGTCGCACTGGATACCGTAAAGCAGATGGAATCTCAGATGATGATGCGGCATTATAAGGGTTTTCTTGACTGATGGCCTTAAAGGAGAAGAAGATTATGAACATTATTCTTTTAGGCGCTCCCGGTGCAGGTAAGGGCACCCAGGCAGAGGTAATTTGCGAGCGTTTATCTATCCCGGCTATTTCAACGGGTAATATTATCCGCGAAGCGCTGAGAAGCGGCACGGAAATGGGACTGAAGGCCAAGTCCTTTATGGACGCGGGCAAGCTTGTTCCGGATGAGGTCGTCATAGGCATTATTAAGGACCGGCTTGCAAAGGATGACTGTAAAAACGGTTTTATTCTGGACGGCTTTCCGAGGACCATCCCCCAGGCTGAGGCTCTGGACAAAATGGGCGTTGTGATTGACAAGGTGATCGACATTGAGGTTGCCGATGAAAGCATTGTCAGGCGTATGTCCGGACGCCGTGTCTGCGAAAAGTGTGGCGCAAGCTATCATATGGAGTATAAACTCCCCGAAAAAGACGGCGTGTGCGACAAATGCGCGGGCACCCTTGTTCAGCGCAAGGATGACCACCCCGACACAGTCAAGGCGCGCCTTGACGTGTACCATAAGGAAACAGAACCCTTAAAGGAATATTATTCCAGACAGGGAAAACTTGCAATTGTGGAAGGGCAGGAAGAGATTAGCGATACAACCCGCTTAATTCTTGCCGAAGTTGAGGCGTAAAAAATGATTGTCATTAAAACAGCCCGCGAACTTTCCAAAATGCGAGATGCGGGAAGAATTTCCGCAAGAGCCCTGCGTTTGGCAGGGGAAGCCGTCGCGCCTGGCGTATCTACGTTGGAGATCGATGGTATTGTCCGTAAATATATTGAGGAACAGGGCGCCGTGCCCTCGTTCCTCGGTTACGGCGGATTTCCTGGCAGCGCATGCATTTCTGTGAACAATGTGGTTATCCATGGCATACCAAGTAAGAAGTGCGTCTTAAAAAGCGGCGACATTGTCAGCATAGATATTGGTGCCTATTTTGAGGGCTTTCATGGCGACAATGCATGGACGTTCCCCTGCGGCGAAGTAAGCAGGGAGGCAAAAGCTTTGATGGATGCAACAAAAGAGAGCCTGTTTGAAGGGATTAAAAATGCCAAAGCAGGCAATCGGATCGGCGATATAGCAAGCGCCGTTCAAAGGTATGTCGAAGCTCGCAGTTACTCGGTGGTACGTGATTTTGTCGGCCATGGAGTAGGTGCGAAGTTACATGAAGAACCAAGCGTACCAAATTTCGGCACACCTGGAAGAGGTGTGCGTCTTATGCCCGGTATGACGATCGCAATTGAACCAATGGTCAACGCCGGTACGCACCGCGTAAAAGTACTGGACGACCAATGGACCACAGTGACGGTTGACGGCCGCCTGTCCGCACATTTTGAACATTCAGTTGCTATAACGACGGATGGGCCGGTTATTTTGACGTTGCCTGACTGACGGGGTGTGTGTATGGAACTGAAGATCGGAGTTGTGGCAAGGTCAAAAGCAGGGCGTGACAAACACAGATTTTTTATTGTTACGGCTATAGACGGGCGTTACGCCTATCTTTGCGATGGAAAAATCCACCTGCTTAAGCGACCTAAAAAGAAAAACGTTAAGCATTTGTCGCTCACTGCAGACGCGATACCGGCTGGAACATTTCAGACAGACAAACAGATAAGAAAAGCGCTTTTTCCGTATAATTACGGCAAGCAGGCGCAGTCTTCCTATGAGGAGGGAAATGTATGTCCAAACAAGATGTTATCGAAATAGAAGGTACAGTGAAAGAAGCCCTGCCTAATGCACAATTTATGGTGGAGCTTCAAAACGGCCACACAATACTGGCACATATTTCCGGCAAGTTGCGGATGAATTTTATTAAAATCCTGCCGGGAGATAAGGTGACAGTGGAAATGTCCCCGTATGACCTTACAAGGGGGCGTATTACGTGGCGCAGCAAATAAGATTGCCTGAAACCAGACAGAGTTTTAGTGGAAAGGAATGATGATACAATGAAAGTCAGACCTTCTGTCAAGAAAATTTGCGAAAAATGCAAAGTGATTAAGCGTAAAGGGAAAGTCATGGTGATTTGTGATAATCCCAAGCATAAGCAGCGCCAGGGCTGATTGCGAGCATAATAAAAAGCCCGATAGCCTTGCGCAACGTATAAAATCAGGTTCCTTTTATAGGATTTGCGCAGATTTTATAAGAATTAAATTTATGTATTTATAATGGAGGTGCAACAGATATGGCTCGTATAGCAGGCGTTGACTTACCCAGAGATAAAAGAATTGAAATTGGATTAACCTATATCTTTGGCATAGGGCGTAAAACTGCAAGCGACATCATTGCTGCAACGGGGATTAATCCCGACACTCGCGTCAGAGATTTAACAGAAGACGATGTTTCGAAGCTGAGGGAGTACATTGACCATAACTGCCGCGTAGAGGGTGACCTTCGCCGCGACATTGCTTTCGACATCAAAAGACTTATTGAAATAGGATGCTATCGCGGCGTTCGTCATAGAAAAAGCCTGCCCGTAAGAGGACAGCGCTCCAAAACGAATGCCCGTACCCGTAAGGGTCCAAGAAAAACGATGGCGAATAAGAAGAAATAAGTAAGGAGGGTTTATCTATGGCAGCACCTAAGGGTAAGAAAACGACCGTGCGCCGGCGCCGTGAGCGTAAAAATATAGAGCGCGGTGCAGCGCATATCCAGTCGACATTTAATAATACGATTGTAACAATCACAGATACACAGGGTAACGCCGTTTCCTGGGCAAGCGCCGGAGAACTGGGCTTCCGTGGTTCCAGAAAATCTACACCGTTTGCTGCGCAGTCTGCTGCTGAAACAGCTGCAAAAGCGGCTATGGAGCACGGCATGAAGTCTGTCGAGGTTTTTGTTAAGGGGCCGGGTGCCGGGCGCGAAGCCGCAATTAGGGCGTTGCAATCCGCCGGGCTTGAGGTCAGCATGATTAAAGATGTAACCCCGATCCCGCATAATGGATGCCGTCCTCCGAAGAGAAGACGCGTATAGTTTTGAAAAAGGAGGAAAAAAGTAATGGCTAAGAATATGCAGCCGATTGCAAAACGTTGCAGGGCGCTTGGTATTTCTCCCACGGTGATGGGATATTCCAAAAAGACGTCAAACAGAAATCCAAACGGCAATTCCAGAAGAAAAAAGAGTGAATACAGTCTTCAGCTGACAGAAAAGCAGAAGGTAAAATTTGTATATGGCATTCTGGAAAAGCAGTTCAGAATGTATTATGAAAAGGCTGAAAAATCGGGCGGAAAGACCGGTGAAGTTTTACTTACTACAATTGAACGCAGGCTTGATAATGTAGTATTCCGGCTTGGTCTTGCCTCTACAAGAAGGGAAGCAAGGCAGCTTGTGAATCACGGCCATTTTACAGTTAACGGGAAAAGGGTCAATATTCCTTCTTATCTGATTAAGCCGGGCGATGTTGTTGAGGTGTGTGAAAAAAGCCGTTCTACAAACAGATTTAAGGCGATTGCAGAAAGTGACGCGATTGTTTCTGTTCCGAAATGGCTTGAAAAAATGCAGAATCCGCTTGGCGGAAAGGTTCTTGCAATGCCGCAGAGAGACGACATTGACTTCCCGGTTGAGGAACACCTTATCGTTGAGTTGTACTCCAAGTAATCCTGTAGTTGTTTAAAGGTTTACAAAGCGGCAGCAAAGCTGCCCGATGTTAGGAGGAGGTTCGTTGATGATAGAAATAGAAAAGCCAAGGATAGAAACCGAGGAATTATCAAACGACGGCACCTATGGAAGATTTGTAGTTGAGCCGTTGGAGCGTGGTTTTGGCAACACTTTGGGCAACAGCCTCAGAAGAGTATTACTTTCTTCCCTTGAGGGCGTGGCCGTTACGACGTTAAAGATAGACGGTGTACTTCATGAGTTTTCTACCGTGCCCGGTGTGAAAGAGGACGTTACCGAAATCGTCCTGAACATGAAGGGCCTCACTGCCAAGTTGCATTGTAATGGACCAAAGACGGTTGAAATCAGTGCAGAGGGTCCTTGCGTAGTAACAGCTGATTCCATCAAATGCGACAGCGAAGTAGAAATTCTTAATCCCGATATGCATATTGCCACTTTGGGCGACGACGCAAAGCTTTATATGGAAATTACCCTTGACAAGGGAAGAGGCTATGTTCCTGCAGAGCGCAATAAAGCGCTTTCCGGAAGCAATATAATAGGAGAACTGCCTGTTGACTCTATCTATACGCCTGTGCTGAAGGTGAACTACACGGTGGAGAATACGCGCGTGGGGCAAATTACGGACTACGACAAGCTGACGCTGGATGTTTGGACAAACGGCGTAATCAACGCACAGGAAGCCGTATCCCTTGCAGCAAAGGTTTTAACAGAGCATTTGAACCTCTTTGTTGACTTGTCCGACCAGGGCTATAGTACAGAGATTATGGTGGAAAAGGACGATAAGAGCAAGGAAAAGGTTCTGGAGATGACCATTGAAGAGCTGGATCTTTCCGTGCGTTCCTTTAACTGCCTCAAGCGTGCGGGAATCAATACGGTGGAAGATTTGATTAATAAATCTGAAGACGATATGATGAAGGTCCGTAATTTGGGAAGGAAATCCCTTGAAGAAGTTGTATATAAGCTCAACAGCCTGGGCTTTAGTCTTCAGAAAGAAGACGAATGATACTTTTTTAAACCACAAGGTAAAGGAGTGAATTTTTGATGCCCGGTACAAGAAAGCTGGGAAGGGCGACCGCGCACAGAACAGCAATGCTCAGAGCGATGGTAACCTTTCTTCTGGAAAACGGAAAAATTGAAACGACGGTGACCCGCGCCAAGGAGGTTAGCTCTCTGGCGGAAAAGATGATTACAATAGCGAAGGAAAGCAATTTGCATAATAAGCGTTTGGCATTGTCTTTTGTAACAAAGGAAGACGTTGTTTATAAATTGTTTAATGAGATCGCACCGAAATATAAAGACAGAAACGGTGGTTACACACGTGTGACAAAGCTTGGCCCAAGAAGGGGCGACGCCGCAGAAATGGCAATTATAGAGTTGGTTTGATCTTACCATTATAAAAAATAACACGGCTGCATATTTCTATGCAGCCGTGTTTGTTGTTTCCAATTGTACAGGAAAACTTACGCATGCTTTTTTATACGCCTGTTGTAAAATGCACGCAGGGAGGAAAGTTTTAGTTTGGATAAAGTAAGAATGCCGTCTGTTGCCGCCAGAATAAAAACAGGTGTAAAGTTAAACAGATACCTTGAACGCGTTTCCCAAATCAGGAAGAACAGAAAGACGCCAAAAACCAGGCCTTTTAGAAGGACGGTAAAATCCAGAGTTGGTTTTTTGATACTTTTTGCAATGGACAGACAGAGCAACAGTAAAAGCATCAGTTGATAGGTATTGCTGGCAAATAAAAAAACAAAATAGCAATTGCCGTCTTGCAAAAAAAACTCATGCAAAATATTTTTGTGCAACGGATTATGCGCAATATGGTTGCTGATGTAATACGTACCGTCCGACCAGGTCCAATTCCCTTTTTCTGTCAAATGTGCAAAAAGGCCTGAAGCCCCGTATTGCTCCAGCCTATGCCTGATCTCTGCAACGGTAGCCTCCTTTTTTTGCGTATAATCGCCCGCCCCTCTTGTGAAAAGACTGTCGGAATGCGTGTAACCGCCTTTACCGTTGAGTCCCATCATAATCCAATGTGTCAGAGGATATTGTTCTTTTTGTAATTCCTCTTTTGTTACAAACCCGGCTGTATTTACAGCCGTGCTGAAAATAACGGCGCATGCCAAAAATATGGCGGCCATCGTGCAGGAACAGGCGAGCGCCTGCTTAACGGGGCGGCTTAAAAACAGATAAACCACTGCGCCTACAAGCAAAATAATAACGCTTCCCTTTAAAGCATACCCAATATAAATTAGCAGCGCCGCCAAGATAAGAAATCCATACCTCTTTTTTCTTTTCTGTGTTTTTAAAGCGCTTATATAGAGAAAAAGCGGTAGAATCACAAAAGGCATGCTTAAAGAATCGGTGTAAAAAAAAGGTGTGTAGGTATAATATGGAAGAAAAAGAAAGCATAGCAAAAATGCAGTAAGCGCGCCCGCCGGAGGAAAAAGCTTACTGGCTGTTTTATAAACAAACAGTACCGAGATGCCAATTGCCAGAGTGTTTATAAAAACTGAAGCAAAAAGCGGGATTTCTCCAAAAAGCAAAAACAGGATGCGGTAATATCCTGTTAAAAGAAGAAAAATACCATGATTGTTTGTATAGCGTGCAAGGTAACCGGCATTGTTCGGCACATTTTGATAAATATTTTCGAAAGAGCCAGACATCGCTGCGGTTTTGGAAATTTCATGAATTGCGCGCAGATCTGTACCCGGCTCATACATAAGAAAATAGCCGGCCAAAAGTTGTAAAACGAACATAATGCCCATGCATATCCAGAAAATACGGTTGGCCTTTTTGTAGTCGGTGTTGTCAAAACGCCTGGAAAGCCATTTGTAAACGATTGTAACAATGATAACCAGCGCAACACCCCACAATGCGCACAGAAAGTGATCTTTCCAATTGGATAAAAATACTTGCAAAACAATCCAGCCAAACATACATAGGAAAATAATGTGAAACGTACAAAGGGTTTTTGTAAAGCGCATAAAATCACCTGTCTTTATAATTTGCATAAAGGTAAAAAATATATTCTTATATTTTATGGTGTAACAAATTGATTATAAAAAAAATAGTTTTCAATGTCAAAATAATGAAAAAAAATCAGAAAAAGAATTAATTTATTTTTGATAAAGCCAAGTTTTTTGTATGTGTTTTTGTTGCATGTTTGTAAAAAATGATATATAATAAAAAAGATCCGCCCGTGGCGTAGCTGGATAACGCAACGGATTCCGATTCCGGAGAGCGGGGGTTCGAATCCCTCCGGGCGGACCACCAGGCTGAACCTGGACGCAATTCGCGTTCCGGGTTCAGTTTTTATTTTGCCCGTTCACTCGCGTTTATGGTAGGGTATCCTTTTTGGAACACAAACCCATGAAGGTTAGGTAGAAATAGATGTGCTTTTGTCTGTTTTTATCTAACTTTTTGGTATACTGGAGCTGTTTCTAAATTCTCTGTAGTTTGTTTTTGTGAATTTTTTGTAAACAATTATCTAAAGTTGCATTGTTCTATGCAACTTCTGCTCCTTTTCCCCCTAT
>UQLR01000007.1 GCA_900541975.1 uncultured Oscillospiraceae bacterium | reverse complement strand
TATAAATGAAATAAATGAAAAAATGGAAGCGCTGTTTGTACATTGTGCAAAAGTGGGCTTTTCCCACCACGCGCTTTTAGTCGTTTACGCCAAACAGCAATTCGCCGTAAGTAGGATAGGGCCAGTATTCGGCGCCTGTATTGATCTCCATTTCGTCACCAACTGCACGCAGTTCCTGCATAGCCGGAAATACTTCTTCTCCATAGAAATTGGCGATTTCCTGTACGCCCTCTATGTCTTTTGTCTTCAAAAGCACCTGCTCCAAGGCGGTGATCTTTTTTGCAAAACAAGAGGTCAGTCCCGAAAGCTTCGCAATCAGGTCCTCTTCAAAATCGCATGGCAAATCGGGCGACAACGCTTTCTTGGAAAGCGCCGTATCTGTAAGATCACGCACATAAGAAGTAACCGCCGGCAGAATATCTTTCTTTGCCATATCCAGCATTGTCAGTGCCTCTATGTTCAAAATTTTCGAATAGTTTTCCAGCTGGATCTCATACCGCGAATGAATTTCGGTTTCTGTGAAAATTTTGTTTTTTGTAAACAGTTTGACGTTTTTATCACTGATATAATACGGCATAGCTTCGGGCATGGTACGCAGGTTCAGCAGCCCCCGCTTCTTTGCCTCTTCCACCCATTCGTCAGAGTAATTGTTGCCGTTAAAAATAATACGTTTATGCGCTTTAATCGTCTTTTTAATTAGCTTCATAACCGCCTTGTCAAAGTCCTTTGCTTTTTCAAGCTCATCTGCAAATTCAGAAAGCTCCTCTGCAACAATCGTATTCAGCATAAGATTTGGGCATGCAATGTTCACAGCAGAACCCAACATGCGGAATTCAAACTTATTTCCGGTAAAGGCAAACGGAGAGGTGCGGTTGCGGTCTGTCGTATCCTTTTTGATATTGGGAAGCACCACCGTACCCATCTCCATGTTTGCACTGCTTTTGTTCGTATAATCCGAGCCGTTTTCGATCGAATCAAAAATAGCGGTCAGCTCATCGCCCAAAAATACTGAAATAATTGCCGGCGGCGCTTCGTTTGCACCCAGACGGTGGTCGTTGCCGGCGCTTGCTACAGAAATGCGCAACAGGTCCTGGTATTCGTCCACACCCTTGATCACAGCCGCCAAAAACAGCAAAAACTGTGTATTCTCTCTGGGATTTTTTCCGGGACTTAATAAATTTTTCCCTGTATTGGTGGAAACAGACCAGTTATTGTGCTTGCCGCTGCCGTTGACGCCTGCAAACGGTTTTTCATGCAGCAGGCAGACCATACCGTGCTTTCTTGCAACCTTTTTCATCATTTCCATTGTAAGCTGGTTGTGGTCGGTCGCCAGGTTGCTGCTGGTAAAAATCGGCGCCAGCTCATGCTGTGCGGGAGCGACCTCGTTGTGCTTGGTTTTTGCAAAAACACCCAGCTTCCAGAGCGCCCGGTCCAGGTCCTTCATGTATTCTGAAACTCTGGGTTTGATCGTCCCAAAATAGTGGTCCTCCAGCTCCTGGCCCTTTGGCGCCTTTGCGCCGAACAGCGTTCTGCCTGTATAAATCAGATCCTTACGCTGGTCGTACAGCTTCTTATCGATCAGAAAATATTCCTGCTCTGGCCCAACAGTGGTCTGCACTCTTGTGGTTTCCGTATCACCAAACAAGCGTAGAATTCGCAGCGCTTCTGTGCTGATACGATCCATAGAACGCAAAAGCGGCGTCTTTTTGTCGAGCGACTCGCCCGTATAAGAACAAAACGCGGTAGGAATACAAAGCGTACTGTCCTTAATAAAGGCATAGGAGGTAGGATCCCACGCGGTATAACCCCTGGCTTCAAACGTAGCGCGCAACCCTCCGGAGGGAAAGCTTGAAGCATCCGGCTCGCCCTTAATAAGCTCCTTGCCGGAAAATTCCATAATAATTCTTCCGTCGTCGGTAGGGCTTATAAAGCTGTCGTGCTTTTCGGCAGTGATTCCGGTCATAGGCTGGAACCAGTGGGTATAATGGGTGGCTCCCTGCTCAACCGCCCAGTCCTTCATTGCGTTGGCAACAATGTTTGCAACATTGATGTCCAAAGGCTCGCCATTTTGGATCGTCTTCTTCAGCGCCTTATAGGTTTGCTTGGGAAGCCTTTCCTTCATCGTGACATCGTCAAAAACCAGGCTTCCAAAAAGTTCCGGTACATTTACCATGTCAAAAACTCCTATCCCTAAAATAATTTTGTAAAAACACAAAAAGCGCCGTAGAGGACCAACCCCTACAGCGCCTTTGCTGTGTTCTGCATTGAGTATATACCCTTCTTTTCCATTTGTCAATGCTTTTTGGAAATTTGCAGGATTATATTAAAAAATTGCATTTTTATAAGGTTAAACTTGCCAAAATCGTATAAAATCACAGGATTATAAAATAATCATATTTAAAAATTGCAAAAATTTAAAATTTTTCATGTTTTTTTCTTGACATGCTTCTTCCCCTTCATGTATAATTTTCTCGGTAAACCACATACACCATCCGCGCTTTTTCATATATAGAATAGATAAAGCAAGGTGCGCAGATGTTTGTTTTTTTATATTTAATACACTTTGCCTGTTTTACCAGTACGTAGTTGACAAAATTTTGCAAAGTGTAAATCAGAGGAGGAAAAGGTTATGAAAGAAGGACAGGTAAGAATTCCTTCAGGCTGTGCAATTTCCGGTATGTTCTCAAGGAACGGAACCAGATTTAACGGCGAGGACATGATTAAATCCATATCGGTCATGCATGACCGAAGCAACGGTCTTGGCGGCGGCTTTGCCGCATATGGGATCTACCCCGAATTCAAGGATTTTTACGCATTTCATGTCTTTTATGACAACGACATCGCCAGAGAAGACGGTTACAAGTATATCAGCGAAAATTTTGAAATTGTCAGCATGTCGAAAATGCCTACCAGACAGATCAAAACAATTACAGACGAACCCCTGATCTGGCGTTACTTTTTAAAGCCTCTTCCATACAGAGTATCTGCCATGCAGGTAACGGAAGACGAATTTGTTTTTAAAAGCGTTATGCATATTAATGAGAAAATCAACGGTGCCTATGTTTTTTCAAGCGGTAAAGATATGGGAGCTTTTAAAGCAGTGGGTTATCCCGAAGACGTAGGCGTATTCTACCGCCTGGAAGAATATGAAGGTTACTGCTGGACGGCACATGGACGTTACCCAACCAACACCCCCGGCTGGTGGGGCGGCGCACACCCGTTTGCCATGTTAGGCTGTTCGGTGGTTCACAATGGAGAAATCTCTTCCTATGACGCCAACCGCCGTTATATCGAAATGATGGGCTACAGCTGTACTCTTTTGACTGACACGGAAGCGATTACCTATATTATAGACTATCTTGTAAGAAAGCAGGGATTAACCCATGAGGAAGCCGCCTGGGTTATGGCCGCTCCCTTTTGGAGTACAATTGAATCTATGCCCAAAGCACAGCGTGAGCGTATGACCTACCTGCGCAACGCTTTTGCAAGCTTTCTGGTAACCGGACCTTTTTCCATATTGGTCGGCTTTGAGGGCGGGTTGATGGCTTTAAACGACAGACTGAAACTGCGTTCCATGGTGATTGGTGAAAAAAAAGACATGGTCTATATTGCAAGCGAAGAAGCGGCCATTCGCGCGATACAGCCGCAGCTTGACAAAATCTGGGCGCCAAAGGGCGGGGAGCCCGTTGTCGTCACGTTAAACGGAGGTGCAAAGTAATGCCTATTGATTTTCTTTATCCGGAATACGAAGTCATCCGCGATCACACAAGGTGCATTACCTGCCGTGTTTGTGAACGTCAATGTGCAAATAATGTACACCATTACGACAAAGAGCTGAATCGAATGTTTGCAGACGAGTCCAAATGTGTTGTCTGCCATCGTTGCGTGGCGCTATGTCCCACAAGAGCATTAAAAATTGTTAAAACCGACCATACGTTTAAAGAAAATGCGAACTGGAGCAAAGACGCCATCAGTGAAGTCTACCGGCAGGCGGGTACAGGCGGCGTATTGCTGTCTTCTATGGGGAATCCGCAAAAATACCCCATTTACTGGGATAAGATGCTGATCAACGCTTCACAGGTTACAAACCCCTCGATCGACCCGCTGCGTGAACCAATGGAAACAAAAACATTTCTTGGGAAAAAGCCGTCCCATATTGAGCGCGATGAAAAGGGAAATATAAAGAACAATCTGACCCCGCAGCTGGAGCTTAAAGTTCCCGTTATGTTTTCTGCCATGTCTTACGGTTCTATCAGTTATAATGCGCATGAAAGCCTGGCCCGAGCTGCTAAAGCGCTTGGTACGTTTTATAACACGGGAGAAGGCGGACTGCACAAAGATTTTTATAAATACGGCAAAAACACGATCGTACAGGTTGCGTCCGGCCGTTTCGGCGTTTACAAAGATTACCTGGAGCAGGGAGCGGCGATTGAAATCAAGATCGGACAGGGCGCCAAGCCTGGTATTGGCGGGCATCTGCCCGGAAACAAAATTGTAGGCGATATTTCCAAAACACGTATGATTCCGGAAGGCTCCGACGCGATTTCCCCCGCGCCTCATCACGACATTTATTCCATTGAAGATCTTCGCCAGCTGGTATATTCGCTGAAAGAAGCTACAAATTATAAAAAACCTGTGATTGTCAAAATTGCGGCCGTACATAATATTGCTGCTATAGCAAGCGGTATTGCAAGAGGCGGTGCAGATATTATCGCCATTGACGGTTTCCGCGGCGGTACAGGTGCGGCGCCCACCAGAATTCGCGACAACGTGGGTATCCCCATCGAGCTTGCCCTTGCCTGTGTCGACCAGCGCCTGCGCGACGAAGGCATACGCGGCAATGTCTCCCTTGTCGTCGGCGGTACTATCCGCAACAGTTCAGACATTGTAAAGGCCGTTGCACTGGGTGCAGACGCAGTATACATTGCTACCGGCGCACTGCTGGCTCTTGGCTGCCACCAGTGCAGAAGCTGCCAGACAGGCAAATGCAACTGGGGAATCGCCACACAGCGGCCAGAGCTTGTACGGCGTTTAAATCCCAATATAGGTTGTGAACGGCTTGTAAACCTTGTAACTGCCTGGGACCATGAAATTAAAGAAATGATGGGCGGTATGGGGATTAATTCAATTGAAGCCCTGCGCGGCAACCGGCTGATGCTCCGGGGAATCGGCTTAAACCAAAAAGAGCTTGATATTCTGGGTATTAAGCATGCCGGCGAGTAAAGGAGAGGTTTTCAATGAAACGTATTTACGTAAATGAAAAATGGTGTCTTGGCTGCCATCTTTGTGAATATTACTGCGCGTTTGCAAATTCTGGCAAGGACGACATGGTTAAAGCGTTGAAAAATATCACCATTAATCCCAGAATCCGCATTGAAGAGCGCAATTCCGTCAGCTTTGCCGTTTCGTGCCGGCACTGCGAAGAACCTCTGTGCGTAAAAGGCTGCATTACAGGCGCGCTTTCAATGGAAGACGGCGTTATCTCTGTGGATCAGGAAAAATGCGTGGGCTGCCTTACCTGCGTGCTCTGCTGTCCTTACGGTTGTATTTCCCCAACAGACAGCGGCGTAATACAAAAATGCGAGCTGTGTGTTAAAAACGCCGGCGGCACCCCCGCTTGCGTAAAAGGCTGCCCCAATAAAGCAATCGAATGGGAGGAAAGGTAATATGCATTACGTCATCGTTGGCAACTCCACCGCGGCCACAGGCTGCATAGAAGGGATTCGGCAGATGGACCAGCGGGGAAAGATCACTGTCATTTCCGACGAACCCTATCATACCTATTCCAGGCCATTGATTTCTTACCTTCTTTTGGGCAAAACAGACGAACAAAAAATAAAGTACCGCAAGGATTCCTTTTATAAAGACAATGCGGTTCAAACCCTTCTTGGTAAAAAGGCGGTACAGATTGATCCAAAGACAAAGCATGTACTGCTGGAGGACGGGGAAAAAGTCAAATATGATAAGCTTTTGCTGGCAACCGGCTCCAGGCCCTTTATCCCTCCCATGGACGGGCTGGAACGCGTAAAAAGCAAATTCACCTTTATGAAACTGGACGACGCAAAAGCTCTGGAGCGTGCAATTACCCCTGACAGCCGCGTGCTGATCATAGGCGCAGGCCTGATCGGGCTTAAATGTGCCGAAGGGATCGCCGCAAAGGTTGGGCATATCCATGTAGTGGACCTTGCGGACAGGATATTGCCCAGCATTCTGGATGCGGACAGCGCGGCCATTGTGCAGGCGCATATTGAAAAACAGGGAATAGAATTTACATTGTCCGACAGTGTAGAACATTTTACGGAAAAACAGGCCGTTTTGCAAAGCGGAAAAACCATTGATTTTGACATACTGGTGATCGCGGTCGGTGTACGCCCCAATACAGAACTTGCCCAGCAGGCCGGTGCAAAGGTAAACCGTGGCATCCACACCAGCGCGCGGTGCCAGACCACGCTTACAGATATTTACGCCGCGGGCGACTGTACGGAAAGCCACGACATCACAACAGACCAAGACAAAATTCTGGCGCTTTTGCCCAACGCCTATATGCAGGGGGAATGCGCAGGGTTAAATATGGCCGGCGCGGACGCACTGTATGACAAGGCAATCCCCATGAATGCGATCGGCTTTTTTGGCTTGCATATCATCACTGCCGGCAGCTATGACGGTGCACCGCAGGTTGTCGCAACGGACAGCAGCTATAAAAAGCTGATTGTGAAAGACGACCTCTTAAAAGGCTATATTATGGTCGGCGACGTGGAGCGTGCAGGCATTTACACGTCCTTAATACGCGAAAAAAAGCGCCTTTCTACCATAGATTTTGAACTGATTAAAGAAAAGCCGCAGCTGATGGCTTTTTCCAAGCGCGAAAGAGCAAAAACTCTGGGAGGTATGAAAGAATGAAAATACAAGCTGATTTAATGCATTTTCAATTGCTCAACGACCTGGTGAGAAAATCGGAAGACGCTAACATTACAATTAATAACTGCACCGGCCAGCGCTATATAGCAAGCGCCCTAAAAGGAAAAAACATTACAATAAACGGAACGCCCGGCAATGCGCTGGGCTGCTATCTGAACGGCTGCAGCATCCATGTATACGGTAACACGCAGGAAGCCACGGGCGACACCATGAACAGCGGTTCTATTTACGTGCACGGCTCCTGCGGGGACGCGACTGGTTATGGCATGCGCGGCGGCAAAATTTTCATACGGGGGAACTCCGGTTACCGCACCGGAATTCATATGAAGGCATACAGGGACAAATTGCCTGTAATTGTCATTGGCGGCGCTGCCGGCAGTTTTCTTGGAGAATACCAGGCGGGCGGCGTGATTATTGTCCTCGGTATGCACACAGACTCCAAGGCCATTGTAGGCAATTTTTGTGGAACCGGTATGCACGGCGGCAAAATTTTTCTGCGCTGTAATGAAAATGAACTCCCCGGTAATTTGCCCCGTCAGGTAGTTGCCAGATTGGCAACTGAAAAGGATTTGCAGGAAATTGACGAGTATCTTGACGACTACTGCAACGCCTTTGACGAAAAGAAAAAAACGATTTTAAAGCATGCCTTTTTCGTATTAGAACCGGATACAAAAAATCCTTATAAGCAATTATATACCTACAGCTGAATGTACATCTGTAAAAGGGCGGCATAGATAACGCCCTTTTTTCTTTTACCTGTATACAACTTTCCATATGTCTGGTATAATAATTGAAAGTTTCTGCAGAAAGAGGAGGCGCATTTTGATAAAGAAGCATATTCCCATCCATGAAACGCTGTATATTGGCGCTTGCCTTACATTTGTCGGCGGTTTTTTAGATGCTTATACCTACATACTCCGAGGCGGCGTGTTTGCAAATGCACAAACAGGAAATCTGGTGCTGTTTGGCGTAAATATTGCACAGGGCCGGCTTGTACAATCGTTTATCTGCCTGATCCCCGTTGCCGCCTTTTTGCTGGGTGTCATCGGAACAGAGTGGATCCGCCGCCGCTTTCCGCCTGCCCGTTTTGTGCAATGGCGGCATGTCGTGCTGCTTCTGGAAGCGGGACTGCTTTTGGTAATCGCCTTCCTGCCAGACAGCATACCGGATTCTCTTGTAAACATTTTTGTTTCATTTATATGTTCCGCACAGGTAAATTCTTTTCGAAAAAATAACGGCCTTCCCTATGCTACAACCATGTGCACGGGCAATCTGCGCGCTTTAGGTGAGCATGTCTTCTCCTTTGCCGCGCGAAAACAAAAGGAGGCTGGCAAAAAAGCGGTGCGTTACCTGGCCATAATCCTGTTTTTTTGTCTGGGTGCTTTTGCCGGCGGTCTGTGCAGCCTGCTATGGGGCGATATTTCCGTTTTGCTGTGCTGCGGTATTTTGCTCGCAGCTGTTGTGATACTTTTTCTAAAAAGGCAGCCAGTATAACCATAACATTCTGAAGATCACAAAAAACAAGCGGCCACAGTGACGCACAAAAGCGCACCGGGCCGCTTGTTCTGTTTTCGGACAGAGATTAATAGAATGCGGATTCTCTCCTTTTTATCGGACAAAAAACTCTGCCGTTTACAAATCACGGTGTTTTTTTACGTTTCCCTTTTTATTTTTTCCTATGACCGATACAAGCACCAGGTAAATAACGAACAGTACTAAAACCAATACGGCAACTCCAATAAACCACGGCGATGTAATCACGTTTTTAATAATGGTCGCGCCGTATACAAGCTCGCTTCTTTCAAGTGTTTCACTGGCCACAAGGTTGATGGTTGCAAGGCTTTGCCCGTTATATTGAATTTGGGCCTTACCAATGACCTGACCTTCCGTCACCGGGGCGTCTATCTCTTCCGGTACGTCCGGTATAATTTCTATACTGTTCTTGTCTGCATCTGCCGGAAGGATGGTGGAATAACTGTATTCTGGAACGAGCAACAGCTTATCCTGGTTGAAAGCATAATTGATATTTGTTTCACATATCGGCGTCTGCTCTTCAACAATCTTTTGCATGGAAAGAGAAGAAAACGCCCATTCATATAGCGCCTTGGAATCCAGCATTGCGCCGTTTTCTGCCCACTCCCCGTTTTCATCATAGTTAGGTGCGTGCAGTGCAATACACATATAAGCTGTTGCGTCTTTAACTGCACACGAAACCAAACAATAACCCGCTTCGTCTGTTGTTCCGGTTTTAATCCCTTTTGCATACTCGTAATAGTATTCGCCGCCCCTGTTTTCATCAATCAGATAATTGGATGTGGTTAATATCTCTTCTTCGTCCGGGTCCAAATAATAGGTTACCGTATTGGTAATTTCCATAAAATGCGGCAGGGAAATCGCGTATTCCGTAATTTTATATAAATCCCTGGCTGTTGTATACTGGTTGTCGTCGTGCAATCCGTGCGGATTCATAAAATGTGTATTTTTACACCCCAGCTCCTTGGCCTTGTTGTTCATCAGCTCCACAAATGCAGAAACATCCCCGTTGCCCACATAATCCGCCAAAACCAGCGCGGCATCGTTGCCAGAGCTGACCATCATACAATATAAAAGGTCTAAAACCGGCAGTTCTTCATCCACATGATTTTCCAGCCCGGAAAGCGAGCTGCCTGTCCCATCAAGCTCATCCAAAACATCCTGCTTAATTTTCACTTTTGTATTTTCAAGATCTTTCACCTGCTCTACCACAACCGTATAGGTCATAATCTTTGTAGTAGAAGCAGGGTAGCGTTTCTCATCCACATTTTTCTGGTACACCGGCGTATCCGTATCCAAATTGATTAAAAAAATAGTATCCGATTTTGTTTCAAATCCCGGGTCAAAGCTTGTGGCCGACGCGGTGGGAAATATCGTACAGAGCAGCGCCAGACATAGAATAAACGTCCCCAAAATTTTATATGTTAACTTTTTCTTCATAGAAAAAATCCTCTCTGTATGTTAAAATACTTATGTATATTATATCTTACAATAGATTATAGGCAAATTCAAATTACAATCTTGAAAGCTTTTACTGTTTGTATTGTTTGCATAATTCCATTCCTGGAGGAACAGCTATTATGAAACTATTGCATACGGCGGACTGGCATTTGGGCAAGGTCCTGTACGGTGCTTCTATGCTGGAGGAACAGCGCGCCTTTCTAAACGACGTTCTTTTCCCCGTTATAGAAAAAGAACGTCCAGATGCCATTGTGATTGCCGGCGACATTTTTGACAGAAGTGTCGCTCCGCCACAGGCGATCCGCCTTTTTGACGAATTTGTCGTCCGCATCAGCCGGGATTTCTGTATCCCGCTGCTCATGATCACCGGAAACCACGACGGACGGGACCGGATCGCGCTTGCCAGGGAACTGCTGCGCGACAGGGGCGTTTATATTGCCACCCGACTGGAGGATGCTTTTGAACCGGTGCGCCTTGAAAAAGACAAGCAGGCGTATTATTTTTACCTTCTTCCGTATTTTGAGCCTGCACAGCTGCGCGATTTTCTGCATTGTGAGGATGTCCGCGGTTTTGCGCAAGCTTACAAGATAGTGACGGATAAAATCCGGCAAACGTTTCAACCCGGCGGTGTGCATATCATGGTTTCCCATTGCTTTGTCACGGGCTGCCGTACGTCCGACTCTGAAAGTTCCGCTTATGTAGGCGGCAGCGGGGAAGTGCATGCAGACACGTTTGCAGGCTTTGATTATGTGGCGCTCGGGCATCTGCACGCACCGCAACGAGCGGGAGACAATACGCGTTACAGCGGTTCCCCGTTAAAATATTCGTTTGACGAAGCGCACCAAAAGAAATCCCTCACATTCGTTACCTTTGAAGGTGCCGCCGTGCAGATCAAACAGTTCCCAGTTTATGCAAAACACGACGTAAAAACCATAAAGGGCTCGTTTGAGGAACTTTATAACGCCGGTATGCAAACGCCGGACGACAGCTATCTGTTTGCCACCCTTACCGACGACCGGCCTGTATATATGCCTATGGATAGGCTGCGTGAATATTATCCCAACCTGTTAGGCCTGAAAAGCGAATTTTTATCGCGCCGGGCCGACCTGCAGCATGGGCAGGCCAGACAGCCTTCCGGCGATGCGGTCCTTTTTACGCAGTTTATGGAGCAGATTTGCGCGCAAACAGCCGCGCCTGAAGATTGCGCGCTTTTTTTTGAAACACTCAAACGCATACAGGAGGAAAACGTATGACGCCGCAAACCGTTGTGATGCAGGCTTTTGGTCCCTACATACAAAAGACCCAAATAGACTTTTCTCTGCTCAATCGCTGCGGCCTTTTTTTAATTACAGGTCCCACAGGCGCAGGAAAAACCGCTGTTTTAGATGCGATCTGTTTTGCGCTCTACGGAAAATCGACCGGCGCACTGCGAAGCTTTTCTCAAATGCGCAATATTTCAGCGCCCGATAGCCTTCCCACACTGGTAGATTACAGCTTTACGCTGGGTAAAACCTCCTACCGTTTCTGCCGGAGCCAAAGCGTATACACCGCCAGAAAAACAAAAGAACGTAAAATAAAAGAAGAGCATACCTGCTATAAAAGGGAAAACGGCACATGGACGCTTTTGCAAACCGGCTCTGAACGCAGCGTCACACAATACGCGCAGGAGATCCTGGGACTTGACTGCGGGCAATTTTCTAAAGTTATGATGCTGCCGCAGGGGGAATTTCGAAAACTCTTGCTCGCCAGCTCGCAGGAAAAGGCAAAAATTTTTGAAAAACTGTTTTCCACAGAAAAATGGTCGCGCGTTACGGACGCACTGCTTGCAAACGCCGCCGAGCTAAAGAAAACAATGGATTCCATTTTTATTACACAAAGCAGCATTTTAGAGCGCGAAGGCGTACAAAGCCTGCAGGCGCTTAAAGAAAAACAAAAACAGTTTGCAGCTCTTTATGACAAAAGCGCACAACAGGCGCACGTACTTCTGGAAAAAGCAAAAAGCACCAGCGCCCGCCTGAACGCGGCTATTACTCTGCAAAAGCTGCAAAGTAAAGCGGCACTTTGTGAAAACGCCTGTAAAACCGCGCAGCAAGCCTGCAAAGTAGAAGAAAAGGCACTGAAAGACGCAGAAAAAAACGCAGCGCAGATCAAACCGCTGCAAAAAACTTCCGAGCAACTGCTTGCAAAAATAGCCACGCTGCGCACAGCGCTTGCAAGCGCGCAAAAGCTTGCAGACTACCGCGAAAAATACACTACGCTGCAAAAGCGGAGAAAGGCGCTGGAAAGCGCCATACAAAATTCTGTCAAAGCTTCTGATGCAGCGCTTGTAAACTGCCGTAAAGGCGAACAGTATATAGAACAGCTGCAAAACGAAGTTCGTTGCATTCCCACGCTTTTTGCCAAGGTGCAGACGCTTAAAGAGATTTCACAGGCTTACCAGCGGCTGCAGGAGCTTACATTGCAAAAAGAAAAGGACGAAAAGCTGGTAAAAGACGCACGGGCAGAATTTGAAGAAAGCAACACGCAACTGGACCTGCACAAAGCGGCGTACAACCGCACAGATGCCCTTTTAAAAAAAGACCTGGCAGCCTCCCTTTCCCTTTCTCTGCGCGAAAACGCGCCCTGCCCCGTATGTGGCGCGCTGCACCATCCGGCTCCCGCCTGTGGAAGCGGCGGGGATTTTGCCGCTCTCTCCAAAGATCTGGAACGCCTTGAAGCCATGGTGCAAAAAGCAGAGAAACTGCTGGAACAAAGACAAAACAGCCTGCTGGCCCACAAAGCGCAATTGCATCAAACGCACCAGCTGTATCAGGCGCAGCAGCAATTGTGCGGCAGTTATAATATTTATTATAAAACCGTGGGTGACGATCTGACAGAAGCGCAGCAGGCGCTTTTAGAGGCGCAAAAAAAAGACGCACTGCTTCCCAAGGCGCGGCAGCTTTTACAGCAGCGCAAGCAGGAGCTGGAATCCGCACAAAAAACGCTTGAGCAGAGCCAACAGGCTCTTGTACAAAACGCCACGGAAATACAAAGCATGCAATCCGCCATGGAAACGCTTGCTTCGTACCTTCCGCAGGGTGCAGACGACAGCGCTGCCATTGCGGAACAAATACACAAAGCAGGCATACAAAAAGAAACTGCGGACCAGCAAGCCTCCGCTTTACAGGATGCGCTTACAAACGCCCGGCGCCGGCTTGACATTGCAAACACCAACCTGCATAACGCACAAGACGCTTTTACACAGGCGCAAGCCGATTTTTTGGATGCGGTGCAGCAAAACCCTGCACTACAGGATACAGACCCCGCACTTTACCAAAAAGAAGCAGAACTTGCGGAACTTGCAAGCCAGAAAGCGCAGGCCGACACGGGACGCATGAAAGAGGCGCTGCGCGGCGTAAACGAGTCGCTTTCTATGCTTTCCTCCTGCTCGGCTTCCATGCAGGAAACAGAAAATGCTTACGCGAAGACGAGCCGTCTGGCTGAGTTGCTGCGCGGAAACAATGCATGTAAAACACCTATCAAAATGTTTGTTCTGGGCATGATGCTTGATGACATTCTTTTGCAGGCAAACGAATATTTTTCCTCGCTTTCCAATGGGCGTTACAGTCTCAGCCGCATTACAGAGCACACCGGGGGAAAGGCGCTGAAGGGGCTGGATATTGAAATTTTTGACGCATACTGTGGCAGCAGCCGCAGCATGTATACATTGTCGGGCGGAGAATTGTTCCTTGCTTCCCTGTCGCTGGCGTTTGGCCTTTCCGACGTTGTCCAAAGCTATAGCGGGGGCATCCGCCTGGACTCCATTTTTATTGACGAAGGGTTTGGCACGCTGGACCGCGAGACGCTCGATACCGCAATGCGGGCTTTAGAGCAGATCCAGCGCATGGGCAGAACCGTAGGTATGATCTCCCATGTAACAGAGCTGAAAAACAGAATTGGTGCAAAAATAGAAGTGCTCCCCTCAAGAGAAGGAAGCACCGTAAAGGTGATCATCCCTGATTAATTCGGAAAAACCGTCTAATTCAGCCCGTTTTCCCCCACCCTCCCAAATAGCCTTGCAACCTCCGCGCGCAGACTTTTATATGCCGGGGCGGATAAATCAGGGCTTTTTGAAAGAATCTCCTGCGCAGCGCTCTGCGCTGCCGCCAAATTGGGCATGTCGGCCAAATCGGCAATTTTCAAATCCGGCAAGCCGTGCTGGCGCGCGCCAAAAAAATCACCCGGCCCACGCAGCTTTAAATCTGCGTCGGCAATTGCAAAGCCGTTGTCCGTTTCACACATCGTGTGCAGACGTGCAACGGCTTCTTCATTTTTTGCGTCCGATATTAAAATACAGTACGATTTATTAGCGCCTCTGCCAACTCTGCCGCGCAGCTGGTGCAGCTGCGAAAGGCCAAAACGTTCCGCGTTCTCTACCGCCATAACAACCGCATTGGGCACGTCTACCCCCACCTCAACCACAGTTGTTGCAACAAGAAGCGCAATCTTGCCCTGTGCAAAGGCGCGCATAACGCTGTCTTTCTGCACGCTTTTCATCTTCCCATGCAAAAGCCCCACGGCATAATCACAAAACGGCCCTGCCATCAGGTCCTCTGCATATTCCTGTACAGAGGTCAGGTTTAATTCTCCCTGCTCTACCGCCGGACAAACAATATAGCACTGCCTTCCCTGATCCATCTGCTTTTTTAAGAAGTTATACATTCTTTCCCGCTTACCGCTGTCAATTAAAAATGTCTCCACCTTTTGTCTGCCGGGCGGCAGCTGGTCCATCACAGTAATATCCAAATCGCCGTATATAATAAGCGCCAGCGTACGTGGAATTGGCGTTGCACTCATAACCAGCAGATGTGGATTTTTTCCTTTTGACAACAGCCGTGCGCGCTGCGCTACGCCAAACCGATGCTGTTCGTCTGTAACGGCAAGTCCCAGCCGCCGGAATTCCACTTCGTCGGACAGCAACGCATGGGTTCCAATGACCAGGTCTATCTGCCCCTGCGCCAGTTGTTGCCGCAGCTCTTTTTTCTTTCCGGGCGTCACAGAACCGGTAAGCAGCGCAATGCGTATGCCCGTTCCCTGCAGCATGGAGCAGAAAGTACTGTAATGCTGCTCGCACAGGATTTCGGTAGGCGCCATATACGCTGTTTGCCATCCATTTTTTACCGCACTATAACATAATGCCGCCGCTACGGCTGTCTTACCTGAACCCACGTCTCCCTGAACCAGCCTGTTCATGGGGGATTTTCCGCACATCATGTCGTCTATACAATCTGCCACTGCTTTCCTTTGCGCATCCGTCGGTGCAAAAGACAGCCGTGTAAAAAACTCCTCGCTAAAATCCCGTACAAGCCGCAGGCAGGTTTCCTCCCGCCTACGGCCCTTTAACTGCCGCAGGCCAAGGTTCAAAACCAGCAATTCTTCAAAAATCAGCCGCTTCCTTGCCGCTTGCAATGCAGCCGTATCTGCAGGAAAATGGATATTTTCCATAGCAAAACGCAATGGGCACAGTGCATGGTTTTTCATAATATCCGGCGGTATCGGCTCTTTGACCGTCTGTGGCAAAAGCTTGAGCGCTTCTTTAACCGCCGCCTCCACCTGACGCGAAGATAAACCGTTGGTCACACTGTAAACAGGCCGCACACGCTGCCCGCCCTGCAGCGGTGAAAATTCGGGAGACACCATTTCCTTTCTTCCTGTGTTTTGCACCAGTTTTCCATAAAATATGTAAGTTTCCCCCATTTTCAGCATGTTCTTAATAAACCGGTTGTTAAAAAAGGTAATCTGCATACGGCCGCTTTCATCATATACGTCCACGCGGCTTAAAAGCCTGCCTCCCGGAATCCTTCGTTCTATTACGGAATTTTCCAGCGTAGCCCGTATACAGCATATCTCTCCCGCCTTTGCCTGTCCAATATAAACAGGATGGCTGTGGTCTTCGTATGTGCGCGGGTAAAAGCGCAGCAAATCCCCCACAGTGCCCGCACCAAGCTTACGTAAAAGCTCACCGCGCCGCTTTCCAACCCCATGTAACGTTTCAATAGGTTTTTCAAATAAGGAGGCCATTTCCATCATCCATCCATTTTGTATTGCCCCTATTGTACCTTTTTTAACAGAAAAAAACAACAGGGCGCTTCAAGCGCCCTGTTGTAAAGACTTTCACTTCCCACAAATACGCCGCTGTAAGACGTAAAAAACTTTACAGCGAACAAGCGGAAATTTACTCGATCGAAAGAATAAAATAATACACCGGCTGCCCGCCGTTTACAAGCGTTACATCAATGCCCGAACCATATTTTGTCTGTACAAGCCGCAAGCATTCCTGCGCCTGCTCTTCTGTAACATCTTGCCCGTAAATGATCGTAATAAAAGCCGTATCGCGCCGGACCATATTCTTAGTCAGTTTATACGCCGCCTTAACGGGATCGTCCTTATCTGTAATACACAGTTTGCCGTTTTCCAAAGCAATGATTTCGCCCTCCCGGATCCTGGTAGAGCCAAATTCAGAATTTCTTGCAGCAAAGGTGACCTGCCCTGTCGCCACACCGGACGCTGCATCCAACATTAACTGCTTGTTGCCGTCCTCTGTCAGATCTGGGTCATAGGCAAGCATAGCGCTCAGACCCTGCGGGATTGTTCTTGTGGGCAGTACAATTACCTTTCTGTCTTCCACAAGCGGCGCAACCTGTTGTGCCGCCATAATAATATTTTTGTTATTTGGCAGCACGAAAACAGTTTTTGCCCCTGTTGCCCTGACCGCTTCCAAAATATCGTCCGTGCTGGGATTCATACTCTGCCCGCCGCTTACTACATGCTTGCAGCCCAGATCCCGGAACAGTTCGCAAAGTCCGTCCCCGGCGGCAACCGCCACAAAACCAGTTTCCTCTTCCGGCGGTGCAAAAGCAAGCTTTTCTTTTTTCGCCGCCTTTCTCCTGTTTTCTTCGTTTGTTTCGGCGGCCTTTTTGTGCTGCTCTTTCATATTCTCAATCTTAACCGTCAAAAGCTGCCCAAAGGTAAGGCCTGCCTGCAGCGCATTACCGGGGTCTTCCGTATGCACATGAACTTTTATAATCTCTTCGTCGTCCACCACAACTACACAGTCGCCAATGGTTTCCAGATATGCGCGCAGCTCAGAAGGCTCTTTTTCTACTCCGCTGTCGCGCCTTACAATAAATTCAGTACAATAGGTAAAGGTTATATCGCTGTCAAATTCTGCGGCAGCACTGCGGAAAAAGTCGTCTTCCTCTATTCCCTGCGGCGCTGCTGCCTGCGTATTTTCCACAATCACGCCGTCTTTAAAAACAGACTGCATTCCCTCAAAAATCACACAAAGCCCTTTACCGCCTGCGTCCACTACACCAGCCTTTTTCAAAACAGGCAGAAGCTCCGGCGTTGTTTCCAGTGCGTCAAGCGCCGCAGTACAAATTACGTCCCACACCGCTGCGGGGTCGCTGTTTTCCTGCGCAAAAGCCTTACCAGCCTGCGCCGCCACGCGCGCAACTGTCAGGATTGTTCCCTCTGTGGGCTTCATAACGGCACTGTAGGCTGCTTCTACCCCAATCGACAGGGCGTTGGCAAGATCCACACCATCTGCACTGTCCTTTCCGGCAAGCCCCTTTGAAAAGCCCCGAAACAAAAGCGACAGAATGACGCCCGAATTCCCTCTGGCGCCGCGTAAAAAGGCAGACGCCGCTGTCTTTGCAACCGCACCTGCGCTTTCTTCTTCACTTTTCTTCAGTTCGGCCACTGCAGCATTGATGGTCATGGACATATTCGTCCCCGTGTCACCGTCGGGAACAGGAAAAATGTTTAAATCATCAATCGCTGATTTTTGTGAAGTAATATGATTTGCACCGGATATAATGGCGTTTTTTAATATTACGCCGTTTATCATAAAAACACTTCCTTAAAAAGAAGCAGTGGTACCACTGCCCTATTCCATTCATAAATAGACTTTTATATTATAGCATATGCAGGCAATGAAATTCAATACACTAGCAAAAATTGCGCAATATTGTTGTAAAATTATAGCAAAATGCACAAGGAGAAAGAATACGCCAACTTAACGGACAGGCAATGTGCTCACAGAATTTCGTTTCTTTCCACACTGCGCGTCTTCCCTGTCTTTTCGTCAATTTCAAACAAAATACAATCCAGCTTACATGGGCCATCTGCCAGATCAAAACGCTGGGGCAGCTTTTCTTTCAGCTTTGCAATAATAATTTCCGGCTTTACACCCAGCACAGAGTGCACAGTGCCGGTCATCCCCACATCCGTAATATAACCTGTTCCGTTTGGCAATACGGTTTCGTCTGCGGTAGGCACATGCGTGTGTGTTCCAAACAGTGCCGACACACGACCGTCCAGATAATAGCCCATTGCGCGCTTTTCTCCGGTAGCCTCTGCGTGCAGATCCACTATAACAACCTTTGCTCCCTGCTGCGCAGCTTCGTCAATCAGACGGTCAACGGTATGAAATGGACAATCCAGAGATTCTAAAAGCGCTGTACCCATCAAACTGATAACCGCAACCTGGGTATATCCCATATCTACTATGCACATACCTCGTCCAGGCGTCGTTCCCTGCGGAAAATTAGCAGGCCGCAGCAAATATGCATTTTCCTCATACAGCGGAAAAACTTCTTTTCTGCGAAAAGAATGGTTCCCTCCTGTTATAACATCTACACCGCTCTGAAACAGAAAATCTGCACTGGCGGGCGTAATACCGTTGCCGTCTGCAGAATTTTCTCCGTTTGCTATAACAAGATCTATATTTTTAAATTTTTTAAATGCCGGTAGTTTCTGCCGCAAAAAGCGACAGCCAATACCGCCCACTACATCGCCGATTGCAAGAATATTCATAATCTGCTGTTCCTCTTTCTTTTCTACTGGAAAAAGTGAACGGTGCAGGGACGCTCTCCCTACACCGCTTTTTGCAGAGTTATAATAACACGTTTTTTCTGAAAAGTCAATACGAAAGGTACAAAATTTATGTTCTTTGCATCTTTGACAGGATAAAAAGTACCACTACCGTGCTGTGTTGGAATTTATTTTGCTGATCACTGCCTGTACATATCCGCACAGGCCACAGATTCAGCGCCGCCTTAACCATGCTGATCTTCCCACCTGTAAGACAGGCTTTTCACCCATGCAGAAACTTCATCTGCAGATGCAGAACCGCTTAGCTTTTTTCCGGGCAGTACCTTTGCCGCCGGGCAGCTTTTTTGCAGAATGTCGGCTGTCTTTCCCATACCGCTGCCGCCGGAGGTAGCAAAAGGGATCACGGTCTTCCCGGAAAAATCATAGCTTTCCAAAAAGGTCTGCACAATGCGGGGCGCTTCATACCACCAGATGGGGAACCCTACAAATACGGCGTCGTACTGCGCCATGTTCTCCACAAATGCGGCAATCGCCGGGCGGGATGCTTTGTCGTTCATCTCCACGCTGCTGCGGCTCTGCTTGTTGTTCCAGTTCAGGTCTGCACTGCTATAAGGCTTGGCAGGTTTAATTTCATGCAAATCCCCGCCGGTTGCTTCCTTCAGCGTTTTTGCCAGCCGGGCGGTTACACCGCTGGCGGAAAAATAGGCAACTAGTATTTTACTCATAATACATCCTCCTGTTCTTTCTTGTTTGGAAACTGCCGTGGGCGCAGATTATCCAAGAGAAAGCGTAACCGTTACGGTTCCATCTCCCAGAAGCTCCTTAAGCTCATTTCCATTTACATTATCAATATGTCCAAGACGGGTTAAATTCCAGCAATTTGGCGCATAGTAGATGACAAAAGAAGACCCCTCATACAGGATCAGATCGCCCGCCTTAGTGGTGATCTGTTCATCGTTGCGCGGCAGGCTGGCGCCAATGTCCCCTACCTTTTCCATATTGCCGTAGTCTTCCATTTCAATCGTCAGCGGGCCTTCGGATAAAAGTTCCAAAAGCGCCTGTGTGGATGTATTATCTATAAGGGTCGCGGTCAGTACCGTATCGCCTGTTTGAATTTTCATGGTATTTTCCCCTTCAAATGCATCTACACTGTTGGGCGCTTCTTCCGGCTTAGTTTCTACTGCCGCTGAAGATTCCCTGCTGTCGCCGGCAAGCCTGTTTTGCAGCGTGTTTGAATTGCCGCGCCCGGGGATAGAGGAGGGCTCTGCGGGCACATTGCCGCAAGCGGAAAGCATAAAGAGAACACAGACACCCGCCCAAAACAGCAAACATCTTTTTACAAATTGTTTCGCCAATACATTGCCTGGACTGATCAAAAATATTTTTCTCCCCTGTCTAACTATTTTAAACCGGCATATACTTCCTCAGAAACCGGCTCCATCCATTCGTTGGCGGTATTTTCCCCCGGCACCTCGACCGCCAGATGGGTAAACCAACTGTCTTTAGCCGCGCCATGCCAGTGCTTGACGCCTGCGGGAATTACCACCGCGTCGCCGGGATGCAGCTCTTTTGCTTCACTGCCCCATTCCTGATACCAACCCCGGCCCTCGGTGCAAAGCAAAATCTGTCCGCCGTTTCTGTCTGCTTTATGAATATGCCAGTTATTGCGGCAGCCTGGTTCAAAGGTCACGTTGGCAATGGGTAGTCCTCCTGTGGTAAGCATCTTTAAATAGCTCTGCCCAATAAAGTACTGCGCAAAAGCGTCGTTGGGCTGTCCCAATCCGAACAATCCGCCATGGGTTCCCTTCTGGGTATCTTTTTCCTTCCAGACTTCCTTAGCCATACGGAAAGCCGACCATGCCTTGGGCCACCCCGCATAGAAGGCTGCATGCGTGAGAACTTCCGCAATTTCTTTTCTGCTGATCCCATTCTTCTTTGCTGTTTCCAGATGGTACTGGAACGAAGAATCTACAAGGCCCTGAGACATCAGCGCCACTACGGTCACCAGGGAACGGTCTCGCAGGGAGAGCTTATCCTCCCGGTTCCACACCTCGCCAAAAAGCACGTCGTCGTTGAGTTGTGCAAATTTGGGGGCGAAATCACCTAAATTTCGGCGTCCCGCCGTCTGTTTTTCTGCCATTTTTATTTCCTCCTTATGCATTAGATTTTTCTATGCAGGCAGGGAGAAACGGAAAAGACCGCCGTTTCTCTTCAGGTAAAATTATACCATAGATTTCCCCGGAACTCTTCTATATTTACGTTTGCTTCTTTCATCAGAATCTCCGGTGTCCAGAACAAATCAGACAGTTTTTTACAGCCTTCTTCCCGGAAGAGCTTATATACGCCTGCATTACTCCATTAGCCCAATGCCGGAAAGCCATTGCGTGACATCGCTTCCGGAATCAGCTGCGGTGGAACTTCCCGGAGAAAGCCCCTCCGTTACGGTGGCGTTCGGCTCCATACTCGCAATGGTGCTGAGAGTATTGGAAAATCCGCTGCCTCCGGAAGTGACAAACGGCGCGATGGTTTTACCGGAGAAATCATATTCCTCCAGGAAGGTGTAAAGAATCATCGGCATATCGCCCCACCAGTTAGGGAATCCCAAATATACCACATCGTACTGTGCAAAATTTTCTATCGCTTCGGCAATTGCAGGACGAGCATTATCCGCCTGTTCTTCCTGTGCAATATCCAGCATGGTATTATAATCGTCTGTATAAGGGTTTTCAGGAACGATTTCAAAAATCTCCGCCCCTGTCTGTGCCTGGATTTCATTTGCCACCGATGCGGTATTGCCGGACCAGGAGAAATAGACCACCAATGCGTTGGAGCCCGCTTCCACCTCCAGCCGGGAAGATCCCCCGGCCTGCGGCGCACTTCCGGAAAGGTTGGAGGTTTCTTCCGCTACGGAAGAAACCTCCTCTGTTTGAGAAGGCGCTGTAGAAGAACCATTTTCCAAAGAACCGCCGTTTTCACAGGCTACAAGAGTAAATACAATTGTGAGGGTCAGCACAAAAGTAAAAATTTTCTTCATCATAGCTTGCTCCTTTCATTTGGCCGGCTGCCGCGTGACAAAGTGTCTCCGGAGTGCTTTTCACCCGCCGGTTTATTTCCGTTTTTTCGCTTTGCCCAGTGTCATGCACTTTGCGGCGGTATCGCCGGTTTTCAGGTAAGTATAACCGGGCATCTCAAACAGAATTGGCTTAAAAACGCTGTAGTCAATTTTACCGGCTTCGTTCAGAATACTTTCTTCAGCACAGGTATTGTCAATTTTCAGGATGAAGTTGTCAAAGCCCCCGGTTTCGTAAATATCCACCACCGTGCATTCCATGGACAGCTTCGACTCCTCAAGCACCGGAGCTCCGTTTCGGCCAATGCTGAAAGCAAATACTTCAGATTTATCTGTCTTGTTTCCGCTGACGCACCCTACATAATCTGCTTTCTGGAGTATCGCTTCATCCACGATATTAACCGACAATACCCTGTTTTCATATATTCCCTGATTGGTGTAATGCGTTTTTGCAAGGCTGACCAGAATGTGGTCGTGTCCCATAATGCCTGCATGCCCTACCAGCACCCAATTTGGTTTTCCGTTCACCATAGCGCCGACTACCGTCAGCACAGCGGGATACAACGCCAATACGCTTCCTATATCCTTTTTCATCATCATTCGCCTTTCTTTCCGCCTTTTGTCTGCGGTTTCATTTGACTTTTCTTTTGGATCCTGTACCGGAGGCAATCCAGGCAATCCAACTGTTTTTGCCGTAAATGAATTTCATCCAGCGTACTGTCACGATGCCGGTTTATCAGCGCCAGGCGTTCCTGTTCCGTATTTTCTTCCTCCAAAAGCAGCCGCATATAAGCTTCTGCCTCACTGTTGGAAAAACCTGCGTCATGCAGGCTCATAATGATACTCAGACACTGGATATCCTCATCATCGTACTGCCATGCTCCCATAATCGTTTTTACAACGCCGCACAGTCCCCAGTTTTCGTACTCTTGGAGGATTTCTACCGGAATATTATAGCGCTCGCTCGCCTCATAAATCGTCATCTTTTCGCCTCGGATCCTTGCTGTACAAAAAATAAAGGTGCTCCGTTTTGGAACACCTTTATTGTAACGTGTTTTATTTGTCATGTAAAATACTTATATTTTATCACCAGAAATAACTTTCAGGTATTGCGAGATGAAGTCAATAAAAGCGGAGGTAGCGCGGGAAAAAAATGAATCTTTTTTCCAGACCAAAGCCGTACGAGATTCAACTGCCGGATAAAGAGGAATAAAACACAGGTTTTCATAGCTGCAATTCAACTGAATACAAAGCACCGCTTCCATACCATTTTCTACGAGCATGGCCTCATTATATAGCAGGTTGCCCACTGCTGTGATCTCCAACTTATCATATAACTTACCAAACCAGCTGGTAAGCTCCCCGTGAAAATCCAAAACCCCTGTAACCAATGGAATCCCTGCCAGATCTTTGGCTTCTATCCGCTCCTTTTGGGCCAGCTTGGAATCCTTTCGCACCAGAATCCCCCACCTTTCCCTGACCGGCATAGAAACAAATTCATATTTGCGGATATCCACCGGTTCTCCTATCACGCCCAGATCCAGAAGGCCCCGTTCGATATAATCCTGGACATTATCAGCGTTGCCGCTGTAAATCTGAAATCGCACCAGCGGATGTTTTTTCCGAAAAGCGACCATAGCTCTTGCAAGCTCTCCTGTGCTGCGGAATTCTCCGCTGCCAATTGTGATCTCCCCTGCCAGCGCCGCATCCTTATGAAGAAAATCGCGTTTTGTTTTGTCTGCAAGGGACAGCAGTTCCTGGGCCCGCCGTTTCAGAAGCAGGCCGTCCTCCGTTAAAACAATATTGTGGTTGCTGCGATTAAACAGCTTTACACCCAGTTCTTCTTCCAGCTGCACCATTTGGCGTGACAGCGCCGGCTGGCTGACATGCAGCATCTGCGCCGCTTTTGTCATGTTCTCTTCTCTGGCAATCGCTAGAAAATAATTTAGTACACGTAGTTCCATGGGATCCTCTCTCCTGCAGGCTCTTTGTCTTGCTTATTTACCACTATACACAGCAATTGATGCTATGTCAATCTGAAGAAAATCACACCGCCTGCGCAATTTCCCAGGCACAATGTTTTCCTTTTTTCTTGCCTCCAATAAGGGTCGTACCTCCCGTTGCGGTCAAGCGCGTTGCTTTGCTCTATTTAATTTCCTGCCGGTTCAAATCCGAACAAATTTCTGTTTATATTTTATAATTATATCATTCATTTTCTGAAGCTACAACTTTATTTCTGTTTCTCCCGCTGTGCAGTCCGCTGCCTGCGCCTTTCATCCGCCCGGACTTCTGCACATAACTTCAAACGCTGCACCGGCCGGCTTTTTATAGCAGGTCCCAAAACGGCGGTAAGATAGAACAGCGCAATCCCAGGGGCGGAAGCCATCCATGCGTGTTCCTTTGCCTGGCTGCTCTTCAAAAAATGCATGAACCGTTTCACCTGTGAGGCGCTTGCACCATAACTGCATAAACCTGTTTTTATCCAGTCGAAGGGTTTTGGACGATAAAGCAAGGCGCCTGGTACGTTTTGTATCAGGCGCCTTGCTTTATTCAACCCGTTTCATCCACTCTTCCACATCAGAAAAAAAACGGCAAAGGTGGAATCCGTCCGCTGCCGCATGATGAATATTCATGGTAAGCGGTAGTTGTATTCTTCCGTTGTGGTCCTCCGTGTACTTCCCCCAGGTAATCACGGGGGCCAGGTAGGTTCCGGAATCAAAAACGTGTATATCAAAATTCTTATAATACACCCAGGGCAGACAGGATACGTCAAACGTGTTGGGCGGGATCTCCTTTAAATCAAATTCCCGCAGCTCCCAGCAGCGTTGCCTGTCTTTCAAAAAACGATCGTAAAAGATACGGAAATCCGGATGATATTCTGTTACCAGTTTAACAAATCTTCCGTCCTTCTTGTGAAAATGGGCGTAGTAGGGGGAAACAAAATCCCAGACCCCAGGATTTTTCTGCGCGTCGTACCCCATTCGGAGCTCCTCCCGGCTGTTCACAGCGGAACTAATCACCCACAGCATAGATGGATAAAATTTGTACCCCTTCTTGTGGAGTGTCCGTAGAAAATCTGTTATATCCACGTCTGCCGTCAGACTCATCACACAGCGGAGATTGTTGATAAAGTACTGAAATACAGCTTTGCGTTCCCAGGTTTCCAGATTTAATTTTTTAAATTTCATTTTTTAGCCTCCTAAAATATACTCTCTATTTTAGAAGGCAGCATCCAGACCGCGTTTCATATTCTCACCCCTTTCAATAAAATTTTCATTTTCTCAGGCAAGCTCTTGCAGGATCAGCTTTTCCGCCTTGGACAGGGAAGCGTTTCTTTTGGCTCACCTCTTTTTGACCGGCTGCCGGATCACCGTCTTCAAATTCTCCGGGTTGCATTTGCGAACATCGCTCAGATATATCTCATGGTGGCAGCGCTGTGGGGAAAAATCCAGCTTATATCCCTGTTCTTCTGCGTATCGCTCCATATTTCGGATGGTACTCGGCTCGCTGTCATAGGGACCAATATGCATACATTGCACACACAGCCCTTCTTTATAGGTCAGGTATTCCACTCTGGAAAAATCCATCCCTTTCTTTGCAGATGCCTCCCGGACCGCCCAATCGAACGCCTCCTGTGTAACAAACTCCGGCAGACGTATGAGGGAAATCCACTGAAAATTCTCTTTATGGGCGTAATCTATGCCCTGTACGCCTTCCTGCCACCAGAAACCTTCTAACGGCGGAACCACATAATCAAAGTACCCTTCCATTTTATGCGTTCCCATCTTACTCATTTTAATGGTGTACGCCATACCATACAAGAGTCCGATGGAAGCTTTATACGCTCCGCCCTCTTCATTGGGATCCCCTTGACCGCGCACGGCCAGAAAATGCATGGAGGGAATTTGGATAACCTGCGGCTTCTCAGGCGGCAGGTAAAACGCCTTATACTCCTTTTTATAGTCAAACGCCATATTTATTCCTCTTTTTCTTCGATTTTGGTTCCGGAAGGACTTTCCAGGTGGCCCTCACCAGCTCGGTGAGAAGTTCCCGGTTGTCGATATCCTCCACCAGAAAATATGCCTTTGCCCCTTCGTAAGGAGGCACTTTCGGAACACCCGGAAAACACGCTGCCGTCTCCGGCGTAATCTTCACAAAGAGCTGGTCATCGCAAATCACACCCAAAAACTTGCCGTCGCAGTACCACCCATATTCCCCGAACATTTTACGATACGAAACAGCGCCTGCATCCCGCAGCTGTTCCACCGCGTATTCCACAAACTCTTTACTGGAGGCCATGTTTTTTACCCGCCCGAATACTTCTGGTCACATACTTCAGGGGAACGCCCATCCTCTCCGCGATCTTCTCCTCCGTCATACCGGTATCAAAAAAACGCCTGCATACCGTTTCCATATTCTCTCCAACCTCAATAATATGCCGGTCGGGATCATAAAACCGTACAACGCGTTGCCCCCACGGGTGTTCAATTGCCGGATGGACATAGCGCAAGGCGTCCAGCTTCCCGATCTTCTCTAAAAATGCATCAAAGGCGTCCTCTTCAAAATAAAGCTCCGCATTCATTCCGGCAAAGGATATTCTGTCCTTTTCCGCGTGAATCAGATCAAGCCAGCTTTCCTTCGTCTGCAGGCAGACGCCGCCCGTCAGCGTTACATTCGCGCCGAAATCCATAACCACGCGAAGCCCCAGCACTTTCCTGTAAAAGGTTTTGGAGGCTTCCATATTCGTAACCACCAGCAGCGGATTTTTAAATTTCATCTTTTTGTTTCTCCTTTAACCCAATATAGAGGTGGATTTCTGTGCCCTCTCGCCTGTTATCCTGATATTCTTCATAGTCGCAGATATATGTTCTTGGAAGGTCCATCTTCCAAATTTCCTGCCATGCCCCTGCAATCTGCGCAACCGCCGTATCCATGTTGCAGACAAGCACAAATTTTGCATAGGGGCCCGCCGGGATTTTACGAAGCGCATATCCAGAAGCCTCTGTTTCCTCTGTCACCGCACAGCAAACCATAGCGGTATAATCATCGTCGGCATCTCCGACATAGTCCGTATAGAGCCCTATGGCTTTGTCATCCGCCTTGTTTGGTATGTTCTCATAGAGCCCGTCCTGATAAAACCGGGCCCACAGGCCGCCGATCACCCGCCCCATATCCGGCGCATGGTTGTTTGTGCGGGCGGCAGTTCCTGCAACCAGTTTCTCTGGCAAATTTACAATTTCATATTCCATTTGAAAGCTCCTTTCGGTTTGGTGTTCCCATTCTACCAAACCAAACCGGACAACAGTCTGTCATGAATCGGAATACCGCCGCTGAAGATTTTTTCCAAACACAGCCAGTTTCTCCCTGAATTCTGCCGGCTCCAAAATTTCTGCGCCGTTCCGAAAAGATAAAATCCAGCCCAGAATGCTTTCCTCGTCTGTAAAACTCAAAGAAACAAGCAGCCGGCCGTCTTCTTGCACAGAAAAGCAATCCGGCCCATACTCCTCTACCAGACGCCAGCGGTATTCCGGCGTGACCAGCGCTTTCACGCAGTACGTATGCGGAAACACCCTTTCGTTGGACAAATCCGGCAATGGAGCAGGCCGTTTTTCAAAGAGTTCATTTGTCTGAAGCTCCGTCATGCGCCCTAATTTAAACAATCGGTAATCTTCCCGCTCCCGACAATAGCCCCAGACATACCAGCTGGCCCAGCGAAAAATCAGGTAGCAGGGTTCTATCACGCGGATCGACTCCCCGCTTGGCGCGAAATAACGGAAGCGGACGCACCGCCCGCACTCGATCGCGCTGTGAAGCAGTTCAATTTTAGGAGACAGCGCGGATTTGCTCCATGCGGAAAGATCAATTAAAATATGCTGTCCTCCGGGCATCAAATCGGAAGCGCCAGCAGACAGTTTCTCCATAAGCTGTGCATACCGGCTTGTACCGCTCACGCTGTCCAGGCTGCGAAGTCCTGCCAGAATCGCCCGCATGTCAGCAGAGGTCAACAGGGTGTTGCTCATCTTATACCCTTCCATAATGGAAATTCCGCCATTCGATCCCCGCGCAGTTACCAACGGAATCCCCGCTTGGCACAGGTCTTCAATATCCCGGCTGATGGTGCGGCGGGAAACTTCAAATTTTTTTGCCAGATAGGGAGCCGTCACCTTATCCTGCTGCAGCAAAATGGACACAATCCCGATCAGCCTGTTTATCTTCATTTGACTTCCCCTTTGTTTTTGAATCAGTATAACATATTATCCACGACGATAGTATGTCATGTTTCCGCCGCAAATGCAACCAAAACGTACATTTTTCGTTATTTCCGGTTGGTAGAAATCCAGATAGAAAGCGGTATAATAATGGCAAGGAGGTTGGAAATACATGAAAAAGCAATCCAATTATATTTCTCAGAATTTAACCACACTGCGGCAATTTCATAAATACTCTCAGGAAGAAATAGCCGAAAAAATCGGTGTTTCCCGACAGGCCGTGGCAAAATGGGAATCCGGAGAAACCGTGCCAGACATTTTAAACTGCGACGCTCTGGCGGAACTTTACAATGTATCGGTAGACGATCTTCTTCATTTCAACCAGCAAGACGAACGCATGCCGATACCGCCCAGAGGCAAACACCTTTTTGGCGCCGTGAAAGTGGGGGAGCGCGGGCAGGTGGTCCTGCCCAAAAAAGCCCGCGATCTGTTTCATATCAAACCTGGCGACCTTCTGGTAGCGCTTGGAGACGAAAACCCGGAAAGCGCGGGCATCGCCCTGGTTCCAGGAAACGCTGTCCTTCACAACATCGCCTTTCTGCGGGATATGCTTTCCAGCGGCGAAAAGGAGGACGGGGAATGACAGATTTATTACAGGTAAAGCATCTGAACAAATGCTATCCGGGTTTTGATTTGCAAGATCTTTCCATTACGGTAAAACCCGGCCGTATTATGGGGTTAATTGGAAAAAACGGCGCCGGCAAAAGCACAACTTTAAAATCCATACTGAATATAGTCCGGCCGGAGTCCGGGGCCGTTACGATGTTTGGAAAGGATTTCCTGCAAAATGAAAAGGAATGCAAGCAGAAAATTGGGGTTGTATTTGGAGGGATTGACTTTTATCCATTGAAAAAACTGTCTGCCATTACCTCCGTTACCAGGCGCTTCTATCCGGATTGGGAGCAGGAGAAATATAAAGCATATCTCTGCCAGTTTTCTCTTGATGAAAGCAAGCAGTTCCGGATGCTTTCCAATGGAATGAAGGTAAAATACCTGCTGGCTTTGGCGTTATCCCACAATGCACAGCTCTATTTTCTCGACGAACCCACTTCGGGCTTAGATCCTGTTTCCAGGGACGAAATCTTACATATCTTTACCCGCATTGTAAAGGACGGAAAACGCTCCATTCTGTTTTCCACCCATATCACTTCAGATTTAGACCGCTGCGCCGACGACATCACTTATATCCAAAACGGCCGGGTGCTGAAAAGCGCGGATAAAAAAACCTTTCTTCAGTCCTTTGCGCATCTGAAAAACGCAGAAGATTCCGGCCCGCTCACCCTGGAGGAAATCATGCTTCGTACAGAAGGGAGAGATTTGGATGAATCTGCTCTATAAAGAACTGGCCTTAGCCGCCCATCCTACCTCCATTGTATTTGCTTTTCTGGGCTGCCTGGTTATTGTGCCGGCCTACCCCTATACCGTCATCTTTATGTTTGGTTGTCTGGCCCCCTATCTTACCTTTCTCTATGCCAGAGAAACCAACGACGCCTGGTACACCGCCGTGCTCCCTGTAACCAAGCGGGAAAACGTTAAGGGAAAATGTCTGCTGATTGTTTCTATCCAGCTCTTTCAGCTGCTGATTTCCATCCCCAGCGTTATTCTTCGCGGTGCTCTTCAGATAGAAAACAATCCTGTGGGAATCGATGCGACAATTGCCTGGTATGGTTTCGGGTTTATCATTTACGCTGTATTTGACCTTGTGTTTTTTCCCGCCTATTACAAAAACGGCTATAAAGCCGGAAAGGCATTTATCATTGCTGCTGTTCCCATGCTGATGCTGATGGCTGCAGCTGAAGGGGCCGTCCATTTTCCGGCGCTCGCCTGGCTGGACAGTTACACTCCACAGGATCTGCTAAAACAAACACCCATTCTGTTTATGGGGATTTTGTGTTATCTTATTTTGCTTTCACTGGCATACCGGATCTCTGTCAAACGTTTTGAAAAAGTTGACTTATAAAGCTAACCCCGGTTTGCATAAAACAACACAAATACCTTTTACGTATTTTAATCGATATATAACATACCATTCATCAAAGAAGATGCCACCAAAATAGTGGCATCTTCTTTCAATTATAAACATATTGTCGCCTAAATTGGTGAATCCTGCCTTCTTTCGGCTTCATACAAAACGCCGTCATCGCGATCTTTGCTTTTTTCATTGTACTTGCAAAAACCCATTTTAAAGCAATCTCTGCGGTACGTCTGTACCTTATAATACGCATGCTCATTTATTATACCGTACCCGTAATCCTGGATAAACATGCAAAACCGCCGCCAGTTTTTGCCGGCGGCGATTTTCGCTCAGGAGGATCCTATATCCAAATATCCAAAAACTTTGGATGTCTTTTACTTTACTTTGCAAGCCTTTGCTTCAACGCCTGCAGCTGGTCGGCAAGTTCCTGCGGCAGTTTGCTGCCAAACTTTTTGTAAAATTCTTCAATACCCTGAGCTTCCTTCATCCACTTTGCATTGTCAACAGAAAGAATTTCTCCCAGCGTTTTTCTGTCAATATCCAGTCCTTCAATATTAATATCTTCCGGCTTGGGCACATAGCCAATTGCCGTTTCAACCGCATCTTTTTTACCTTCGCAGCGGTCAATAATCCATTCCAGCACACGGAAGTTATCGCCAAAGCCCGGCCAAAGGAAATTACCCTCGTCGTCCAGACGGAACCAGTTTACATTAAAAATCTTGGGTGCTTTGTCGCCCAGCAACCTGCCCATTTCAAACCAGTGCTTAAAATAGTCGCCCATATGATAACCGCAAAACGGAAGCATAGCCATTGGGTCGCGGCGCACAACGCCTACGGCGCCTGTTGCGGCAGCCGTCGTCTCAGAAGCCATAATGGAGCCCACAAATACACCGTTATCCCAATCTCTCGACTGGTATACAAGCGGCGTAGTCTGCGCCCTTCTTCCGCCAAAAATAATTGCAGAAATCGGCACGCCCTGCACATCGTCAAACTTATCACTGATACACGGGCAGTTTTTTGCCGGCGCTGTAAAACGACTATTTGGATGTGCCCCCTTTTCTGTGGACGTTTTTCCGTTCCAGGGGTTGCCCTTCCAATCTACCGCGTTTGTGGGCGGGTTCTTGTCCAGCCCCTCCCACCATACGGTATTATCATCCAGATTATGCACAACATTTGTAAAAATGGTGCCCTTCCGGGTAGAAGCCAGCGCATTCGGATTAGATTTTGCATTTGTTCCCGGCGCAACGCCGAAAAACCCGTTTTCAGGATTAATGGCCCAAAGCCTGCCGTCCGGCCCTTTGCGCATCCAGGCAATGTCGTCCCCAACGCACCAAACCTTATACCCTCTGGAAGTGTAGCCCTCCGGCGGAATGAGCATGGCAAGGTTGGTTTTGCCGCAGGCAGACGGGAAAGCGGCAGAAATATACTTAACCTCTCCCTGCGGGTTTTCTATCCCAAGGATAAGCATATGCTCAGCCATCCATTCGTGATTTTTCCCAAGGTAAGACGCAATGCGCAGTGCAAAGCACTTTTTACCAAGCAGCACATTTCCACCGTAACCGGAATTAACGGAAATAATATAATTATCCTCTGGAAAATGGCAGATATAGCGTTTTTCCGCATCAATATCGCAGCGGGAATGCAGCCCCTTTACCCAGTCTTCACTGTCGCCCAGCTGAGCCAAAACTGCAGACCCCACGCGCGTCATGATTGCCATATTCAGCACCACATAGATCGAATCGGTCACCTCTATGCCAATCTGTGCAAGCGGCGAACCGATCGGCCCCATAGAATAGGGAATAATATACATTGTGCGCCCTTTGTAGCTGCCCCTTGCAATATCAAAAAGCATTTTATAGGCTTCCTGCGGCTCTTTCCAGTTGTTGGTAGGACCTGCGTCCTCTTCCTTTCTGGAGCAGATAAAGGTTCTGTCCTCCACCCGCGCCACGTCGTTGACAGCTGTTCTGTGCAGATAACACCCCGGGAGCTTTTCTTCATTGAGCTTTATCAATTCGCCTGTGGAACAGGCCTGTGCACGCAACGTCCCAAGCTGTTCCTCAGAGCCGTCGATCCATACTATTTTGTCAGGCGTAAGCAGTTCTTTCATTTCATCCAGCCATGCAAGAACCGACTTATTGTTTGTCATGATTACAATCCCCTTTCTATACGTTTATATGGGCCTTCAACACTGTCTTTTATTATAATACAATCGAAAAGATTTATCAATGTACAAATTGTGAATTTATAATCAGCTTCCTGCATTTTTTCTGTTAAAACGAATAATCTCTTGCAAAATCCTGCAAAATTTATATAAAATAGTCACTTTATTTAAACGAAAGCCTGCTTTTCGCAAGAAATAAATAAAAATCCTTCTATTGCAAAACAATACTATTCAAAAACAATAACATTGGGTCTGTGCGTAAAACTGAGAAGACGCCTTTGCAATTATCCCTGTTCAATAGACATTGTGGCGCAGGCGTTCAGGGAAAGATCTGCCGTCCTTCCGTTTAAAAATTCGAAATATCCCTGCGCGCCCACCATAGCCGCATTATCACCACACAACGAAAGCGGCGGCATATACAGCTTATAATTCAGCTCTTTGCACGCGTTTTGCAAACGGTTGCGCAGCAGGGAATTTGCAGAAACGCCGCCCGCCGTTACAAGCGTTTTACTGCCCGTATTCTTTGCGGCTTTTAAAAAACGGTCTGTCAGGCAGTCCACCACCGCTTTGCGAAATGATGCGGACAAATCTTCCACCGGAAGCTCTTCCCCCTTTTGCATGGCATTATGAACAAGGTTAATCATCGCTGTTTTGAGCCCGGAAAAGCTAAAATCATACGGCGCGCCCTCCACGGTCGGGTGCGGCAGTCTGAACGCCGCGTCATTTCCCTGCTGTGCAATCTTGTCCAGATAAACGCCGCCGGGATAAGGCATCCCCATTGTCCGCGCGGCCTTATCAAAAGCTTCACCCGCGGCATCGTCGCGCGTTTTTCCTATTACATGCATCTGTGTATAGCCGTCCACCCTGATAATATGGCTGTGTCCGCCGCTGACCACTAGGCATAAAAACGGTGGTTCAAGCGCGCTGTGAGCTATATAATTGGCTGCAATATGCGCGCGCAGATGGTGTACGGGGATCAGCGGTTTGCCCGCTGCAAGCGACAGCCCCTTTACATAATTTACGCCCACCAACAGCGCCCCAATCAACCCCGGCGCATATGTCACTGCAAACGCGTCTATGGCAGCAAGCGTACACTGTGCCTGTTCCAACGCCTGCTGTGTTACTGCGCAGATCGCTTCTGCATGCCTGCGCGACGCAATTTCCGGCACTACGCCGCCATACAGCCTGTGTTCCTCTACCTGCGAAGCAACCACCGAAGACAAAACTGTTCTGCCGTCTTCTACTACGGCTGCGGCCGTTTCATCACAAGAGCTTTCTATCGCAAGAATTTTCATATTTGTCCTCCGTTTTTCAGATCAGTCAAAAAGTAGCGTTAAGATCAGCGCATCCTCTTTCGGCTGGGTATAAAACCCTTTGCGCCTGCCCGCCGTTTTAAAGCCTTCGCTGCGGTACAGGCTGATAGCCGGCTGATTGCTCTGGCGTACTTCCAGAGATAAAAATTTAGCGCCCATACCCAACGCAAACCCCTGTGCCATATGTAAAAGCGTGCGCCCCACACCTTTTTTTCTGTGGCCGGGGTGTACGGCAAGATTTGCAATGTACGCCTCGTCGCATACAATGTGCATACCTATGTATCCAATCGTTTCTCCTTCGTTTTGCGCTACAAAAAAATGCGCCGTGCCGTTTACAAGCTCTGACAAAAGCCCCTGTTCGCTCCAGGGCTTTGAAAAGCATAATGCTTCAAGCTGTGCAACTTCTTTTATATGCCTGCGTTCCATGGGAATAACGGTTATTTTCTTATTCATCCGTCCTTTTTTGCTCCTGTTTTTTGATCAGCTCCAGAAGAGTAGCCAGCTGCCGGCGGATTTCTTTACAACATTGCGTGTAGGTTTCCAAATTACCGCCAAACGGGTCTGGAACATGAAGAATATAAATTTTATTTTTCGCAACACCAAGCTTCATAAGTGCCTGTGCATGCTGCATAGTCATAACCACAAAAAGGTCAGTCGATGCGAGGTCTTCTTGTAAAAGGCTTTTTGAGCGGTGTGCAGACAAATCTGCTCCCAGCGCTTTACAGGCCTTAACCGCATATTCCGCCGCGGGTTGTCCCGGCATGGCGGCAAGCCCGGCGCTGCTGGCGGTAAATGTTATCCCGCTATCTTGCGCCATCTGTGTAAACAAAGCCTGCGCCATGGGGCTGCGGCAGGTATTGCCCGTACATATAAACGTAATGTTCAAAATACTTTCATCCTCCGCTTTTTCTGTCAGATACTGCCAAACCCGCCTGAACAATCCAAAAAGGGCCAAAGCAGACCAATTTATAATTATATTTTTAACCTTTTGCGTCAAACCACGTTCTTCCAATCGCCGCCTGGGCTACAAGCGGTACACGCAGCTTGCAGGCAGCTTCCATCTCCTCCTGCAAAAGCATGGCCGCCCGCATTGCCTCGTCTGCAGGTGCTTCCACCAGCAGCTCGTCATGCACCTGCAAAATCAAACGGGCGCGCATGCCCTCCTTTCGCAGGCGGCGGTCTACGCGGATCATCGCAATTTTTATAATATCCGCGGCCGTTCCCTGTATGGGCATATTTCTTGCAACACGTTCACCAAAGGAGCGCAGATTAAAATTGCTGGAGGCAAGCTCCGGCAAATACCGACGTCTGCCGTATAGCGTTTCCACATAACCGTCACTTTTCGCTTTTTCGACAATGTGGCGCATATACGCATCCACGCCGCTGTAATGTTTTAAATACGCCTGAATATAGTTAGCTGCTTCCTTTCTGGTAACGCCAATATCCTTGGAAAGGGAAAACGCGCCAATGCCGTATACAATTCCAAAATTTACCGCCTTTGCACGGCTGCGCATAATGGGCGTTACCATAGAAAGCGGTATATTAAACACCTGCGAAGCCGTGATGGCATGGATATCCTCTTCGTTTTGAAACGCCTGGATCATAGCCTTGTCGTCTGCCAGATCTGCCAGAACGCGCAGCTCAATCTGCGAATAATCTGCATCTACCAGCAGCCAGCCTTCTTTTGCACAGAAAAAGCGGCGCATCTCTTTGCCCTGCTGAGTGCGCACCGGAATGTTCTGCAAGTTTGGTTCTGTCGAGCTGATTCTGCCGGTACGCGTTTCTGTCTGATTAAAACTGGAATGGATACGCTCGTCCTGTGCGATCACCTTCAGCAGTCCGTCGCAATATGTGGATTTCAGCTTGGCAAGCGCGCGGTATTCCAGCACATGCGCAACAGCCGGATGGTCGTTTTTCAGATTTTCCAATACCTCTGCACTGGTGGAATAGCCGCTTTTTGTCTTCTTTCCAACAGGCAGCATCAACTTTTCAAACAGCGCTTCCCCCAGTTGCTTGGGGGAATTGATATTAAACGTATAACCAACTTCGTCATACACCGTCTGCTGTATTTCCGCAAGCCTTGCCTCCAAAGACTTCCCATATTGCGCAATTCCCTGTGCATCCACCATAAAGCCTGTGTTTTCCATTCTGGAAAGCACGTCTGCAAGCGGAATCTCAATTTCCTGCAAGAGTTTTTCCTGTCCGTTTACTTCAATTTTGCGCGCAAGCGCCTGTATAAGCGCCGGCAACGCGGCCGCTTCTTCTGCAAAAGGAAGCCGCTGTTCTTCCTCCTGTTGCACTCTTGGTGCGGAAACGGCATATTCCTCCAACAAACGGGACACTGCATAGGAATTGGCCGAAGGGTTTAAAAGATAAGCCGCCAGCATTGTGTCAAACCCTGCATTTTCAGCCGTAATATCCATTTTGTGCAGCGCAGATAATACCGGTTTGATGTCGTGCGTTTGTTTTTTAATGGTACGGTTTTCAAACAACGCCTTTAAAAAAGCGGAAAAGCCCGGCTGGTTTTGTACAATTTCAACCCGCCCGTCAAGCGCAAATGCAAGCGCGTTGGTCTGCCCGTTTTCCATATCTACAGCAAAGGTAGCAACGCCCTGCGCGATCACTGCATTTAACAGCTGCTGCAAATCCTTCGCATAAACAATATCCCAAGGTTTTTCCTGTTTCTGCGGCGTGGATTGGGGCATAGTGTCCGCATTGCGAAGCCCCATTTTGTCAATTAAAGAAAACAACTCCAGCTCCGCCATCAGGCGCACCGCGCCTGCATGATCACCGGGTGCAGGGATATAATGCGCAAGCTCTGTATCAATCGGCGCCGTTTTACAAATGGTACCCAGGCGCCGGCTTAAATACGCGTTGTCTTTGTCTTCCAAAAGCTTGCGGCGTACGCTATCTTTTATATCGGCAGTATCAATCTTTTGATAAACCGTATCCAGGTCTTGAAAGCGTATAATTAAATCTGCCGCGCCCTTTGGCCCAATCCCTCTGACGCCTGGAATATTATCGGAACTGTCCCCCTGCAGAGCCTTAATATCAATCAGCTGCGCCGGCTCCACACCATAATCTTCTTTGATTTTCGCCCGGTCGTACACAGTTACCTCCGGCCTTCCCATCTTCGTTGCGGCAAGGCGCACGGTTACATAATCCGACACAAGCTGCAGGCTGTCCCGGTCCCCTGTGGCAATCACGCATGTGTTCCCCGTTTTTTCACAGGCGGCCGCAAGCGTGCCAAGAATATCGTCGGCTTCATAGCCCTCACACTCTACAATCTTATACCCCAAAAGCGCCAGCAGCCTTTTCAGCACCGGCAGCTGCTGGGCCAGCTCTTCCGGCATACCCTTGCGCTGCGCTTTGTAACCTGCATATTCCCTGTGCCGGAACGTAGGGGCGCGCATATCGAAGGCCACCGCCACACCCTGCGGCTCCACGGTTTCTGCAATCTTGCGAAACATGGTCAAAAAACCGTAAATGGCATTTGTATAGCGGCCGTCTTTGGTAGTCAATAGTTTGATTCCGTAAAATGCGCGGTTTAAAATGCTGTTTCCGTCCAGCACAAGAAGCTTCATATGCTTTTACTCCTTCCATCCATCGCCCGGCATACTGCCTGCATATTTATAGATTGTCTGCAAGCGTAACTGCATGGACCACCTCGCCGTTTTCCACATAAACCCTTGCCACACGCTTGCCCACAAGACATGTAACCTCATAGTTAATCGTATTGCTCCATCGCGCAATGTCGTCCGCCGTAGGGGCATTCTTTTCCCCCGTTCCAAACAATGTAACCGTATCGCCCATTTGTACACCCTTGATTTCGGTCACATCTGCAATCAGCTGATCCATACAAATCCTGCCCACAATTTTCGCCTGACGGCCGCGTATGCCCACACGCCCCTCTTTTGCAAGCGCGCGGATATAGCCGTCTGCATAGCCCACCGGAACTGTCGCCAGGCGCATTGCCTGCCCGGCGGTAAATGTCCTTCCGTAACTCACGTCTGCGCCGGGTTGCACAGTCTTAACATGCGAAACCACCGATTTAAGCTCCATGGCAGGCAACAGTTCAAGCTTTCCCTTCAAATTTGGCGATGGAGAAAGGCCATACAAAATGATCCCCGCCCTTATCATGTCCAGATGCGTCTGCTTATAATCGATTACCGCGCCGCTGTTTGCGCAATGGCGAATGGCAAAACAAATACCTCTTTTTTCAAGCGCTTCAACTACATGCATAAAGCATGCAAACTGCTGCAACGTAAAGGATTTTCCTGCCCGGCCCTCATCCGCTACGGAAAAATGCGTAAAAATCCCCTGCGGTACCAGCCCTTCATACCTGCAGATCTGCTCGGCTTCATCTATGGAATGCGCATCGCGTGCAAAGCGTTGGCACATTAAACCAATACGGCTCATGCCGGTGTCCAGTTTTAAATGGATTTGTATTTTTACGCCCGCCTGCCGTGCGCTTTTTGACAAAGCCTGCGCATAATCGTTTGAATAAACTGTCTGTGAAATATTCTGCCTGCTCAAAAGGGCGGCGCAGTCGCACGGCGTATATCCCAGGATCAAAATCGGCAGCCTGATCCCCGCATTGCGAAGCTGCATAGCCTCTTCTATATTCGAAACGGCAAACCAGTCTGCCCCCAGCTTTTCGTACAGTTTTGCAAGCTCTACGGCCCCATGGCCATAGCCGTCCGCTTTGATGACGCAGCAAACCATTGCATGTTTGTCCGTATGCTGCCGGATTACATGGTAATTGTGCGCAATATGGTCTAGATTAATCTCCGCCCATGTTCGTCTGACAAAGGTATTCATCCTGACTGGTTCCTCCGCTTTTTGTTTTATTCCCTTATAAATATGTATTATATGCCTCTGTTACATTTCCGTCAACCATCATACCCGGCTGCTTTTCTACCTGCAGTTTGCATGCCTTGGTACCGCTTTTCCCTATTTTTTAATAAAACATTAAAAAACAGGCACACAATATATTGTGCGTGTGCTTTTTCTGTATTGCACAGGCTGAAAAGAGCACAACCGTGCATACGTATGCCAAAAGACTTTTTACACTCCATAAAAATAAATTGAGAATTATTATTATTTTATAACTATATATTGTGGTTTTTAAAAAAACAAACTCAATAAATTGTTTAATTCTTCTTTCTCATTAAGTCTGCCTTTTCTTCACTTTTGCACGAAAAACAACCTTTAAAACCGTCAATTTTACTATTGACTATCCCTTATATATGGACTATACTGTTTAAACGTTGGAAGTCGTGGACACTATATATAGTGATGTGGAGAATAGGAACAACAATTTCGGTGTAACCACGCACGAAAAGGAGAATCAGAACATGTTGACCAGCATAGAAAAACGTGATGGACGAACCGTTCAGTTTGATTTAAAGAAAATTACAGACGCTATCTTTAAGGCTGCGCAGGCCATTGGAGGAAACGATTATGAGGCCGCGCAGGAGCTTGCAAAAAAGGTGCGTGACCATCTGGAAAAGGAAACACAGGCGACGCCGACGGTCGAGCACGTGCAGGACGTTGTGGAAAAAATTTTAATTGAAAACGGACATGCCCGTACGGCAAAGGAATTTATTCTATACCGTGCGGAGCGCACAAGAGTGCGCGAAATGAATACCCGTCTGATGAAAATTTATGAAGATTTGACCTTTAAGGCGGCCAAAGATAACGATGTAAAGCGTGAAAATGCCAATATAGACGGCGACACCGCCATGGGGACCATGCTTAAATATGGATCAGAGGGTGCAAAACAATTTTATGAAATGTATATATTAAACCCCAAGCACGCCGCTGCGCACAGAAACGGCGATATTCATATTCATGACCTGGACTTTCTGACCCTGACAACCACCTGCTGTCAGATTGATATTGACAAACTTTTTACAGGCGGGTTTTCCACAGGCCACGGCTTTTTGCGTGAACCAAATGACATTGCAAGCTATGCGGCGCTCGCCTGCATTGCCATCCAGTCCAATCAAAACGACCAGCACGGCGGGCAGAGCATTCCCAACTTTGATTATGGCATGGCTAAAGGCGTTGCCAAAACCTACCGGAGGATTTATCGTCAGAATCTGTCCAGAGCAGCAGAGCTTTTAACAGAGGACGAAGACGCGGCGCAGATGGCTTTGGATCTTGCCAATACGGCGGAAGCAGACAGCGGCAGCAATCCCAAGCTGGATGACGGCGAAACTTATATGGAAGCGGAGCTTTCTCTTCTGACGGAAAAATACGGTGAGAAAATTGCGCGCAAGATGCAGCGCTTTGCTTTCAACCATGCAAACAAAGAAACAGACCGGGCAGTGTTTCAGGCAATGGAAGCTTTCGTTCATAATTTGAATACCATGCATTCCAGAGCAGGGGCGCAAATTCCGTTCAGTTCCATCAATTACGGAACAGACACCACGCCGGAAGGCCGCATGGTTATTAAAAACGTTCTGCTTGCTACAGAAGCCGGCCTGGGCAACGGCGAAACGCCTATTTTTCCCATTCATATTTTTAAAGTAAAGGAAGGCGTCAATTACAACCACGACGACCCCAATTACGACCTGTTTAAGCTGGCCTGCCGCGTAAGCGCCAAAAGGCTGTTCCCAAACTTTTCGTTTATTGACGCTCCGTTTAACCTGCAGTATTATAAGGAAGGCCACCCTGAGACGGAATGTGCCTATATGGGCTGCCGCACCAGGGTCATTGGTAACACTTACGACCCCTCCAGAGAGATTGTCAACGGCAGGGGGAACCTAAGCTTCACCTCGATCAATCTTCCCCGCCTGGCGATTTTAAGTAACAAAAATATAGACTTTTTCTACGAACAGCTGGATCGCATGATTGACCTTGTTATTGACCAGCTTTTAGAGCGTTATGAAATACAGGCGCAAAAGCTTGTGCGCAACTTCCCGTTTTTGATGGGGCAGGGCGTGTGGATTGATTCAGAAAAGCTTGGCCCCAACGACAGCATTCGCGACATCTTAAAGCACGGTACGCTTACTTTGGGCTTTATCGGTCTTGCGGAATGCTTAAAAGCACTTGTGGGCGCGCACCATGGTGAAAGCAAGGAATCCCAAAATCTTGGGCTTGAAATTGTCGGCTATATGCGCAAACGGATGGATGCGGCGACAAAAAAGTATGGTATGAACTTTTCTTTAATTGCAACGCCTGCCGAAGGCCTTTCCGGGCGGTTTGTCCGTATAGACGCCGAACGCTTCGGGAAAATTCCCGGTGTTACAGACAGGGAATACTATACGAACTCTTTCCATATCCCCGTGTATTTTCCCATTTCCGCCTATGATAAAATTAAACTGGAAGCGCCTTATCACAACCTGACAAACGGCGGCCATATTTCTTATATTGAGCTCGACGGCGACCCAACCGAAAATCTGGACGCCTTTGAGCAGGTGGTACATTTTATGAAAGAGTGCGGCATTGGCTACGGCTCCATTAACCATCCCGTAGACCGCGACCCCTGCTGCGGCTATACCGGCATTATTGGCGACGAGTGCCCCAAATGCGGCAGAAAAGAAAACGACGATGTTGCCTTTGAACGCATCCGCAGGATTACAGGCTATCTGGTAGGAACGGTTGACCGGTTCAACAACGCAAAGCGCGCGGAAGTAGAAGACAGAGTAAAACACGCAATCACTTCAGAGATGGAACAAATTTAAGCCCATAAGCGAAAAGGGCCGGCAGTTGCCGGCCCTTTTCAAGCAGATTGTCCCGCGGTTTTGGTGGAACACGCCACAAAACATACAAATTGTAACAACAAAGGATGAGATAAAATGAGCCAGCCCCTGCGTCTTTCCGGCGTAATCAAAGAATCCATTGTGGACGGCCCCGGCATACGTTTTGTAGTTTTTACACAGGGATGCCCGCACAAATGCAAAGGATGCCACAATCCGGGTACACACGACCCAAACGGCGGCTATGACAGCAATACCGATAATATCCTGGAAGCAGTCGGAAAAAACCCCATGCTTAAAGGCGTAACCTTTTCCGGCGGCGAGCCGTTTATGCAGGCGCACGCATTGGCAATACTGGCAGAACAGCTTCATGCCATGGGACTTGATATTATTACCTACACGGGCTATACCTTTGAAAATCTGCAAGCAGGTTTTCAGCAACACCCAGACTGGAAAGAACTGCTGGAACAGACGGATATTCTGATCGACGGCCCGTTTATTCTGGAACAGAAAAGTCTGATGCTGCACTTTCGCGGCTCCAAAAACCAGCGCGCGTTAGACGTAAAGGAATCCATGCGCCAGGGAAAAGCCGTAGAAATAGACATTTAACGGTTTTTCCTTGCGCTCCTTACGCGGCTTCCAACCGTGTAAAGAACACTTTTTGCTTTATAAATTTTTTGTTTCCGGGCTTTTAATGCGTATCTGTCTGTTACAGAGGTAAATAATGTATCTTTCACTCTTTTGTTTTTCTTGACAGCGCATACCCACAGATTCCAATTGCAATAAGAAAGCTTCCCACTAGCGGCGCAAGCCAGCCTGGTTGAAAACTTTGCCCTGTCATCAGCTTATAGCCCCAAAAGGCAGGAAATATTTTCCCCACACTTTCAAGTGCTTTTGGCAGTAAGTCAATTGGAAACATAATTCCTGAAAGCATAATAGAGGGTAAAAATACAAGTTGCGCAACCATTGTCAGCTTCGCCTGATTTTTTACAACCAATCCTAAAGCGCTCCCGATACTCAGCGATACAATAATGCAGATCGCCAGAGCAAGAAAAAAGAAGGGAAAATTGGCCGGTAAGGAAGCTTCAAACAGAACAGGAGCAAGCAGCAGTATCACAATGCACAAAATCATCAAATGGAGGAATGCAGAAAGAAACATTGCGGCCAGACCCAGGTATAAAGATACTCCGTTTACCTTATAAACCTTTTTTATATCGCTTCCATAGATTTCAACCAAGGCGGGCGGAAATCCGATGAACGCACCCATTGACACCCCCATAATAATCATAGACGGTATCAGCGTCTTTTTCATTTCCGGCATTACAGAGGTAAAAATACCGCCCATAAGCAGGAAAAAAACAAGCGGAACAATATAGCAGGCAACTAACAAAGATTTACTTCTTATATCTAATTTCCACTGTAACGCCACACTATATAAAAAACCACTCATTCTTCCGCCCTCCCTGCTATTTCGATAAAATACTGTTCAAGCCCGCCCCTGTCCACTTTGATATCAAATATTTTCATTCCCTTATGTCTTAGCTCACCGAGCAGGGAAAGCAGGGTATCTTCTATATTGTCCGTTTCAATGGTATCACTTCCCTGCTGTGTTTTGAGATGAATAAAATATTTTTCCCCTATTTTATCGCTTAGTTCTGAAACCGCACCGCAAAATACAATGTTCCCATCGTTCAAAATTGCAATGCGATCGCACAATGTTTCCACTTCCGCCATATCGTGGCTTGCCAAAACGATTGTTTTCCCCTGTAATTGTAGTTTGCGAATTTGTTCGTGCAGCAGCAGCCTGCCTTCGACATCAAGCCCCGCCGTTGGCTCATCAAGAAAAATAATATCCGGGTCGCTGATAAGCGCAAGAGCAAGGTGCAACCGTCTTTTCTGCCCTGTTGACAGCTGAATATATTGTTTCTTTTCCATTTCTTTTATACCAAGGAGATTAAGCATAGAATAATCAATCCTTGTCTTATTCCATTTCGCAAACAATTTTACGGCTTCCATTGGTTTGATATGAGCAGGCAACGACGACGATTGCAGCTGGATGCCCATTTTTCCGTCTACGGTAACTGTGCCGCCATCATATTTTCTCAGACCCTCCATACATTCAAGCGCGGTCGTTTTTCCCGCCCCATTCACGCCAAGCAGGGCAAAAATTTCCCCTGACGCAATCTGCAAATTAAGCCCTTTAAGAACGGTATGGCTGCCATAGCTTTTCTTTAACCCACAAACTTGTATGGCGCTGCTCATTGTTCCACCTCCTCAAACGGATTCACGCCGAGTCTTGAAAAATAGATTTGTAAAGCAGGTTCTAAATACTTGTTTACAATTTTGTATTTTTCTTCCCATTCATTTGTTGCAACATCCATGCTTCCAATCTCCATCAGTTTCGGCAGTATACTCATATCGCCGCCTGTAAATTCCACAATCAAACCCCAGTATTCCTGCACGGCCTGTTGACATTTTTCGCTTTCGGGCGGCACACCGCTTTCTTGCAGTTGGATGATCTCTTCACACAAACGGTTAAACCTGTTTATAAAATCCAGACCGCTTTCTTTATCAAACTGACTGCGTATATGGTCCAGCGTGTCGTCATCAAAGCGTTTAATAAGATAGTAAAATTCATTCTTCATTTGCAGATTGACAATAATATCCGCATATTTTTTAAAGTTTACCGTCTGCATTTGCAGCACTTCCATTTTTAGCTGTTCTATCGCCGTTAAAGAAGCGGATAGCTGTTCTATTTTTTTGCGTATATTCCCCGCCTGCTCCGTAAGAGCACTTGCAACCTCAGCGGGTGTATCTAAAGAAATTAAGCGTTGTTTTATATCATCCAAAGAAAACCCCAATGATTTCAAAGATATAATCTGATGAAGCAGAATCAGGTCTTTGTCCGTATACAGTCTGCGGCCTCCTTCACTTGCAGCCGACGGGGAAAACAATCCCTCTTTATCGTAATATTGCAAGGTACGAACGGTAATCCCCATTTTCCTGGCAACCTCGCCTGTGGTCATATATCCCTGTGGTATTGCTTTATACTTTTCCATGGCATAACTACCTCCTGTTCTGTAGTATAGTACATTACGCTGCGTCACAAGCAAGCTTTTTAAGACTTTTTCCAATCTATCGCGATTAAGAGCCAATAACCGCGTCGTTCCCGTATTGGCGGAGCTTTTTTTGGGGGTAAGCATATCCTTCTTTCATCTGGAAACAGAATGTGATATATTCAGAGTGCAAACCGGGAATGAAAGGAGTGTAAAATATTGGACAACTGGTTTACAATAGATAAAATTGATGCAAAAACTTATGGGATCAGCGAATACCGGCATTGGGAAGAAACGCATTGTTATTTGCTAAATGGAAGTAAAAGAAGCCTGCTTATTGACACGGGCCTTGGTATTTCAAACATATATAATGAAGTAGTAAAACTTACCAATAAACCCATTACGGCAGTTGCAACGCATATTCATTGGGACCATATTGGCGGACACAAATATTTCCCGGATTTTTATGCGCATGCTGAGGAATTAGATTGGCTCAATGGCAAGTTTCCTCTGTCAATCGAAACGATTAAGGAAATGGTTGTTGACCGTTGTGATTTACCAAATGCATTCCATGTAAAAAATTACAAACTTTTTCAGGGAATACCGTCAAAAATTTTAGCCGACCATGACGTAATTGACATTGGAGGGCGGCAAATTGAAGCATTGCATACACCCGGGCACGCACCGGGGCATCTGTGCTTTTGGGAAAAAGACAAAGGATATTTATTTACCGGCGACCTGGCCTATAAGGGTATACTGTTTGCCTATTATCCGTCTACTGATCCGGAAGCATATCTTGCTTCGCTGGAAAAAGTTGCAGCATTGCCTGTAAAAAAAGTATTTCCCGCACACCATGCATTGGATATACAACCAGAAATTTTACTCCGTATGCGAGAAGCATTCAAACAGCTTAAAGCAAACGGAAAACTGCATCATGGTAGTGGTACATTTGACTATGGTGATTGGGGCGTATGGTTATAAAATTTCTTTTTTGTGAGGTGTTAAAAATGCCAACTTCCAATATAAAAACCAGGATCCAAAGCGATATTCATACGGTGTGGGAAGTGGTTACAGCGGTTGAGAATTATACATGGCGCAGCGATTTAAGTAAAACTAAAATTCTCAACGAAAAACAGTTTGTTGAATACACGAAAGGCGGTTATGCTACAAACTTTACAACCACTATTGTAGAACCATACAAGCGTTGGGAATTTGATATGGAAAACAGCAATATGAAAGGACATTGGGTTGGTATTTTCACACAAAAAGGCAATGAAACAGAAATAGATTTTACAGAAAATATAGTTGCAAAAAAATTCTTTCTAAAACCATTTGTAAAATTTTATTGCAAAAAACAACAGGCAAAATTTGTTTCAGATTTAAAAAAAGCGTTGTTGTAACCACTTTCTGTTTTTCGCTTTACTTGATTACGCTTCAGCAGGGCTTTTGATGCGTATCGTATGCTTTTATTTTAAAACCCCGCGTGGTATAATCAGAGAAACAACCTGACTTTGGTGGGATACAAAAATGAGTATAAAACAAGCTGCTTTATCGGATTTAAGTTTAGTTAAAGAAATTTCAAAGGTTACAATCTCTGAAATCTATCCACATTATTACCCGAAAGGTGCAGTAGAGTTTTTCCTTGCACATCATAGTGAAGCAAATATTTGTAATGACATCAAATTACAACGGGTTTATCTTTGTTTTGATATAATGCAAAATGTGGCCGGTACAGTTACAATAAAGGCTAATGAAATATGCCGTCTTTTTGTGTTGCCCGCATATCAGGGCAAAGGATATGGTACGGAAATGCTTGAATTTGCAGAAAGTTTAATCTCTTATAAATATTCAAAAATTATACTGAGTGCTTCACTTCCTGCTAAAAATATGTATCTCAAAAGAAGATATAAAGATACTGCGTATCACATAATTCCCACAGGTTTTGGTGATTTTTTATGTTATGATGTTATGGAAAAGCAGGTGTAAATTATCATTTGTAAAGGAGAGACAACTATGCTTGATAAAATACCGAATGCAGAAGAAATGACGAATTTACTCGGACAATCCTTATACGATATATGGAAGCAGTTGTGCACTTTAATTGATGAAAAATACGAAATGGAACGATTATGGAATACTGGTGGTAAGAATTGGGCTTATGAGTATAAATATCGTAGAGGCGGTAAAACACTTTGTTGCCTGTACGCAAAAAGTAATTGCGTTGGTTTTATGATTGTCTTTGGGAAAGATGAGAGAACAAAATTTGAAGATATAAGAGATACTCTTTCTGATACCATTTGTAGGCAATATGATAAAGCAAAAACCTATCATGATGGAAAATGGGTAATGTTTGAACCGACCGATCCTGCTGAATTTGATGACTATATTAAATTGTTGGCTATTAAAAGAAAACCAAATCGGAAATAACAATATAAGTTAATAAAATAGAAAAATTCCTGTTTGTTGTCCCATTCGCCCCGCTTCGGCGGGGCTTTTGCGTCTTCTTTCGGCAATGAAAAAAATATGTTTTAGGCTTTTTGAGCTTGCTTTTTCGCCGGTGATGTGTCAGCTGTCACGCACAGAAAAACACCGCTTTAAGAAATTCACCATCATGGTGCAAATAAACGCCAACCTCTATAAAATAAACCTTTTGCGGGCAAGGCGTATACAAAAAATATCCACAGGCAAACAAGGAAATGAACTCCCTAAGAAATAGCGCAGCAGAAACGCCGCAAGTGCGTTTGCAAACAGTCGCAGTAAGTACGGTATTTTCGGAAAGAAAAACACCTGCATAACAAGCCAATGCCCTTTCCAAAAAAGCCGGCGCGGAATAAAAAAACGTCGCCGCGAACGATATGACGTCCGCGGCGACATGGTGGAGCGGGTGTCATCAACGATGAACACCCCCCCGTTTCGCTGTTTTTGCCTTCAAAAACGGCTTCAATATCATTGAGCGGGATATTATCAATGCTTAAAGGCTTCTTGCTCGCATTGATAATCAATGTGAAGTGGTCGTCATACAGGTAAATGGAATGAACGAATATATTGATAATCGCTCTGCGCTTATGAAAGTCATCCATCGGCATTTCACACACATAATCCAGAAAGGCTAAAATCTGCGCTTCGGACAGGCAGATTTTCTTATTGTTCTCAATGGCAAGCTGCGTTTCCAATTCTGCTTTTTCCGCCTGCCGTTGATTCAACCGCTCGGTCAGCATTTTAAGGCACTCGCTGATAGCACGATTTTCGATATAATCCTTACTGACTATCTTCTTGTCACATTTCTTTTTGCGGGCTCTCTTGCACATATAACAGTGGTACTGCTTGCCGGATTTTCCCGTTCCGCCGTATCCCACCATCATTTCCTTGCAATGGCCGCAGAAAAGCTTTGTAGTCAACAGATATTCGTTTTCGCCCCTTGTCCGGGCAGGTGCAGATTTGTTCTTGTTCATAAGCGCTTGTACCCGATAGAATAAATCGTCATCCAGGATGCAGTGGCATTCCGCCGGGTGTTTCAACTCCTTTGTATAAATATATGCCAAGATCGCGTTTGTTCTTGAGCAAGCGGCTGAGACTGTTGTATGTGAACTCGTTTCCAAGGGAAGTTTTCACCTTCCTTCTCTGCAAGTCCTTAACGATTTCCGCTTTTGTTTCACCTGCGGCATATCGCTCGTAAATTTCACGGACAATAGCCGCTTCGTCCTCATCAACATAGAATGTGCGGTCCTTTTTGTTTACTTTAAATCCGAGACCGGAATTACTGCCGTTTGACAAACACTTTTCGGCATTGATGGACATACCTCGATGAATCTTCTGTGCAAGTTCTACGGAGTAATATTCCGCCATACTTTCAAGGACGCCTTCAATAAGAATGCCCGAAGCATCATCGGTAATATTCTCTTTCGCAGACAGGCCTCTTACGCCGTTTTTCTTCAGCTTTGATTTGTAAATCGCACTGTCGTATCGGTTACGGGCAAAGCGGTCAAGCTGGTATACAAGCCCCCCTTCAAAGGTGTGTTTTTCGCTGTCTGCGATCATCCTTTGAAAATCGGCACGGTTATCAAACTTGCCGCTTTGCGCCCGGTCTATATATTCACCGACTACCGTGTAATTGTGCGACTCGGCATAGTTGACGGCTTAAAACAAGAAAACAATGTTGTTTCAACCTCACAATGTCAAAACCGCTACAGAATTTACACATTAAACGCTTATTTTCGATTTTTTATGCGACATATTGACAAATTCGACAACATTATGTATAATCTTATAGTGTAAATGATAATTTGTCTGCTTTCGTAAAGTAAGATACTTTATGAAAATTGTATACATGTTTATAGGAAAGTGGGCGCATCAATGACATCTGAATCCAAATGGGCATTGACAGTTACGGAAAAGGAAAAGTACATTGCGATACTTACAAATAATTTAGCCGCATTAAGAACTCAAGCTGGGATTTCGCAAGAAGATTTGGCAAATCTTATCGGCATTTCAAGACAGACCTATAGTGCTGTTGAGCACAAGAGCAGAAAAATGGCATGGAGCACATATCTTTCTCTTGTACTGTTCTTTGATTACAACCACAAAACACATAAAATGATTCGTATGCTTTCAATTTTTCCGAAAGATCTTGTTACGAGATTCAATGACGGACTGAATTATTCAAGTTTTGAGATGCGTGCCATTCTGGACGAGCACTCTCAGGAAATTCTCGAAAGTTTGGATCAGCAGGCTCTTCAATCAATCCGTTCTGTGATTATGGTGGAATATGCTCGTTGTAGCCAACTGCCAAGCGAAGCGATTATAAAATCGTTTGGCGGATTAAGTCTTTCCCAGGCAACTTCAGTTGCAAGAGATGCTGAAGTTGCCAAGACAATAAAAGCTATCAAGAGGGCCAGTGAAAGTGATACAGAATGATGCCAAAATAAAGGCAAAAAGGTTCCTAACAGAATATAACTTAAAGTCAGTTAATCTCGAAACACTGAGAAACATTCTAACCCGGCAAGGTTATACGCTTATAGAGTTTAACAGTATTTTTAACAACCCGGATATTACCAAACTTATAAATTCGTTAGGAATCGAGAAAGCGATAGAGCAATCAAAAGGATGCATCAACACAAAAAGACAGTCGTATTTTCGACTTTAATAGTCTGCTAATGATTGGCGGCGTTTTAATTTGGGGTGCAATTCAAAAAGAGCAAAGCTATTATGGTGAATACTACCTGACGGAAAGTGGAAATAAGTATCACAAGGAAGAATGTATATTTATCAAGGATAAAACAAATGTGCAAAGAATAACGGTAAAAGAATTTGAAAGTGGCGAATATGCGCCGTGTAAAATGTGTCTGCCGAACTGAAATGTTGTTAATTTGCTACCGAAAGGCGGCTAAAAAATTGAAAAAGTCTATTTTGAGGAGGAACATCATGGAAAACTACATCGGTAAGATCTGCCCGTTCTGTAAAACAGAAATCAAGGAAGAAGATGCAATCAAAGTCTGTCCGGCATGCGGACTTCCGCATCATGAAGCATGTTGGGAAGAAAACAAGGGCTGCACAACCTTTGGATGCTCAGAGCAACATTATGAGGCACAAGGAACCAACCCGACGGATGTGTGCCCAAATTGTGGCACACCACTTGGAGATGGACAAGCTTTTTGTCCTAAGTGTGGAACACCAAAGGATGGTGTGAAAAAAAACATCTGTGGGAAGTGCGGCGCAGAACTGCAAGAAGGACAGGAATTCTGCCCTAAGTGCGGTCAGAAAATGGGGGTTGTTGTGGATACTACAGCGGCTTCTGCAATTAGTCAGTTCAATGCAAGTGTAGAAAAGAAAAAGAAGAAATCTAAAGTATTGCCGATTATTATTGGGGTGGTTCTGGTAGTCTGTGTTGGACTTGGAGTAATAATCTCAGGGATTATGGGTAGTAAAAAGGCGGAAGAGGTCAAAAAAGACTATTTAGCCAATGTTGAAAAATTTCTTTCACTTTCTTATAAAGCGGGTACAAACCTTGAAGATATTGCCGACACGGTACAGACTTATTGGTATGAAAATATTTGGGAGGACAAATACGGGTTAGATATCAATGCTGCAATTTTATATGCACTTGTTGATAAGTCTGCTGAGATTTCGCAGGCAGAAACTTATGATTCTCAAATGAAATCGTTGTATTCCGAAATTAAAATTGTTCCAGATGGTTTGTTAGAAGAAGATATTGATGATATAGAAGAAATCTGCGATGCAGTCAAAGATCTCTATAATGTATACACTGATTTTTACAGCCTCGCTACGGCTCCTTCAGGAAACTACAACTCTTATAGTGATGACAATAACGAAACAACCGATGAATTCTTGTCTTGCTATCGTGCTTTGGATAATTTAGTAGATTAAAAAGGAGGATAATACAATGGCAAAGGTTAATGTAGTTATCGTCGATGCCACTGGCAACAAAGAACAAAAGGTTGGTTTGCCGGACGATATTAAATGCGGCATCATTATGGTGAAGCTTGTTGAAAAAATTAAGCTGCCTTCCGTTGGACCTGACGGAAATCCGATTAGCTACAAATTTATACATAAAGTTACCGGAAGACAACTTCTCGAAGCTCAAACGCTTTCAGAAGCAGGAATTAAAGATGGTGATGTACTTCGCCTTCAGCCGGAAATTACGGCAGGCGGTGTCTTCTAATGGAAAATAACGTTGATTTACAGGCTTCAGATTTTGAGGAAGACCGTTACAGCCGCCTTCGCCTGATACCATGGTGGGATCAGGAACGCTTGAAAAATGCCATCATTATGGTTGTCGGAGCTGGCGCAATCGGCAATGAACTAATCAAAAACCTTACGCTCCTCGGCATTGGTAGAATTCTTGTTTTTGATATGGATGCGATCGAAAGCACCAATCTAACCCGATCTATACTGTTTAGAGCCAAAGACGTGGGAAGATACAAGGCTGAGATTGCCGCAGAGCGTTCCATGGAGATCAACCCAGATGTAAAGGCAAAAGCTTTCGTCAGCAATATCATTGATGATGTAGGACTTGGGGTGTTTCGGCGCATGGATGTTGTCCTTGGCGGGCTTGACAACCGAGAGGCCAGACTTTCAATAAATCAGTCCTGCTATAAGGTTAATAAGCCATGGATTGATGGCGCTATTGAGGCTCTTAACGGTTTTGCAAGAGTATTCGTGCCAGGGCAAGGGGCTTGCTATGAGTGTACTATGACGGAAACTGATTGGATGCTCATTAACAAGAGAAAGTCTTGTGCGCTTCTGACACATGAACAAATGGCAGAAGGCAAAATCCCAACCACCCCAACATCTTCATCGGTGATTGCAGGAATTCAAGTCCAAGAGATGTTAAAGCTTCTCCATTCTGATCGAGGGCTTCCTACTCTGGCAGGAAAAGGTTTTGTTTTCAATGGTCTTACGCATGATTCATATGTTGTAGAGTATCAGCGCAAAGAAGACTGCATGAGCCATGATACATATGAAACAATTATACCGAAATCCTGGTCGGTTAGAACGATTCGTTTGAGAGATTTGCTTTCGGAAGTTCGCTCTGATCTCGGAGAAAAAGCAGTAATTGACTTTGACCGAGATATAGCGACTACAGCTAACTGTTCATGTGGTGAGCATAAAGACCTCTATATGCCTGTTCACAAGTTGAAAGGCGAAATGTTGACTTGCCCCAAGTGTGGCAAGCAAATGGTCTTTGATTCTCTCCACTCCATTAAGGGTGATGAAGATTTCCTGGATAAGACACCATATGAAATTGGTATCCCGCTACTTCACATCATTGGTGGACGGATTGGAATGAATACAACTTATTATGAGTTCTCGGAAGACGAAGCCGAAGTGTTTGAAAATCTATAAAGGAGACAAGCGTATGACCGCGAGAATGAGACGACTTGCATCTGACTACGAGCAAGTCAAAAAAGACTTTACCGGTCACAAAAACATAATTGTTACTCCGATTGGCGATGCGCCGCCGGAGAAATATCATGTTACATATTTTGTGAACGGTATATATCTTCTGCCAGATGGCAGAATCGAAACACTCAGTCGGCATGAGGTGGAAATTACACTTCATGCTGATTATCCACGTTATAAACCGATTTGCAAAATTCTTACACCCATTTGGCATCCTAATTTCCGAGATGAACAAATCTGTATCGGAGATATTTGGGGGGCTGGCGAATCACTAAGCGATATTATCATCAATATCGGGGATATGATACAGTATAAATCATGGAATTCATATAGCCCTCTTTCAGCAGATGCGGCACAATGGGCAATGGACAATAAACATCTGTTTCCGGTTGGTAATGTTGAATTGCATATTGCCGATTATACTTCTGCAAAAGATACTGTGGATATCGATCTGTTTGATGACGAGGGGCAAAAAGTAGCGGAGCCGTCTTTTGCTGTTCATGAAAATGAAGGCTCTGCACAGATATCAGTCGCCGTTGCTACAACTGAAAAAGATGACGAGAACGACTTCGAGATTACAGCAGAAGAACTTGCAGGAATTGAATTTGTTCCAACCGCACAGCGTATGCAGACGGTATCTCATGGAGGAACAGTAAAAGGAAATAAGATTAACTTCAAAACTGTTTTTGTCAAAGGTTTACTGTGGGCGTTGATTGGCGCATTTATTGGTTTTGGTGTATCAGAATTAACTGATAATAACATTACCGGTGAAATTACCGCTGCACGGTTAAGTGGCCACGGAGAACTCGTCGAGTACTATGAATATACTGCTGATGCCAACAATGAGCTTGATAAGGTAGATGCTGAATTTAAGAAGTGGTGCTCTCAAAATAATGTAGATCCTGAAGATGAGGATGGTTTGTCTAAATGGATATCAAGTGGTGAAATTTCAGATGCGGTCGAAGGATACATAGAAGATTATCTGCAACTTAGCAATAAAGCGGATGATGCTCTCTATGATGTCTATGTAGATGAATACAATGAGAACGAAGATAAACTCGGTGATGCTTTAGCAACAGTAACAAGGATCAGTACTGCGCTTTGGTCGGCAATCATTGCATTGTTTATTGGGCTGTTCCTTGGCATTGGCGAGGGCGTGTTCTATGGCTCGAAGGAGAAAGCCATAAAATACGCTTTGATAGGCGCAGGTGTTTCTCTCGCCATTGGATTCGTTAGCGGTTATTTAGCACAATGGATGTATACCGAAATGCTTACGGATGATCCCGCTGACTTAACAGCAGCATTTGTTCGTGGCCTTGGGTGGGCAATAATGGGACTTGGCATTGGTATTGCTGTTGGTCTTATTAAGCCGGAAAAGAAACGTATCTTATTCTGTGCCCTTGGCAGTTTGGTAGGTGCCTTTATCGGCGGCTTCCTGTTTAACTATGTGGTTGACATCATTCCAAACGATATAGTTGCAAGAGGTGTTGCTATCGTTATCATGGGTATCCTGATTGGTGTTGGTGTTGGGTTGCTTGAACAGTTTGCAAAAGCTGCATGGCTCAAAGTTATTCGTGGTGAATTTGAAGGCAAGGAATATCTTGTCTTTGCAGGAACAACAAGCATTGGCAATAATGGCAAGAATACTATCGTTCTGTTCAAAGACAAGCTTGTCGGACCTCATCACTGCGATATTAAGTTAGAAGGCAGTAAGTATGTTTTGACAGATTGTGGTACACCTATGGGGACTATTGTAAATGGTCAGAAAACAGCACGGCACGTTCTTCGCCAAGGCGATACAATCGCTATCGGTAACTCTGTGTTAGTGTTTAATACGAAGTAAGAGATTAGGAGGCGAGTAATATCGTGAAGCCAATCAAAGTGTTACTCTCTTTGATGATTGTGGTGGCGATATTATTCGCCTCCACACTCTCAGTCTATGCCATTGGATTTAACGCTGAGGAAGTATATGAATCGGTATTTGTTGTTTATTCTGAAAATTCCCTTGGAAGTGGGTTTGCTGTAGGAAAGAATTGTATCGTGACAAACGCCCATGTTATTTCCAATGAACGAAATGTTTATGTGAAATCTTACGGCGGAGAGGAATACCAAGCAACTATTCTTGGAATAAATGAATTCCAAGACATAGCTGTATTAGTTATTACTGGAGCAGAATTTTCTTATCTCCCAATCGCTGATCTTTCAGTAATGAATACAGGTGATGACATATATGCAATAGGAGCGCCAAAAAGCATGGCATACACCTTAACAAAAGGAGTAATCTCCGCAAAAGAACGCATAGTCGGCTATAATACATATATCCAAATTGATGCCGCTATAAATGAAGGAAATAGCGGAGGTCCCCTATTGAATGATAGTGGACAAGTGTTGGGCATGAATACGCTTAAAATGTCAGACAGCGAAGGCATTGGTCTTGCAATTCCAGAAAATGTAATTTGTGACTATCTTAATGAACTGGGTATTGAGCTTGATAGTTCCGGAAATGTGGTAGATAAAGTACTCCCTTCTACGGGAGATACAATTGAGCCCACGCAGTCTAATAGTAATGACGAAACTCAAAATGATAAACCTTCTACTGAAAGCGAAAGCATATCGGTAATCACTTATGTAGCTTTTGTGATTGCGGGTGTTTCGCTGATTGGTAATGTGGTTTTGCTTGTTTTGTTAATATATCAGAAAAAGAAGAACTTAACCTTAAAATATGATCCTAAAGAACGAACTGACTTTGACATTGATATATGGGAGTGAAAACCGGTGGCTAAAAAGGCAAGAAAAAAAGTAAACAAAGAAAGTCAAGCATCGCTTCCCGATAATATATTGCCGCAGAATATTTTGCCTATGGGAGATCGAGTCGAAGAAAATAAAAATATCTATATTTCCCAGCAAGTGTATAAGGAAATCCATAAGTTCACTCAAAATAAGACTACCAATGAAAGTGGCGGTATGCTCATAGGCTGTGTCATTGACGAATTCGGCAAGACCAATATTGTGATAAGTGGATTTGTTGAAGCCAAGTATGCCGAAGGAACTCCAACCACATTGAAATTCACCCACGAAACATGGGATTATGTACACAAGGAAATAGAGAAAAAACATAGTGGTAAGAAAATAGTAGGTTGGATACATACTCACCCGGACTTTGGTATTTTTCTCTCCGAATATGACAAGTTTATTCAGCAAAACTTTTTTAGTGAAGATTATCAAATCGCCTATGTTGTAGATCCTATTCAGAACATTGAGGGCTTCTATTTCTGGATAAATGGAAATATTGAAAGATGCAAAGGATTCTACATCTACGATAAAACCGGCGTTAAGATTACGGTTGAAACAGAGAAAGAAGAAGCCGAATCTATTCCCGAAAAATCGCTGCTTAGTATCAAAAACATTATTCTTGCATTGCTTTCCGTTGCAGTTGTATTCCTTATTTTTTCTCAAATTTCAACAAATAACAAATTGGAACAGCTTCAAGAGCAACAGAAAACAATTGTTTCAAGTGCCAATCAAAGCTTAGCTTATATGCAGCAACAACTTGCATCGCAGGCTATAGAGATTGAAAACTTAAATAAGATGCTGAAAGGTGAAGAAACTGACATTCCTTCAAATGAATACGAAACTGTTCTGCCTTCCACCGAAGAAATTGAAGATGAATCAACAACGGAAGGCTCAGACAAAGGGACGGAAAGTACCGACACCTCCGAGCCGGTCGAAAAAACTACTAATAGTGTTTCATCGACCAAGAGTGCAAAAGAACAAGGAGGAACTGTGAGTGAATGATTATGTAGGCAAAATTTGTCCATTCTGCAAAACAGCTTTCCAAGAAACAGACGATATTGTTGTATGCAGTGAATGTGACATGCCACACCATAAAGACTGTTGGATTGAAAATCAAGGATGCACCACTTTCGGGTGCATGGGTTCTATCAAAGCTGCCGATGGATCGGCAACTACTGTTACAGCCAGCACTTTGGAATATGAAGATGATATTAAACCTGATCAAAATATTTTCTGTACCCGATGCAGAAGAAAAAATGATAATACAGCATTATTTTGTAGCGGGTGTGGAGCACGATTGGTAACAGGAATTTCTCAGCCTGAAGTTAAGCATACATTTACGCCTGCTGATCCTAACAATACTAATCCTTACAGATATACGAATCCGCAATACAATGGTTATCAGCAACAAACAGCATTCAATAATTCGTATGTGTATTCTTCAACCACAACAGTAGATGCAGATGTGGTTCAACTTATTGGAACAAAATCTGAGTATTACTATCCTAAATTTCAAGAGATGAAAGCCCAAAATAAGAAAACATCTTGGAACTGGTGTGCTTTTTTGGTAACTCCATATTGGTTGATTTACCGGAAGATGTATGGGTATGGTGCAGCTGTCCTTGCAGTAGCTTTCGTAATTTTTCTGATTGGCTCTGCCTTCCTATCATTGCTGACACTTGCCGGGTATATTGTATTGGGTATTTTTGCAAATTACATCTACATGACTTATCTTGAGAGTAAAGCGAATCAGATTAAGTCAATGACAGAACCTTATCGTTCTCAATTTATTGCTCAAAATGGCGGGGCAAATTCCACTGCTACCATTTTGACCATTATAGGATATTCAGTTCTTATTTTAATAATCTCTTTGTAAAGGAAGGTAAAAGGTGGACAAAGATTTTGAAATTGAAATCCAGGACAACGATGTAGAACAAACACAGAGCGTTCAGCTCCCGATGAATTTCTTGACTTTTGGTGAAATTGAAAGTGATGATGTAAAGGTTTATATCAAGCAAGATGTTTATAAAGCTCTTGAAAAACTGGCATCATCCGATACTAGCAAGGAACTTGGAAGTATCATCATTGGTGATTATGCTCAGGAAATGGGAAAAATGAATGTTATTATATCAAGTTATGTAGAAGCAAAGTATACGGATGCTTCTGCTTCAACTTTAACATTCACTCACGAAACATGGGATTATGTTCATGCTGAGCATGAAAGGTTGTATCCTAACCAAAAAATAGTTGGATGGCAACATACTCATCCCAACTATGGTGTTTTTCTGTCTAATTATGATCTTTTCATTCAGGAAAATTTCTTTAATATGCCGTTTCAAGTGGCTTATGTTATTGATCCCATTCAAAACATTCGTGGATTTTTCCAATGGAAAAATGGCAAAATTGAAAAACTAAAGGGATACTATATTTACGATGATGTTGGCAAGCCAATTAAGATTGAACAAACCAAAGTCGTCAAAAAAGATGATATTCCTCGCAAACCGCCAATATTAACAACCTCTCTCGTTGCTGTACTGTGCCTTGCAACTATATTTTTATCCTTCTTTACTGCTTCCCTGAATAAGAAATATGAGCAACAACTACAAATGCAAGATGAGATGCTTGAAGAAATTGATAATCAGAAGCAGTTACTCGATAACCAAGCTGATTCAATTTCCAAGCTTCAAGAACAGTTGGTGAACGGTATTCTTGACAGTAGTGGTCAGACTACTGCTGCTGACCTGATTGAAATGATTGAAAATCATGAATTAACACTTCAAAATCAAGATGCTGTATTGACTGAGCTGAAGGAGTTTGTGGAAAGCCAAAAGAACGATGGTGAAACAGGTAACAGTAATAAGATTGAATTTATTACCTACACTGTTGAATCTGGCGATAGCCTGTCAAAAATTTGTGATGAGTACGGTTTGGACTATAATTCCAACAAAGGAATTATTCTTGCCATAAATGGAATCAGCAATCCTGATCAGATTTATGTCGGGCAAACTGTCTTAATCCCATTGACTAAATAATACTAAAGCCGTCTGCCTTTCAAAATGAAAGGCAGACGGCTTTATAGTATCAGGTACGCTTAACTTTTTCTAATTCAATGAAAAAGAGGTCGCCAATATGTTGTTTTGTGATGCACCAATACATGCGATACTTCAAAATTTTCATATGTAAATTAGCTTCTTATTCACGATTTCTGTGGCGGCGTTGCGAACAGCATTCATTCTACCTACCCATATCATTTGGTCGTTTACCTTTAGCTGCTCGGTAATGCCTTGAAAACATATTTTCTGCCCGTTCATCAATGTCAGCAAGATAACTGTTTAACTTTCCGCTTGTAAGTAGATTCATATACAAAACTTTGTGGTGCTGTTTAAGATAATTTGCGTGTCGTTGTCCCCATATTCCGATAGACTTATGCTCTTGTTCGGAGAGTATGAGATCCGGTAGCATATAATCTCCAACCTGAGTATATGTCCCGCCCATTTGCTCAAATAATGATCTTTCCATAATATTTATCCTCCTGTTTTTATTGTACTTTCATTTTCCAGGAGGATGAAAAATAATACGAATGTGCCGATTTCGGACATAGCAAAACGCCGCCTTAGAATAAAGTCTAAGACGGCGTTTTCTGCTTGTATCAGAGCGAACATTTCACGGCGAAGCCGCGTAGGTGTTCGTCCAATATTTGTTTGGGAAGTATTGATAAAATAGATGCCCAAAGTTGCAGATAAAAAAACCGAATCGAAGCCCAGCGCAGCGGGTTCGATTCGGAGAGGAGCCGCGACAAAATGAGCGAGAGGTGACGTTTGAAAAAACGTCGCCGCGAACGATATGACATCCGCGGCGACGTGGTGGAGATGAGGGGAATCGAACCCCTGTCCGAAAATCGCTTACCAAGGCTTTCTACGAGTGTAGCCTGTGTTTTTAAATTCCCTCCGCAAAACGCCCACAGGCAGGCTTTTTGCATTGGTAGTCTTTTGTGCATGACCGGATACAAGACTACTTTCCGGTTCACGTTCACCGCTTAATCGACGCTCTTTGCCGGACCGCGGTGCTTCCGGTAAGAACGCGCGCTGCTAATTAAGCAGCAGCGTAAGCAACTTTATTGTTGTTGTTTCATTTATAAAATGCGGATTTTCAAGCGGTTCCGCACCGCTACTCGCTTACCAGGGCTTACAATCCCCGTCGAAACCTTTACATCCCCAAATATAAAAGGGAAATTCTTGCATCTTACCGGCGCTGTTCCTTTAAAGCACGCTCCATCGTCCGCCTGGCGTCTTTCTCTGCCAGATCAGCGCGCTTATCATAAAGCTTTTTCCCCTTACACAAGCCAACCTGCACCTTTACTCTGGAGCCCTTAAAATAAAGCGAAATGGGCACCAGCGCATACCCGGCCTGCTTGGTCAGGCCAAAAAGGCGCATAATTTCACGTTTGTGCATCAGCAGCCTGCGCACACGCAATGGGTCGCGGTTGAAAATATTGCCATGGGCGTAAGGGGTAACATGCATCCCGTTGATAAAAAGCTCTCCATGGTTAATGGAGCACCACGCGTCCTTCAGGCTCACCCTGCCCTGCCGCAGCGACTTCACCTCTGTTCCACAAAGCTCAATGCCGGCTTCCATGCTTTCTATAATAAAATAATCATGGCGCGCCCTTTTATTTTGCGCAATGGTTTTTACGCTTTCGTTTCCCATTTTCAACCCTCCTTTGCTTTTATACGCGCTGCCATTCTAACACAATCCAACGGACCTGTCAAATCTATTTTATGGCAATACAGCTGTTTAAATTGTCGAACAATCCATTGAAAATATTTTACATTTATGGTAAAATCAGCATAGAAATAAACAGGAGGCGCAAAAGATTTGCTGGACCTTACCAGAACAGAAATGCTGCTTGGACAGGCGGGAATCGCCAAACTTAAAAAAGCGCGTGTAGCTGTGTTTGGGATTGGCGGCGTGGGTTCTTATACCTGCGAGGCGCTTGCAAGAAGCGGCGTGGGCGCGCTGCTTTTGGTGGACAACGATACCATCGCCCCAAGCAACCTGAACCGCCAGCTGATTGCAACCTGCAAAACCATCGGCTGTACAAAGGTGGATGTGATGCGGGAACGCATCCTATCTATCAATCCGGATGCTGCCGTTTCCGCCTTCCCCGTATTTTACACCGCGGAAAATGCAGATTCCATAGATCTCTCTGCCTGTGATTATATTGTCGATGCAATCGACACCGTTTCTTCCAAACTTCTACTGATCAAAAAGGCAAAACAGCTGGGTATTCCAATTATCAGCTGTATGGGCACGGGCAACAAACTGGATCCATTTATGTTTGAAATTACAGATCTTTCCAAAACATCTGTATGCCCGCTTGCACGCGTGATGCGCCGCGAACTGAAAAAAGCAGGAATTGCACATCTGAAAGTTTTGTATTCCAAAGAGCACCCAAAAACGCCCCTTTTTCAAAACGAAACAGAAAACGAACTTTCTGCGCGCAGACAGACGCCGGGCAGTATAGCCTTTGTTCCTTCTGTTGCCGGGCTGATGATCGCCGGCGAGGTAATCAGAGACTTGATCCGGCAAATACAGTAAAGAGCGCGTGCCGGTTTTGTCTGGCGGCGTTATACATGGCGTTGCGGATAACAACCTTACAAAAGCGTGGAAGGCGTACTCGATATGCTCTTTGTATTCTTCCGTACAGGTCATAGAAATTCCCCCCTTTCCTAAAAGGCTTGTGCATGGTTGACAGGTTGCATTTATGATAATCAGGGGGCGGCAGCACTCCTTGCTGTCGCCCCTTGATTACCCTCCTGCAAAGGCGGGCGTAGCCCATTCATCTTGACCGTTGACTGCTCCGGCTGGGTTTGCTATTACCAGAAGTCATACTTATCTTGTGACTCGATGTTTGCACATCTCTGTTTTTCCACACTTGGGGCAGGTTAAATTGAACAGGCAATGCGCAGCACAACGCGCCCTGAAGCCTTTGTACTTAAAATTTTATTTACCGCTGTTACCATTGGCGCCGGCTTCAAGGGCGGTGAAATTGTTGCCACCTTTTTTATCGGAGCAACCTTTGGATGCACAATAGGCAGTCTGCTCGGTTTGAACCCCGGCCTTGCAGCGGCAATCGGGCTTGTTTCGCTTTTTTGCGGTGTTGTTAATTGTCCCATTGCCTCATTCATGCTCGGTATAGAACTTTTTGGCGCACAGGGGCTTATACTCTTTGCCATTGCCTGCGCCTTTCAGGCTATTATGGCCTTCACAGCAGCCAGAAAATCATGTATTCCAAGCTTAAAGCCAAATTTATTAATATCCATACAAAATAGGAGGAATTTCCATGAAAACAATTCAGATTACTCCAAAGCTGGCCGGCTCTCGCGTTATTATGGGCTGCATGCGCATTGGCACACTTTCCGTCGATAAGGTGGAGCATTTGATTGACGCCGCCATGGAAGGCGGTATTTCTTTCTTTGACCATGCAGATATTTATGCTGAAGGAAGATCGGAAAAAATTTTTGGCCAGGCGCTGCAGCGCCGCCCCGGCATTCGGGAAAAAATAAGGCTGCAAACAAAATGCGGCATTTGCAACGGCTATTATGATTTTTCCACAAAACATATTGTGGCTTCTGTAGAGGGCAGCCTGAAAAGACTGCAAACAGATTATTTAGACGTGCTGTTGCTGCATCGGCCCGACACGCTGATGGAACCCGAAGAAATTGCACAGGCATTTGAGAGGCTGCACAAAGACGGCAAGGTGCGCTGTTTTGGCGTAAGCAACCAAAATCCCATGCAGATAGAGCTTTTAAAAAAGGCTGTTGCACAGCCGCTTGTTATCAATCAACTGCAGTTTGGCGTTATGCATACCGGTATGATTAACAGCGGCTTTCATGTAAATATGGCCGATCCCGCCTCTGTAATGCGCGACGGCTCTGTTTTGGAATACTGCCGTCTGCATGATATCACCCTGCAGGCATGGTCGCCTTTTCAATACGGCTTTTTTGAAGGCGTGTTTTTAGACAATGCAAAGTTCCCACAGCTTAACGCCTGCATTGCGAAAGCGGCGCAAAAATACGGCGTTACAAACAGCGCCATAGCCGCTGCATGGATTTTGCGCCATCCCGCGAAAACACAGGTTGTAACAGGTACGACCAACGCGCAACGCCTTTTACAGATTTCCAAAGGCGCAGACGTCACACTGACCAGGGAAGAATGGTATGAAATATACCGCGCTGCGGGAAACGTGCTTCCTTGAAATTTACATAAATACAACCGCGCAGGTTTTACTCTCCTGCGCGGTTCTTTTCAATATTTTTTTTAATTCCTTCCATATAATGTTTTTTCAGCTTTTCAAAGCTTTCACAACTGATAACATGCTCAATGCGGCAGGCATCTTCCTTCGCCGTACTTTCTGTAACGCCAAGCGCGATCAGGCAATCTGATAAAACGCGGTGACGCTCATATACTCTCTGCGCTTCCGTCATCCCGCTGTCGGTTAACTCTATATACCCTTCCGCGTCTCTGCGAATATAGTTGTTTTCCTGCAGCTTTTTCATCGCCACACTTACGCTGGGTTTCGTAAAAGACAGTTCGTTTGCTATATCAATTGCGCGCACCATACCATTTTTCTGTTTTAAAACGAGGATCGTTTCCAAATAGTTTTCAGCGGATTCCTGCATTTTCATAACGTTCCCTCATCTGCTTTTATTTCCTTGTCTGTATTGTAACACACTCCGTTTTTTTTTACAACAGCAAAAAACGGGCAGGTGCATTTCTTTGCCTGCCCGTCTGCCGTCAAATTTTATGCCTGTACCTGCAAAAACTGCTCCTGCATATAATTGTAAACATCATCCGGCAGGTTTGAAAAATAGTAGCACTTGTCCAGATATTCCTGCGGCGGATAGATCAGTTCGTTATTTTTTAGATCCTCATCCAACAAATCGTACGCTGCCTGATTTGGTGTGGAATATCCAATATATTCCGCGTTTGCTTTGGCTACCTCTGCTTCCAGCATAAAGTTGATAAACTTTTCTGCAAGCTCCTTGTTTTTGCTGGTTTTGGGAATGCACATGGAGTCAATAAACAAATTTGAACCTTCCTTCGGCAGCACATAGTCAAGCGCTTCATTGTTTTCCATCATCATGGCAATATCCCCTGCATAATAAGGTGCAAGTGCGGCCTGGTCGCCCTCCATCTCTGTAAAGACCTGATCCATCACATATTTTTTCAACAGCGGCTTTTGTTCCTTTAAATAGGCTGTTGCCGTATCTATATCTTCTTTTGTCACTACGCTTGGATCAATTCCCTTGAGCTTCATGGCAATTGCCATGGCGTCCCTGGAGTTGTTAAACATCAGCATATTTCCCTTGTATCTTTCATCCCACAGCGCATCAAAACTGTCCGGCTTTTCCTCCACCATTTCCGTATTATAAACAAGCGCTACCACACCCCAGGAGTACGGCACGCTATATTTATTTTCTTTGTCAAAATCCAGATTTTTATATTCATCCATAATATTTTTATAGTTGGGAACGTTGTCAAAATTAATCTCTTCAAGCATATCCTCTTCAACCAGCTTATGGATCATATAATCAGAAGGTATAATCACATCATAAGAAGAACCGCTGTTTTTCAGTATATTATACATTTCCTCATTGGTTTCATAATTGGTATAATTGACTTTAATCCCATACTGCCGCTCAAATTCAGCAATAACATCCATGGAACCGTCTTCCCCGTTGGAAATGTACTCGCCCCAGTTATAAACGTTGATTTCCCCCGCCTGTCCTTCTGAAGAGCAAGACGCAAGCAGCGCAATCCCGCTTATAAGCAACATACAAAGTACCACACACAAACCTTTTCTCATTTTTAAGATTCCTCCTTTTATTCTACCGGCGTACAGTGCATCTATCTGCACCGCCGGGTAATAGCAGTAACATATACTGTCTGAAAATGCTCGTTACCGGCCCGCTGCAGCCTTTTCCGCCCTGCGGTCGCGAATATTGACAAAAATTAAAATTGCAAGCGTAACTACAAACAAAAGCGTAGACAGCGCGTTGATCGTAGGCGATATTCTTCTCCTGAGCATCGTGTATATTTCGATCGGCAGAGTCTGGAACTGGGGGCCTCTTGTAAAATACGTGATGACAAAATCATCCAGCGAGTAGGTAAAAGACATCAAAAAGCCGGAAAGCACACCCGGCAGAATTTCCGGCATGACCGCCTTAAAAAAGGCCTGCCGCTGGTTGCAACCCAAATCCAAAGCAGCTTCATATACATTGCGGTCCATCTGGCGCAGCTTAGGCATGACATTTAAAATGACATATGGCGTACAAAAGCTGATATGCGCCAAAAGAACCGTTGCAAAGCCCATTTCAAAACCCATCAGCCCGCCAAGGAACGCAAAAAGAAGCATAAATGAAACGCCCGTGACAATTTCCGGATTAATAATCGGGATATTAGACACATTTGTGACCAGCGTTTTTTTAACACCCCTGTAATTATAAAAACCAATAGCTGCAGAAGTGCCAAGCACAGTTGCAATAACCGCTGCCAGAACGGCAATAATCAGCGTATTGTACAAAGACGTCATAATCGCTGAATTCTGAAACAGCTCTGTATACCATTTAAGCGTAAATCCCTTCCATACAGAGGTTTTTCCATCGTTAAAGGAATACAAAATCAAAACGGCAATGGGTAAATACAAAAAAACCATGACAAGGCCGACATAGATTTTGGAAGATATTCTTTTCATACAACGGCCTCCTCGTCCCCAAAGCGGTTCATGATAAGCAAAAAAATCAGGATAATCACCATCAGCGCCAGCGACAGGGCCGACCCTACATTTTTATCACGTTGAAAAATGTTTTCTATCACGTCGCCAATCATTTTATCGTTTGTACCCCCCAGGTACTGCGAAACCAAAAAGGTGCTTGCAGATGGAACAAACACCATTGTAATGCCGGATATAATCCCGGGTACGCTCAATGGAAAAATAATTTTTGAAAAGACCCTGTATCTATTGGAACCCAGGTCCTGCGCCGCTTCAATCAGACTGTTATCAATTTTTGTCATAACAGTATAAATAGGCAACACCATAAACGGCAGAAAATTATATACCATACCCAGTATCACCGCACCGCTATTGCCGATCAGCGCCACATCCAGCCCCAAAAGCTTAACCGCCAGGTCGACCAGCCCGTCGTTTTGCAAAAGCAGCACCCAGGCGTAAATACGCAAAATAAAATTCATCCACATGGGCAACATCAAAAGCATAACCAGCAGCTTTTGCGCGCTTTTTTTTGCCCTTGCAATAATATAGCTCAATGGATAGGCGATCACCAGGCAAATTGCAGTTGCCGCAAGCGCAATCCACAGCGACCGCACAAAAACATCCGTATAATACAGACTGTCAAGAAACGGCTGTAGGGAAACAGCACCGCTTTGGTCGGTAAAAGCATAATATACCACCATTCCAAGCGGGATAATTGTAAAAATAAGCATCCACAGCAAATATGGATAGGAAGGCGCCTTAGATTTCACCTTGCTTCCACCCCCCCGCCGCCTGCACCGGCACAGACCTTGAACACAGCGTCCTCAAAACGAAAGCTAATCTGTACATAAGTTGCGATCTGCTCGTCAATGTCGCTGGACATCAGCCATTTCCTTTCGTCCGTTTCTATAATAATTTCATTATGTTCGCCTTTATAAATAACAGATTCTATATAGCCCTCCAGTGCCCCGCTGCCATCGCCAGCAATATACACGCCGCCTGGCGGGAGCGTTACATCCAAAAGCGTCCCCTGTGGGAAGCAGTGGCGCTCCACCGTTACGCTTTTTCCTTCTATTTCTATGGACATAGAATTGTTTTCTGGATCGCTTTCCAGAACCCGCGCCTGGAACAGATTGTCCTGCGTGGGGAAAAGCTTTTCCATAATATGAATGTTGTCTGGCACCACATCCATGCCTACAGCCTGTCCCACATCCACGCTTTTCGTGTTGTGGATCAGCCAGGTACAGCCGTTGCATACAACTGTCATCTCATAATGTACACCCTTAAAAACGGTGTCGGTTACCATACCGGTCAGTTTTCCTTCCCCGGGTGGTACAATTTCCACATCTTCCGGACGGATAACAACATCTACCGGCCTGTTTTTTCCAAAGCCTGCATCTATACATGGAAATTGAACGCCCAAAATGGTAACTTTATAATCGTCGTCCATCATTCCGTTTAAAATATTCGCTTCGCCAATAAAATCCGCTACAAAGGCGTTGGCAGGCTCATTATATATATCGATTGGCGCCCCAATTTGTTCAATTTTTCCGTTATTCATGACAACAACCGTGTCGGACATGGTCAGCGCTTCCTCCTGATCATGCGTTACATACACAAATGTTGTTTGCAGCTTTTGCTGCAGATTTTTCAGTTCTATCTGCATATCTTTGCGCAGCTTCAGATCCAGCGCACCCAGAGGTTCGTCCAGCAAAAGGATTTTAGGCTCGCACACAAGCGCGCGCGCAATTGCCACGCGCTGCTGTTGCCCACCTGAAAGCTTGGCTACAGGCCGCCTTTCATACCCCTTTAAATCTACAATTGCCAACATTTTTCTGACCTTTTCTTTTATTTCCGCCTCCGGCAGCTTTTTCAGGCGCAGGCCAAACGCCACATTTTCAAAAACGTTTAAATGTGGGAACAGTGCATATTTTTGAAATACTGTATTCACATTGCGCTTATGCGGCGGTACTTTGTTAATCTTTTTTCCGTCAAACATGATATCGCCCCGATCAGGCTCCAGAAAACCTCCGATCAGGCGCAGCGTTGTGGTTTTCCCACAGCCGGAAGGGCCGAGCAGCGTGACAAATTCTTTGTCCCTGATGTCAAGATCAATCCCATTAAGGATTACTTCCCCGTCAAAGGTCACGTAAATATCCTTTAAAGATACTACGATATTTTGACACATATTCCCACCCCCACACAAAATAAAAGAATGGAGTGCATGTACATACGCACAATGTATGCAATCATCTCCAAGTTAAAAGTATATGTACTTTTTGTCAATTTGTCAATTATCCAACAAAAATAAATTCCAGCTTGCAGGGCCAGTCTGGATCTTACAGAATCATTTACAAAACCTGTATTTTTCGCATTGCTCTTTTCTGTCCGTCCTTTTTCTGTTTTGGTTGACAGCAAGCACAGAAAAGGGTACCCTTTCCATAAAAATGCGCCGCATTTTCCCTTGTTGGGAAATCTCTCAGACCCTTTTGTTTCCTTTTATTTATTCTCCGTCCGATGAAGGTAATTTGTTGCACTTTATCCCCTCTTATATATAATGCCTACTTTATGATTTTGCCAGAGCTCCGGACAGGTTTTTTAGAACTTTCCGCCGGATAATAAGGAAGGCAAAGCGAAAGCTTATTGTTGACACTATCTTATTTGTGCTGTATAATAGTAAGGCGCGGAGGGCAAATCATTCAATTTATGAAATGATAGCCGGATAAGGCACAAGCTGAAATGCTTGTACTTTATCCGGCTTTTTTGTCTGGAAGGTGGGGAAATTATGCAAAAGGATTTAACCCAAGGCAGTATTAAGAAACACTATTTCAAATATTTTTGTGCTGCTTTCGGAAGTTCAATGATAACTTGCATTTACGGCTTAGTGGATGCTGCCGTTGTCGGTCAGTATCAGGGGCCGCAGGGCACAGCGGCATTGTCGATTGTAATGCCGATTTGGACAATTCTATTCAGTTTGGGCTTACTGATTGGCATTGGTGGATCGGTCAATTACTCGTACTACAAAGCGCAGGACAAAACAGACAAAGCCAACGCATATTTTACGCTGTCGCTTATTTTGACCTCTGTTGTTGCGCTCCTCTGTTGGATTGGGTTGACGGTGTTTGACGATGCGCTGTTATGCCTTTTTGGGGCAGATCGCACACTTCTTCCACTTGCAAAAGATTACTTGCTTCCGATTAAATTTGTAATTCCCACATATCCGTTCAGTCAAATGCTGGCGGCTTATTTAAGAAATGACAACGCCCCGGGGCTTGCTACTTTTGCAACCCTGTTCGGCGGTGTGTTTAATGTCTTGGGGGATATGTATTTTGTGTTTGGCCTTAATATGGGAATGTTCGGGGCCGGTCTGGCAACAGCTATCGGCGCATCGCTTTCCATCGTAATTATGCTCTCACACTTTGTTTCCAAGAAAAACACACTCAAGCTGTCGCGCATTTACGGACATATCCATAAGGCAAGAGTTTTGTCTGTAAACGGTTTTTCCTCTTTCGTGTCGGATATGGCAATGGGTGTGATTGCCATGCTGTTCAATCGTCAAATCATGTACTATTTTGGTGCAGAGGCTTTGGCGGTGTTTGGGGTAATTGTTCAGATATCCAGCGTTGTCCAATGCTCCACATATGGCGTCGGACAAGCAACACAGCCAATTATCTCTGCAAATTTCGGCGCGGGAAAATGGGAACGCATTAGGAAAACAAAGAAATATGCACTATGGACAGTCGCGGTTATCGGCGTATTATGGACAAGTGCTGTTATACTGTTTCCTAACGCCTTTGTAAACCTTTTTATGACCCCAACGGATGATGTTTTACAGATTGCTCCGGAAATTATGCGTATCTATGGTCTTGCATATATGATTTTGCCATTAAATATTTTTTCAACATATTACTTCCAATCAGTGATGAAACCTACGAAAGCTTTGGTTGTTTCTTTGGCCCGCGGTATCGTTCTATGCGGTATTCTGGTGTTCCTTTTGCCCGCAATTTGGGGTGCTGCAATGCTATGGTGGGTAATGCCTGTCACCGAATTGGCCGTAGCAATATATGTAATCTGTTCTTTCAAGCGAATCAACTTTGAAAAACAGAAAATATAAATAAAACTGGCAGTATCAGCCGTCAGGTTCTTTTTGTTTATGGTACTTCCCCATCGGCGTTCATCGTAGTAGCGCCGCTGCGTTTTTATCCGCAGAAAACAACCGCCCCAATTTCCCCAGGTTAAACATGTATTTTTCTTTATAAGCTTTATCTTTTCCGCTTCCAGTAATTTGCTGCGTTTTACACTTTTTAACAATATGTAAATTGCCGGTCTTTTTCTTTACTAATCCCGCAAAGAATGCTATAATCTGTGTAAATTCAAGTAAAAAAAATCTGCATATTTTTTTCATAGAAAGGATGGCCGAATATGACCCTATGCCCCAAATGCAACCACGAATACGACGAAAAGCTTGGTAAATGTCCTGTATGCGGCTACAACCCGCAACAAGAAGTAGAGCAGTTGCTGGAAGAAGCAAAATCACATTATAATCAGGGGGAAAATTCCCCGTCTTATCACGACGGCTTTGATGGCGGATCTGACAGCACGCCGCAGGCTACAGACAATATGCCGTCTGTACAGGATCCCTATCATGATGACTTTGACAATCCTGTCAAAGAAGAAGAAAATGAGCCTCCGCTTCCGGAAAAGTTGCAGGAATATAACGTAGATGTGCGTAAGGCATACGATAAAAAGAAACGGCTGCCGCTTGGCGTAAAAATTGTGATCGCAATTGTTGTGATCCTGGCTGTTTTGATCGGTGCAATGTTTCTTTTTGGCGTTATAAAGGTTGAAGATGGAAATGTAGTTTTCCACCCGGAAAGCATACCCGGTATAACAACACAAGAAACGAACCCCAGCGACACATCCTCTTCCGGACAACCGCCTACAAACGCGCAGGGAGGAACCAGCACCGGTACAAATCCTGCCGGCGGCGGTACGTCGTCTGCTTCGTCTTCAAGTGAAGAGAGCGAAAATACATCCGCAGGACCAGACGGGTCCTCTTCCACAGGCAATTCTTCCAACAGTCCGGCGTCTTCGGGATCCTCTTCCGCTTCCTCCGATACTCCTTCCTCCTCGCCGGCGCAGGGAAGTTCCGGTGCAACCTCCTCTCCCGTTACCATCAACGGAGAAACCTTCCATGTGGGCGATGTCGTTACATATACAGTCTATCTGGGCAACATCAACCCCCTCGTGTGCGGTGTGCAGGCAGTGATTCATTATGATTCCAGCCTGCTTAAGGTTAACCCGTCTTCGCTTTCGTTTCCAAATCTTTCGGGCGTCGTCTCAAATACCGATATAGACGACGCAATCTATTTCAACTGCAGCAATCCTGATGGTTTTGAATTTGCACAGGAACATCCTCTGGTAAGCGTAACATTTACCATTCAGGAGGCGGCTTCCACCGCATGCGATATTGATTTTGAACTTGAAACGCTCATTGATTTTGACAGTAGGCCATTGGAAGGCGACCTGCGCCAGAGCGTTACAAAAGCATAACTTTATCTAAAAACATTCCGGCCCCATAAACCATTTGGCCGGAATGTTTTTTGTCCTGAACAGATCATTCTGTCATAAATAAAATCCCCAGCGTATTGGGGCCACAGTGGGAAGAGATCGTGCAGCTTGCCCTTGTAACAAAAATTTCTTTAAAATACCGCTTGCTTTCCAAAAGCGCCTGCACCATTTGCTCCCGTTCTTTGGAAATTCCGGAATGCGTAATAAAAATATGGTCCTTTTTTATATGCGCATATTGCGTAAGCTTATCTTCCACATAGTTTTGCAACACTTTTTCAAGCTTGCCTCTGTACTTTTTCCCAACGCCCATGCTTCCCCCGTTTTGGTTATCCACTTCTATACAAGGCTTTAAGTTTAACAAATTTGCTCCCAGCATTGTAATGGTAGAGCAACGCCCCCCGGCACGCATAAAATCCAACCTGTCTATAATAAAACTGGCATGGCTTTTTGCCGTTGCCGACCGAACATATTCGGCAGTCTGCGCCGCGTTCATCCCTTTTTGTATACATTGCGCCGCTTCAATGGCCAACAGTCCGGTTCCTGTGGAGAGGTTGCAGGAATCTACCGGAAACACATGCCCCAGCTCCCTGGCTGCCGCCAGGCAATTTTGATGCGATGTGGAAAGCGCGCTGCCTATATTGATATGCACAACATCATACCCCTGTGCAACAAACGGCCTGAAAAAATTTGCATACTCTTCCATATTGACAGCCGAAGTCTTGGGCAGCTCTCCCGTTTGATAAAAATGCTCATAAATTTGATCCGGCATAATATCCACACTGTCATCATAGCTTTTTCCGCCCAACACAATATGCAGCGGAAAGGTTTGTACTTTATACCTTTCTTTAAGCTCCGCGCTTAGATCACAGGTGCTGTCAGCGGTAAGCAAAACCTTTCTGTTCAAAAATGATTCCTCCTTAAAAAATAACAATAATGTTTTTGTGACAATATGTTCTATTTCAATAACAGTATAATAGGATTATAAAAAAAATCTTTGGCAAATGCAATAAAAAATCAAAAGTAAAGGACGGATTTATACTATGATTGCAAAATATACGTTTGGCGCGCCTATAGAAACAACCGCCGTTGTTGGGAAATATATGTCCACACAAGATCCAATGCCCTTTTTCAGCCTGGACAAGCCCACAGAAAAAACACTTTCCTTCCGCTATAAAATGCATCGCACCGATATTGTATACGGGCTGGGACAGGCTGTTCGCGGCATCAATAAGCGCGGCTGGAAATATGAAAGTTACTGTACGGATGATCCAAACCATACAGAAACAAAAAACGCTTTATACGGTGCGCACAATTTTCTTTTAATAAGCGGCAGCCATACATTGTTTGGCGCTTTTTTTGATACGCCCTCGCGCATTGCCTTTGATATAGGCTATACAAAGCAGGACCTGCTTTGTATCACAAGCAGCCAGCCCGACCTTGCGCTTTATATTTTGACAGGAACAACGGAGGAAGAAATTGTCGGAGCATTCCGGCAGCTTATCGGAAAAAGCTACGTTCCGCCGCGCTGGGCGTTTGGTTTCCAGCAAAGCCGGTGGGGATATCAAAACACGCAGGATATAGAAGCCGTGGCTGCCGGCTATAAAGCCTGCGATATTCCTTTAGACGCAATTTATTTGGATATAGACTACATGGAACGCTATAAAAATTTCACCATTGATCAGAAAAAATTTCCTGATTTTAAACAGTTTGCAGAAAAAATGAAAAAAAGCGGGATTCATCTTGTCCCTATTATAGACGCTGCGGTAAAAATAGAAGAAGGATACGACGTCTATGAAGAGGGTAAAGCAAATGGATACTTTTGCAAGGATGAAAACGGAAAAAACTTTGAAGCCGGTGTATGGCCTGGAAAAACCTGCTTTCCAGATTTTCTCAATGGCCGTGCACGCCGCTGGTTTGGAGATAAATACAAGCGGCTTTTAGACTGTGGGATTGAAGGCTTCTGGAACGATATGAACGAACCGGCTATATTCTATTCAAAAAATGGTCTGGACAAAGCCTGGAAATCCATAGAACAGTATAAGGGAAAAAATATGGGGATCGATACATTTTTCACTATGCGCGACGTTTTCCAACAGCTTTCCAACAACCCGGAAGATTACAGAAGTTTTTACCATACTATGGACGACAACACCGTGGTGTGCCACGATAAGGTACACAACCTGTATGGATATTATATGACAAAAAGCGCTGCGCAGGCATTTGATGCGCTGTGCCCTGATAAACGCATCCTGCTATTTTCCCGTGCTTCTTATATTGGCATGCACCGTTACAGCGGTATTTGGACCGGCGACAACCATTCCTGGTGGTCCCATCTGCTGCTCAATATCAAAATGATGCCCTCTTTAAATATGTGCGGTTTCCTTTATACCGGCGCCGACGTCGGCGGTTTTGGCGAAAATGTAACCAGAGATCTTTTGCTGCGCTGGCTTGCTTTTGCCGTTTTCACGCCGCTTATGCGCAACCATTCTGCACTTGGTACAAGGGAGCAGGAATGCTACCGCTTTGAAAACACAGAAGATTTCCGGCATATTATTGCGCTGCGGTACAGGCTGATCCCCTATTTATACAGTGAATATATGAAAGCCGTACAAAACGACAGCATGCTTTTTAAACCGCTTTCTTTTGTATACCGTGATGATCCTATGGCCAAGGCAGTGGAGGATCAGCTTTTGGTCGGCGACAGTATTATGGTCGCTCCTGTTTATACACAAAACGCACAGGGCAGATATGTTTACCTGCCCGAAGATATGCTTTATATTAATTTTCAAACAGAAGAGCAATATACATGCACACCGCTTGCAAAGGGCGTACATTATATCTCTGTGGCGCTCAGCGAGATACCTCTGTTTCTGCGGAAAAATTGCATCCTGCCGTTGTGTAAAAGCGCGAGCTGTACCGATTTGCTCGACTTAAACCACCTGGAGCTGCTTTATTATACAGACAGCCGCGCCGTTTATACGCTGTATGAGGACGACGGCGTCTCTAAGCGGCAAAATGGAAAAATGTCCGTTTTGACCGTAACAAAGGAAAGCAGCGGTTACACGGCAGCATGTGAAGATTTGGAAAAGACGCTTTCTCTGGGGAGGCGTGATTATGCATGAAAAGCAAAATAAAAAAATATATACCCTGGGGGAAGAAATTTTTAACGCGGTTTCTCACGGAACCGGCAGTCTTCTTTCCATTGCCGGTACTGTCATTTTAATTGTTTTTTCCGCTATTTATAACGACGTCTGGGCAATTGTCAGCAGTTGTATTTATGGAGCTTCTCTGATTATTCTATATACAATGTCTACCCTGTACCATGCTATTACCAACCAAAAGGCCAAACGCTTTTTTCGTATTATGGACCATAACACCATTTTCTTTTTAATTGCGGGCACCTATACGCCGCTGACGCTTGTCTGTCTGCGCGGTACACTGGGGTGGATTTTATTTGGTGTTGTGTGGGGGGCTGCTGTCATTGGAATTGTATTAAATTCCATTGACCTGGAGCGTTTCCGGAAGCCCTCCGTCGCTTGCTACATTGCAATGGGATGGGTTATTATCTTTGCAATTAGACCTTTAATGGATTCTATTCCTTCCATCTCTCTGCTTTTTCTGTTGCTTGGGGGCGTTTTTTACACGGTGGGCGTTATCTTTTATGCAGTCAAAAAAATCAAATACTTTCACTCTGTCTGGCACTTATTTACCATAGCCGGCAGTGTTTTCCATTATTTCTCCATTTTGCTTGCAATCATTGGATAAGCATACCATATAAAAACAACCGGCCCGGTGCTTATAGCTGCACCGGGCCGGTTCACCATTTACCTATTATGCTATAATCTCGCCGTCTGTTGTTCCTGCAAGCCCCGCCGCATTGGCTTCGTCTGTATCAACATGCATAGCAGGCGCGAACTTATCGCTTACGCGTACCACCACATCGCCAAATATCAGCTTTCTTCCCTGGCCGCCTACAGACACAGAAACAATCTGTTTATCATGCAGGCCATACTGCTTTGCGTTTTCCGGCGTTAAGTGAATATGTCTCTTGGCAACAATTACGCCACAGTCTATTTCTATTTCACCCGCAGGGCCCACCAGCTTACAGCCCGGCGTGCCGGCAATATCACCCGACTCCCGCACAGGCGCTGCAATGCCAAGCTTCCTTGCGTCTGTAAAAGCTACCTCTATCTGCGTTGCACGCCTGACCGGACCTAAAATAGACATGGTAATATCGCCTCTCGGGCCTACCACCTTTACTTTCTCTTCACAGGCAAATTGCCCGGGTTGGGAAAGATCTTTTTTATTTGTCAATTTTGCACCCTTTCCAAAAAGCGCCTCCAACGCTTCCTGCGATACATGCAAATGCCTTGCTGATGTTTCAACCATAATCTTCATAAACCGTACCACCATTCTTTTGCAACATTTCTGCTTACTGCATCTATTTTTATATCTTCTATATTTTACAGCTGTTTGCGTGCAATTGCAAGTTTTATATATAAATATTTTGCTTCATGGGTACATTTATGCTATAATAAACCCATAAAGTACAAACCTGTAAGGAGGTTTACAACCATGTACGATTCCTGGGATAAACTGGAGATTGACTGTTTGTGCTGTGAAAAATGCAGCCTATGCAAAACGCGCACAAACGTTGTATTTGGCGTTGGCAATAAAGAGGCCGAAGTTTTATTTATCGGCGAAGGTCCCGGCCAAAACGAAGATTTACAGGGCGAACCTTTCGTTGGCAGAGGCGGACAGCTGCTGGATAAAATGCTAACAGCTATAGATCTTGACAGAAAGAAAAATATTTACATTGCCAATATTGTAAAGTGCCGCCCGCCCAAAAACCGCGATCCGCTTCCAGAAGAACAGGAACAGTGCATAGACTGGCTAAAAAGCCAGGTTCGTTTAATACGTCCAAAAATTATTGTATGCTTGGGAAGAATTGCCGCTATGAAAATTATCAAGCCGGATATAAAAATTACAAAAGAGCACGGTATTTTTTTTGAAAAAAACGGTGTTTTAATGATGGCTACTCTACACCCGGCGGCCTTATTGCGTAACCCGCGGCAAAAACCTGAAGCTTTCGAGGATTTTTTAAAGCTCAGGGAAAAAATTCATGAAATTTGTCTGCACACCTATCATGCAACATCCTCATAACCTTTATCATTAGCTTGCGCAACGTATCAATATTCTGCTACGTGATAAATACCCTCCTGGCTTTGAACCGCCCCAGTAAAAACGGACAATAGACAAAAGCCCCCTGATGTAGGAAAATATAAGCACTACATCAGGGGGCTTTTATTATGAGCAAAAGGATCTGGACAGACATTAAAACTGGAACCAGAGATCCTTCTTCTGCGGGAGAAAGAAAAAACGCGGCAGCAGATTGCAGACCTGTGGGGATTAAAAAAGATCCAGACCAAAAACTGGGTCAGTCGATATAATTGGGAACAGGCCGGGCTGCCGCTTAAACGCCGTGGACGGCCAAAGGCATTTTTACGGCAGGAAAACTTGCGTGGCGGGAAGCCATATTTTAGGGCTTTCCCGCCTTGATTGCCCATCAGCAAAGACGGGCGAGACCGTCACGGTTTTTTTGTAGGCTTTGAGAAAAATAAAAGATATATCCCAAATCCAATTTTAATCAGTCCATCAATAAATGCTAAAACAATAAATGGAATTGCTGGAATAAATATTCCTATTACAGCATTAACAGAACATAAAATTGCAATTCCTATCATTGAAATTCCATGGACAAAATAGAACGGGATAAAATGAAGCCCAACGGCAAGGAAAGTCATTAACCAAATCATTCTCCAATCCTGCATTGGAAAAAATGGTCCCGCCAAAATGAACATAAGAGGAAACAAGATGGCAATAGAGAAAATAGCCATGTTATTTTGAAATTTTGATGATTTCCCCCATGATAGCTTTGCTACTACCTTTTTGTTTATTGCTGATATGTAAAATCCCACAACAAGGCCTACAGTAAATATGACAGGGTGTATCTTTTGTTCTCCCCCCAAAATGGCAGAGAGCATGATAATACCGCCGATTATGATAAACCATAATCCACAACAACGCTTATCGTTATACTCTCGAATTTCATTTTTTTGATAGCCTAAAAATCCCATGCCTTTTCCTCCTTATATTCTGGCTTATTGTCTTACTTCTGCCCCACTGTAGGTTTGGATCTTTCAGCAGTTCCAGCCATTCAGAAATCAGACCTGGTAATAACTTATGGCCAACATCTCTTAACCTTCAAGTTTCTTTTCCCGCCTGCTTCTATCATTTTTTCAGCCAACTGCTGAAACAGGACGGCGGCTCCTCGTCCATTTCGTGTTCCTCTATCTTAAAAAGGGAGGCAACTTCTTTACGAAGTGCCTCCCTCGAGAGAGCTTTTTTATCTGCTAAAAATACAAAACCCTCTTACTCAGCAGTTGTTTTCTTTTTCGCTGCAATCACAGCCACGCCAAGGGCCGCTACAAGAACTACAGCCAATACAACATAAGGTGTGGAATCACCTGTAGAAGTTGCGCCGGAGCTCGTGCCGGAAGCTGTGCTGCTTGTGCCGGAAGCCGTGCTGCCGCCGCTACTTGTGGTGTCAGCATCCCCGCCGCTTGCGGTATCGGAAGAACCTGCATCAGCAGAGTCAATTCCCAGCTGCTGCTCAAGCTCTGCAACTAATTCAGCCGTTGCAATGTCCGGATAGTTTGTCTTAAACGCTTCCAGAACCTGATTTGCATCTTCACCCGGAGCTAAAACTTCGCCCACAACGGAACCAATGCTCGTAATTGCAAAGTGCGGGCCGTAATCTGCGTTGTTGTTCTGCCAGGTTGCCCTTGCAGCCGACTTATTGGAATCCATTGGGTTTTCAATCGGTGTATCAGGGTCGATCAAAATGGTATCGCCAACGCACGGATCGCCAAAGGTGAGGTCGTAGGTCTGCATACCGGTATCGATGCTGATGATGATCATATTCCAGTTGCCGGAAGGAATTTCATAGCTGTACTTGTTGCCTTCCACCTGTTCCATTTTTTCATTCTTTGTCTGCCATGCATACAGTTCGTCTGCACCGTTTTCCCAAACATGGCAATAAACTGCTTTGGCAGCCTTTGCCCATGTGTCGGGAAGTTCAGCATAAATTGTACCGCCGCCAAAGGCAGACGCGCTGATACCGGCAATGCAGAATATGGAAACAACCATCACTGCAACCAGTATAACGCTAAACACTTTCTTGGACATTTTTGTCTCCTCCTTAAATAAAAAACATTTTCATCCGAAGCTTTTATAACTCCAGTACTGTAATTATACATCATGCAAAATAAAACTTCAACCATTTTTGAAATTTTTTTATATTTTATTGCCTTAAAGCATTGTGTCTAAATTATTTTATTGAATATTTAAAATAATATAGAAGAAAATCCTGCATTACATGAAATCGACTTTCCCGGTAATCCGCCGCGTGTCTGGTCTGTGGAAAGCACATTGCTCTATAAAAAACCCGCCCGGATGTTTTGCATCCGGGCGGGATAGTATTTCCCTTTAATGAAAAGGAATGGTTCAAACAGGCAACGATTATGCCTGTTCTTTTCTCTTGCGCGCAACCACAGCTACGCCGGCTGCCGCCACAAGAATGGTTGCAAGAACAACAAACATTACAATGTCCTGCGCCGTGTTGACTGTGCCGGGCGCTTTTCCATCAGGCGTTACAGTAGAACCGCCGCCTGTTGTTGCAGGCTCTGTTTCCATCACTGTAGATGTACCAGGTTCTACCGGCGTTACATTTGCCGCATCATTTCTGATATAGGTATAATCCATATCAAAATACGGGTTCTGTGTATAGCCGTCTTCTGTATACTGAACTTCACCGTCAATGGTAAACGGTTCGGTCGTCTGCGCACCTGTCAGGGGGTTAAAGAAGACCTGTGTGGTCTTATGCAAACGGTTGACAATACCTGTCAACTGATTTTCTTCTTCCGTAACCTCACCTGTAAGGACAGTCATCGTACCGCAGAGATCCGCAGCTTCCAGATCATTTAAGATCGGGTCGTCTGTATTGATATCCACCGTCTGGTATGCAATATCCTGCTTGGACTCGTCATAATCCTCATCTGTTGGCAAGCCTTTGTCAACACCGTTGTTCCAAAGGATAAACGGTACATAGGAAGGTGCAATCGCATAATAAATGTTGCCGTATGCCGCAGCCAATTCTGCTTCTGCAGCTGCAAGCTCTTCTTCCGTTGCATCCGGATTTTCATCCTTGAATTTTTCAATCATCGTGGGCAGCAACTGTGTGGCGGGCACACCAGGCCATTCGCCGTTGTTTTCTGTCCCATTATACCAGTAGAAGCCAATTTCATAGCCTTCTTCTTTCTTATCTGCATTTGCAAGCCATTCGTCCGGTGCTTCAAAATAGAAAACCTTGTAATAGCCGTCCCAATCGGGATGTGCTTCGTCGCCCGGCTGACCGTTGTTTGCCATCATTCTCTCAGGCATTCTTACCTTATAAGGGGAAGGGATACCTCTTGTACGGCCATATTCATCGGTCGGAGAATCGGTCGGAGCGGTATCAGTCGGATCGGTCGGTTCCGGTGTATCGGTCGGATTGGTCGGCTCCGGTGTATCGGTGGGGTTGGTCGGTTCCGGCGTATCAGTCGGGTTGGTCGGCTCCGGCGTGTCGGTGGGGTTGGTCGGCACATCGCTGGGCTCCGTACCAGTGGGCAGTGTGGGCAGTTCTGCAAAAATTGTCTCCAGCTGCGCTGTCAAAGCTGCCAAAGTTTCATCCGTCGCAAGCGTAGGATAGTTTGCAGCCCAGGCCGTTACAATGCTCTCAGGCGTCTCGCCGGGAAGCGGTGTCGTACCAACAATATTTCCAAGGCTTGTAATTGCAAGCTTCGGACCCTGTGTGGGGGAATTCCTCCACATTGCGACCTCTGCAGTCTTAGCAGAGTCCATGGGGTTTTCAATAACTTCCCCTGTCAGATAAATTTCATCGTTCATGCATTCAGGACCCATTGTGAGGTCGTAGGACTGGTTGTTCAAGCCTGCTTCAGGCTGTGCGCAGCTGACAATAATCAGGTTCCAGTCGCCACCCTCAACGGGAGCGTTGGCAATATCAAAATAGAACTGACGTGTATCGTCTACCTGCGTCATTTTTTCAGCCTGCGTCTGCCAGTCGGCATAATCTTCGCCGCCGTTTACCCAAATATGGGCATAAACGGAGGTCTTTAACCTGCCGGAACCGGTGTATTCAAGTTCGCCCCAGCTTTCAGGCAGTGTAAAATAAATCCTGCCGGTCGTGGAAGCACTGGCGCTGACGGCGCCTACACAGACCATTGCTACCAGCATAACAGCAATGAGCAGTATGCTAAGTACTTTCTTGGACATTTTTGTCTCCTCCTTAAAATTTGTTTCTAACCCCAAAGTACAATGACTTCAGTGTAAATATTATACAACATTGATTTCAAAACTGCAATAACTTTTTAGTAATAAAAGTAAAGCGGCAAGGAATTATATGTTTTTAACAATTTTCTGTCGGAATTTTTCTCAATCCATACAAAAAGAAAAGCCAAAAAATCCCTTACAGCGTACCAAAAATCTCTTTTTCTGCCAGACAAGCCATGTTTATCAGGAAAACAGTTTTAACAGCTGCAAACAAAAAAGCCATCTGGCATCCGCAAACATTTACCGGCTCTCTTCGTCATTCTGCTGCGCGCTGCCGGGCGCCTCTTGCCGGAACTCCTCTCTTTGCTGTCCATCCGCCTGTTGCTCTACAGTACTTTCAGACGCATTGCCTGGCTCCATATCGAGGCTGCCAGCGTTTTTCTCCTGATCCATGGCGCCCGCATGCTGCGTCGCTGCATGGTTTTTACGCATCATAACAATAATTGCTACGGCCGCTATGCATAAAACGGCCACTGCACCCGCTACCAAAATCCAGACATTTATTGAGCCTTCTCCGGATTGATCCTGCGCCGCCTGTTGTCTTGCCTGTTCAATTCTGGCGTCAACATCCTGCGGTGCAACTACATCCGGCAAAGTGCCTTCTATTACATCGTCCTCCAGTGTATACCCATCGCTTTCGGCCATCTGTACAAGGTCCATGTCATACAGTTCAAGAACCTCGCTTGTAATTGTTACAGAGGCTGGATCACCCTGAACTTTAAACGAAGCGGAAAAGATCATTCCATCTTCCGGTATATCATATCCCGTTCCTGCATTTGCCGCATTAAATAAAATCTCATCTTCTATGCTGTAATTGCATACAGCGTCTTTAAATACCGGCAGATTTACCGTATCTTCTTCAAGCGCCAAATGCGCCTGGTCATATTTTACAGAAACATTAATACCGGCAACTGTCTGATCCAAATCTTTAATATAAAGGGTATAAGTCACAGTATCTCCTTTTTTTACAGACAGATCATTCACCTTGTAGTCGGCGCTGTCCTGCGCTGCCGCCGGCACTGTAAAAAGCAACAGCATCATACATATGCTTAAAATGGCGCCTATCTGTTTTCCTGTTTTTCTTTTTGCCATGCAAACATCCTCCGTCCATCCATGATTTCTTCGTTATTATAATATAAAACTATCCAAAAAACAAGCCGTTTCCCACAAAAGTAAACATAAAACAACGCCCTCCGGCATAAAGCCGGAGGGCGTTTGTTTAAGCGCTAAACGCTCTTATTCAGACTGTAAAATTAGTCCTTTACTTTCTTGCGTGCAACAACCACAACACCCGCAGCAAGCATAAGAACTGTCAAAAGCATAGCAACAGATGTGCTGTCGCCTGTTGCAACCTTGCCGGTTGTGCCGCCGCCAGTTGTTGTACCGCCGCCGGTCGTACCGCCGCCGGTTGTGCCACCAGGCGTCTTATCGGTAGAGGGCTCTGTTACAGGCTCATCGGACGGATTTGACGGCTCGTCGGACGGATTCGTGGGCTCGTCGGACGGGTTGGTCGGATCGTCAGACGGATTCGTGGGATCGTCAGACGGGTTGGTCGGATCGTCGGACGGATTGGTCGGATTGTCGGACGGAACTTCCGGTACATCCAAAGTCTGGATCATTTCATAATCGGTAATCGGAGTGTTGTCTTCCCCTTCAGGAGCCCATGCGAGGAACTCACGAAGATCCAGTGCAAGCGTTGTATCGCCTGTGCCGATTACTTCAAACTTAATGTTTTGAATCAGAACGCTGCCAGGTGCGGAGAAATCATATGCATCTTCCTCATCCGGCGTTGCAGCGTTAAAGTAGATGGCGGTTTCACCGTCATAGGGTTCAAAGTTCAAAACGGAGCTACCTGTTGCAGCGGCAATCGGAAGAGCATCCCTCTTGCTCATGTTCAGCGTTTCGTCTGTAAGCTTCAGGATTGTGCTGTCATAAGGAATCTTGAAGTTGATACCGGAAACGAGCTGTTCTGTCTGCATGGTTACGCCGAAAGTAATGATATCGCCAATCTTTACTTCTTTGCCGTTAACGGTTGTCTTTTCGGCCTCTGTAGGAGCAGTTGAACCTTCTGTCGACGGTTCTGTTGTTCCTTCGTACGTAACTGTATGAGAAATCTTCTTGGTAAGATCTGTTTCATTCGCATCGAATGTGATCGTAACGGTTGCATTGTCCTCTTCTACGTCAAGTGTAACATTGCCACCATTCTCTTCCAGACCGGTGCCATACCAGACTGTGCCGCCGTCTTCTGTTACCTTATAAATATAGGAGCCAAAAGCCACGCCTGTGTAAGTCTTTGTATAGATGCCGGAACCTTCTGCTGTTTCTGTCATCAGGTTTGCATCATCGTCAGGCTCCCAGTTAGAACCGCAAAGGTCAGAGGAGCCGGCCACTCTGTAAACATGCTCAATGTCTGTCAGCTTTGCATCTTCTGGATCTGTAACAGAAGAAACCTTCTGTTCGATCGGGTCAAAAAGAATTGTAATGTCGGCCTCTTTGCCGGTATAGATAATTGCATTGTTGTCAGGACCTGTAACGGGGCCTTCTTCGTTATAGGTTTCTTCATCCATGCCGTTTTTGCAAACTTTGTAAGCATAGTTGCCGGCCGGAATAGCCTCAAACGTAATCTCCCAATAGCCTGTTTCTTCGTTATAGGTCATCGGGTTTTCAGCTGCAACCCATTCAAAGCCTGTCAGCTCTTCAACGCCAAATACATTGTAGGTGGCGTCTGCATCATCTGTCGGGTCGGAAGCGTCTGTTGGGTCGGAAGCGTCCGTCGGGTCAGAAGCGTCTGTCGGGTCGGAAGCATCTGTCGGCTCAGAAGCATCTGTCGGAGCGTCTGTAGGTACGTCGCTGCCAGCAGTTACGGTAAGTGTAACTTTCTGAGTAGCTTCATCAAACAGAACTGTGAGCGTTGAGTTTGGCTCTGTAATCGTGTATTTTGCATCGTCTGCGCCAGGGCCAACCGGACCAACATCGGTAAAGTCGTCACAATCATTCCACTCTGCGCTCTGTGCGTTCCTTACTTTAACACCGCCGCTTGCGCTAAGGCCAGTGTAAACCTTTGTCCATGTGCCGTCGCCATTGTCTGTCATAGGATCGCCGTTGAGCGGATCCCAGCCCTGGGGTGTTCCTACAACATAGTAGCTGTCGCCCTCAGCCGCTGAAAAGCTGACTGCTGACACTACGCACATGCTAGCAATCAATGTCAAAGTAAGGATAACACTGATTACTTTACTGTGTTTTTTGAACATTTTTAAAATCCTCCTTTTTTTTATGCTTTTACTAAGCAAAACAATTATATAACAACCTTAACAAAAATGCAACGATTTTTTGAAATTTTACAGAATATAAATCCTTAAAAATTTTTTTATCTTGATTTATGGGATATATTGCACAAATTTTATGTTTATAAATTAGTTACTGTAGCCATTTGGATTGTTTTTCTGCCAATTCCATGCGTCCCGGCACATCTCTTCTATGCTTTTTTCCGTCTTCCAGCCCATTTTTTCTAACGCTTTTGTCGCGTCTGCATAACAGGCCGCAATATCGCCGCTTCTTCTTGGCTTGATCCTATACGGGATCTGTACGCCGTTTACCTTTTCAAAGGCCCTTATAATCTCCAGCACACTGTAGCCTGTGCCTGTCCCTAGGTTGAAAATTTCCGTGCCGCTGTGGGCGGCTGCATATGCAATTGCACATACATGCCCCTTTGCAAGGTCTGTCACATGGATATAGTCGCGCACGCCTGTTCCGTCTTTGGTAGGATAATCGTTTCCAAACACGCCAAGTTCTTTGAGGCGTCCTGCGGCCACCTGCGTAATATACGGCAGCAAATTGTTTGGAATACCGTTTGGGTCCTCTCCCAGACGTCCGCTTTCATGCGCGCCGATCGGGTTAAAATAGCGAAGCAACACCACACTTAGCGCTGGGTTTGCCTTTGCGGCGTCTGTCAGGATCTGCTCGATCATATATTTGGTCCAGCCATAGGGGTTTGTACAGCCGGTAGGCATTCCCTCTACCAAAGGGACTCTTTCCGGTACACCGTAAACCGTTGCAGAGGAACTAAATACAATGCGGCTGACATGATGCTTTTCCATGACTTCAAGCAGGGTAAGCGCAGTGTCCAGATTATTGCGGTAATAGCGCAAAGGAAGCTGTACGGATTCTCCCACCGCTTTGAGTCCCGCAAAATGGATTACCGCATCAAAGCTTTGTTCCTCAAACATACGGTCCATTGCTGTAAAGTCAGCTATATCAATGTGGTATACCGGTACCTTTTTTCCGGTAATTTCATATATGCGCTGCAAAACCTCGGGCTTGCTGTTGCTAAAATTGTCTGCAATGACAACCTGATGTCCCACGCCGAGCAGTTCTACACAGGTATGGCTGCCTATATAGCCCGCGCCGCCTGTAAGTAAAATTTTCATACGATATTTCCTCCTGCATATTGCATGTTTATAATGTTGCAGGCTTTTTCGCCTGTAGGCCTTATAGTTTTATTGATTATATCGTATGAAGCGTATAAATACAAGCGCCGCCTGTTATTTTGTATAGCTTATTTTATCCGGGCGCTGGCTTTTTAAATAAAACATGCTCTGCGCCTTGCAGCATTGTGCCAGCTTTTTCTTTTCTTCCTGTTTATTTAAGAAGTATGGAAATTATGCGTGCAGATACATGGGCAACGCAACTCCATAAAAATCGCAAAAATACCTCTGCGTACACCCGCTGTTTTTGCTACTTTATACGCAAAACGGCAGAGGTTTTCCCCTGCCATTTTGCGCCATCATTTATTGGAGGTATAAACAAAAGCTGGTATTGCCCTTATTATTGTATTTACGGCGTATATTCCTGCCACTGGCCGCTATATTTTGAAACGCCGTCGCCCGGGTCAAACACATAAACCATGTTCTCATTTTCCGGTGTAAATGTAATGTTGACAGACGATTTCGCTCCCCACTGGGAGAAGTCGAGGTCCGCCCTGAGCAGAAATTCTACCTGCTCGCTGGGAAGGTCATAGTAAAATACGCCTTCCTGCCCTTCTACCGGCGTCATCGATACATAGTTTTCCCCGCCGATCCACATGCAAATATACGCTTCCGTCCAGTCGGATGCAGACACGTCAAAGTAAACCCGGTATGTTTCCTTCTGCGGCGGCGTATAGGGCATCCATTCGCCCGCGTATTTCTCTTCTCCGCCGCCTGATGTAAACGTATAGACCATGTTTTCATTTGCCGGCCTGAACTGCACGTTTTCTGAAGATTTGGAACCCCACTGCGACAAATCGTCGTCCGCACGGAACATGAACTCCGTCTGTCCGTTGGGCAGGTCGTAATAATATACGTCTTCCTGTCCCTCCACCGGCGTCATCGGCACTATGTTTTCCCCACCGATCCACATGCATATGTACGCCTGCGTCCAGTCGGAATACGACGTATCCAGATAAATTCTGTAATAATCCTTTTCTACCGGAGGCGCTCCTTCAAACCCGACAAGCCAGCTGTATGCCTGCGGGAAATACTTGGCCCATGCGCTTTCACTGTGCGGTTGTGATTCATCCACCAGGGTATTGATCTTTTCTTCCGGATACCCGTTTTCAACCATCGCATTCTTTACAAAATCCACATACGGCGTAATACCCGATTCGCCACCAGACCCGCCTGCATAAATGAAGTAACGCGGCTGTAAATCCGGGTCAGAGAAATCCTGGCTGGCAATCATCTGTGCTACATTGTCTTCCCCAAACAGCTGGAACGACGGTGAAAATACCAGCACGTTGCCAAACACATCCGGGTATTCGGTGCCGATATAATAGGAAATCAGCCCGCCCATGGAGCTTCCGCCCACCGTTGTGCTTTCCTTGTCGGTCTTTGTATTGTAATGTGTATCTATATATGGTTTAAGCGTCTCTACGATAAACCGTGCGTAGGTGCTGCCCGATTCTGTCTGGTCGGAGCCCGGCCAGTCGTCGGGGCAGTATTCTGCCATACGCTCTGGGCCGTTGTCAATCCCTACTACTATGGCGCCTTCATATCCGCCTGCGATCATATCGCTGATCGCTTCGTCTACTTCCCATTCCCCTGCAAAGGAGGTATAGGCGTCAAACACGTTTTGTCCATCCTGCATGTACAAAACAGGATAACGCTTTTCTGTATCTTCCGGATCGTATCCATCCGGCAACCATACGCGGATTGTCCTTTCGCGGCCATCCTCATATGGTTCCATGACAATCGTAAAGGTTTCAAGCGTTCCGCCTACAACGGTGGTCTGCCCTGTAAGAGAACGGAACATGGCAACCGTGTCGTTGATCTCGTTGACTCCGGCCTGTACCTCATAGGTCCTGTTGTCAATATCCCCGCCCGTTGCGCCGCCTTCTACTTGCGACCATACGTTTTGCTGGCCTTCCATCTGCACGGTCCACTTGTATTCAATCGTCGTACCCACATATTCTGCGTCTATATCTTTTTCCAGCCTGTAATGCAGATCGTCAATCTTTTCTGCAAACCATTCCGTATCTCCCGGATCCCAACCGTTTAAGTTCGAACCAATACTTACGTTTGCGTCTTCCGGCAGAACCTCTGGTATTGTTACATTAAAAATAAGCTTTACTGTGTCTGCAGGCTCATTTTCAATTGGAAAACGGTCAATAGCCTTTGCGATAAACTGCTGCACATACAGTACGTCCTGCGTGTTCACATCCTGATCCCCCACAGTAACGTTTGCCGCAACAAGGTCTATTTCATCCGCTGAAATTGCCTTGGCAATATACTTCTGCATACATAATACGTCCTGCACTTCTACCTTTCCATTTCCGTCCGCGTCGCCATAAAGAACTTCTGCGGCAGAAACATGAAACGCTGAAAGGCATCCGCTTGTAATCAACAAAACGGCAGCTAAAAAAATGCTGAGGATTTTTCTGTGCTTTCTTGTCATTTTCAACTCTCCTTCTCATCTGGATTTTCACACCTTTTGTAACACCGTTCCAATAAATTGCTATACACATCATCCTTTCCAATGACATTAAGCTTTTTTTACAAAATAATTATAACATATCAATCAAATAATGGTATTAATATACTGACATGAAGTATTAAAATCCTGATTTTTTGCAAAAATTAAAGCCAAGACGGCATCAACAAACCGCTTTGGCTTTTAATTTATTGCATTTCCTCTTTGTTGTAAAGCTTGCGAAATTCGCTGGGCGTTATACGGAACGCCTCCCGAAATTTGCTTGTAAAATAGCTGGTAGAAGAAAAACCCGCCCGGAATGCCGCTGCTTCAATGGTGCAGCCATCCTGCAAAAGAAATTCCTTGGATTTATCCAACCGGAAATCCGTCAGATACTCCACAAGTGTTCTGCCCGTATATTTTTTGAATGTGCGCATAAAGTAGGATTCGTTGTAATGCACCTGCTGCGCAAGCTCCTTGACCGTAATGTCTTCGCTGTAATGGTTTTCAATATAATCCAAAACGGTCTTTACCGCTATAGATGCCTTGTTGGAGCTATACCGGCTGCGGCTGTAGTGGCCGCCGTCTAAAATCTCATAAAACATCTGTAAAACCAAGTATTTTGCTTTCAGCTGGTAAAACGCAGGTTTTTCTCTGCTACATGTCACCAACGCAAAAAAGGCGTCTTTAATCTGCCGGTAATTTTCTTGCCCGGGCGAAATTTTACTGGAGATCTCTATCTGTCGGGTTGCAATTGGCTCTGCAACTTCTTTTTGGCAAAATTCGCCGGACGCACCGCCCAACATCTTTATGTCAAAAACAAGCGACCGAAACAAAAGCGGTTCTTCCCCGCTTTTAATATGGTGCACCTGCTCCGGAGGTACACAGATAAAATCTCCTGCTTTTCCGTCGGTAACGGTATCGTTAATCCGAACATGCATTTGGCCCTGCTGCACATAAATTATTTCCATTTCCTTATGCCAGTGCATATAACAATCCTTATATACCCTGTTATTGCAATCGTAAAATTCCAGCGGAAGCAAAAATGTCCCGTGGCTTTTTAGTTCGCGTTTTTTGTTGTCGACATCCATTTTCCCGCCTCCTTATACGCCATACAAATCCTTCAGAAGCGCTTTTCCCGCATCTGTTCGAAAAATTTTCCGTTTTGCCTGATAAAGCGCACGCTCCGATAAACCATCCTCAAAAGCGTTTACAAGAAAATCTGCTTCCAGCAATATGCGATAATCCATCCCGTCTACCCCATCATAAGTATGATGGCGCGCTACCAGATAGCAAACCCGTTGTATGACCTGAGGATTGCACTGTAAAGAAGCAAGCAGCTCCTTTGCCAATTGCGGCCCTTCCTGCTCCTGGTACTTTCCTGCGCTGCTGCCATATTTGCGCTCGCTTTCCTTAATCCCTATATCATGAACCGCGGCGGCCGCTTCTACAATCTGCTGCGTGTGGTCGTCAAGGCCCTGCGCTTTTCCAATCATCTGCGCAAAGGCATATACCTTCAGTAAATGATTAACCCGTTTTATATCCTTCCCAAAAAAAGTGCACATTGCACGTAAAATTATTTGTGTGTCCATGTCAATTTTCCTTACAGAGCGGATGTATCAAGCCCGTCGCACATTTTTAAAAACGCCGCAATCTTGCCCAAAATCTTATCCACGCCGCCTTTTACATCGCTTTCTATATTTAAGGGCATAATCGGGTCATGCACGCTCAGACGCAGCAAAAACCAGCCGTCGCCCTCCCCCTTTCCAAAAGATACCCGCACGCCCTCCGCACTGTCCGGTGCAATTTGCCAACCGCTTTGCTTTTCTGCATAGGCAAGCAAACGGCTCAAAATACGGGTTCCGCACGCCTTAAAATCACTTTGTGTAATCCGCAGGCGAATTTCCCTGCTTTCTACCGGTTCCTGTAAAGCGGCAATCATGTCCTCCAGTTTTTTTCCCTGCCGCCGCAACTGCGCCATCTTAATAATAATTTTTGTGCATAAATAAGCGCCGTCGTCAAGAAAATAATTTTCACGCATGGCCGCATGGCCGGACGTTTCAATTGCAAGGGGGCAGTTAACGCCCGCTGCGTTGAGCTCCAAAGCCTTATTAATTACATTTTTATAGCCTCTTTTAAACCGGCAGTGCTTCCCTCCAAGCTCGTTTTCTATAAAATTCTTGAGCCCGCTTGAAGTAATGGAATCCGTTACAATTGTCCCCCCAGCATTATCCTCCAGAGCAATTGCTGCGGCCATCGCTACCAGGCGGTTGCGGTTAATCTCTTTTCCGTTTGCATCTACGGCCCCGCCCCGGTCAACATCCGTGTCAAAAATCACGCCCAGGTCGGCCTTTGCATGTTGTACCGCCTGGCACACGGCGCGCATGGCAGTTTCATCCTCCGGGTTTGGGACATGGTTTGGAAACATGCCGTCCGGTTCTAGGAACTGGCTGTCGGAAACATCTGCCCCCAACGGCTCCAGCACCTGTGTTGCATAAAAACCGCCTGCGCCGTTGCCTGCATCCACTACAATTTTAAATCCTGCAAGCGGGCGTGCATAATCCGGGGCCATAACTGCGTTGCATATCATTTCACGCAGACGTTTCGCATAGCTGCGCATATAATCCACCTTTTTAACCATGCCTCCACCGGTTTTCCGGGGCGCCCTGCCATCCTGCGCGCAGGAAAGAATTGTTTCTATATCGCATCCTTCCAATCCTCCCTGGCGTGTAAAAAATTTCAGGCCGTTGCGGTTGAACGGATGATGGCTGGCCGTAACCTGCACCGCGCCGTCGCAGGCAAGGTCTACGGTTGTCATAAACATGGACGGAGTCGAAGCAAGGCCGCAGTCAAGCACAGTAACCCCGCTGTCTGCAAGGGTCCGGGTTACAACCCCGGTTATACGGGGGCCGGATATCCTCGAATCCCTGCCAACTGCAACGGTTAGCTTTCCTGCTTCTTTTCCCGTTTTTTCCGTCAGCCACAAAACGTATGCGCCGGTTATCTTTCCAACGGCCTCATCCGTGAGATTAACACTTTGCCCCGGTATGCCCTCGCTTGCCACACCGCGGACGTCCGTCCCGCTTTTTAATTGTTTCCAAAAATCATTGTGCATTGCTTTTTCCGTCCTTTTTCTTTATTTATTGTCATTATACACGCAAAAAAGAAAAATGTACAACAAAAATTCCCCTGCACATTACAGCACGCCTGTCAAATTTCCCTTCATATTATTTTCTGTACCGGGACACAATAAAAATACAACATAAAAACAAGGGGGCGTCCGCCGGTGGAGCATTTAATTGAACTAAAAAATATCAGTAAAATTTACCGGTCAGGAAGTGAGCAGATCCGTGCGCTTGACAACATAAGCCTGCATATAGATCAAGGCGAGCTAATTGCCATTGTGGGGAAATCCGGCTCCGGTAAGTCTACCCTTATGAACATCCTTGGCTGCCTTGACACGCCGGAGGAGGGCGTATACTATTTAAATGGAAAAAACGTAGCCGGCATGAAGGAAAATGAACTGTCCTATGTGCGCAACCGGCTGATCGGTTTTGTTTTCCAGAGCTTTAATCTGATTCCAACGCTTACCGCACTGGAAAACGTGGAACTGCCGCTTTCCTACCGCGGCATAAAAAAGAAAGAGCGCAGAAATCTTGCATATGATGCGCTTTGCTGCGTAGGGCTGGAAAAGAGAATACACCACCGGCCTTCTCAGCTTTCAGGCGGGCAGCAGCAGCGCGTGGCAATCGCCAGAGCAATTGCAGCAAGCCCGCCGGTTATTCTTGCAGACGAGCCAACCGGAAATTTGGACAAACATTCCGGGGACGATATAATAAATATACTTTTTAGCTTGCATTCCAAAGGAAAAACTGTTATACTAATCACACATGATATAAATTTGGCGCAAAAAGCGCAAAGAAATATATGCATTTTAGATGGAAAATCTTTGTAATTTTTGGCATACCAAAATTTCAGGCAAAAATTTGTAAGATTTACCAAATCCTCTTGCATACAAAATAGAAAGACGTACAAACTGGTTAAAGAAACAAGTATAAAAATATAGAAAAGCAAAATTTTTCTTTTGTTTTTGTTATCATTGCACAATTATATTTTTGTTATTCATGCAGTTTACCCATTGTTCAGGTTATTTATACCAAAAATTTTTCCTTCTTTTTGTTGACATTTCTGAATTCGGTGCTATAATATAGTCAACGGGTGCGGTGTACCCGTTTCTATACACAACCGAAATGAGAAGCAAAATCAAAGTAGGCACGCAAAAATTCATAAGTATATGAAGGAGGAATTTTTTATGTCACCGATTCTTGAATTACACGACATCGATGTAACCGCATTCCTCGCCGTGCTTGACACTTGCGAGGGCAATGTGTACCTCGTAACACGCGAGGGAGATCATTTGAATCTCAAAAGCAAGCTTTGCCAGTTAGTAGGTTTAACACAGCTTATTGAAGGCGGCAAAATTGCCGAGGCTTATATCGTATGCGAAAACAAGGATGACGAACGCAAGCTGTTCCGATTCAACCTTCTCGGGGATACCGGAGAAGCTGAAATTGATTAATTCTCACATTTTGTTTTACCATTATTTCAAGAAATCCTAACCGGAACCGCCGTCCCATATGGGGCGGCGGTTTCGGTTTGTACGCCTTTTTATACGGTAGGCTTGCAAAATATGTCGTTGTGTTGTATGCTTATTATTGCGTTTTTACGTGGTCTGTCGCAACATCCAGACTAAAAACAAAACTACGGAGGGATTTTTTATGTCAAAAAACAAAACCGCGCTTTATCTGGCGCAAGCCGCTGTAATAGCGGCATTGTACACCGTACTGACCTACGCGCAGGAGCTTTTTCTTCCAGGGACAACCTCTATGGCTGTGCAATTTCGCTTTTCAGAAGCGCTGACCATGCTTGCTCTTTTTACACCCGCTGCAATTCCCGGCCTTACGGTCGGATGTGCGCTTGCAAATTTAGTAAGCCTGGGCGCCCTGCCCATAGATATGTTCTTCGGTTCGCTTGCCACCCTGCTTTGTGCAATTTGTATGTACAGGCTGCGCCATATCCGTATAAAGGGCGCGCCGGTTCTGCCAGCGTTGATGCCCGCTTTGTTCAACGGTGTGATTATCGGCCTGGAAATCGAGCTGTTCTTCATAGAGGGGGGCTTCCATATAACAAGCTTCCTTTTACAGGCGGGGCTGGTCGCGCTGGGGGAACTGGGCGTTTGTATTGTGCTGGGGCTGCCGCTTACGGCGCTTCTGGAACGCACACACCTTGCAAACCGCCTGTTTAAAATGCAAAGCAACGGATAGAGCGCGTATTCAAATTTTAAGGGGGTATAAAAAGCTCTATGGGACAAACTCTAATAAAAAAGTGGAAGAAAACTGACATTTTTCTGATGATTGCTATTATTCTTTTACCTGTTTTCATGGCAATGCAGGGGTTTGACCTGAACGACACCGGCTATCACGCGCAAAATGCAGCCCATTTTTTAGATTATGCCACCGAAACAACTACCTCTCAGGTCTTTTCCAGATTGTTTGACTATTTATTTTACCAGGTTTTTGGATTTATGGGGCTGAGCGCTCTGTACCTGTTAAACGTATGCACCATCCTTTTTTCCGCATTTTTTGCCTACAAAATGGTTGTAAAGATTGTGCCAAAAACGGTGGCTCTTTTGGGAATTTTACTATCCGTTTTGTCTGCAATGAATTTTATCCACATTGCAAATTACAACACCAAGACTGTCTTTTTGGCCGTGTTATGCGCGTTTTCCCTGTTTACCGGCTTAACGAAAAATAAATTAGTTCCTCTGTTTCTTGGGGGGGCTTATCGCTGGTTTCAGCATTTTCTTTCGCTTTCCAAACGTCATGTTTCTTTTGTTTGCCGGGGCCATTTTGTATTGGAATATTGTAAAACGTCAAAAAGCTTCTTTATTTTTTAAGCAGACGTTTGTATTTCTGCTTGGCATGGCGCTTGCTGTCGGCGCAAGCGTTGCCGGCGTATGGTGTATAGACCTTTTTTCACCCGTTTCGCTCAGCTTTTTCAGCGTACAGTCTGGCAGCACCGGCAGCTACGAGTTGATAGCATTGCTGCGTGGGTATATTACCGGCATTTTACAGGCTCTGGCCAATACATTTCCTTATGTACTTGCTCTGGTCTGCGCCGCGTCCACTCTGTTTGTTGCCAAAATAGAAAACACGGTGGCAAGAAGAATTGTCTACTGTATAAATATCTGCGTACTTTTTGCTTCCGTTTTCTATTTGGCCAAATCTTTTGACATGCCGGCGCTTGTTCTGGTTTTTGGTATTTTAACATATATAGGTTCCGTCTATTTTCTGCAAGACAAGACCTTTGAACCATTGTTTGCGTTGCTGTTCATCTTCGGCATATTGATCGCCGCAATACCGTGTATTGGCTCCAACACAAAAATCAACCACGCAAAGCTGGGGCTTTTTGTGCTTGCTCCGCTTGCTCTTTCTATTATTTATTTTGTATATAAGCAATTAAAAACAAAAAACAAGGCGCAGGCATATATGCTGAAAGGCGCCGCAACCTTGCTGCTTGCAGCTTTTGCGTTTAATTTTGTGATTTTAAGCGGCGCATTTATGGAACCCTCCAATCGTTTGCAGATCACTTCTTCCATACAGTCTGAAAAGATGCGTGGTATTTTCACTTCTGCATTTCGGGCAGAATTCTGTAACACCGCCATCCGGGAGCTGTCGAAGATTTCCAACCCATACATGATTCTCTATGGAGCCGACGGAATCTATTATCTTTCCGACAAGATTCCTTATTTGAACAGATGCGGCATAAATTTTGATTCTTACCCAAAAGAGCGTCTGCAAAGCGACCTGTATACGCAGCACGACAAAGCGCAGCTCCCCATTGTTTTGCTGCCAAAGGTAGATACTTACAGCTGGCAAAGGCATGTAATTGCCGAAAAATCGGAAAAGCAGCTGATAATTGAAGAATTTGTTCGTTCTCATGATTACAAAATACAGTACGAGGATGAAAATATGACCATTTATGTTCCCGTTTCAACATAAAACAAATTTGTTCAAAGCTCCAAATACAAAAGAGCCGCCGGACAACAAGAAAAAACTTTCTTGTGTTCGGCGGCTCTTTTGCGTTACCTCAAATCAGCCTGAAATATCTTTCAGCAGATTTTCACCCAGCACCTTTTGAATGCCGAGGTTAATGGAGCGGTATTCGGCAACAATAGATTTTAAATACTCTTTGCCAGCCGCTTCCAAATGGTAGTATTTGCGCAGTCTTTTTCCAACGATTTCCTGCCTGTCTGTAATAACGCCTTTTTCAATCAGGCGGTACAGCGTAGGATACAAGGAACCTTCGGGCATGACAAAATAGCCCTCGCTGCGCTCTCTTAATTCCTGAGCAAGCTGATAGCCGTACATGTCTTCTTTTTCCAGCAGAAAAAGAATCAACATTTCGGACGTACCTTTTTTCAGGTTTTCAGAAATACCCATTTTTCCCAGCCTCCTTTTTTCAAGATTCAACATACATAAACGCACCGCAGTCTTTACCATCAACGACGGGTTTATATAGCCAGTAATATTATAGCGTATATATTTTAAAAAAACAACAATAAATGACACACTTTTAAAAAAAATTAAGAAATTTTTTAAAAGTGTGTTGACATTTACTATTCACGTCACTAAAATGAGTGCCATATTGCAATAAAAGGGAGGCTTAAGTATGAAAAAAATGACGCTTTTTCATTTATCCTGGCCTATTTTCATAGAAACCGCTCTGTTTATGTTTTTGGGATTTATAGACGTATTTGTCCTGAGCAAATACGACGATCTTGCCGCTTCCGCCGCAAACACCGCAAATCAGGCGGTCAACCTTTGCACGCTTGTATTTACCGTTATTTCCGGCGCCAGCGCAGTGCTGATTTCACAGGCGCTGGGTGCAAACAAACGCGAGCAGGCGTCCCGTATTGCGGCTCTTTCTATTGTTTTTAATCTGATTTTGGGTATTTTGATCAGCGCGCTGCTTGCTATATTCAGCCGCCCAATACTTCTATCTATGGGTGCGCAGGAAAAAATTCTTGATTATGGCACGGAATACCTTTTGATTGTCGGCGTGTTTTTGTTTACACAGGCGCTTCTGGGAACAATTTCCGTCATTATTCGTAATCACGGTTTTACGCGTGTTACCATGTATGTAACCGTTGTAATGAACATAATCAACACATTTTTGGATATAGTGTTCGTTTTAGGGCTGCTGGGATTTCCAAAACTGGGTATTCGGGGCGTTGCCATCGCTACCAGCTTCAGCCGCATCGTTGGCGTTGTTGTGCTTTTGATTATTCTGTTTAAACGTATAGAAAAGCCAAAAATATTTAAGCTTTTGCGTCCGTTTCCCGGTAAGGATATGCTTTCTCTATTAAAAATTGGCATTCCGTCTGCCTTTGAATCTTTTAACTATAATTTATCCCAGCTTGTGGTTACCGCTATTGTACTCAATTTTCTGACGCAGACAGAGCTGATCACGAAAACCTACGTGTCAAATATTGCCATGTTTTTTTATATTTTTACCGTATCCATTGGGCAGGGCGCGCAAATTCTGGTTGGTCATAAGGTTGGCGCGCGTGATTTTGACAGCGCATACAAACAAGGTATGCGGGCGTTTTCCACTGCATTTATAATCAGCATGGCGCTGTCCTTATTGGGGATCCTTCTGCGTTACCAGCTGATGGCATTGTTTACAAAAGATACCGCCGTCATCTCTGCAGGCGCCGTTTTGATTATCCTGAATATTTTTGTAGAAGCGGGACGCACCAGCAATATTATTATCATCAGCAGTCTGCGCGGCGCGGGAGACGTTATCTTCCCCACCGGCGTTGCAATTTTTTCAATGTGGATTCTAAGTACCTTCTGCGGGTATTTGCTGGCTGTCGTATTGGGTATGGGGTTAAACGGCCTTTGGGTTGCTTTTGCAGCCGACGAATGCTTCCGCGGCGTGCTGATGCTGTGGCGGTGGAGAACAGGAAAATGGCGATTAAAGCGGATTGCGTAAAAACACATAAAAAAGATGGACCTTGGTATTTTTTACCGGAGGCCCATCTTTTTTATGTGTTTTTCTTTTTTTTCCGTTCTTCCCGTGCAAGGCGCGCCTGCTTTTGCGCCGCCTTGCGCTCCAAATAATTTGCGATCGTCTGCTCATCGTATAAAATGAGGTCTTCATATCCTGCTAAAGATTCATTGTGATGGCGCAGCTCATGCAACAATACCTTGCGCAGGCGTTCGGTATACTGCGCCTTTGACATATGGCCGTATACCTTGCAAAAAGAACCATAGTAAATTTTAATATATCTCCCCATAGCAAGGGAACTGTGGTATTCCCCCATTATGTATAAATCGTTGCCGACTGATTTGGGATGTAATTTCGCCTCCGGCAAAAGCACAATACCGCCGTTTAGTTCCCGATAAAGTTCATAGGGAATGGAATCTGCTATTTCATCCAGTATGTCGTTTGTTTCTTCTATAGAAAACATTTTGTATCACCGTCTTCCTACAAATACGCAGGCCTGCAGAACAAAGAAAATCAGTCGAGAAAATCCTTGAGCTTTTTACTCCTGCTGGGATGGCGCAGTTTTCTTAAAGCCTTGGCTTCAATCTGACGGATACGCTCCCTGGTTACGTTGAACTCGCGCCCAACCTCTTCTAATGTGCGGGAACGCCCATCCTCCAGTCCAAAACGCAGCCGCAGCACTTTTTCTTCCCGTGGCGTAAGCGTATCAAGCACTTCGGAAAGCTGCTCCTTCAAAAGCATATGGGAAGCCGCATCCGCCGGCGCGGGGGCGTCGTCGTCCGGTATAAAGTCACCAAGATGGCTGTCTTCCTCTTCGCCAATCGGCGTCTCCAGAGAAACCGGCTCTTGTGCCACACGCATAATTTCCCGAACCTTTTCTACCGGCATTTCGAGCTCCTCGGCAATTTCATCGGCAGTGGGCTCGTGCCCGTTGGTATGCAAAAGCTGGCTGGAAACTTTCTTGACTTTATTGATGGTTTCCACCATATGCACAGGAATCCGGATCGTTCTTGCCTGGTCGGCAATGGCCCTTGTAATAGCCTGGCGGATCCACCACGTTGCATAAGTAGAAAACTTAAAACCTTTTGTGTAATCAAACTTTTCAACCGCTTTGATAAGGCCCAGGTTTCCTTCCTGAATCAAATCAAGAAACTGCATCCCTCTTCCCAGATAGCGCTTTGCAATACTGACAACCAGGCGCAAATTGGCCTCTGAAAGACGTTTTTTCGCCATGGCGTCGCCTTCTGAGATACGAATAGCAAGATCAATTTCCTCCTCCGGCGTTAAAAGCGGCACCCTGCCGATCTCTTTCAGGTATACTTTCACAGGGTCATCAATCGCAATATTTTCCGCTCCGGCTTCCTCCTGTGTGGAAGCGCTGCCCGTAACGGCAATTTCAATATCATCCAGCGGAATATCGTCAAAATCTTCCACGATCTCTACACCCATGGTTTCCAGCGAATCATAAAACTTTTCAAGCTGCTCCGGGTCAAAGTCAATTTCTCCAATTGCGTCCAAAATTTCTTTTGTACTAAGATGGCCTTTGGCCTTTCCCTGCTCTGTAAGCTCCTTCATCACCGTTTTCTTATCCGGTGGCGGCATGACTGTCATATAAAACCCATTCCTTTCATTTTACACAAGTGCATTTCCTGTTATTGTTTTGCTTTTCTCAGCTTTTCCAAATACCTGTTTATATCGGACGGATCTGCCGTTTCAAGCTGTTTTGCGCTGACCTTATCATGCTCTGATAAAATCGTATTTATGTATTCCTGCGCAGCCTGCGGTGTTGCCGCCTGCGTGGTATATTGGGAAAGCATTTCTGCAATTGCCGCATTCTCCTCACTGGAAAAACCAGCGGATATATCCATCAGCATGGCGCTTTGTCCCTGCTCTATTCTTTCAGCCAGCGCCTGGTAGACCCTGCGGTTAAAATCGGTCAGCAGCATGTCCGGCGGCAGCTGCCGAATTATCGACTTGGCTACATCCGGATTATTCATAATATACGCAATCAGCGCTTCCTCCGCTTTTGCAGCACGCAAATGTCCCGCCTTTTGCGGGTTAATTTTATCCATGCGCGCAGATGTCTGCGTGCACAGCTTATAAAACTCTTTTTTCTGCCGATCGGCATACTGCCGCCTGCTGTATTTTTCCATCTGCTGCCGGATCGCGTCTTTCTGTACGCCAAGCTCGTCGCTCAAACGGCCGGCGTATACGTCGCGTTCAATCTCATTTCCAAGCGTTGAAAGCAGCTTGGCCGCGTCTGTTAGATAAGCTACCCTTCCTTCCGTCTGCGCAAGGTCATACTTTTCTTTCAGCCTTGCAAGACGGTATTCCACATCATTTCCGGAGGCCTGCAAAAGCTGCTTAAACTTTGCGGGGCCTTTGTCGCCGTTTTCACGGATAAATTCGTCCGGATCCTTAGCGCCCGGCACTGTTAAAATACGGATCAAAAGCCCTGCGCCGCGCAACAGGCTGATGGCCCTTGCCGCCGCTTTCTGACCTGCCTCGTCTGCATCATAACAGATCACGACTTCATCGGAATAGCGCTTCATCAGCGTGGCCTGCTCCTGCGTCAGCGACGTGCCAAGCGTTGCAACGGCATTTGTAAAACCCGCCTGGTGCAGCGCAATCACGTCCATATACCCCTCCGCCAGAATCAGCCTGCGGCTGCCTTCATTTTTGGCAAGGTTCAAAGCAAACAGGTTTGCGCTCTTTTTAAAAACAACCGTATCCGACGTATTTAAATATTTGGGCTTTTGCTCGCCCATAATACGGCCGCCAAAAGCAATCACATTTCCGCGCAGATCAATAATAGGGAAAATAACACGGTCAAAAAAACGGTCTGCAACGCCGCGGTTGCCCTGTACAGCCAGGTTTGCCTGTACAAGCTCAGCGTCCTTAAACCCACAGCTTTTCAGATGATCGACCAGTGCAAAGCGCGACGGCGGGCTGTACCCCAACCCAAAATGCCGGATGGTTCGTTCGCTCAGCGCCCGCCCGCGCAAGTATTGTAAAGCATTTTTTCCGGCCTGCGTATAAAGCTGCCGGTAATAAAAGCGCCCCGCTTCACGGTTTGCTTCGTAAATACGCCGGCGCAAATTGGAAAGCCCATGGTCATTTGTGTTTTCCGGCATATCCAGCCCCGCGCGCTGCGCCAGAAGGCGCACGGCCTCTATGTAGTCCAAATTTTCTATTTTCATGATAAAAGTGATAACGTCTCCGCCTGCGCCGCAGCCAAAACAGTGATAATATCCGTTTTCTGAAACCACATGAAACGACGGCGTTTTTTCCCCATGAAACGGGCAAAGCCCAACCATATTGCGCCCGCTCCGTTTTAAATTCACATAAGACGACACCACGTCGGTTATATTGCAGCGCAGTTTTAGCTCCTGCAGAAAATCGTCCGGCAAGGCCAAAACGTACCACCTCTTTTCTCTATGTAAAACGGTTCAAACATGCCAGCTTTTCGGAATAAAAATTTCCTGATACAAAGATACGGCATAATGGTCGGTCATTGCAGCAATATAGTCGCATACCGCACGGTGCGCCCCTTCTTCGCAGGCAATCTGCCTTAAATGGCTGTCCAGCTTTTCCGTGTGGCGTAAAAAATAACAGTACAAACGCTCCACCAGATCCGGCACTTTTTTTTCTTCTTTCTTGGCATACGGGCTTTTATAAACGGCTTCATACATATAGCTGTGTAACCGGTCAAACGCGCTTTGCGTGCCTGCATCCATCTGCAGAACGCCCTGCGCGCTGTTTTCCACCAGAGACAAAACCAGCGTATTGATTCGTTTGCTTGTGGTATTGCCCAGCGCCTGTGTAAGTTCCTTTGGTATATCGCTTTCCGTAATAACGCCGGCACGGATTGCATCATCAATATCATGGTTGATATAGCCGATCCGGTCTGCAATACGCACAACCTGCCCTTCCAGCGTATTTGCCTGTTTTCCCTTTGTATGGCACAAAATGCCGTTTTTCACTTCATATGTAAGGTTTAGATCCTCCAGTTTTTCGACCACGCGCACACTTTGCTCATAATGCCGGAAACCTTCGGGGCTGAGCGCATCAAGCGCACGCTCGCCCGCATGCCCAAACGGCGTGTGCCCCAGGTCGTGTCCCAGTGCAATTGCTTCTGTTAAATCTTCGTTGAGCAAAAGCGCCCTTGCTATGGTCCGTGCAATTTGTGAAACCTCCAGCGTGTGGGTCAGGCGTGTGCGGTAATGGTCGCCCTCGGGTGACAAAAACACCTGTGTTTTGTGCTTTAACCGGCGGAAGGCCTTGCTGTGCGTAATTCTGTCGCGGTCACGCTGATAGACTGTGCGAAGCGGGCATTCTTCCTGAAAACGTACGCGTCCTTTGCTTTGCGCCGATAAAGACGCATATAAACTGAGCTTTTCACTTTCCCAAAGCTGCGTACGCTCACGAACCTGCACACAGAATACCTCCCCTTCACTAAATATACGCGTATATGCGAAATGCATTCAATATACTATACGACAAAAGTTTTTACTTTCCTGCAAACTTTTGAAAAAATTTTTTATTTTTATCTGTTTTTTACTGGTAAATACGCTTTCCCGGTTGTTTCCGTGCGAATTTGCCCGCTGGTTGCCTCTGAAAGTTGCTTTTCAAAAAACGGCAGTTTGTCTTGCGCTACATGAAATTTTATGCAAACGTCGTCTGTAAAAGACGTATCTTCCACCGCGCCGCCACACTGCGGGATCAGGGATGCAATCCTCCCATACTGGTCATAACTGCAGCGCACCGTACAGAATGCGCAAAGGCGCATATTCACTATACCTCCAGCCTCTAATGCAAGTTTTGTTGCATGAGAATACGCGCGCACCAACCCTCCCGCTCCCAGTAAAACTCCGCCAAAATACCGCGTAACAACAACCGCTGCGTCTGCAACTTCGCTCTTACGCAGGACCTCCAGACAAGGAACACCGGCCGTTCCCTGCGGCTCACCATCGTCGCTGTATCGCTGCTCCCCGCTGCGCAGAATATACGCATATACGTTATGGGCGGCGTCCCAGTGGAGGCTTTTAATTTGCTGAATAAACTGCTGGGCCTGCTGTTGTGTCTGCACAGGGTGGCAATACCCAATAAAACGCGAACGGCGCTGTGTAAATTCACCCTGCGACGCCTTTCCCACTGTTTTATAGCAATCTTCCAAGGTGTGCTCCCCTTTCCTACAGAAAAACAAGGCGGCACAGTAAAAATTGTGCCGCCTTGTAAAAAAACAAAATTTTATTTTCCCATACCGTAGCGCTTTTTAAACCTGTCAACACGACCGCCGGTATCAACGAGCTTTTGCTTGCCTGTGAAGAACGGGTGGCACTTGGAACAAATTTCCACACGGATATCCTTTTTCGTTGAGCCTGTTTCAATCACATTGCCGCAAGCACAGGTGATAGTCGTCTGCTCATACTTGGGATGGATATTCTCTTTCATCTTCTTTCACCTCTTTCGCTGAAACCGTAGTAACATTTGGATTTTATCACAAAGGATCCAAAAATGCAAGAAAAATTTTTAATTTTAAAAATTTTTCCTGGTGTGCAACGGTTCTCCCCGGTTTTACCAATTATCTACAGCTTGCTGTCATAAATTAATTGTAATCATAAAAACAATCCTGTGTAAAGGGCGTTTCTATGTGTGTTTTCCTTACAAATTACATTCTGTACATTTATAACATCTGCAACGGTAATTGCGCCGTCTTTTTATTCTTGCGTTTTTTCACCTCCCTATTGTACAAAACGCCCGCCCATTGCTATTATAATAAAAAACGGCAGATATGAATATTTTTTTATTTTTTCATTTATTTCATACCATATTTTTCTATACGCGTCAATGTACTAAATAGAAGGAAACTATAAAACAAAAAATAAAATAGTTTAGAAAACAGCGAAACAGCGATTCTCTTTTGCACGCATTTTTTATCATGTCCTGCTGCCTGTACCGAGCATGGGTACTGATTGCTTCATCACAATTTTTCTTAAATTTTGCTTTTACCGCTTAAAAATTTCCTTGGTTTGCAAAAAATATAAAGTATATGTAAAACTTTTCAGATTTTTGGGAAATGCTTGTTATAGGAATGCAAATATTGTATAATACCTCCGTGTGGTTAAAACTTTAACAGAATATTCCATTTCTTAATGAAAGGATGCTGCAAAAATGAGGAAAACAAAAATCATCTGCACACTGGGCCCTGCAACAGACGACGAAGAGGTATTGCGACAGCTAATGCTCAACGGTATGGCGGTTGCACGTATGAATATGTCGCATGGTCAACACAGCGATCATAAGCGCAGGGCAGATATGATAAAAAAGCTGCGTGCTGAATTAAACATACCGGTGGCTCTTTTACTGGACACAAAAGGCCCGGAAATTCGCACCGGCCGTTTTAAAAACAGCAAAGTCAATTTGGAAACCGGTCAGACTTTTACCCTGACAACAGAAGACATAGAGGGTGATGAAACCCGGTGCAGCATTACGTTTAAAGATCTTCCAAAGGATGTTCAGCGCGGCTCGCGCATTTTAATTGACGACGGCCTGATTGAAATGAAGGTAACCGATGTTACAAAAACAGACATCGTCTGCCATGTTATTAACGGCGGAACCGTTGCAACGCATAAAGGGATCAATGTTCCCGGCGTGGCTCTTTCCCTGCCTTTTATCAGCGAACAGGATAAAGCCGATATTGCGTTTGGCGTAGCACAGGATTTTGATTTTGTCGCTGCTTCTTTTACGCGTTCTGCCGAGGATATTATACAATTGCGCGGTGAACTTGAGAAAAACAACTGTAACAATATACGGATTGTCGCAAAAATTGAAAATTCTGAAGGTGTGGAAAATATTGACGAGATCATCCGCGTGTCTGATGGGATCATGATTGCAAGGGGCGACCTTGGCGTGGAAATTGCCATGGAAGAAATTCCGATTATTCAAAAGAAGCTGATCGCAAAAGCGTATTCCGCCGGTAAGCAGGTAATCACCGCCACGCAGATGCTGGATTCGATGATAAAGAATCCGCGTCCTACCCGTGCGGAAGCAACAGATGTTGCAAATGCAATTTACGACGGTACAAGCGCGATCATGCTCAGCGGCGAAACCGCAGCCGGGCTTTTTCCGGTTGAGGCTGTAAAAACTATGGCGATTATCGCAGAGCGCACGGAGCGCGACATTGACTACATCGAAAAATTCCGGAAAAGAGATATTCCCGAGCGCCCCGACGTGACCTCCGCTATCTCGCATGCTACCTGCACAACCGCGCATGATCTGGGCGCTGTTGCAATCCTTACCGTGTCAAAAACGGGGCAAACTGCAAGAATGATCTCTAAATTTCGCCCTGCCTGCCCTATCATCAGCGGCACGACAGAGCAAAAGGTTCTAAGGCAAATGAACTTATCCTGGGGTGTAATCCCCATTTTGGTAGATGAAAAAGATAACACAGACGAGCTGTTTGAGCATGTGGTATCGGTTGCTCAGAAGGAAGGGTATGTACAAAACGGCGATCTTGCCGTTATTACTGCCGGAATCCCCCTGGGCGTTTCCGGCACAACCAATATGCTTAAAGTCCATCTGGTTGGGGACGTGCTGGTTTCCGGCATGGCCGTCAATCACAACAGCGTATATGGCAGGCTGTGCGTATGCCGCTCTGAAGAGGACGCTTGGGAAAACTTTAAGGACGGGGACATCCTTGTCATCCCCAAAACAACCAACGAGATTTTACCGCTTATGCGTAAAGCAAGCGGCATTATTACAGAAACTGGCGGAATTAATTCCCACGCTGCCGTTGTCTGCCTTGCTCTGGACAAACCCGTAATTGTAGGGGCGAAAAACGCAACCAAACTGTTAAAAAGCGGAACCACCGTTAAGCTTGACGGCAACCGCGGCATTGTGTTTAGCGCTCACAGCAAAAAATAACGCGCCAAACGGGCGTTTAACGTTAAAACGGATTTTTCCGCTTTCATTTAAAAGCCGGCCCCGTATCAATACGGGGCCGGCTGAATTTATGCCTTGCGCGCATCTTGATAAGCTGTAGCAAAAACAGCTTTTTCAATCTATAACTACATTTTTATATACATTCTTTGTCCTGTTTTCTAACACCATTCCTTGCGTGGCTACACGTGCAGTAATATGTACTTGTCCTGCCGATATTTCTGCATATGCTATTGGGATTGTATACCCTGGTTTTGAATTATTCCGTCGCTTATTACAATTTTTCTGTCGCAATACGATGCAACCGCTTCGTCATGCGTTACAACTATAATGGTCATACCGTTTTGATTTAATTTTTTCAACAGTTCCATAATGTCTTTAGATGTTTTCGCATCCAGCGCGCCTGTCGGCTCGTCTGCCAGCACGACAGATGGATTATTGACAATGGCTCGCGCAATAGCTGCCCTCTGGCGCTGCCCACCGGAAAGCTGGTTTGCTTTTTTGTCCGCCTGGTCTACTATATCTACAGCCTGCAGCGCTGTAAAGGCCATTTCCCTCATTTTTTTGTTTGGAGTACGATTAAAAAACAGCGGAAGCATAACATTAAAGCTGACTTTTTTATGATTGATTAGCGAAAAATCCTGCATAACAAAGCCAATTTTTTCGTTTCTGAGCTTAGCATTCTTACGGTCATTAAGCGATGCTATATCGATTCCATCAAACATATATGTGCCGGAATCATAACGATCCAAACACCCCAGGATATGCAAAAGCGTAGATTTCCCTGCGCCGGATTTTCCCTGTACCGCTATAAACTCACCCTTTTTAATTGTTAAATTGACATCTTTGAGCGCCTGAAAGCGCAGGCTTCCCAGCTTATAAAATTTATTGATATGTTCCAGCTTGATCATGACTCAAATCTCCTATACACTTCAATCGGCGTATTTTTCCTAAATGTAATAAACGGTATGCTTACAGACAGCAAAATCGTAAAAGCGGCATATAAAGCAATAAAAGTTAGCGACCAGTTGTCCAGCAAAACGTTTCCTAAACTTAAAATTCCCAGGGAAGCAAGCATTGGGTACGATACGCAAAGCAGCATATTCAATCCTGCGCCCACAGCGCTGATAAGTCCAATACCCAACAGCATATACATGTACGTTTTTCCGCGGCTGCACCCACATAAATAATAGATCGCGTATTCGCCGAGCTTTTTATGGACAAACAGCACGGCTACACTAACGCATGCAATGGTAACAATTACTAAAAAGAAAACAGGCGTTGGCAGTGTTCGGCGTAACTTTTCTTCCACAACAGGCACCGTATTCTCTAAAATTTCGTCATAGGTGGTAACAATCCCCTGCGCCTTTAAAAATTCCAAATATGCTTCTTTTTCCGCTGCGGTGGCAGACGGATCCATCGTGGCCATAAAACTGCTGTAGGTGGAGGTATGCGTTTTGCTTTGATCAAGTGTTTTGAGCAACCTGTCGTTTTCCATAAACACAAGGCCATAAAAGCTCTCATATAAATTATTCGCAGTTATATTGGAACCGCTCATCGAAAAGCTTGGCAACATGTTGGGCGGACTCAGGCGACCAACTGCGCGCACCCGAATTGGGTATTCCTGCAAGGAATCGGTTAATATGCTCACTTCAAAAACTTCGCCCAACTGTTTATCGGCATAGCGCTGGCCCGACAAAATCACGTCAAAATAGTCTGCGTTTGCGTCGTACTGCGCAAACCAATTTCCCTCGGCCAGATTGACCCGCTGGGTTGCAAGCAGCTGTTCACTATATAAATAACCCTTTTCGAACTGGCCATTGTACACTAGATTAATATGTGAAATTGTGGAAAACGGCTGATAGGCTTTGTACTTTGCCGCTTCATCTTCCATTTGCTGAATAAACACACGCTGCGAATCCCCCTCCAACTCCATCATTTTCCCGTAGTTCATCTGGGGCATGCAGTACAGCAACTCTTTGTTTGCAAGGTTTATAAACTGGTCGCGACTGTATGTTATGTACCTGTATTCCCCCACTGACAGCACGACAATCATCAGCGCGAGCGTATATGTTACAAACATTATTACCGCCGGCAGCTTATTTTGGCTGTAAAAATTCAAAATAAGACGGATATTTTTCATACGATACCTCTGTTTTACAATTTTGTCATATGCTGAACCTGTTTTTATTCTCCACAAGGGAGCTTTTTATGTACCGGTATGCAAATGGGACAGCCGCCAGACAAGAAAGCAAGGTTACACAAAGCCATATTACGACATAATCCCAAACGGTATACGTCAGATTTTCAAAAACGTTCAGCCGGCTGAAAAAGGGCTTGTACAGCGCCGCGTGCAGTAAAATGGCAAGCACCGCCGCACAGGACGATAAAAAGGCCGTTTCCAAAACCAAAACCCGCAGCACTGCGGCTCTGGAGGCGCCAACGATTGAAAAAATAATGTTTTCCCTGCTATTGCGGTCGAGCATAAATTTCATTAAAAACATAAAGGAGAGCGAAGCTACAATATACGCTACCGATATGGAAAAGAGCTGCAAAGAAAATCTTTCGCTTGCCAAACTATAATAATTGGAGGGAGACTGTGTCAAAACGGCCGTAGGATAAGCATTATGCAGCTGTGCAATAAACGCATTGTTGTCTGCAACACTGAGCTTTTGGTCAAGCGTTACCGAAAATTCAGACACAGAAAGACCCCATTGCTCAAAAACAGAGAAAGGGATATAAAATCCCTCCATATCTGTAGACATCCCAATTACTGTAAACGCTTCTCCAAGAATGCGCATGGTACTGCCAATTTCCACCTCATACAACGCCTCCACCATTCCCGGCAGGATAACCACCCGCTGCGCCTGCGCAAGCTCTTGCTGTGTAAAGGCGACTCGTCCCTTTTCCGCATACAGCGGTGCGCCATTTTGCATTTTTGTTTTTATAAAAAAGCGTCTGTTGCCTTCTATGGAAATGGGCATTTCCTCCTGTACAAGCGCATGTGCAAGTTCTATGTCGCAAATATTTTCATTATGCAGAACTTCTTGATCAACTTCCGGCTGCGGAACAGGCTGCTGAAACTCCAGGGCGTAATATCGCAACGAAGCGTTGTCCTCTGCCTGTACTTTTTTATAGCTGGTTCCGTTTCCATAAAAATGGATAAACGCAATAGAGCAGGCAATCCCACCCAAAAGAAACAAGACAAAAATAATTTTATTATTCGTAAAATAAAGAAAAAACCTCGATGCCACAAGGCGTAATGTCTTCATACCAATCCTCTTTTGCTCTTACTCAAATGTAAACGAACTGTGCCGGTATTTAATTACATTTTATTTTTATAGACTATGTAATATAGTATTCGTATGCTTTGTCTAATGCATTGGTAGCAATAAACTTGCGGTAAGCCTGGTGTTGTACTACTTTTGCATAGTCTTGCCCATCTATCTGTACCCAGCCGCTGTCCACCCAGCCAGATACATTCTTTTGATTGCTTTCTATCCGCTTAGTCTGTCCGTCTGTCGCAGTTATAATGGCGCGTGCTGTTACACTCATTCCACCTGTGGAATCTGCTCTGGTGCGTGCCCGCACGTCATCATACGGCATAATCGAACCAATATCATATACGCTGTTGACAACGCCGTTGGTGTTGTATACATCATACTCTTGATTCAGATTATAGTTCAAATCCATAGCAGAAGCCTTGCACGTTGCAGCTGCTGTTACAATACACGCCACTATTATCGCAGTTTTTATATATTTTTTCATAATATCTCCTTTCTCTGCCGGCAACAGTTCTGTATTTAATATATTATAATAATACCGTTTTGTAAACAAAAAGTAAAGAAATATTCTATATTTTTCTTTTTATTTTTTTGTATTTTTATATATTTACTGCATAATTTGCTATTTTTTTATCGAATATTGTTTTTATTTTTTTGTTTTTCCATAAAAATGCGCA
>UQLR01000006.1 GCA_900541975.1 uncultured Oscillospiraceae bacterium | reverse complement strand
ATAAAGCCGACGCCACCCGGTTTACAATCAAAACACGTTCGCTTACCCGCCCGGGTAACCTGTCCAAAGCGGTAAACGGCAGCGGCGCAGTCATTGATGCAGATACAGAATATCCGATCCGGTTTGAACAGTATTCCACCACCGGCGCGTATGCCGTGGGGCATCCCGTTGCGGGGTCTTCTACCCAATATTTGCAATATACGGGCGGCCGGTTCCAATGGGCCACCTACGGCGCGCCTGTAAACTTCCAATGGCATTTTGAGCGGGTTGTCTGCCAAAAGGGCGATGTAAATTTAGACGGAAGCCTTTCCACGGCAGACGTGCTACTTTTACAGCGGTATATTGGCAGAGAGGTAAGCTTTAACGACGACCAGCTCTATCTGGGCGATTTAAACAACAGTGGCACGGTTACGGTTTTGGATGTAAATTTGCTGCAGCAGCTAATTGCAAACGCATAAAAAGTGGCAGACAAAGCTTCTTTCTCCATTTGTAATTGCCTGCAAGAAAAACAGCCCCCTCTTACGCGCAATCGTAAGAGGGGGCTGTTTCAAAATCGGTGCGTTTTGTTGCAATCAAGCTCAAATCACACGGTCAAAGCGCGCAGCCGCAGCTGTCGCTGCTATGGTCGCATTCCTGTATCACGCCTACAATTGGTTCCGGGTCTACGCCTCTGCGGCGGTAATAATCGCTTAAAGCCGCCTTAATTGCCTGCTCTGCAAGCACAGAGCAATGCACCTTTACAGGCGGAAGCCCGTCGAGCGCCTCCATAACCGCCCGGTTTGTAAGCTGCAAAGCTTCATGGATTGTTTTGCCTTTAATCAGCTCGGTGGCCATTGAGCTGGTTGCAATTGCGGCGCCGCAGCCAAAGGTCTTAAATTTTACGTCGGTAATGGTCTCGCCGTCCACCTTAATGTACATCTTCATAATATCTCCGCATTTTGAGTTTCCCACCTCGCCAACGCCGTCGGCGTCGGGCATTTCACCAACATTGCGGGGATTTGCAAAATGATCCATCACTTTTTCACTGTATGCCATAAACGGTCAGTCCTTTCTTTCCCTGGTTTCGTTGACTATGCGCTCCCAAAGCGGGGACATTGCGCGCAGCCGCTGTATAATAGGAGGGAGAATTTCTAAAATATAGTCGACCTCCTCCTGCGTGTTCTCATCGCTTAAAGACAGGCGCAAAGAGCCGTGTGCAATTTCATGCGGCAGCCCAATCGCCAGCAGGACGTGGCTCGGGTCCAAAGACCCGGACGTGCAGGCCGACCCGGAAGACGCGCATACGCCCTTGAGGTCAAGCATTAAAAGGAGCGATTCTCCCTCAATACCCTCGAAGCACATGTTTATATTACCCGGCAAACGCTTAAAGCGGTCGCCGTTTAAGCGGGAACGCTCAATCTGCAGCAGCCCGTCGATCAGGCGGTCGCGCAGCGCTGTAAGCCGCTGTGTGCGTTGCTCCATCGTGCGTATGGCCTCTTTCAGCGCGCAGGCAAGCCCCACAATCCCGGCAACATTTTCTGTTCCTGCACGTTGTGCCCGCTCCTGTGCGCCGCCATGGATTAAAATTTCTGGTCGAACGCCCTTTTTGATATACAAAGCGCCGCAGCCCTTTGGTCCATGAAATTTGTGCCCGGTTAGGGAAAGCAGGTCTATGTTTTCGTTTTTTACATGGATCGGCACATTGCCAATAGCCTGTACGGCGTCGGTGTGAAACAAAACGCCGTGCTTTTTGCAGATGGCGCCAAGCTCCGCAACAGGCTGAATTGTTCCAATTTCATTATTTGCATACATAATGCTGACAAGCGCCGTATCCGGCCGGATGGCAGCCTCCAGATCCTCCGGCCGTACAAGGCCGTTTGCATGGACGTCCAGATAAGTGGCCGTAAAGCCTTCTTTTTCCAAAGCAGCTACCGTATGCAGCACGGCGTGGTGCTCAAACGCAGAGGTAATAATGTGCTTTTTTCCCTTTTTGTAAAGCGCGTGCGCAACACCTTTAACCGCCCAGTTATCAGATTCGCTTCCGCCGGAAGTAAAATAGATTTCATTTGTATCTGCGCCTATGCATTCGGCAATTTCCGCTCTTGCCGTTTCCACGGCTTTTTTTGCCTGCGCGCCTGTACTGTATAAGCTGGAAGGATTGCCGTAAGCCTCGGTCAAATACGGCATCATGCTTTCCAGCACCTTCGGTGACATTTTTGTAGTCGCCGCATTGTCGGCATAAATGTGTTTTGTCATGCAATCACCCTTCCGTTTGTATTGGTTTTTCAAATTGTTTATTTAAAGCGCTCTGCAGCAGCAACAGCCAGCTGGTCGCACCGCTCGTTTTCCGGGTGCCCGGCATGCCCTTTAACCCAAACCGCTTCTACATTATGCCTGTTGCAAAGCTCCAAGAGGACTTGCCACAGATCCGGGTTTAACGCGGGTTCTTTTTTGTTGCGCATCCAGCCGTTTGCCTGCCATTTTTTTGCCCACCCAAGTTCCAAAGCGTTACATATATACTGCGAGTCGCTGTAAAGCGTCACGTTGCAGGGTTCTTTCAGCAGCTTCAGCGCTTCAATAACCGCACAGAGTTCCATGCGGTTGTTGGTTGTGTCGCGCGCACCGCCGGAAATTTCTTTTTCCGTGCCTTTATACCGTAGAATAGCCCCCCAGCCTCCGGGACCGGGGTTTCCCTGGCAAGCGCCGTCTGTGAAAATTTCAACCTGTTTCAAGGAAACCCTCCTAACCTGCTGAATGTGCTTTAAAATTTATTATAACCTTTATTATATAAGTTTTCAATACTTTAAATGGCAGATATGGGTCAAGTATGAAAAACAAACATAAAAAGCGCAGGCATCCGCAACATATTTGCCTGAAGATGTTTATATAAAGGTGTTGCAGGGTATGCTATAAGCAGGATAGCTTTTTTGGGAATACAGCAAAAAGAAGAAAATTTTAAAATTTTATTTATTTTTTTCTGCCGCAAAAACACAGCTGCAAACAGAGTATTTACATAAAAATGAGAAAGTATACTCCTGTGCCGCCCGCTCTGCGAGGGTTGACAGTTTACATGCAAAGAGATAGAATAAAAGCAACGTGTGTGACCGGATAAAAGCGATTTATTACAGAAAAGAAAGAGAAAAATATCAAAAAAATTTCTGTGCATGGGGCACCGTATGCGGCACAGATTGAGTTGATACATAAAAAATTAAATGGAGGTTTATTTGTGGCAACAGACAGTAAAAAGCCGTCTTTGAACGGCAGCGGACAGAAAAGAAGGAAACCGCTGCCGGGCGGCGCATACAAAAAACCGTTGCGTTACAACGGAAAAAACAGATATAACGGAAAAAAGCAGGGCAATCCAAAACCGCCTTCCATAAAGGTTGCTTTTCTGGGCGGTTTAAATGAAATTGGTAAAAATATTACACTTTTTGAATGCAATGGCGATATGTTTCTTCTGGACTGCGGCATGGCGTTTCCAGACGGGGAAATGCTCGGCGTAGACCTGGTTATTCCGGATTTTGCATATGTAGAAGAAAATCAAGACAGGATTAAGGGAATTGTGCTTACACACGGGCACGAGGACCACATAGGCGCTTTGCCGTACCTGCTGAAAAGCATGAACTTTCCCATATACGGAACAAGTCTGACGCTTGGGCTTGTTGGGAATAAATTAAAAGAACACAACCTTCTTTATAAAACAAAGCTTGTGGAGATTAAAGCGGGCGATAAAGTAAAGCTTGGTTGCATGGAGGTAGAATTCATACACGTTAATCACTCCATTCCGGACGCGGTTGGAGTTGCCATACATTCCCCCGCGGGCACGCTGGTACACACAGGCGACTTTAAAATTGACTGTACGCCGACTACTGGAGAGATGATCGACCTTGCAAGATTTGCACAGCTTGGAAAAGAAGGCGTTCTGGCGCTTTTTGCCGATTCCACCAATGCAGAGCGCCCGGGCTACACGATGACCGAGCAAAAGGTTAACGAATCCTTTGAAACGCTTTTTAAACAGGCGGAAAAAAGCAGGATTATTATTGCTACGTTTGCTTCGAACGTCAGCAGGGTGCAGCAAATTATTAATTGTGCAAAAAAGTATGGAAGAAAAGTAGCTTTTTCCGGCAGAAGTATGATAAACTATATGACAGTGGCAGTGGAACTTGGGTATCTGGATGTACCCAACGGCGTAATTATAGACATTGACCTTCTGAAACGTTATCCGGCTGAAAAGGTTGTATTGGTCACGACAGGAAGCCAGGGGGAGCCCATGTCGGCGCTTTCAAGAATGGCATATTCCGACCATCGCAAGGTAGAAGTTGGCACGGGCGATTTTATTATTATATCTGCAAACCCGATCCCCGGTAATGAAAAGACGGTTGGCAATGTTGTCGATGAACTGATGAAGCGCGGTTGCGAGGTTGTATATGAATCCATGTATGAGGTGCATGTCTCCGGGCACGCCTGCCAAGAGGAGCTGAAAATCATCCAGGGACTGACCAAGCCAAAGTATTTTATCCCGGTGCATGGTGAGCAAAAGCATTTAAGAAAGCACGCAAACCTTGCCTACAATATGGGGATGGACCATAAAAATGTATTTATTGGCGACGTAGGCAGCGTTATAGAGATTAACCGTGACTATATTAAAGAATTGGAGCCGGTGCAGTCGGGTAAAATTTTTGTCGATGGGCTTGGCGTAGGCGATGTTGGGAGCATTGTCCTGCGCGACAGAAAGCATCTGGGGCAGGACGGCCTGATTATCGTTGTGGTTTCGCTGGATTCTATCGACGGCCATGTCATTGCAGGACCCGACATTGTATCCAGAGGGTTTGTTTATGTGCGGGAATCTGAAATTCTGCTTGAAGAAGTCAAAAAGACTGCGCAGGATGTTTTGGAAAATTGTGCCGACGACAGCATTCGGGAATGGAATGTGATCAAAAGCAAGATTAAAGATGAGGTTTCCCATCTTATTTACGACCGCACGCGCCGTACACCTATGATTTTGCCGATTATTATGGATATCTGATATAAGATATAACGGTTATACGAAAGGAGTATCATCCATGAAAAAAAAAGTTTGGACGCTGTCCCCTTATTTTTTGATTTTTTCAGCGGCGATTCTTGGCATGGCAATTTACTCTTTTCGTTGGAATATCTATATTTTTTATATGGAAATGGTGGTTGCCGTCGTTTCCATTGTCCTTGTGTTTTTCAATTTGAAGCGCTTTCATCATTATACAGCGCGTGTGGTAAAAAGCGCCGTGTCCAATATTAAAGGTGTAAACGTTCATTATTTGGAAAAGTTTTCTATACCTGTCGTAGTGGCGGGTAGCCAGGGAGACGTTATCTGGTACAATTCTAAATTTAAAACGCGTCTGTGCAACGGCCGGGAACCTACGGGCGATTTTATCAGCCAGTATATTCCCGGTACTACGGTGGACGACATTTTGGATACAGAAGGGGCAGACGTGGCCTATGGTGACAGGCGTTACACAGTGCTTGCCTGCTCTGTCACCGATGGCGCTATTCTTTATTTTATAGACGATACATATTACAAAAATACGGCGCTGGAATATGCGGAAAGCCGTCCGGTCGTGGCAATGGTTGTATTTGACAACAGGGAAGAATTTGAACGCGATAACGACGACGAGCAAAACGCACATATTGTTGTGACCATAGAAAATGCGCTGCAAAAATGGGCGGCAAAATATAACGCGCTCTTTAAAAAGGTTTCAGGCAGCCGGTATATGGTGCTCTTTGAAGAGCGGGACGTACGGCAGCTGGTGGAAGAAAAGTTTAAAATTTTGCAGGAAATTAAAAGCCTTAAGCTTACAAACAATAAAGAAGCGACGATTTCTATCGGAGTGGGCAGAGGTGCTTCCAGCTTTAAGGAAAGCGAGCTTTGGGCGCGCAAAGCGCTTGAGATGGCGTTGGGAAGGGGCGGCGACCAGGCGGCCGTCAAAACCAGGGAAGCCTTTCGTTTTTTTGGCGGAACCTCCAAGGGCTATGAAAAGCTTGATAAGGTCCGCACAAGGGTTATTGCAAGCTCTTTATCAGAGCAGATTAAATCCTCGTCTCATGTGTTACTGATGGGGCATAAAAATTCGGACCTTGATAGCGTTGGGGCTGCGATTGGTTTATGGAGCGCAATTACAAAAGCGTTGCATAAGCCCGCGCATGTTGTGGTACGGCAGGAACAATCTCTGGCAAAAGCGTTGATTGATAATTTTTTGCATGCAGGCTATGGCAATATTTTTATGGAGCCGGGAGAAGCAGTCCATACGGTCACGGATAAAACGCTGTTGATTGTGGTAGATACCCATTCCCCGTCTTTTCTGGAAAGTGCGGATATTTATCAGAAATGCAGGCAGATTGTGGTAATTGACCACCACCGGATGATGGTCAACCATATCACAAATTCTATTGTATTTTTTCACGAGCCATACGCTTCTTCCACTGCAGAGATGGCAACGGAGCTGGTACAATATATGGGGGACAATGTGCTTACCCGCATGGAGGCGGAGGCGCTGCTGTCAGGCATTATGCTGGATACGAAAAATTTTGTTTTAAAAACGGGTGTGCGTACTTTTGAAGCAGCCGCGTATCTGCGCCAAAGAGGCGCTGATACGGTGGAGGTTAAACGTCTTTTTTCTAACTCTATAGATTCCTATAAAGCAAAATATCAGCTGGTTTCCCATGCGGAAATCTATCATCAATGCGCGATTGCTTGTGCGGATACCGTGCCCAGCAACGTACGCGTCACGGCAGCGCAGGCGGCTGACGAGCTTTTGGGGCTGCAGGACGTAAAGGCCTCGTTTGTTGTATACCCTGCAGATGGGAACATCAATATATCGGCCCGCTCACTGGGCGATATCAACGTGCAGCTGGTTATGGAGCAGCTTGGGGGCGGCGGCCATCAGACCATGGCCGGCGCACAAATTGAGCGCGACAGTATAGAACATGTCAAAAACCAGTTGATGGAGATTATAGACAGTTTAGGCCAGCAGTAAATTTTGAAAATTTGGAGGCGGAAAGCTATGAAGGTTGTATTGTTGCAGGATGTAAAAGGCAGCGGGAAAAAGGGAGAGCTTGTCAACGTGTCTGACGGCTATGCAAGAAATTTTCTTTTACCTAAAAAACTTGCGAAAGAAGCAAACGCGCAGGTGCTCAATGAACTGAAAAATGCAGAAAAAGCAAAACAATATAAAATAGATATGGAAAAGGCTGCAGCAAACCAAATGCAGGAAAAGCTCAACGGTCAAACGGTAAAGGTATATGCCAAAGCTGGCCAGGCAGGTAAATTGTTCGGGTCTGTTACAGCAAAGGAAATCAGCGAAGAGATCCAAAAGCAGTACGGCGTGCAGGTGGATAAGCGCAAAATTACGCTGGATGGGGATATTAAAACCTTCGGGACATTTCCGTGTACAATCAAGCTGTATACAGCCATTGCTGCAACGGTGCATGTGGTGGTAGCCGAACAGGAACAATAAGGGAGCATAGGCCCGGTTTTGCCGGCGTGCAGCGGCTTGCGCTTGCTGGCGGCCGGCGTTTTTGTAAAAATGCATGGGATAAGGCAGGGAAAAATGGCAATGGCAGAAAAGAGCATTACATCCGCATACGACGGTTTAAAGCTTCCCTACAGCACAGAGGCGGAGCAGTCTGTGCTTGGCGCAATTTTGCTTGATCCTGCCTGTCTGGACAGGGTAGCGGAGCTTTTGCCCAGGCCCGATTATTTCCATTTAACCAATCATCAGGCCATTTACAGCGTTATGCTGGATATGTTTACCGTGGGGAAAATTGTCGATTTTGTAACGGTAAACGAGCGGCTGAAGCAAGATGGAACGTTTGAAGGGACAGAAGCAAAAGCATACCTGATGCAGCTGGCGGAAATTGTCCCGGCCATATCCAATGTAGAGGTTTATGCAAAGATTGTCCGCGACAAATATGAAGTGCGCAGCCTGATTATAGCTGCCAGGGATATTATAGAAGAAGCAGCTGATGGAAGCTATGAATCTGAAACGCTGCTGGATTCTGCAGAACAGAAAATTTTTGACATTCGCAGAGGGAAAAATCTGCAAGGGCTGCAAAAGCTTGACGAGGTTATTATAGAAACGTTTGACCGGCTGGATCTTCTCAATTCCGATGATAACGAATCCATACGGCCAATCTCTACGGGAATTGCCGACCTTGATCGAATGATCACAGGGCTTAACCGGTCCGACCTGATCCTGCTTGCAGCGCGGCCCGGTATGGGCAAAACCAGTTTTGCACTGAACATTGCACGCCATGCCGGCGTGAAAAGCAGAAAAAAGATCGCCTTTTTTTCGCTGGAAATGTCAAAAGAACAAATTGCTTCCCGCCTGCTGTCCACAGAAGGGCTGATCGAGGGAACAAAGTTACGCACGGGCAAGCTCAGCAACGAGGAATGGACGCGCCTGGTAGAAGCGGGCGACGTGCTCGGCAAGACAGAAATCTATCTGGACGATACACCCGGGATCACAGTCCCCTCCATGAAAGCAAAGCTCAGAAGGCTGCGTGGTGTGGATCTGGTCGTTATTGACTATCTGCAGTTGATGGGCGGAACGCGCAGAACGGACAACAGGGTCCAGGAAATATCGGAAATTACAAGAAATTTAAAAATATTGGCAAAGGAAATGAATGTGCCTGTCATTACGCTTTCTCAGCTGTCGCGTGCAAGTGAACAAAGAACCGACCACCGCCCGCAGCTTTCAGATCTGCGCGATTCCGGTTCAATTGAGCAGGATGCGGACATCGTCCTGTTCCTTTACCGTGAAGGCTATTATGAAAAAGATGCGGGCGAAGAGGGCGTAGACCACAACAGCGGCGAATGTATTGTGGCAAAGAACCGCCATGGCGAAGCGGGCAGTGTAAAGCTGCATTGGCAGGGCGAATTTATGCGTTTTACTTCACCGGAGGTCAACCGTGGACAGTAAAATTAAAGAGGCGATTGTGAAATACAATATGCTGCAGCGCGAAGACACGATCATAACCGGCGTTTCTGGTGGAGCAGACTCTATGTGTCTGCTTCACTTTCTTTGCGTATTGCAGCAGGAATATAAACTAAACATCATAGCGGCGCATGTCAATCACCATCTGCGTGCGGAAGAGTCTGACCGCGACGAAACCTTTGTGCGCACATGGTGTAACGCGCATGGCGTGCCGCTTTCTGTTTTTCAGGCCGACGTATATGGCATGGCAAAAGAGCAGAGGAAAAGTATAGAACTGTGCGCGCGCCAGGTGCGTTATACTTTTTTTGCCTCTCTAGCAAAACGGTATGGCGGAAAAATTGCAACAGCGCATACTTTGAGCGATAGCGTAGAAACCATGCTGTTCCACCTTGCAAGGGGAACAGGCGTCAAAGGCATGTGCGGAATTCCCCCGGTACGCGGTAATATTATCCGGCCGCTGATCCTCCTTACGGGAAAACAGACGCGCGATTATTGCAAAACGCACGGCGTTGCGTATGTTGTGGACAGCAGCAATCAGGAGGATATCTATACGCGCAACCGTCTGCGGCATTATGTAGTTCCGGTGCTTGCACAAATTAATCCTGAATTTGAGCAGGCGGCCATGGCTTTTGCCGAACAACTGCGCGGGTTGGATCTGTATGTGGAAAAACAGGCAAAGCAGGCGCTTTTGCAGGCTAAAACAAACGGCGGCTACCTGGTGCGGGTATTATCGCAGCTGGAAACGCCCGTTTTGACAAAGGCAGTGGCACTTTTGGCTGAAGAAAAAGGCTGCCGCCGCCTGGAGCGCGTGCATATAGACGCGTTGGTGCGGATCATCCGCGCCGGGCAGGGCGCGCTTGATCTGCCCGGCGGCCTGCGCGCCGTTGCAAAGCAAGGGGTGTACCGGCTTGTTTTACAGGAAAATGTAGAAGAAAACTGGGAAATTCCTGTTATGCAGGCAAAAGTCTTGACGAAATACAATAAAAAAATTATACTTACAGTCAGCACCAAGGCAGAATTTGACCAAAAGCTGAAATTTAACAAAAAATTATTAAATAACGCGCTGGATTATGCTATAATCAATGACAGTTCTGTTTTTAGAAACCGGCGCGAAAAAGACCGTTTCTCCCCTGCGGGAAGAGGTGTTGGCAAATCCGTCAAAAAGCTGTTGAATGAAAGCCGGGTTCTGCAGGAACAGCGCAGCAGAATTATCCTGCTGGCAAACGGCAGCGAGGTCTTATGGATAGACGGTTTTGGCACGGCGCAGCAGGCCAGGGTTCATGCGGATACAAAGCAGGTTTTGTTGCTTGAAGTCCAGAATGATGATGTTTAAAAGGAGTACGGAAAAAGAAAATATGGACAAAAATATACAGAAGGTTCTGCTCAGTCGTGAACAGATTCACACGCTGGTGCAGGCCCTGGCACGGCGTATTGACAAGGACTACCGGGGAAAAAGGCTTTTTCTGGTGGGGTTGCTGAAGGGTAGCGTGGTCTTTATGGCGGATCTGATGCGGGCGCTTAAAACACCTTGCCAGATTGATTTTATAGCGGTTTCCAGCTATGGCGCCGGCATACAAAACAGCGGCGTTCCCTGCATTGTGCAAAATCTTTCCAGTTGCGTGGAAGGCTGCGACGTATTGGTCGTAGAAGATATAATCGACACCGGCATTACGCTGCGTTATGTGCTGGAGTATTTTCAGCAGAAAAAAGCGAACAGCGTAAAGCTGTGCGTGCTGCTTGATAAACCAGGCCGCCGCCGGGTGAAAATTTCTGCAGATTATACAGGCGTGCAGATTCCCGATGAATTTGTCGTTGGATATGGTATGGATTATGCCGGGTATTACAGAAACCTTCCGTATGTGGGCGTGTTAAAGCCTGCGGTGTATGCCTGATAATTCTTAAGCTTTTACATATACTGAAACATAAGGAGTGGACATATTGGATAATAAAAAAACACTGCGTAATTTACTGATCTATCTGGGAATCCCGATTGTGCTGATTTTGGTTATCGTCACCATTTTTCAGACACAGCCGAAAATCACATACAATTATTCCGATATCATTGGTGCTTTTCGCGATGGGAAGGTAGATTCCTTTACGCTCAACCTGGGTTCCGGCGAAATGGAAATTACCCTTAAAGAAGGGCAGACGGTTGAAAACACAAGCGCCTCTGCGCAAAACCAGCCTATACTTCCGCCGCAGACACAAAGCGGTATCTCAGGCACGGGTGAAGGCCAGAAAGACAGCCGGCAGGTTATCAAATACACCGCGCCGAGCGCTGCCGTTGCATATGACGACATTTCGGCCTATATCAACCCGAATACAGCTACCAATGAGGAAAACCCCAACTATGATCCGGATATTCAATACGACCTGATCAAAGGCAGCGAAAACTCCTGGATTATAAGCCTGCTGCCCAATATTATCATGATTGTGCTTTTGGTTGTGTTCTGGCTGTATATCATGCGCAAAATGTCCGGCGGGCTGGGCGGAGACCCCACCAAGCAGATGGGTTTTGGCAAGGCTAAAATCAAAGACATGAACGATGAAAAGCGCAAAACCACGTTTGAAGATGTGGCCGGCGCGGATGAAGAAAAAGAAGAGCTCGAAGAAATTGTAGAGTTTTTGAAAAACCCGCAAAAATATAACGACCTGGGCGCACGCATTCCAAAAGGCGTGTTGCTGGTTGGCCCTCCCGGTACGGGTAAAACCCTGCTCGCAAGGGCCGTTGCAGGCGAAGCGGGCGTTCCGTTCTTCTCTATTTCCGGTTCGGATTTTGTGGAAATGTTTGTCGGCGTTGGTGCGTCGCGTGTGCGCGACCTGTTCGACCAGGCAAAGAAAAATTCCCCGTGCATTATTTTTATAGACGAAATTGATGCGGTCGGCCGCCAGAGAGGCACGGGCCTGGGCGGCGGGCACGACGAGCGCGAGCAGACCCTCAACCAGCTGCTTGTAGAAATGGACGGGTTTGGCGTGAACGAAGGCGTGATCATGATCGCGGCCACCAACCGTCCCGATATCCTTGATCCCGCGCTGATGCGCCCCGGCCGCTTTGACAGGCAGGTTGTCGTCGGTTATCCGGACATCAAGGGAAGAGAAGCCATTCTAAAGGTACACGCCAGGAAAAAACCGCTGGCGCCAGACGTTAAGCTTTCCACAGTTGCAAAATCCACAGCCGGCTTTACCGGCGCAGACCTGGAAAACCTGCTTAACGAAGCGGCGCTTCTTGCCGCCAGAAAGGGTCGCAAGGCAATCACCATGCAGGAAATTGAAGAAGCGACCATTAAGGTTGTGGTGGGCGCCGAAAAGAAAACAAGGGTGATGAATGAAAAGGAAAAGAAGCTGACCGCTTATCACGAAGCGGGTCACGCTATTGCGTTCCATGTCTGCGAAACACAGGATCCCGTTCACCAGATTTCCATTATTCCCACAGGTTTGGCGGGCGGTTACACCATGCCATTGCCTGCCGAGGATAAATCCTATAATTCCAGGCAGGAAATGAAAGAAAGCATTATTGTAGGTTTAAGCGGCCGTGTGGCGGAAGCGCTTGTCATAGGCGATATTTCCACAGGCGCCTCCAACGATATTGAAAAGGCTTCAAAAACGGCAAGGGCTATGGTGACAAAGTACGGCATGAGCGAACTGCTCGGCCCTATTTCCTACGGCTCCAGCGGCAATGAGGTCTTTATCGGCCGAGATATGGGCCACGTAAAAGACTATTCTGAAAAGACCGCCGCAAAAATTGACGACGAGGTTTATGCCATTATTGAGGAGGGCTACAGCCGTGCCGAAGAAATTTTGCGCGCGCACATGCAGCAGTTGCATGCGGTTGCAAAATTCCTGATTAAGCATGAAAAGATGGACAACGAACAGTTCGAAGCCGTGATGAACGGCACGTATGTAGAACCGCCGGAAGAATTGGAAGAAGAGCAGGATAAAGCGCCGGCAGAGATACAGGAAGATACAACAGAAAAATAAAAATAAGGCGGGGCGGGGGCTGTTGTTCCCGCCCCTGTTTCACTGTGTAGAATATTTTGGGCGCTTGTGTGAAATCATTTCATGCCGGCGCAGGGAAACGGGTAAGTTTAAACAGGGGGAAAAGCAATGTCTTCTAAAAATATTAAAGTTACAGGTGCGCGTGAGCATAACTTAAAAAATATAGACGTCGAAATCCCGCGCGACAAGTTGGTTGTTTTAACGGGTCTTTCCGGCTCCGGTAAATCCTCTTTGGCGTTCGACACCATCTACGCCGAAGGGCAGCGCCGGTATGTAGAGTCGCTGTCCTCTTACGCAAGGCAGTTTTTGGGGCAGATGGAAAAGCCCGATGTGGACAATATAGAAGGCCTGTCCCCGGCCATTTCCATCGACCAGAAGACCACATCGAAGAACCCGCGTTCCACGGTGGGAACGGTCACGGAAATTTATGATTATCTGCGCCTGCTGTATGCGCGCATTGGCATTCCGCACTGTCCTGTGTGCGGCAAAGAAATCAGGCAACAGACGATCGACCAGATTGTGGACAGAGTCATGCGTTTGCCGGAAGGGGCAAAAATACAGGTTTTAGCGCCGGTTGTACGCGCAAGGAAGGGCGAGCATGTAAAAGAGCTGGAATCGGCGCGCAAAAGCGGCTATGTGCGCGTGCGTATAGATGGTATTATTTATGACCTTTCAGAACAGATCAAGCTTGAGAAAAATAAAAAACATACCATAGATATAGTTGTGGACAGGCTTGTCGTGCGGCAGGATATGCGCTCCCGCTTGGCGGATTCTCTTGAAACGGCTTCCAGTTTAACGGGCGGCTTGACAATTGTCAACGTAATAGATGGAGAAGACCTGCTGTTTTCCCAAAACTACGCCTGCCCGGAACATGGCGTCAGCGTTGAAGAGTTGACGCCGCGCATGTTTTCGTTTAACAATCCGGCCGGCGCATGCTCCAAGTGCACCGGCCTTGGCGTGTTTATGAAGATTGACCCGGCGCTGATTATTCCCGACAAAAGCAAGTCTATCCGCCAGGGCGGCGTTCGCGCGAGCGGCTGGGCTATGGAGGGCAGCACCATTGCAACCATGTATTTTGAAGCCCTGGCAAAAAAATACGGCTTTTCGCTGGATACACCGGTAGGGGACCTGCCGGAAGAAATCCTGGATAAAATTCTTTACGGCACAAAGGGTGAAAAGCTCAAAATTGTGCGCAAAAATGAATACGGCACAGGTGTTTACAATACAGATTTTGAAGGAATCATCCATAATCTGGAACGCCGCTTCCGCGAAACGCAAAGCAGCTGGATCAAGGAAGAAATTGAATCTTATATGAGCGCCATCCCGTGCGACGCATGCGGCGGCAGGCGTCTTTCCCCTGAAAGCCTGTCGGTCACAGTGGGCGGGGTAAACATCAGCCAGTTTTGCGATCAATCGGTCACAGACGCGCTTGCCTTTATCAAAACGCTTACGCTGTCACAGCGCGAAAAAATGATAGCAGACGCTATTTTGAAAGAAATTTGCGAACGTCTGGGCTTTTTAAACAGTGTGGGGCTGGGCTACCTGACGCTTTCGCGCGCCTCCGGCACGCTCTCCGGTGGCGAAAGCCAGCGTATCCGCCTTGCAACGCAAATTGGCTCCTCGCTGATGGGCGTGCTATATATTCTTGACGAGCCGAGCATTGGCCTGCACCAGCGCGACAACAGCAAACTGCTGCATACGCTGGAGCATCTGCGGGATCTGGGCAATACGGTGATTGTAGTTGAGCACGATGAAGACACCATGTACGCCGCGGATTATATTGTAGATATCGGCCCAGGCGCGGGCGTGCACGGCGGCGAGGTGGTCTGCTGCGGCACGGCCGAACAGATCAAACAGTGCGAGCGATCTATAACGGGGCAGTATTTAAGCGGCAGGCGCAGGGTGGAAATACCACGGCGGCGCAGAAAAGGCAACGGCAAAAAGCTGAAAATTACGGGCGCGCGCCAGAACAATCTGAAAAATATTACGGTGGAAATCCCGCTGGGGAAATTTGTCTGTGTAACCGGTGTTTCCGGCTCCGGAAAATCTTCGCTGATCAACGAAATCCTCTATAAATATCTGGCGGCAAATTTAAACGGTGCAAAAACCCGCGCCGGCGCGCACAAAAGTATTGCAGGGCTTGAACATCTGGACAAGGTTATCGACATCAACCAGTCACCCATAGGCCGCACACCGCGTTCCAACCCCGCAACCTACACGGGCGTGTTTACAGATATCCGCGAGCTTTATGCTTCTACGCAAGAGGCAAAGCTGCGCGGTTTTAATTCCGGGCGCTTTTCGTTTAACGTTAAGGGAGGCAGGTGCGAGGCCTGCCAGGGCGACGGTATTTTAAAAATAGAAATGCATTTTCTGCCGGATATTTACGTTCCCTGCGAGGTTTGTAAGGGCAAACGCTATAACCGCGAAACGCTGGAGGTAAAATACAAGGGCAAAAGCATCCACGACGTATTGGAAATGACGGTGGAAGAGGGGCTGGCGTTTTTTGAGAACATCCCTAAAATCGAACGCAAACTGCGCACCCTGTGCGAGGTGGGGCTTGGGTATGTGAAAATCGGGCAGCCGGCCACCACGCTTTCCGGCGGCGAAGCGCAGCGCGTAAAGCTTGCAACAGAGCTTTCCCGGCGCTCCACAGGCAGAACCATCTACATTCTGGACGAACCCACAACCGGCCTGCATATTGCAGATGTGCACAAGCTGATCGACGTGCTGCAAAAGCTGGTTGACGGCGGCAACACGGTGGTGGTGATTGAGCACAATCTGGACCTAATTAAAACGGCCGACCATATTATTGATTTAGGGCCGGAGGGCGGAGATGCCGGCGGCTATATTGTTACCCAGGGTACGCCCGAGCAGGTGGCCGCCTGTGCGCAATCCTACACCGGGCAATATTTAAAGCGGCTGCTGCAGGCGGAAGCGGAATAAAAAAGACTGGGGCGGGCAAAAAATTGCCCGCCCCCATTTATTGCCTGTGTTTTATTTTCTTTGTCATATGCATATTTTCCATTTATGTGTGGAGTGCCGCAGTTGGCTTTGCACGTTATGCCGCCTGGTCGACTGCATCTTCGTGTGCTTCTGACAGCACGCGCTTCATTATCTTTCCAATATCTGTGTTGTCAATCACGCCGCCGTTTTCAAACAGTGTGTCTGCCTGCGCGCCCGCGGCCCAAACGCCCACGTTTGCGCCGGTGTGTTCGCCGTCGGAAGTGAACAGCTCCGAAGTTAAATCTTCCGCCGTAGCGCCATCCGGAATTGTCAGGCCGCCCGTTTCATGGTCGGCCGTTACAATAACCAACGTGCCGGGGTTTTCAGAGGCGTAACGCAAAACGGTATCTACTGCGTTGTCAAAGATAATCATTTCACGCAGCATTGCCTCCATATCGGACTTGTGTGAACGCGTGTCGATATCCGAACCTTCCACCAGCAAAACAAAGCCGTTGTCGTTTTCCAAAAGGCGGATCGCCGTGTCTGCCATGTCCGCTAGCGCGGGCTTATAGCCCGCAAGAATGTTTTCATAACGGAACAGGCCCAGCGCCTTTTTGTCCGGCGTGAGTGTCTCAAGCATGGAAGCGGAATCTACATACTGGTAATCGTACTCCGCAATTAATTTTTTTACACCCTTTTTATAAAACTGCTGGCCGCCGCCGAGCATTACATCTATTTCCGCCTTTAGCTGCTCAGACAAAATCTTCATATATGCGTCGCGGTTGCTTACATGCGCGGTAAAGCCGGCGGGCGTGGCGTGCGCAACGTGCTGTGTCACGGCGATCCCGCGCTTCATACCAAAGCCTTCTGCAACCTCCATAATGTTTTCCACAGGGTTGTCGTCTTTGTCCATGCCTATGTATTTATTGTAGGTTTTAACTCCGCAAGCAAGGGCCGTGGCCGCTGCGGCGCTGTCGGTCGTACCTGTCAGGGAATCGGTCGTCACCTGTGCGGTGTACGGCATACAGGCCATCGCGAGCTTGTCGCCCTTATCAATTTCCGCCGCCTTTATATGGTTCAGGCCCATGCCGTCGCCCACCATAATAATAATATTTTTTACAGGCACGTCTGTTTCCAGCTTATACTGCGTATATTTTGCGTAACGGATGTTTTGTTCCTTTATGTCATCCGGGTTTTCCGTAGGAGCTTGTGTAGGCGCGGCGGTTTCCTGTGCAGGCGCGCCGGTGGTTGCGTCTGTACAGCCGTATGCGGCAAAAACAGCGCAGGCAAGCATAACGGCTGCAAGCAAAAGGGTCGGTATTTTTTTCATAAAGTTTTTCCTCCATCCTGTTTTATTATATCCTGCCCGCTTTGCCGGGCGCAGGCCTTTTATTTTTGCCGCTTTTCCGCCCGGGGCAAAAACGGCGTTTCCGGCGGGGCGCTATTGCCATGGAATGATTTTCCCGCGGCGAACAAGAAAGCCTTGCCGCGCCAAAAGCGCAAGCGGCCGGTCGCTTTGCGAGTCTGAATAAAACCGTTCGATTTTTCCGTTTGGGAAGACCGCATGAAAACGGCGCGCCTTTTCGCTGCCGTGGCAGTTTTTCCCTGTGTAAACGCCGGTTTTTCCGTCAACCTCAGAGGCAATCAGAAAACGAATCCCCAGCCGCGCGCACACAGGTTCCAGCAAAAAACGCGGCGAAGCGGAAATCACCACGTCGTCCGGGCGTTGCTGTGCTTTATACCAGCTCTGGATTTTATGGACGTGCCCGTCCCAAAAGGCCGGAACATCCGTTTGATAATCCGCCGCGCGCAAAAAGGTGTACATCTGCTCTTTAAATTCTGTTTTTGAGCAGTTGCGCAGCACATAATGGCGTACCGCTCCCCAAACGGCGTTTGGCACATACCGCCATACGCGCCGGTGACGTAAAAGGCAGAAAAGATAAAAATCGGCGGTACTGTCGCCCTTGTAGATGGTTTTGTCAAAATCATATACGTTCATAGCGCACCCCACAGATGTGTTCCTGTAACATTATAGTTTTTTAACGGGCATATTACAAGAAAAAATCCTCTAAAATTTACAATTAGTTAATTTTAATCGTCCAAAAATAATGTAGAATAATAGGAAGAAAATAATAGGTAGGTGACCGCCGCCCTTGTTTGGATATATTTTGCCCGACAAGCCTGACCTGCGCATAAAAGAATTTGAAGCATACAGGGGTGTATACTGCAGCCTTTGCAGGCGGCTTGGCAAAGATTACGGCGTGTTTTCCCGGTTGATTTTAAGCTACGACTGTACGTTTTATGCAATGGTGCAGATGAGTCTTTCCGGCAGTTGCCCGCAGTTTCAGAAAGGGCGTTGCCCGTTTAATCCCACAAAAAAATGCAACTATTGCGCCGGCGGGCAGGACGCCCTCAGGGATGCCGCCGCATTGGCTGTCTTTACATTTTATTACAAACTGCTTGACGATATCAGCGACAGTGCAAAAATAAAGGCACTGCTCAAAAAAATGCTCAGGCCGTTTGCCGCACATTGGCGCAAAAAGGCGCTTGCAGGCTATGCGGAAATGGATAAAGTTGTCTCTGAAATGTTTACCGCCCAGCTGCAGGCGGAAAAAGATCCGGCCTGCTCGGTGGATTGCGCAGCGCACCCTACGGCGGTTATGCTGCAAAAATTGATGGAGCGGTTGGCAAAAGACCAGACGCAAACCCGGGTGTACGGGCAGTTTGGCTATTATCTTGGCAAATGGGTATACCTGATAGACGCGGCCGACGATCTGGAAAAAGATCAAAAACGCGGCGGTTTTAACCCGTTTGTGCACGATATTGCGGGGAAAGATTTGCAGGCTGCGCCGTATAAGGTGAGCCTGTATTGTAACGAAGTGCTCAATTTAAACGCCAGCATGCTGCTTTCCGCCTTTTATTTAATGGAATTTTCCGTATTTCGGGAAATATTGGAAAACATTGTGGAAAAGGGTATGCCGCAAATGCAGCGCAAGGTGCTGTTTGAAAAAAAGGGACTTACGCCGACGGCGGATAAAGCGCAGGCGTAAGGGGAAAATAATAAAGGGATATTAAAGGGGATAAGAGAATTCTATGCAGGATCCGTATCAGACTCTGGGTGTTTCCAGGGATGCAACCGACGATGAAATCAAAACCGCATACAGAAATCTTGCAAAAAAATACCATCCGGATAATTACGCGGAAAGCCCGCTTGCGGACGTCGCCTCTGAAAAGATGAAGGAAATCAACGAAGCCTACGATACCATTATGGAGGCGCGCAAAAGCGGGAATACGCAGCCGGGTGGAAATACAGGTTATGCAGGGTATGGCGCGGGCTATACCTCCGGTTCAAAATATACCGACGTCCGTATGCTCATTAAAAACGGAAGGCTTGCCGACGCAGAGCAGATTCTCGACGGCGTGCCCTCCTCTGCGCGCGACGCCGAATGGTACTTTCTGAAGGGAACAGTGCTGTTGAAGAAGGGCTGGGGAGAAGAAGCCTTCAATCATATGCAGCGGGCCTGTGCGATGGAGCCCGGCAATATGGAATACCGGCAGGCGTTTAATTATGTGCAAAGCAGAAGAAGCGGCCAGTACGGCGGTTACAATACGTCGCCTGCGGCGGGCGGCGGCTGCTCCACCTGTGATTTATGCTCGGGTCTGTGCTGTGCCGACTGCTGCTGTGAGTGTATGGGCGGAGATCTGATCTCATGCTGTTGACGGTTACGGCGTGTTGGTGCGTAAGGGAGCGCTTTTTGCGTTCCTTTTTTACTTTTAAACAGCGGAAGGGAACGGGTACGTGATGAAAAACGGTGTTACGAGCAGCTATCAAATTGCCTTTGGCGGCGTGATTGCGGCGGTAAGCCTTGTAATTATGCTGATAACAGGGTTTATTCCCATTGGAACATACGCCTGCCCCGCACTGGCAGGTTTTTTGCTTGCAGCCGTCGTCATTGAGCTCGGCGCGGGTTGGGCTTGGGCGGTATTTGCAGCGGTTGCACTGGCGTCTGTCTTTTTTGCAGGTGACAAAGAAGCGGCCTTGTATTATATGCTTTTTTTCGGTTTTTATCCCATTTTAAAGGCAAAAATAGAAACGATTTCCACAAGATGGGGGCAGCGCGCGGTTAAATGCGGTGTTTTCAATCTGTGTATGGTTGCGGCGTTTTATGTGGGAATCTATCTGCTTTCTGTTCCAAAAGAAGCCTTTACACTTGGCGGCGTTTATCTGCCGCTTGTATTTTTGCTGTTTGGCAATTTATTTTTTATTGTTTACGATATTGCCGCAACGCGCCTGATTACGGTTTATATTCAGGTGTGGCGTAAAAAACTGTTTAAAAATGTGCGTTAGCGGGCCATAACATAAAAGCAGGGGCGTATCTTCTTTTAGCGCGCCGATAAGGAAAGCATATTCGATATGCTCTCCTTGTATTCTTCTGAATAAATCATTTAATTTACCCCCTTTCTTCCCAGTAAGGGGATATTACAGCAAACGCCCATGCAAGTTGTAAAACTGCATAGGCGTTTGGTAATATAAGTTATTAGGACATACTAAAGGATATGTATGTTCATCTTTATAGGCAGACGTTAGGTCGCTTATTTACATTTTGTTTATATGCGTGGAAATTTAGCCGCCAAACAACGGTTTTTTATTTCCGTTGGACGGACAGTATTTGTCGTTTAATTATCTATTTAGAGCTTTTTTGACTTCCTTTTCAACAATCCTTTTTTCTCTGCATAGTCACAAATAAAGAAAACCATCGCTAACATCAGCAGTATGATGATTGACATAAAATCCCATACATCAAAAATAGGTGTTTCTATCATTTTAAAAAGTAGAACATTGATAATAATTACAAATGGAACAATCAACAATGCTGTTATTCCTAAAGCAACTAATTTTCTTGTTTTGCCAATACGACAAAAAACCGCAAATATTATCCACAAAAACACAAGAGAAATCAATGATATTGCCGCCCCAAGTTGGAATAATTCTTTTACCTTTAAAATTCGGCTAAGCAAATATATGTACGGTATGACAAAAACACTTAATGATATTAAGCTCTTTATAATTCCCTTTTTTCCAAACATAATACTTGGGAAAGATATAACCCATGCAAACACAATGGAAGCCATCGGAACAAGTGACCACGATAGATTGCCGGATATTGCAATATTGCAAATACCGCATACCATTATCCCAATCAAAAGTGTTATTGAAAATAGCACTGAAATAACTACATTTTCTGCTAGATTATTTTCGTCCTTTCTTTTTAAGGCAATTAAATTTTCATCGGCTTTTTTCTCCAAACTATCCATATTAACCTTCTCTCCACTCAACAACTCATTTACTGTAATTCCGAGTATTTTGCAAAGTTCTAACATAATAGATGCGTCTGGCATACTTTTTCCTGTTTCCCATTTGGATACAGCTCTATCTGTAATGTTTAGCTTTTCTGCGAGTTGTGCTTGCGTTAATTTTTTCTCTTTGCGGCATTTCGCAATAAATTTCCCTGTTTCTATTTGATTCATTGAGGATTCTCCTTTCACCATTACAATACGCCTATTTTCTATTTTTTAACACGAACTATCGGTTGAATATGCTTAATTCAACTGTTGGTTTGGTAATGATGTTACAATCTAATTAATAATGTTCATCAGGAAATATTTCAGTTTTGGTTTGCTGCCTGTTCGATTTACGTCTACCATTATCTGGCTTTTCTGCGTCCTTTGGTATCAGCCACATATAGCCAATTTTAGAAACGCCGGGTATGCCGTTTTCCTCGCATCGCTTCTGTACCCGTCGTTCAGAAATGCTCCATTTTTCGCTGCTTGGGGGCAGGACATATATTTCATATTTAATCCGTCCTTTCCTTAAAACAAAGTCTAACGGTATCATTATATACGGATAGCCGAATAAAAACAACGAACAGAATAGAAACTGATTTTGAAAGCTGCAATCTTTTATCAAAGTTGTGGCTTTTTCTTTTCCTCTTTTTTGGCATTTTAAAAACATTCCCGTATTAAGAAGTAAAAAAGAAAATTTGAAAAATTTCTCTCAACATTTTGTCAAATGGCAAACTCAGACATCCTTTTTATATTCGCAAAAATTGAATACCTTTGCGCATGTGTATTTTCTATATTAGAAAAAAGATTTGGAAAAATTAGAAAATGAAGGTATCAATTTTGTAACTTATGTAATAATCTGATACACATTTATAGGCAATTCTACTTAAATTACAGATAGTATAATAAAAAACTTGTCATTTTTTCAGGCGAAGAGTATAATAAAAGCCGGAATAATTTTTCAGTAATAAAAGCAATGAACAAATATAGCGATTGGAGCAGGATAATATGCGCAGTTTAATGAAAAATGGGCGAGCGCTGCGCCCGTTTTGCAAAAAAACAGCCGCGGTGCTTTGTGCGTTTTCTATTTTACTTTCTGTATTAACCGTGAGTATCATTACGGTTTTCGCCGCATCTTATACCGCAGTCACAACCGATGCGTTGCGTCTGCGTTCCGGCGCAGGGGCTTCTTATTCCACGATTATGACTATGGATAAGGGGAAAACTGTAACGCTTTTGTCATCAAGCAGCAACGGTTGGATTCGTGTAAAAGAGCCTTCCGGGAAGACAGGCTGGTGCAGCGTTGATTATTTGCAGGTCCATACTGCCGGCGGCGTAAAGGTAACGGCTGAAACGACCGATTATCTGAACCTGCGCACTGGCCCCGGAACCTCCTACAGCACGCAGGGCGTTATAAATGATGGTGTGACCGTAACCGTTCTGGACAACAGCAATGAAGCGTGGGTCAAGGTGAAAACGTCCGACGGCAAAACGGGTTGGCTTACCAGGGAATTTGTGGAAGTTTCCATAACACTGCCAAAGACGGAGGATTCCTCTTCGTCCACTGTAAGCAAACCCTCATATTCCGACACAGCGCCGCCCGACTGGTTTGAACAGACAGGCGGCAGCGGCTCGCTTTACCTTTCGCAGAGTGCTATGGCGCTTAAAAAGGGCGAAGCAAAAATGCTCACTGCGTTTATGTCCAGCGTTTCCGGCGCACAGGCCGCCGTTACGTGGAAAAGCTCCAATTCCTCCGTGGCGACCATTTCTGCGTCCGGCAGGGTGCAGGCGGTGGCTGCAGGCACCGCGGTCATAACGGCAGCGCATAAGGGAAGCGGTAAAACGGCAAAATGTACCGTTACCGTTACAGAGGCAAAAATTCCGGTTTCCAAGGTGACCCTCAATACAAACGCCATAAAATGGCCGGTGGGGAGGAGCGGTTCGTTTACCGCAACGGTACTGCCGTCTAACGCAACCAATAAGGCTGTTGCATGGAGATCCAGCAATACAAAAGTGGCAACGGTGTCTTCCACAGGCAAGCTCACAGCGGTCGCGCCGGGTACGGCGACCATTACATGCACAGCCCAGGACGGCAGCGGGAAATATGCCACATGTAAAGTAACGGTAAAAAGCAATACAGAGGTAAGCAATATTACGCTTTCCGCGACGGCTACGTCTATCTACATAAATAACCATGCCTATATCAAGGCAACGACAACGCCAGCGGGAAAGGCGGTTACTTATGCAAGCAGCAATACTTCTGTGGCAACGGTCAGTTCCAAAGGCGTTGTTACAGGTAAAAGCGCAGGCAGTGCAGTGATTACTGTAAAGGATTCTGCCGGAGCAGTGAAAAAAACGATTACGATCCGCGTAACCGCCGCACCCGGCGGCTATGTCAACTTATCCAATACCACAGCAAGCGTACCGGTCAGTAAATCGTTTTATTTAAAAAGCTATACGTCCGGGACAACATGGACAACAAGCGACCCTTCCGTAGCAACCATTTCTTCCCAGGGCTATCTGCTGGCAAAAAAGGAAGGCGTAGCGATCATTACGGCAAAAGCCTCCGGCAAGGTGAGAACCTGTGCTGTAACTGTTACGCAGGCGGCGCCTGTCCGGTTTGCTTATACCTCACCCAATTCGGCAACGCTCAACGACAAAGTCAGCTTTATTGCAATTACAGATACAGACAGGGACGCCGTCAAATTTGAATTTACGGCAAACGGAAAAACATATTCAGTATCCGCTACAGGCAAAACGCTTGACAGCAAAGGGCATTATATCTGGAAAGGCTCGATTACCTTTAAGTTTTCAGGCAGTTTTACCGTAACGGCCTTTTCCCGAAAAAATGGTGCGTGGAGCACTTGTAACGATGGAAAAACTTCTGTTTTTGTATCCAATGTCGCATCTCCGTCTACAGTATCTTTTGACGAACGCCGCGCAAGCGATGAAATATTAGAACTTAATTCTGACTACGAGGGTTTTCTAAGTTCCGTAACAGACGATCCGCTTGTTACCAGTGCCCCCACACTGGGCTATGGCAAGGTTATCACGCCGGGGGAGCAATTTTACAATAATCTGTCCAGAGATGAAGCGTATGCCTATCTGGTGCAGACTATGAACAGCGGTTCCTATACGGCTGCGGTCAACAATTTTATGCAGACCAACAACATTAAATTTAACCAGCAGCAGTTTGATGCATTGGTCATGCTGGTCTATAATCTGGGTGCCGGTGTGCTTGGTGATTCTTCTGTCAAAGGGATTTTGCTTGACTGTTATGAAACGTCTTCCACAACCAGTTCAACTGTGGCGTATGTCAATTCGTCCGACGGGCTTTGGCTGCGAACCGGCCCCGGAACAGGCTATTCCTCTATTCTGGCTATGCCTTATAATACAAAAGTAACCGTGGTGGAAAAGACAAACAGCCAGTGGTACAAGGTAAAACTATCCGACGGAACGCAGGGATACTGCGCCAGCGAATATCTGACCTTTGCCTCTACGGGCGTGCGCAATCTCAATAAAGTCGATCAGGACGACCTGATTGCTGAATTGATTCAATGGCACCATGCCGGCGGCCAGTGCGTATGGGGGCTGCTTTACAGACGTATTGACGAGCTGGAGGTATTCTTTTATAATGATTATGTCAGGGACGGGTCTTCCAATAAGTACAATATGCCGTACAGATGGAACTGCTGAACCCTGCAAATGATAAAAAGGAAAAACGGTTGAAAGGCTTTAAAGCGTTCAACCGTGTTTTCTGTTTTGAAAGGACGTATACAGATGCAAAAAAAAATCGGCTTTATTGGTGCAGGTAATATGGCCACGGCAATTGTCAACGGTATGCTTGCAAATGGAGCCTGTGCGCCACAGTCGCTCTTTATGTTCGATATAGACAAAGATAAGCTTGCAGAGCTGTGTCAGAGCCGCGGGATCAACGCTTGCCCCAGTGCGGCGCAGGTGGTGCGGGCCTGTGATATCATCGTGCTTGCCGTAAAGCCGCAAAATTATCGGGAAGTGCTCTTTGGACTGCGCGGGGCGGCGACAAGTGAGAAGGTATTTGTTTCCATTGCCGCAGGCATATCCATTGCCTTTGTAACGCAGGCGCTCGGCTGCAACTGCCCATGTGTGCGCGTCATGCCGAACACACCGCTGCTACTGGGAGAGGGCGCGACCGCGCTGTGTCCGTCTGACAATATCAGGGATGAAGATTTCCAAACGGTTTATAATATGTTTGCATTGTCCGGCGTATGTGAAATTTTACCGGAAAGCCAGATGAATACGGTGATCGCCGTAAACGGGAGCAGTCCGGCGTATATTTATCTGTTCGCAAAGGCCATGGTTGATTATGCAAAACAGGAAGGAATAGAAGAAAAAGCGGCAATGCGGTTGATTTGTGCCACGCTTAAAGGCAGCGCCAAAATGCTCGAGGCATCCGGCGACACGCCAGATGCGCTGATCCAGAAGGTTTCTTCTAAAGGCGGAACCACCATTGCGGCCTTAAATAAACTGGAAGAAGCGGGCTTTTACACAGCGATTCAATCGGCTATGGACAGCTGTACAAAGCGCGCGCAGGAGCTATCCCAATAAAAAGCAGGACATATCTGCGCTTTTTTATACATATATTTCTAGTAACAAGACGTAAATCGGGAGCGATGATGTATGAAAGGCGTAATTGTATCTATGCCGGGTACGGGGAGAACCTGCATAAAAACAAAGGATATGGTTTATTTTTTCAAACGCTACGGCGTGGTGTGTTTTCTGGGGCTTGCGTTGGTGTTGGGACTGTTTTTTGGAGCCTTGTCTGCTGCAGATGCGGACGAGCAAATGCTCAACAGCCTGGATTTTCTTTTTATCACCAATTTTAAAGCGCGCATTTCTCAGTCGCTGTTTTTAACGTTTGCAGCTTCCCTTACCTCCTATTTTATTTTTTACATTGGACAGTTCCTGTTGGGAATGTGCGCGTGGGGGACGGCAGTCTTGCCGGCCACTACTTTTCTAAAGGGATTTGGTATTGGCCTGTGCGCCGGGTATCTGTATGGCACCTATCAGCTGCAGGGAGTTGGATTTTATCTTCTGGTGATGCTGCCGGGCGCTTTTTTATCGTCCATTGCCATGCTTTTGCAGGGGAAAGAGGCATTTTATTTTTCCAAATCCATTTTAACGGCGCTTTTACCGCCGCGGCTGAAAGGAAAGCAAAGCCCGCCGCCCAATTTTGCCAAGTACATGGTTGCAAGCAGCTATATATTAATCCTTGCTGCTTTGGCCGCTGCTTTGGATGTTCTTACAAGCCTTTGCTTTTCCGGTGTATTCTCTTTTTCGTAAAGTATGGTATACTGGTTATATATTCAGGAAGTTTCAAGAAACGGAGTATAAAAAATGTCCTTTCAATCAATGCAAAGTGGTGAAAAAACAAAAAGAAGAAGTATGGGCGATTTCTTTGGCGGCTATTTTAAAAGGTTTCCCTCCATTTTAACCGCAAATTTGTTCTTTGCGGCGCCGCTTGCTGTAAGCGGCGCGGTTGTATGGGGATTGTCGTTTCTTTTTCCGCTCAATATCTTTATACAGTTGCTGCCCATTCCGTTATGCGCGCCGTTTTTTGCCGGCGTAGTTCAGGTTACAAGGGATATGATAGCCGGTAAGAAAGAAAAAGCGGTTCCCACTTTTTTTAAGGGGCTTAAAAACAACTGGCGGCAGTTTTTACTGCACGGCGTTATTTTTTATCTGGCTATTCTGCTTGATTACTTCTCTATCGTCTTTTATTATGCGGCTGCAGCTACCAATCCGCTGTTTTACGTGCTGTTCGGGCTTTGCCTGTTCATTTTGCTGTTTTTGCTGTTTATGTTTTTTTACGTGCCGGTCATTACTGTCACGCTGGAGCTTCCCATGCGCTATGTTTATAAGGACGCCGCTTTAATGGCGGTTTGGGAACTGCCCTCCAATTTTCTGTCTGTGCTGTGTCTGCTTGCGCTTACGGCGGTGGTAAGCACGTTGTTTATGCTTTCCGGCAATTATACGGCCAACTGGATTATTGCGGCCGTTTTACTTGTTGCGGTGCTTCCGGCAACGGTTTGCTATATTGTCCATTTTTTCGTCTATCCAAAGGTGGACAAAATGCTGATTCAAAAAGACAAGCCGCGGGAAAATGATGAAACGCGGCAAAAAATGCAGGAAACCATAAAGGAATCCCTGCAAAAAGATCCTGCATTTAAAGAAGCATTGCAGGAAAAGGCAAACCAGGATGATGCGTATGTTTTCCACAACGGCAGAATGATCAAACGCGCAAAGCTGGAAGAGTATTACCGCAATGAACACGATGTATAATAATAAACGAGGCACGGCAATTTTTGCCGTGCCTCGTTTATCATATATTGTATTTTTACAGGTTTATAACAGGATTGCCCGGTGTTTGTAGGCCGTCGGATTTATAGCTTTGCATAAACGGAACATTTTGCACAGTAAAACTTTTTCCTGAAAGATAGTCCAGCGCGGTCTGCTCCCCTGTAAATAAAAAGAGCAGCCGATAGGAATACAAAGCTTGAAACGCATAGGGGCTTTTTTTATTTTCCGCCTTTCCATATTTACGGTCCCCCAAAAGCGGATGTCCGATAGAAGCAAGATGGGCGCGGATTTGATGCGTGCGCCCGGTCAGCAGCTCAATTTCCAGCAGGCTGGCGTCTGCAAATTCTTTTAATACCCTGTAGCGTGTGCATATTTCTTTTGTATGCGTACCTGGCGTGTTGGTTATATATACCTTATTTTGCATCTCGTTTTTTATGGCGTACCCTTTAAGCGTACCACTGTTTTGTACCATTTTTCCGTGAACCAGGCATAAATAGAATTTTTTAATTTGCCGCTGTTTCATTTTTTGATTCAAAACCCGCAGTGCTTCTGCGTTTTTTGCCGCAATCACAAGTCCGCCGGTGTTGCGGTCAATGCGGTTTACAAGCGCTGGGGAAAAACTGTTTTCCTTTTCCGGGTCGTATTCGCCTTTGTCATACAGATAATGCCAGAGCCGTGCAACCAGCGAATCAAAATGGTAGCTTCGGTCGGGATGGACAATCAAACCAGGTTTTTTGTCAAGCAGAAGTATGTTCTGATCCTCATATACAATATTCAGCTTAACCGGCGCTTTTAGGAAATCATACGCCTTGCGCGCAGGAGTAAAAAACTCCTCCTTAATATACAGGGTAATAACGTCCCCCGGCGTAAGGATTGTGTCCGGCAGACATTTTTTTCCATTGAGTTTGATATATTTGGTACGGATATATTTGTAAAGCAGCGATTTGGGCATGCTGTTAAAGCGCTTGGCTATAAATTTATCCAGCCGCTGTCCTGCGTCGTTTTTTTCAATTGTAATGGTTCTCATAACGCCTACCCCGTTTTTTTCAATCGTACCACAAAAAATGTGGAAGCTAAATGAAAAAACCGCCCTGCAGGCGGCCTTTCATTTATTCATCCATTTCCCAATTATGCCAGACGTTTTGGATATCGTCGTTGTCTTCAAGCATATCGAGCAGCTTTTGCATTTTCGTCGCTTGCTCCTCGTCTGTAAGCTTTGTATAGGTGCTGGGCACCATTTCTACCTCAGCAGATGCAAAAGAATAGCCTTTCGCTGTCAGGTCTTCGTTTACTGCGCCAAAATCCTCCGGCTCGGTATAAATTTCAAATACGTCCTTATCTGCCTGAAAATCAGAAGCACCGGCTTCCAGCGCGTCTTCCATCACTTTATCTTCGTCCAGGTCATGCTCCTCACGGTCAATAACCAGTACGCCTTTTTGGGAAAACATAAATGCAACGCAGCCGGGCGTGCCCATATTTCCGCCAAACTTGTCAAAATAATGGCGTACGTCGCCTGCGGTGCGGTTGCGGTTATCTGTAAGCGTTTCTACAATTACGGCAATTCCGCCCGGCCCGTAGCCTTCGTATGTGATCGCCTCATAATTATTTGCGCTGCCCTCGCCGGATGCTTTTTTAATAATACGCTCTATATTTTCATTGGGAACATTGTTGGCTTTTGCCTTAGCGATGCAGTCGCGCAGTTTGGAGTTTGCTGCAGGGTCGGCGCTGCCGCCGTCGCGCACAGCCACAGCAAGCTCACGGCCAATTTTGGTAAAAACCTTTGCCCTTGCCGCGTCGTTTTTGCCTTTTTTCTGCTTGATTGTACTCCATTTATTATGTCCTGACATATTCGGTTGCCTCCTGCAAATATTTTTACGGTTTATTCTAGCATATTTTAAATGGGAATGCAACAATACCGCGTTTGGCTGTGGAAATTTTACCCTGCGTTTACGAGGAAACCTTGCTTTTTTTAAATAAAACTGCTAAAATATATAAATTGTAATATGGCAGTATATGGCCAGAAAAAAAGACGAGGTACAAAAATGATCAAAAGTATGACCGGCTTTGGAAGAAGCGAGCAAACGGTTGGAGGCAGAGAGATTTCAGTCGAGATCAAATCGGTCAATCATCGTTATTTTGAATTTAATTGCAGAACAAGCAGAGGCTACGCCTTTTTGGAGGAAAAGCTTAAATCGTATATTTCAAAACAGGTATCCAGAGGGAAATTGGACGTTTATGTCGGCGTGGTCTGCGCCGAGGAAACACAGGCAAACGTTACGCTCAACCACAGCCTTGCGTCCGGATATGTCGGCGCTATGCAGGAGCTTGCGGACACATACGGAATACAAAATGACATTTCTGTTTCTGCGCTTTCACGTTTTGGGGATATTTTTACCCTGCACAAGCCCCAGGAAGACGAAGAGGAAGTGTGGGCGTGCGTCCTACCCGTACTGGATACAGCGCTTGCGGGCTTTCTTAATATGCGCCGGACAGAGGGCGAGCGTATGAAGCAGGACGTGCTTTTGCGCTGCGAAACGATCCTTTCCATTGTAAAACAAATTGAAACACTTTCGCCCCAAACAGTGCAGGAATACAGAATAAAACTGGAGGAACGCTTAAAAGAGCTATTGCAGGATGTTTCAGTGGACGAACAGCGCCTGCTGACGGAAACAGCCATTTTCGCCGATAAAACGGCGGTGGCAGAAGAAACGGTGCGCTTAAGAAGCCACTTTGACCAGTTGTATAAGTTTTTGGAGGCGGAAGAGCCTGTCGGCCGTAAGATCGATTTCATTTTGCAGGAAATGAACCGCGAAGCCAACACCATAGGTTCTAAAGTACAAAATGCACCTCTGGCGCACATGGTGGTGGATATCAAGGCCGAGCTTGAAAAGATCAGGGAACAGATCCAGAACATAGAATAACAGGATGCTTGCATGCGGGTGAATCTGATGTGCAATCCATCCGAAAAAAGGAGCTGCATTATGAAGCTTATCAACATCGGGTTTGGAAACATGGTGTCAGGGGACAGGATCATTGCAATTGTGTCGCCCGACAGCGCGCCGATCAAACGGATCATACAGGATGCCAAGGAACAGGGCGCTTTAATAGACGCTACTTACGGCAGGCGCACAAAGTCTGTCATCATTACAGACAGTGACCATGTGGTGCTGTCTGCCAAAAACCCGGAAAGCCTTTCAAACCGGGCATCGGTTGAGGAGGTGGAGTAGTATGCCAAAGCAGAAGGGACTGCTGGTAGTACTTTCCGGGCCCTCGGGTGCTGGGAAGGGAACGGTTGTCAAAGAGCTTTTGAAAGCAAGTGACAAAATCTGTCTTTCGGTATCCGCCACGACCAGAAAACCGCGTTTGGGGGAAGAAAACGGCAGAGAATACTTTTTCACCACCCAAAAGGATTTTGAAGCAATGATCGACCGCGGCGAAGTGCTCGAATACGCCTGCTATTGCGGAAACTATTACGGTACACCGAAAAAATATGTGGATGAGCAGATTGCCTGTGGAAACGACGTTATTCTGGAAATAGAAGTGCAGGGGGGCGGACAGGTCCGGGCAAAGTGTCCGGACGCCGTAAGTGTTTTTTTAATCCCAAAATCTTTCGCTGTGCTGGCAGACAGGCTGCGTGGCAGAGGGACAGAGGATGAACAAACCGTCCGGCGGCGGCTGGACGCCGCACTGCAGGAGATTCGGCAGGCCGAAAATTATGACTACGTTGTAATTAACGACACTCTGGACGACTGTGTGCAGGATATACTGAGCATACTACGTTCTGAAAAGAACAAAACAGTAAAAATGAAAAATTTTATAAAGGAAGTGCTTGCAGATGCGCAGACCATCCGTTGACGACATGCTGGAAAATAAAACAACAAGATATGCCCTTGTCATTGGCGTAGCAAAGCGCGCAAGGCAAATTGCCGCGCAGTTTGAAAAAGAAAATATTATTACAGATGAAAAACCTGTGCTGCTTGCCATCGAGGATTTTAAGCAGCACAGATACAATATTTTAGAGCCGGAAGTCAATGACTAAGAAAACCCCATTGATTGCACAGGTCGCTGTCGAAAAAACCGCCTATCATTTTGACAGGCTTTTCAGTTATATAATCCCGCAGACTCTTGTACGCAAAGTGGCCGTGGGCAGCAGGGTGCTTGTTCCGTTTGCCAAAGGCAACCGGGCAAGACAGGGGTTTGTCCTGCGGCTTGCCGCCGCTGCGGGGGAAACGCAGCTGAAGGAAATATCCTGCGTTTTGGACGAGCAACCTATTTTAACTGCAGAACTTGCGCAGCTTGCCCTTTTTATCCGGGAGCATTGCTTTTGCACGTATTACGACGCAGTTAAAGCCATGCTGCCGGCAGGCATACAATATAAAATTACGCCGCTGTACAGCGTTAATACGCATGCGCAGCCAGAAGAGCGTTTAAACAGCCTTTCACAACAGGAGTGCGCGGTGCTTGCTTTTCTGCAAAGCCGCAGGGAACCTGTGAAAAAAGACCTGCTGTTAGAAGCTATGGGACTTGCTGTGGATTCCCCTCTGCCGGATAATATGGTGCGCAAAGGCCTTCTGTGCAGGACAGATGGTACGGTGCGCAGGGTGCAGGACGCGTCTGAAAAAATGATTCGTCTAACAGAAAGAGCGCCGCAGGGGCAAAAGCTGTCCCCAAAACAGGAAGAGGTCGTTTCACTTTTACAGATGACGGACGCCGTTTCTTTAAAGGAGGTCTGTTATTTTACAGGTGTGACCCGTTCTGTGTGCGACGCGCTCGTAAAAAAAGGCGTTGCACAGTATTTTCATGCAGAGGTGCTGCGTATGCCGCAGTATGCGCAGGATATTCCCGAAAAACATACGATCGTTTTAACACAGGAACAGCAAAAGGCATATGAGCAGCTGCTTGCAAAATATATGCAGGGAAAAGGGAGCGTATCGCTGCTGTACGGTGTTACCGGTTCGGGAAAAACGTCTGTTTTTATGCGACTGATCGACAAGGTATGCAACGACGGCAAAGGCGTGATCGTCATGGTCCCGGAAATCGCGCTTACGCCGCAGATGATCGCGCTGTTCCGCGCGCGGTATGGGGATGACGTAGCTGTTTTCCACAGCGGCTTGTCCATGGGCGAGCGGCTGGATGAGTGGAAGCGGGTTCGCAGGGGCCATGCAAAAGTTGCAATTGGGACCAGAAGCGCCGTTTTTGCACCGTTTGAACAGCTTGGGTTAATCATAATGGACGAAGAGCAGGAATATACTTATAAATCGGAATCTGCGCCGCGTTACCATGCAAGAGAAGTTGCAAAGCGCAGATGTGCAAACCATCATTGTCTGCTTTTGCTGTCTTCTGCAACACCGTCGGTAGAAAGTTTTTACCATGCAAAAACAGGGCGCTATTCGCTGCATGTGTTAAAAAAACGTTATGGGCATGCGCAATTGCCGGACGTTTTGACGGCGGATATGTATATAGAGGCGGAGCAGGGAAACCATACGGGTTTTTCCTCGCTGCTGCTGCAGGGGCTTGCCGAAAATCTGGAAGCCAATAAGCAGTCGATTCTTTTATTAAACCGCCGTGGGCATAATACCTTTGTGGCGTGCCGGCACTGCAAGGAAGTGGCGCTTTGCCCGAATTGTTCGATCTCTTTAACGTACCATTCGGCAAACAACAGGCTGATGTGCCATTACTGCGGTTACTCGCAGCGCTTTACAGACGAATGCCCGTCCTGCCACAAGCACGGCCTGCGTTACAGCGGAACTGGGACGCAGCGTGCGGAGCAAACGCTTTTGCAGCTTTTGCCGGAAGCAAGGGTTCTGCGGCTGGATGCGGACGCTACTATGTCCAGATATTCGCATGAAAAGTTGCTGCGGCAGTTTGCGCAGGGGGAATACGATATTATGGTCGGAACCCAGATGGTGGCGAAAGGGCTCGATTTTCCCAATGTTACGCTGGTTGGTGTGTTAAATGCGGACCAGGCGCTTTACAATGACGATTTTAGAAGCTATGAACGCGCGTTTTCGCTTTTAACACAGGTGGTTGGGCGCTCCGGCAGGGGTAAAGCCAAGGGAAGAGCGGTCATTCAGACGTTTACGCCGGAAAATCCGGTGATCCGTCTTGCAGCGGCGCAGGATTATGACGCTTTTTTTGAAACGGAGATCGCAATGCGCAAGGCTATGCTTTACCCGCCGCTGGCAGATATCTGTATGGTGGGATTTATAGGCGAAAATGAAGAAACAACCGCCGGTGCGGCAAACGATTTTACTTTGGCGTTATGCGCCTTGGCAAAGGAGGAGTATTCTTCTCTGCCGCTTCGCGTGCTGGGGCCGTCCCCGGCGGCGGTCAGGCGCGTTAATCATAAATACAGGCATAAGCTGGTAATCAAATGCAGAAACAGCAGGGATTTTCGCGCCATGATTGCGCGTTTACTGACCAGTTTTAGTAAAAACAGCAAATATACAAGCGTTTTTGTATATGCGGATATCAATCCGGATTCTATATTATAAAAGGATGATAGATATGGCGATCAGAAATATAGTCAAACAGGGGGATCCCATTTTAGAAAAGGTTTGCCGTAAAGTAGAAAACTTTGATGCGCGCCTTGCGCAGCTTCTGGATGATATGGCCGAAACGCTGCATCAGGCAAACGGTGTAGGATTGGCAGCGCCTCAGGTGGGCGTGCTGCGCCGCGTAGTTGTAATAGATGTGGGCGAAGGCGTGATTGAACTTGTAAATCCGGAGATTATTACAGAAAGCGGAACGCAATATGAGGTAGAGGGCTGCCTTTCCTGCCCGGGGCAGTGGGGGATTACCAAAAGGCCGATGCATGTCACAGTCCGTGCGCAGGATCGCAACGGCAAAAGTTTTACGATAAGTGGAAAAGCTCTTCTTGCCAAAGCTTTTTGCCACGAAATTGACCATCTTGACGGGATCCTTTTTTTAACAAAGGTCGTCCGCAAACTTTCCCCGGAAGAGCTGGAGCAATAAATTTAAAATAAATTGCATATATTTAAATAAGGACTGATAGCATGCGAATTGTATATATGGGTACGCCGGATTTTTCCGTACCGTGTCTGGAAGCCCTGTTACAGGCCGGGCACAATGTGCGAGCTGTTTTTACCCAGCCGGACAAGCCGCGCGGAAGAGGCTATACGCTTATGCCGCCGCCTGTAAAGGTTTGTGCTCAGGTGCATGGGATAGACGTTTACCAGCCGGCTACGCTTAAAGACGGGCAGGCACTGCAGGTTTTAAAAGCGCTTTGCCCGGAAATTATTGTGGTGGCGGCTTATGGGAAGCTCTTGCCAAAAGAGATTTTATTTCTTCCCAGGTACGGCTGCGTCAATGTGCATGCCTCGCTTTTGCCAAAATATAGAGGCGCAGCCCCCATTCAGTGGGCCGTTTTAAACGGCGAAACGGAATCGGGAATTACAATTATGCAAATGGAAGAAGGCCTGGACACAGGTGATATGCTGCTGCAGGAGGCTCTGCCCATCGGGCCGGACGAAACGGCGGCGCAGCTGCATGACCGGCTTTCTGTTCTGGGCGCGCAGCTGCTTATAAAGGCGCTTGCAGCGTTGCAGGCTGGAGCTTTGCATGGGAAAAGGCAGGACGACGCCCTTTCCACTTATGCGCCAATGCTTCAAAAATCCATGTGTGCTATAGACTGGAACCGAAAAAACACGCAGGTGCATAACCAGGTGCGCGGATTAAACGCCTGGCCTGTGGCCGTTTCCAGTATTGGTGGGAAAAAACTGAAAATTTTTCATACCCGGTTGTGTGAAAAAAGCGGAAAAGCGGGAACCGTGCTGTCTATTGCGCCGCTTACCGTTGCCTGTGGTGAGAAAAGCGTTGTGATTGAGCAGGTGCAGCTTGAGGGGAAAAAGCGCATGGCCGCCTCCGATTTCCTGCGTGGGCATCCTCTGCGGCCCGGCGACAGTTTTTTGTAAGACGTTTGTATTTTGCATATAGATTCAACAGGGAGTGTATAAAATGCCTTTTTTTTACTGGTTTGACTGGACGTACCTTGTGTTTATTTTGCCTTGCCTGGTTATATCCATGATTGCGCAGACAAAAGTAAGTTCTGCCTTTAGCAAATACTCCAAAATTTCCAATACCCGGCGTATAACCGGCGTGGAAGCGGCGCAAAGCGTGCTTTCGGCACACGGCGTTACCAATGTGCGGATTGAACGTGTGGCAGGCAAAATGACAGACCATTTTGATCCCAGAAGCAATACCATTCGCCTGTCCGAACCGGTATATGATTCACCGACGATTGCAGCCGTCGGCGTTGCGGCGCACGAAGCAGGGCACGCGGTGCAACATGCGCAGGGATATTTACCCAACAGGCTCAGAAGCGCGATCCTTCCCGTTTGCAACGCGGGCTCTAAAATTTCGTGGATTTTAATTATTGTTGGACTGTTCCTGCCGGTGCAGTACGACTGGGTTTTATATCTGGGGATTCTGTTTTATGCGGCGTCGGTCGTTTTTACCGTGGTTACGCTGCCAGTGGAATTTAATGCAAGCAAGCGTGCGCTTGCGGCAATTAAAAATAGCGCCATGCTGGAAGGAAACGAATACAACGGCGCCAAAAGCGTGCTTTCCGCTGCGGCAATGACCTATGTAGCAGCCGCCTTTACAGCAATTATGAGTTTGTTACGCCTGCTGGTAATAGCAAACCGGCGCAGAAACTGACCTATGGCAGACGCGAGAAAGACGGCGCTGCAGGCGCTTTTGAAGGTGGAGCTTTCCGGAGCATATTCCAATCTTGCACTGAACGCGGCCGTAAAACGCAGCGGCCTTGACAGGCGCGATACCGCGCTTGTCTCGGCTCTGTTCTACGGCGTGCTGGAGCGCAAACTTACGCTGGATTATATTCTAAATGGTTATGTGAAAATGCCTCTGCAGAAGGTGGAACCCGCGGTGCGGTGTATTTTACGCATGGGAACTTTTCAGCTTGTTTTTATGGATAAAATACCGGACAGCGCAGCCGTTAATGAATCTGTCAGACTAGCCAGAAAGCTGGGATTACATGCCGCCTGCGGCCTGGTCAACGGTGTTTTAAGAAACATAGCCCGCACGCCGGAGAAATATGTTTTACCAGATCCTCAAAAGGATAAATATAAATATTTAAGCATTAAATATGCCTGCCCGCAGAAAATTATACATCTCTGGGTAGACGCATACGGACAGGAAACTGCTGTAGCGCTGTTGCAGTCGCTATACGGCAGGCCGCCGCTGACGGCCAGGGTCAATACGGGGCTGACGAATAAGGCGGCATTAATACAGGCGTTGAAACAGGAAGGGATTCATGCACAGGACGCACCCTTCTTGCAAAATGGAGTTGTGCTTACCGATACAGGCGCAATTGAGCATGGAAAGGCCTATAAACAGGGACTGTTTTACATACAGGACGGCGCTTCACAGATTTTGTGTGAAATGCTTGCTCCCAAAGAAGGACAAACTGTAATAGACGTATGTGCGGCGCCGGGCGGAAAAAGCATGAATTTTGCCTTGCTTATGCAGGACAAGGGTACGGTTTTCGCCTATGATCTGTATGACCATAAATGCAGGCTTGTTGCACAGATGGCAAAGCGCCTGCATTTGTCCAGCGTGCATGTATCGGTACGGGACGCCGCTTCAAACTCCTGTAAAAGCGCGGCGGCCGCCGATTTGGTTTTGTGTGACGTGCCCTGCTCCGGTCTGGGGCTATTGCGCAGGAAACCTGAAATACGGTATAAAAGCGATTTGGGCTTGTCCACGCTGCCACAGCTGCAATATGCAATCCTGTGCAATTCTGCCGCATTCGTAAAGCCGGGTGGTACGCTTATATATTCTACCTGTACGCTGAATCCTGCGGAAAACGGTGAAATATCCAGGCGATTTTTGAAAACCAATTATAAAACCTTTGCACCTCTGGAACTGGTCTTGCCGCGGGGCGTTAAAAGGGGAATCAACGAAGAAAATAATGAGCTTACGCTTTTTCCACATATAAACGGGACAGACGGCTTTTTTATCAGCGCGTTTAAAAGGATGTGAACGGGGTATGACAGATATCAAATCGTTAACGGTGGAAGAGCTTACACAGTCGCTTGCACGGCTTGCACTAAAACCTTACCGGGCGCAGCAGATTTTTAAATGGCTGCATGAAAAGTCTGTAGAAAGTTTTGACGAAATGCTGAATATACCTAAAAATGTGCGGGTAAAGCTCAGCGAGATTTATTACATTTCTGTTGCAAGTATTGAAAAAAAATACATTTCTTGTTATGATGATACAATAAAATATTTGTATCGTCTGCATGACGGTGCCTATGTTGAAGCCGTATTAATGAATTATCATTTTGGGTATACGCTGTGCGTTTCAACACAGGCCGGCTGTAAAATGGGCTGTACGTTTTGCGCGACCGGCCAGAACGGTTTTATCAGAAATTTGGAGCCCAGCGAAATGCTGGCGCAAATTCAGGCGGCGCAAAAAGACTGCCATATCCGAATTTCCAATATTGTCTTAATGGGTATGGGCGAGCCGTTGGACAATTTTGACAATGTTCTGCGGTTTATCAGGTTGGTCACATCCGACAATGGTTTGAATATTGGCATGCGCCATATTACGCTGTCTACCTGTGGTTTGGCACATAAAATCCGGGTGCTGGCTGACAAACGTTTGCAGTTGACGCTTTCGGTGTCTTTGCATGCGCCAAATGACCGCATGCGCACACAAATCATGCCCGTAAACAAAAAATACCCCATTGCGGTGCTTATGGAAGCCTGCAGGTACTATATTCATAAGACCGGAAGGCGTATATCGTTTGAATACGCTATGATAGAAGATTTCAACGATACAGATGTATGTGCTTACGAGCTTGTAACGCTGCTCAAGGGGATGCTTTGCCATGTCAATCTGATCCCTGTTAACACAATCAACGGCGCGTCTTACAGGAAGAGCGGCCCCAAACGGCAGGTGGCCTTTTGCAATATACTTGAAAAAAACGGGATCACAGCAACCGTAAGGCGCACCCTTGGCGCCGATATTGGAGCTTCATGCGGCCAGTTGAAGGGAAAATCTACAGAGACTTCCCGGAAAAACAATGCTGATAAAACGTAATTTTTATAAAATACTAAGCAAAGGAGGATGACAGCTTGGAGGTTTACTTAAAAAGCGACATAGGGCTTGTCAGAACATCCAACCAGGACGCATGCAAATGCGGCAGTTTTTCAGATCAGGCCGTATGGGCCGTTGTCTGCGACGGTATGGGCGGTGCAAACGGCGGGAATGTTGCAAGCGAAGTTGCAGTGGAAACAGTGGCGCAATTTCTTACGCAGGAATATGACAAAGCGCTGACAAACGACCAGACTGTTGACCTTCTGACAGGGGTCGTCCAGCGTGCCAACAGCAAACTGTATGAAATGCAAAAGGCAGACCAGATGTTGCGCGGCATGGGTACGACGATAGAATTGGTGCTTGTGAAGGAAAATAAGGCGCATATTGTCCATGTGGGGGACAGCCGTGTGTATGCTATACGCGAAAATAAAATACAGCAATTAACAGTTGACCATTCCGTCGTGCAGGAAATGGTTGAAAAAGGCGAACTGACGCCGGAGCAGGCGATGGTGCATCCCAATAAAAATTATATTACAAGGGCGCTTGGCATTGTACCGCAGATACATCTTGATTATATAGAAGCGCCGTTTGAACCGGGCGACAAAATTTTGCTTTGCTCGGATGGGCTTACCAACTACCTGACGCCGGAAGAAATTGTCAGGCTGTCTTTGGAAAACAGTGCAGATGCGTTTACGCAGGCGTTGGTAGAAGGTGCAAAGGGGCTGGGCGGCAGCGATAATATAACAGTTGCCGTAATAACTGCACAACAGTAACGGGAGTGAGATGGATGGATAAGTATTCGGGGAAAAAGCTGGACAGTCGTTATGAAATACACGAACTTATTGGTGTGGGCGGTATGGCCATGGTATACCGCGCGTATGACACAATTGACGACCGGGTCGTTGCCATTAAAATTCTCAAAGATGAATTTTCCGCCAGTGAAGAATTTGTGCGGCGTTTTAAAAATGAATCCAAAGCAATTGCCGTGCTGTCACACCCCAATATTGTAAAGGTTTATGACGTTAGTTTTGGCGATATGATCCAGTATATCGTTATGGAGTATATTGACGGGATCACGCTTAAAGAATATATTGACAATCAGCAGCAAATCAATTGGAAAGAAGCGGTGCATTTTACCGTACAAATTTTGCAGGCCTTACAGCATGCACACGAAAAAGGTATTGTCCACCGGGATATTAAGCCGCAAAATATTATGCTTTTGCAGGACGGTACGATTAAGGTTACCGATTTTGGGATTGCACGTTTTTCCAATATGGAGACCCGCACCATGACAGACAAGGCGATTGGCTCTGTGCATTATATTGCACCGGAACAGGCCAGGGGCGATTTGACCGACGGAAAGTCCGATATTTATTCAGTGGGGGTTATGCTGTATGAAATGATCACGGGAAAATTGCCGTTTGAAGCAGATAATGCGGTTTCCGTGGCAATTATGCAGCTGCAATCAAATCCCAGGCCGCCTCAGGAGATCAATCCCTCCATACCGGACGGCCTGGAAGAAATTACAATTAAAGCCATGCAAAAAGACCCGCGTCAGCGTTACCAGACGGCGGGGGAAATGCTCAAAGACATTGAATTGTTCAGGCAAAATCCAAGCATACGCTTTGAATATACGTATCTTACAAATGAAGAGCCTGCCAAAATAGCAGATGCAATTCACGATGTGCGTGCGGTTGACCGCAAAAAATATGACGACAGCTTTGAAAATATACAGGAAGAAGCGGAAAAAAGAAAATCGCCCACAACCAATATTGTCATTGGTGTGGTATTATCCTTTGCGCTGGTAGCAATTGTATGTGTGGTAGTTGCTCTGTTCAATGCATGTGAGGGCGATGCCAGCGCTGCAGTTCCAATTCCAAACTTTGTAGGACAGAATATAGACGACGTCAAAAACAATCCGGAATATAAATTTACATGGGAAATTCAAAATTCTTTTGACCCGGACCAGGCAGTTGGCACAATCTTAAAGCAGGATCCTGAACCCAGCAATAAAATGATCCGGGAAGGCTCTGTGATTACGCTTACGGTTAACAGTACAAACACCCTTGTTTCCGTGCCATATGTAAACGGCGAACCAGAGGATTCTGCCAGGCAGAAAATTGAACAGAAAAATCTGGAGACAGAGATTATTTACGTGCTCGACGACTCCACCGCAGAAGGAATGGTGCGGGATACATCCCCAAAAGCCGGTTCCGAGGTTGAGGTGGACTCGGTTGTTAAAATCTTTGTAAGCAGGACAAAAAATACGGAGGCCACGAAGATTCCGGTACCCAATGTTCTGGGTAAAACGCTTGACGAAGCCAAGTATACACTGGAAACGGAAAACGGCTTTGTCGTGGACTATGAGTACAACGATGAAGTCGATAAGCCGCAGGATACGGTTATTGCGCAAAGCCCGTTATATGATACAAGGCTCGAAGCCGGATCAACCGTTAAACTGATTGTGGCAAGAGGCATCAGCCGTGAATCCACTGTGCAAATTTATGTAGATCTTCCTGAAGATGTGGAAGACACAGTGTTCCTGCGCGTTACGGTGGACGGCGTTGTCAATGAGACCTATTCCAAATATGTTGTTCCAAAGTATAACAGCACATATACCATAGAGGTCACCGGCACAGGAAATACAAATGTGGTGGTTGATCTTGACGGCAATGTCTACAGGGAATATGTTGTCAATTTTGATACGCAAGAGGTTACAACCACAAGGTATGATTATGTATATCCGACAACGGAACCACCCACGGAGGCGCCCACGGAAGCGCCCACAGAACCGGAAACATGGTGGTCGCCGGAAGAACCTACAGACCCCTACGAGTACTATTGACAGCAGGCGAACCAATGGAACAGTTAAACGGTATTATAACAAAATTGACCGGCGGCTTCTATTATGTGGAAGCCGCCGGTAAAGTGTATGAGTGCAAAGCGCGCGGCGCGTTTAGAAATAAAGGAGATTCCCCCTGTGTAGGCGATTATGTGGTATTTCTGCACCCCAACGACGGATACTGCGCGATTGAAAAAATTTTGCCCAGAAAAAACAAACTGGCGCGTCCAACTGTTGCAAATTTGGACAGGCTTTTTATCGTTGCGTCTGTTTGTGATCCCACGCCCAATACGCTTGTAATCGACAAAATGACGGCTGTGGCTGTTAACGGGCAGATAGAGCCGGTGCTTGTGATTTCAAAAACAGATTTGCAGCATCCGGCCGCACTGCAAAATATTTATGACAGTGCGGGGATCCGCACCATTTGTTTTTCCAAATATGACGGAAGCGGCGTCAGCGAAATAAAAGCGCTTTTATCCGGCTGTATAACGGCTTTTACAGGCAATTCCGGCGTGGGAAAATCGTCGTTGCTAAACTGCGTTTTTCCACATTTGCAGCTTTCTACCGCACATACAAGCCAAAAACTGGGGCGGGGTCGCCATACGACAAGAACGGTTGAACTGTTTAAGACCGACGGTGGTTTTGTGGCAGATACGCCCGGTTTTTCCACATTGGATTTGCAGCGCTATGAGATGATTCAAAAAGAGAAGCTCCAGTATTGCTTCCCGGAATTTGAGCCTTATCTGCACCGCTGTAAATTTACTTCCTGCGCGCATGTTAAAGAAAAAGGCTGTGCGGTGCTGGAGGCGGTTCAAAATGGAACAATCCCGCTTTCCCGTTTTGAAAGCTATGTTTCCATGTATAACGAAGTTAAGGATATAAAGGAGTGGGAGCTGAAATGAGCAGATGTGTGATTGTTGCGGCTTCCCCATCCTTTGATATAACCCTGCTCCGGCAGACGGTCCGAACCGACGATTTTGTTATTTGCGCCGATGGCGGCTACTTGTTTGCCCAAAAAGCGGGGGTGAAGCCGTCGGTCATTGTTGGTGATTTTGATTCGTCACAAAGGCCGCAAACAGATGTGCCAATTATTTTGCTGCCTACGCATAAAGACGATACAGACACAATGTCTGCAATTAAAGAAGGGCTTCGCCGCGGATATAGAGAGTTTATATTACTGGGCGCGCTGGGAGGCCGCGAAGACCATACGTTTGCAAACTACAGTGCTTTACAGTATTTGTATGAAAACGGCGCGCAAGGCGTTCTTCTGGGGAAAGGTTTGCAGGTGTATTACGCGCCCGCTGGCGATTTTCCCGTACATAATAAAGAAGGCTGTGTGCTTTCTGTCTTTCCTTTTGGCTGTGCCGGTTGCACGGTCACGCACCAGGGCTTTGAATATGAGCTTGCAAAACAGGAACTTACTTCCTCCTTCCCCCTGGGGGTCAGCAACGTGGTCAGAAGCAGCTGTGCGGTGCTTACGCTCCACCAGGGAAGCGCTCTGGTTATGCTCTATGATAAAGGCTGAAAACGACCGCGTTTCTGATTAACAGCTGTAGCGCGCGCTTACAATATCCCAATCTACCACTTTCATCCAGTTATCCAGATAGGTTTCCCGATCAAAATAAAACGTATGGTAATATGCGTGTTCCCACAAGTCTACCACAAGCAGCGGATTTAAAATGGAAAGTGGCGGCGTATCCTGGTTCGACGTGCAGATAATCTGCAGCCGGCAGGCGGCGTTATAAGTCAACCAGGCGTTGCCGGACCCTGCCACAGAAAGCGCACAGCTTTTAAAGGCGGTTTGAAACTTTTCAAAAGATCCGTATGTACGGTTGAGTTCGCGCAGCAGCGCGCCGCTGGGGTACGTATTGCGCTTTTCACTCACGCTCCCAAAATAAAGTATATGGTTGTACAGACCTCCTGCATAATTGTGTATTTGTGTACGGATTCCAATGGGAAAGTTGTCGGCGTAAACGACAAGAGCCTTCAGGCTCCAGTCCTGAAACTGCGGATATTCAGACAGTGTCTGATTTAACCGGTCTACATATCCCTGTGCGTATTGATTATAGTGACGGTAGATGTTTTCTTTGCTGATAATCGGTTCCAGCGCATCATAGGCGTAGGGCAGAGGAGGCAGAGAAAACGGGTAACGGTCGGGCAAAGCAATCATCCTTTCTGGGGCCTGATTTTTTAAAAACTGCAGCGGCGCTGTCTTTTTATTTTATGACTGCAATAGGTAAGGTGTGACATTTTTGAAATTGCATCAAATGGCGGAAGCCAGTATTATAAAAAAATATAAAAAGACAATATGGCATCCGTTTATTGGCGCGCTCAAGGATTATCAGCTGATTCAAAGCGGCGACAGGATCGCTGTATGCATATCCGGCGGAAAAGACTCCATGCTGCTTGCAAAATGTATACAGCACCTGCAGCTTTACAGTGAAGTACCGTTTCAGGCGAAATATATTGTCATGGACCCCGGCTATAACATGAAAAACAGGCAGAAAATTTTGGATAATGTGCAAAAATTGCAGATCCCGGTTACAATTTTTGAAAGCAATATTTTTCAGGTGGTCGGCAAAAATACAGGTTCTCCTTGTTATTTATGTGCCAGAATGCGCCGGGGCCATCTATACAGGGCGGCACAGGATGCCGGGTGTAACAAAATTGCGCTGGGCCATCATTTTGATGATGTGATTGAAACGATTTTGATGAGCATGCTCTACGGGGCGCAGATTAAAACCATGATGCCAAAGCTACACAGCAAAAACTTTCCGGGGATGGAGCTGATCCGCCCGTTATACATGGTACGTGAAAAAGCCATTACGTCCTGGGCGCGTTACAATGGCCTTTCCTTTATCCGTTGCGCCTGCCGGATTACACAAGAGACAGAAAAGCAAGAAAACGCAGAACACTCTAAACGTGCAGAAATCAAACAGCTGCTTGCACAGCTGCGCAAAACCAGCAGCTATATAGATATGAACATATTCAGAAGCGTGCATAATATTAATTTATCGACCATTATTGGTTACCGTGAAGAGGAAAATGCGCCGGTACACACGTTTCTGGATGGCTACAATACGGTAACCCCGCATGAAATGGAAGGAATTTCCGAAAAATAAAAAATGAAAATTAAAAAAACACCGGTATTTTAAACATGGATAAGAAAAATACCGGTGTTTTTATTTTTATATAGTAAATATATTAAATGGTAAAAAATACCTTGATTTATTTCTTGTTATATGTTACTATTTTTATACAGAATATATCTATATTTTTGGGGGTTTTATAAAAACTGAAAAGGATGGGAGAAAACATGAAAAAGCGGAACATATTGCGGACAAGCATAGTATTTGTGCTGGTTGCGCTTTTTGTTTTCCTGCTGCCGGCGCAAGTTGTGGCACAAACTGCAGATGAAGCGCAGACAAGTGCAGATGGGCAAGTAATACAAACGGAAAACGGCCGGAATGGAACCGTGGCGCAACAGGAGGAAAAGCCGGCAAAAATTCTTGCGGAAATCAATGGGAAACGCGGCCGTTTTACCAAGCATTTTCGTCTGGACAACGGAAGTTTTATGGCTGTGCAGTATGAATACCCTGTCCATTATCAGGATGCTGAGGGAAACTGGGTTGAATACGACAACACATTACAGGAAAAGCAGGCAGAAAATACTCGGAAAGAAGCAACACAGACACAGCCGAACCGTGAAAGTGTATCGCAGCAGACGGCATCAGAAGGGACGTTTTATACAGATAAAAAAGCACCGTCGGCGGAAAACGAACGGACGACCGAAAATACAGACGGCGTGCTGCAAAAAGAGAATAACACAACGCCGCAAGAGCAAACGCAGGCGGCGCCGGATGCTATACTTTCTACACACGAAGAGGCAAATGGTACAGAATACGCGCCGAAAAGAAGCAATCTGGATATCCGCCTTTCTGACAAGGCAAAAAAGAACAATATGGTTCAGATTCAATCAGACGGTTATCAAGTCAGCTGGGGCTATACAGGGATCAACAAAAGCAGGATAGACTTTGTTGAAAACAACCAAATGCTTTCCGGCAACGAAAAGTTTACCGTGCGCAAAAACCTTGTGAGTCAGGCGTTCTATAAGGATGTGTATCCAAATGTGGATATGCAGTATTTTGTCACGCCTGCAGGGGTTAAGGAAAATATCATCTTAAAAGATAAAAGTGCGCAAACAGAGTTTTTTGTGGAGTACAAGCTTACCGGATTAACAGCCGTGCAAAAAAATATTTATAGCATTGAGCTGCAAAATAAACAGGGGGAGCCAGTGTACGAAATTGCCGCGCCCTTTATGCGCGATGCAAATGGCGAGATCAGCACACAGTTGACGCTTACAATCAAAGAGCAGAAAAACAACAGGCTAAAGCTTCTGCTTTCAGGGGATCAAACATGGCTGCAAGCAGAAGGAAGATGCTTCCCTGTCACGGTGGACCCAACCTTTATTACCAGTCAAAGCTGGGGTGCTGTAGAGTGTACTTATATCAATCAGAACGAGCCCAACACAGCCTATGGCTATGGAAGTTCTTCCGGATATACGGGGACGGTATATGCAGGTACGTTGGGCGGAAATAAAACATACCGGTCTTTTATAAAAATTAAGAATTTGCCTGATTTAAATAAAGGAGACGTGGTTGTCGACGCAAAAATCAACTTGCATGTGTATCAGAATTCTTTTTATGATACGATGTACATTGGTGCGTATCAGGTAAAGGAAAATTGGACGCAGAGTACGCTTACCTGGAACAACCGCCCTAATTTTTATGCAAATGTTGTGGATTATGATACGTTTGTGGAGGATGACCCGGACGTATGGCATAAATGGAATGTTACCACCAGTGTGAAAAAATGGTACAATGGGGAGGAAAACTATGGAATAATGCTCAAGCCGCTGGACGAAGCAAACAATTACCAGTGCGCTTCCTTTTATTCCGCCAATTACCCGGCAAGCTCTGTGCCGCGCCCTGTTTTTGAAATTACATACCGCAACAATAAAGGGCTGGAGGATTACTGGACATACACCAGCTTTGAAGCCGGCACAGCCGGCACAGTCTATATTAACGACTATACCGGCAACCTTGTATTTATACATGGCGATATGTCCACACCAGGGGGAAGAATGCCTGTAAACGTACAGCATGTATTTAATAACTATATGGCAAATGAAAAGTTTTCCAAAATTGCGCCGTATGTGGGTGTGGGCTGGAGAATGAATATTCAGCAGACACTTTTGCCGTCTTCACAATTTGGCCTGACAGGGGACGCAGCTGCTACCTACCCGTACGTCTATACAGACGGAGACGGAACAGACCATTATTTTTATAAAAAAACAGAAAACGGCAAGACAAAGTATTATGATGAAGACGGCCTGAAGCTGGAGCTTACCATCCAGTCTTCCAGTACAAATGAAAAATATAAAATTACAGATGAAGATGACAATACGCTGGTGTTTAATGCAAATGGGAATCTGGTAAAAATGCTTGATGCAAACGGCAATGCAATCGCCTTGACCCTCTCTGCAGATAAAAAAAGCATTCTCTCGGTAAAAGACGGCGCGGGCAAACCCATTGCATTTGCTAAGCAGAGTTATAGCTATATTACACAAATGACAGACCCCGCCGGGCGTATCAAAAAATATACCTATACGGGCAATCGGCTGACAAAAATAAAAAATCCCGACGGGACGGAAATCCATTTTACTTATGACAGCGACGGCTCTATTACCAGTATTACCGATATAGACGGCTACAAGATAAGCTTTACCTATACGTCCAACACAAGGGGCAAGCAGGTGGCGTCTGTGCAGGAGTACGGTACAGACGGCACGGCGGGACAGAAAATTACATTTGACCGCAGTCGGTATAATACCACGCTTGTCAAATCCGCCGGCGTAGACGGGGTGTTTGACAATACAGACGATTTGACCACAACCTACCAGTTTGACCAGTATGGCAGAACGACCTCCGTCAAAAGCAAAACCGGCAATCGTGACCTGGGTGCCGCGGGTTGCACCTATACAAGCGGGACGGTCAATGCAAACGCAAGCAACTTAAGGCAGATCAACCGGGTAAGCGCAGACCACGCGGTGGGTTCCAATGCCGTCAATCTGCTGAAAAACCATAATTTTGAAAGCTCCGCAAACTGGGCAAACGCGGAGTGGATTGGCGACAACACCTACACAATGGCGTATACAACGGCGCAAAGATACCTGGGCAGGCAATCCCTGAAGCTAAACGTTACGCAATATACGGGCGACTCCAGGGCCAGAGCCTATCAGGACCTTGAAAGCGCCGATCTGGAACCGGGCGTGAAATACACGGTATCTGGCTATATTAAAACAAAAGATGTGACCTCTACAGCCGAAAACTACGGCGCGCTTATTGGCGTGACCTCATTTAACAGTGACAATACAACCACCGACTTTCTGTCTGAGCATATCAAGGGCACAACAGACACAAGCATCAACAACGGCTGGCGCAGGGTAAGCCTGACCTTTACCGTGCCGGAAAATTCCAGCAAAACCAGAATCCAGCTTGCGCTGCGCGCGGCCACCGGCACGGCATACTTTGACGCGGTGCAGGTGGAGCAGTATAATGTACCCAATACATACAATATGCTGGAAAACGCAAGCTTTGAAAAATATTCAGGTAATTTGCCCACAGGGTGGACCGGCAGCGCGCTGACGGTTGCAAGCGATACGGATTTTAAAGACACAACACAGTACAGGCACGGCACATATTCCTTTAGAATGCGCGGGGATGCACAGGCAAACAAGGAGCTTTACCAGTCTGTGCCCGTTTCGGGCAGCGAAAACGACACATACATCGTCAGCGGCTGGGCCAGAGCAAACGCGGTGCCGGAAAACAATGATAATACCAGGCGTTTTAAAATTTCCATACAGGTAAAATATACAGACGGCACGTCTGTATGGAAGCTTCCGGCGGAGTTCAACCGCTCCATATCCGGCTGGCAGTTTGCAAGCGCTGCGTTTAATTTAAGCGACGAAACGTCGGCCAATAAAACGCCAAGTGCAATTGTGATCTATTTAAGGTACCACCAGCAGGCAAACACGGCCTATTTTGACAATATTCAGCTCATCAAAGACGTGGCGCAAAGCTATACATACAACGAAGACGGCGAGCTGGTCACGGTGGAGCAAAATGCAGACCGCAAGTCCAATATGGAATACAGCAACGCAGACCTTACAAAATATATAGATGCCAAGGGGTACGACTACCAGTACACCTACGACAGCAAGCACAACATGACCAAGGCTGTCAGCCAGAACAAGGTATCTTACAACTACACGTACAATGCGCAGGGGAACCCAACGGCGCTTGAGGTCAAAACCCAGGGTGGCAGCGCGGCAATCAAGGCAACCGTAGCATACACATCAAACGGTGCGTTTGTCAATCAGGCTACAGACCAGGACGGCAAAGTAATCACATATGCTTACAACCAGAATACAGGAACACTTACCAGCGCAACAGACAGCAGCGGAACGGTTACATACAGCTACCAGGCGGACAACAATCTGTTGACGGGTGTATCCAAACAACTGGAGGATAAAGGGTACACGGTGTCGAACAGCTATACCTATACAACGGGAACAAACCGGAACCTGACAAAGATCACACATAACGGGACGGAATACAATATAGAATACGACGCATATAACAACAAAACAGCCAGCAAAGTGGGCAGTAAGCTGCTGGCAAGGAACAGCTATGGTGCAAACAACGGCCTGTTAAGCAGTGTGACCTATGGGACAGGGCGGTACGTGACCTATGCGTACGACGCATTTGGGAATATTGCCACACAAAACAGCAGCGGGCAGAAGTATTATTCGTACAGCGACAGAACGGGAGCCGTCATCCGGCATGAAGACAGCTTAAATGGTCTTCTGTATGACAGCGAATACGACACAACGGGCCGCCTTGTGCGGCAAAGCGCGCAGGACACAGGCAAGGCGCAGACAAGCGACCGCAGCGTGTATGCGCTGGAATATGGGTACGATTTAAACAATAACGTAACAAAGCTTATCAATATAACGCGGCATATGAAAGCGCAAAACGCATACGAATACGATAAAGACAACCTGCCCAGCAAGCATACGATAGACGGCGGGAAGAACATCACCTATACCTACGACGGATTGAACCGGCTGACAAAAACAACACTGAACACAACGGAGCCGTTGGAAATATCGTATGTCTACGAGCTTTCAGATCGCAACGAGGAAGGAGAAGATTACTACCGCACAACAAAGGTGCGGACAGAAAGCATAGGAGCGGCCACCTACCGGTACAGCTATGACGATATGGGGAATATCACAAAGATAGAAGAGCTGGTAAACGGGGCGTATGTGACAAGGCACACCTACCAGTACGACAGCCTAAACCAGCTGACGTATGAAAAGGATCATGCAAAGAACGTACAGCATACCTATGTGTATGACGAAGGCGGCAATCTGGATTACGAAACGATCACGCAGCTTTCGTCCAGTGGCATAGGGATCGGCGCAGAAACCATCAACTACGGCTATGGGGACAACAGCTGGAAGGACAAAATGACAAGCTACGACGGGCAGAGCATCACCTACGACGCAATTGGCAATCCCCTGAACTACCGCGACGGAATGAGCATGACGTGGGAAAACGGGCGGCAGTTGCAAAGCCTGACGCAGGGAGGAACAACAATCAGCTATACATACGACGCAGGCGGGGTACGCATGAGCAAAACGGTCAACGGGGAAAAATGGACGTACCAGTATGCAGGCGGGAAACTGCTGCATGAAAGCAGAGGGGAAAAGGAGTTTGCGTATTTCTATGACGCAAACGGCTTTTTAAGCGCGATCAAATACAAGCTTACGCCCACAGGAACAGAAAAGACCTACTATGCGGCGCACAACTGGCGCGGGGATGTAACAGGCCTGTACAATGCAAGCGGGAAGCTGGTAGCGTCTTATGAATACGACAGCTGGGGAAATGTGACAAGCATAAAAGGCTTAAGCGGGAGCGAGGTAACAAGCGAAACGCACATAGGGAACTTAAACAAAATCCGCTACCGCGGGTATTACCAGGACACGGAAACAGGATTATATTACCTGATGACGCGGTATTACGACCCGGTAACGCACCGCTTCCTAAACGCAGACGGGTATTTTCAAACAGGAACCGGCGTGCTGGATACCAATATGAGCGCGTATTGTGCAAATAACCCGGTGAACTTTTTGGACAACACGGGACAATGGGCGGTATCTTTAGGTTTAGGACCTAGTGCGAGTTTAATATGGGGTATCTCTTATCAAAGAGCAATTGCGATTGATGGAGAAGGAAATATTGCCTTCCAATTTACAAAAACGGGGCATTCTTTTGAAAATCTGGATGTTGGGGTATCCTGTAATGCTAGTATTGGAGGAACTTTTTCCTGGCTTTGGGATGATTCGCATAATGTATATACTTTTGAAAAAGGGATGACCTGTGCGGGCGCGAGTGGAGGACCAGCATGGTATATAGGAGCTGATGCCATTTGGCTTGACGAATACACAGAACCTATTAATGGGTTGTCTATTCTCGGCGGTGTTGGAGTTGGAGCGGATATACATATTAACCGTCCGGAAACAACAACAATGGCAGTATATAATATTCATACAAGCGAATTAAAAGTGAGAGGTCCCATCACGGGAAAAGCTTATACATTTACTAGCCCAAAGAAAAAAACTACCTCAAAGAGAGCGGCAAAAAAACAAAGAACATGCAGAAGTTGTGGAAGACCAATAGGTAGTAAGCCATGGGAATGCTCCGGTGGATGGACATATTAATTGTAAAGGAGGAAAAGTGTTGAAAAAGGAACAGACAATACTGGAATGGTTAGGAATCAATAATAAATGGAAGCGTTCAGTATTAATTTTGCAGTTAATACGATGTTTTGTAGCCCTTCCAGGAGGATTTTTTGTAATATTTTTTATAGAATTTTTTACTGAGATATATCTTTCTGGAATAATGGTGTTTCTATTATCTTTTTCTATAATAATGATAATTGACTTTATAACAATTCAGCTTATGAAAAAAAATCTTCTGGATATAGAGCATCAGAAAATTACAACTTATTATATGGTGCAATTTTCCAGAATTTTTGACAGCTTTGGATTTCTTTTATTTGTAATAGCAATTGGTTTGATGATTAAAGATAACTGTTTTTAGAAAAGACGTTTTATTTCTTTTTATATTACGACCCGGTAACGCACCGCTTTCTAAACGCAGACGGGTATTTCCAGACGGCGAAAAAAGAATATTCTGATCCATGTTATCAGTGTTTATAAAAATTTTTATAGCAGTTTTCTTTGTTATATTGACAATAGAAATTTTGCGTATTAAGAAAATACGGTTTATAAAGCTGAGGAGGATTCAATTGGAAATTGTCAACACGTTGAAATATATATGGCAATGTGATAAAATAATTAGACAATGTTCAATAAAAATCGGGCTGACGATTTATGCGCTTCAGATTTGTGTTTTTTGTTAAAGGAAGTGAAGGCGAGCATGCTGTTTTCGGCTGAATGGGGAAAGTTTCTGTGGGAAGGGATTGTTTTCCTTACATATGTACTCATCTGTGCAGGGCTGATGAAGTGCCGGTTTTCAAAAACGGCCAGCCTGCTTGCTGGCGGTGGTACGTTGGTCGGTATTGTTCTGCTGCAAGCGGCATTACTGCTTTCCGGGCGGGATAGTACGCTGGTACTCACCATACTGCCGCTGACGGCTTACCTGCCGGCGGTTATTTGTCTGCACATTCTTTCACGTTCCGGCTTTTTTCAGACGATGGCCGTCTGGACGATAGCCTCTATTGCTTACTTTGTTCTGAAGATGTTATGGAAAATTCTCATACGGTATTTCGGGCAGCTGACGAGTTTTCCATTCTGGGTCGGCAATTTGCTGATGGCGGGAGTACTGGTATTTCTTGTTTTTCGATTTCTTCGCAAGCCATTTCAGACATATGTATTAGAAAATAAGACCAATTGGCTGCTGCTCAGCTTTCCGGTCTTCATGATCTTTTTGCTGTTTTCGTATGTTGGCAGCAGCACCACAAATGGCACCCTGTTGCTTCTTCTGCTTTTAACTGCCTTTTCCATACTTCTGGTACTTATTCGGGTGCTAACGTCGTCATCGGCGATTGCCCGGATGGAGGAGTCCGAAAAGGCGGCGGCCATCCAACTGCAAATGCAGCGTCGGGAATACGAGGACGTTTGCAAAAAAATGGAAATGGGCCGTACTTACCGCCATGATATGCGCCATCATCTTCTGGTTCTGGAAGGCCTGGCCAAGCAGGGCGATACAGAGAGTATGGCCCGGTATATCGGTAATTTAAACGGGCAGCTTTCTGAGATTGAAAAGGAATCCTATTGTGAAAATTCCACCGTTAACGCCGTGTTGGCCTCTTGCATTGGAAAGGCAAAGAAAGCGCATTGCGTTGTAACGGCGAAAATTCATTTGCCGGGGGATATTCCGTTTGATGAAATAGATGTTTGCATCATACTGGCCAATGCTTTGGAGAACGCCGTAAACGCCTGTAAAAAAGTTTATGAAGAAGAGAAACGTTACATACGCGTCACGGCAGAGCTGGTGGATAATCGAAAACTGGCTCTTTCCGTGGAAAATCCTTGCAATACGCCGCTGTCCTTCCGAGCCGACGGATATCCGATTGTACCCGAACGAGAGAATCACGGCATTGGATTGAGGAGTATCAATGCGGTTACCAAAAAGTATAACGGGATGTTTCAGTGCGAATGTAAGGAAGGAAAATTCTGTTTTAAAGCAGTACTGTTCAACCAGAAGAAATCTGACGCGCCAGCGGGCGGAGGAAACAGGAAGTTTTCAAAAAAGCTGGCGTCTTCGGTGTTTCTTTCCATGTTTGCTTTTTTCTTTCTTGTTAACTGTATGCCGGTTATGGCTCAGGTGTTAATACAGGTGCCGGGCCTGGGGACGCTGGTGCGGCTGGCAGATTTACGTTCTTATGGCTTTCACTGGGGGGATACGTCGTTTGAAGCTGTCCTTCCCGTGCTGGAAGCGGAGGAACCCGCAACCAACCCAGAAGAAGAACAGCCGGAAAAAAGTACCCCAACCAGTCCGCAGACAACACCCATCCAGCCGGAGCCTGCAGAATCGCTTTCTTCCGTAAACGAACCAACCAACGAATCAGCATTGCTTTCCGGAACCATTTCCATGGAGAGTAAGGAAACGTCATCGCACTCGTCCGTAGAAGGATCCCCAACCATCCAGCCTCCGGCCCAGTTCCGGCCGGACACACCGGCAGAGCCTGACCGGCCGACCTTGCCGACGCCCCCTGCAGAATCGACCCTGCCGCCTCCGGATACCTCTGACGGAGTCGAGGATTTAAACCAGCAGTTGGAAGCGTACATTGCACAAATGCGGGATAAATTTTTATGGTATGTCGCCCGAAAGTATGAAGGGTACGTAGGGATGGATACGACCTATCAGATCCTGCGCAATGACGATATGCTGCTTTCCGTTCGGTTTGAAACCACAATAAACGCCGGAGGCTCCGGCCAGTACAGCCGCAGCTTTACGCTGGACAAACAAACTGGAAAGTTACTGGAACTTGGCGATTTGTTCCAACCGGACAGCGATTATATCGCCCTTATCAGCGAGGAAATCCTGCGGCAAATGACGCAACAGGTAGAGGCTGGTGAAGCGGATTATTTCATCCCGGGCGGCATTTGGTCGGATGAGGAGTGCTTCAGGGAAATTGCCGCCGATCAGAATTTCTATATCAACGATCAAAATCAGCTGGTAGTTGTATTTGATGAATACGAAGTTGCGCCGGGCAGCATGGGAATGCCGGAATTTATTTTAACGGCTGATCTGCTGAAAGAAATTTTACAGCAGCCGTCCGTTCTTGGCTGAGGCTTTGTAAAAACGAGGTGAATCCTTTGATCCGGATCGGTATTTGTGATGACAGCCGTGAAGATATAAAAAAACTGCAGGAATACGCCGAATGGTTTTCCGGAGAGCATACGGAGATCCCCCTGAAAACAGAGGCGTTTACGTCCCCTTATGACCTTTTGCAGGCAATCAGTGAGCACGGCGGGTATGATTTGTATCTGTTAGACGTCATTATGCCGCATCTGAGCGGTATCGACATTGCCCGCAAAGTGCGGGAGCGCGGAGAAACGGCAGAGATCCTCTTTCTGACCTCTTCACGGGAATATGCGGTGGAGGCCTTTGGGGTGAAAGCCTCAGGGTATTTGCTCAAACCGGTGAAAAAAACAGATTTTGAACAGGAGGTGTTGGGCTGTATTCGTAATCTGGCGCCCAGGGAAAACCCCGCCATACTGCTGAAAAACAAAAAAGGCGTCCGCAAGGTGCATATTCAGGAGATGGTTACGGTGGAAAGCTTCAATCACAGCCGCGTATGCACCCTTTCCGACGGAACGACGATTGAAACCCCGGTTACTTTGTCGTCTCTGTATGAGCAGCTGCGGGAATACCCGTGCTTTTTTCTTCCGCACAGAGCGTATATTGTAAATCTGGAGTATGTAAACGGCCTGACAGCCACGGAGCTTGTGCTGACCAATGGAAGACGTATTCCAATCTCGCGCAATATTTATCCGAAGCTAAAAGAAGCCTATATGGACTATATTTTTTAAGATTTTATCCAAAATAAAAAAATATGTTTTATGTATAAAACGGTATCTTACGAAAAAGATCTGCTTGCTCTGTATTTTATTTATACCGATCCTCAGAAGGATGCATGGACCAAAATAAGCAGAGGAAGACGAAAGCAATTAAGCGAAAAGAACAGGCGGCCAGTATGTTTTGGATGTGTGTCTGATTTTAAATAGAGAAATCCCTGCTAGTTGAAGATTTGCAAATGCCAAAAAAGGAAACCTTCTGTACTTTATAGCGGGAACTCTATTAAAAATTATAGCAAAGCATAGAAAAAAGTCCCTGAAAACGGCTTGTTCCAACCGTTTTCAGGGACTTTCTCTGGTGGAGATAAGCGGGATCGAACCGCTGACCTCTTGAATGCCATTCAAGCGCTCTCCCAGCTGAGCTATACCCCCTTAGCAAAATAACGATTGTTATTCTATCATATTGCGCTGAATTTTGCAAGGTTATTTTTTGTTTTTTTATGTTTCAGTAAAATTCTGTGTGGAATTTTACAAAACTGTAATAATAATGCGATATACGGCGGTTGAAATTGCTGTATAAGCTGTGCTATAATAAACTGAATAATCAAAAAAGAGGTGTCGTTATGTCTGAAATATGCTTGGGATGCATGGTCGAAAACAATGGTGAAGACGTCTGTCCCAATTGCGGATTTGACAAACACTCTGAACAGTTACCGCCGTATTTGCCGTTGCGCACGGTGTTGCAGAATAGGTATATAGTAGGGAAGGTTGTCTATAACAATACCGAATGCGCAAAGTATATGGGGTATGATAAATTTGAAAACACACCGGTAATTATCCGGGAGTTTTTTCCTTATGGGTTGTGTACGCGTACAAGCGCCTCTTTGGAAGCAGTTGTCCAGCCGGAAAAGCAGGATTTGTACAAAAGTCTGGAGAATAACTTTTTACAGGTACACAGAAATGTGGCAAGATTTAAGGAGCTTTCTGCAATTGTTGCTGTTTATGATATATTTCATGAAAATAATACCGCATATGTAATAGAAGAGACAGAAGAAATTATCCCGCTGCATGAATATATTGAACGCAGTGGCGGTACGTTGGAGTGGGACACGGCAAGGCCTTTGTTTATGCCGCTTTTGTCTGCGCTTTCCAAAATACACCAGAGCGGGCTTGCCCATTATGGCATTGCGCCTGAAAATCTTGTGATAACGCCTTCGGGCAAAATGAAAATTTTAAATTTTTCTGTGCATGACTTAAGGCGGCAGGGAGGCGCGCTGAAAGCACAGTTATTTACGGGTTGCTCTGCGCCGGAGCAATACAACAACGCCAGTGTGCTTGGTGAATATACCGACATTTACGGGTTTACGGCAACGCTGTTTTTTGCACTGACCGGCAAACTGCCTGCAGATGCCAGAAAACGTATGCAGGACGGCCGGTTGTTGATTAACACCAATGTGGTAAAACGGTTGCCGCCGCATGTGATTACGGCGCTTGCAAACGGGCTGCAGGTGGACAGGCAGTCGCGCATAGCGGATTTTGAGTCTTTGCGCGCGCAGCTTTCTGCTGCGCCAACCGTAAAGGCGATTCAGGAAGAAATTGCGCGCCCGGCGGTGATTCCGCCAACAGGCGGGGAAGAAGGCGGCAAAAGGCGCGTTTCTAATTTTGCCTGCGGTGTGATTGCAACGGCTGTTGCATTGGTTGTTTTCTCTGTTGCGGGCTTTTTTTGGGTTGCAAGCAATCCGTTTCAGGGCATGTTTGTGACTTCGGGCGGTTCTACAGAAGAAACAGGAGCCACGCAGTCAACTACCAGCCAGTCTGAAGATTTTACCTATCCGCAGAATAGTGAGTATTTCAGAGTCCGGAATTTTGTAGGAATGAAATATGAAGACGTGGAAAAGCTTGCGGAAAACAGCACGGAATATTACGTTTTGCGGACAACAGAGGACGAATTCAGCAACACGGTTGCAGAGGGATACATTATAAGCCAGACACCGGAAGGTAATACAACAGTTGACAGAGGCAACGACGGCGTTACGATTTCTGTTACGGTCAGCAAGGGTCCTCAGACAAGGGAGCTGCCGGAGGTGGAAAACCTTACGTTGGACGACGCTGCAAAGGCTTTAAATGAAGAGCATTTTATTGCAAATACACAGCTTGAATTTAGCGACGAGGTGCCGGAAAATACAGTGATCGGCTATGCGCAGGGATTTAAAGAGGGACAAAAGCTTGACTATGGTTCAGAGGTTACGGTTATTGTAAGCCTGGGCCCAAAACCAGATCTGTCTTCCCAGTCGGGCGTTTCCACAGCGGCAGCGTAAACAGGCGGTTTGCGTAAATAAAAAAGGGAACGGGCGGCAAGTTTGCCGCCCGTAGCTGTGTGCAAAAGGGTCATTTGTTTTTAAGATGCAGTTTGCTTTCCGCTGTTTGGATCAGGTTTAAAAGGGAAGTGGTATAAAGTGGAAACTGTGCGGCAATTGTTTCAGGCGTAAGCGTTGGGGCGCTTTCCTTTCCCAAGCCGTCAAAGTCTGCTGTACTGCGGCCTGCAGCAATTGCAGCGGCGTTTGTTTCCGCAATACACAATGCGGCATTGGAAAAACCTTTATACAAATGCGGCGCAACAGAAAAAAGCGCCTGTGGGTTTTTGGCGTTTGCCGAATAGACCGTTCGGAACATTTTATAAACGGAAACCATCAGATAATTAGAAATCTCTGTGGTCAGCCCCCGGCAGGCGGTGCGGTCAAGAATATCAAATAAAATATCAACCGAATTGATGATCAGCTTTTTATTCAGCGTTGGCAGCAGATTACCTGTTGCGCGCGCCTCCTGCCGGGCGTCGCCAGCTTCCGGTATATCGTTAATATTCAGCGTTGCACCTGTTCTTTCGGGCGTCCTTCCCAGAAGATAATCGCAGGATACGCCATAATAATCCGCCGTCTTTACAACAAAATCAAGGCCGCATTCCCTGATTCCTTTTTCATAATGTGACAAAAGCGCCTGTGAAATGTTCAGATCGGCAGCCGTTTGCTTTTGGCTTAACCCGCGTTCTTTCCGCAAAAGTGTAATAATTCTGGAAAAATCCTTGTTCATGGTTGCCCCCAAAATACATAAAAATCTATAAAGTTAAAAAAGGAAAACAATTCTTAAAAAAGAAAAACAAAACAATTACAGAATTGTTACGACTATACATATAGTATATATTATATTCAACAATTTGTAAAGTCTACATTTATCGTCATTTTACCAGTACTTTGGAGGAATAATTATGAAATCTTACCAAATTCATATGATTCGGCACGGCTTAACGGCAGAAAACCGCAAAGGGGCATACATTGGTTCTACAGATGTTCCATTGTCCGGGGAAGGGATCCGGAGGCTGAAACACTATGGTACTGCGTTTGTTTATCCGGGTGCTGCTGTTCTCTATACAAGCCCATTGCAGCGTTGCATACAGACTTGCAGTATTCTCTATCCTGCTATGCAACCGCTTTTCGTCCCGGAGCTTGCCGAGTATGATTTTGGTGTATGGGAAGGGAAAACGGCTGAACAGCTTAAAGGGGAGGAAAGTTTTCAAACCTGGCTTGCGAATTCTGCGGATCTGGCACCGCCCGGCGGAGAAAGCGGCGCACAGTTTACAAAGCGTATATGCCTTGCGTTTGAAAATATGGTGACCAATCTTATAAAAACGGGTGAGACCAGCGCGGTCCTTGTTACGCATGGCGGCGTGATCATGACCTTGCTTTCTGTTTACGGATTGCCGCATGCAAAACCGTATGACTGGCGTATGGATAATGGATTTGGCTATTCGCTGCGCATAACACCGTTGCTATGGATGCGCGATAAGGTGGCGGAGGTATACGCGCGCATTCCTGCAGAAAAACAAAACGACATATAACGAGCGCTTTCACGGAGTTATGCCGCTGTTATTGGGAAATTTTGCCAGGCGGCATATAAAAGTTCTTACAAAAGATAAGAGGGATATAATGAAAGAAAGAACAGATTTAAGAAATGTAGCAATTATTGCGCATGTTGACCATGGAAAAACAACGCTGGTTGACCAGCTTTTACGCCAGAGCGGCATTTTCAGGGAAAATGAAACGGTTGAGGAGCGTGTGATGGATTCTAACGATCTGGAGCGCGAAAGAGGTATTACGATCCTTTCCAAAAATACAGCCGTTATGTACCATGGGGTTAAGATTAATATTGTAGATACGCCGGGACATGCCGATTTTGGCGGGGAAGTAGAACGAATTTTAACAATGGTCGACGGCGTTCTGCTTTTGGTAGACGCTTTTGAGGGCTGTATGCCGCAAACGCGTTTTGTTTTGAAAAAGGCACTTGGACTTGGGAAAAAGCCGGTAGTCGTGCTTAATAAGATCGATCGCCCCGGTGCACGCCCGGAAGAAGTCATCGACGAAGTGCTTGACCTGTTTATCGAGTTGGGGGCAGACGAGGACCAGTTGGAATTTCCAGTTGTTTACGCCTCTGCGCGCGACGGATACGCTACCAACGATCCCCATGCGCCCGGAACAGATATGACGCCCCTGTTTGAAGCGATAATTAAAGAGGTGCCGGCTCCAAAGGGCGAACCGGAAGATGGGTTGCAATTGCTGATATCCAATATAGATTATGACGAATATATTGGCAGAATCGGAATCGGAAGGGTGGAGCGCGGTCGTGTCAAAGGCGGACAGGCCGCCGTACTGTGTTGCCGGGATGGAAGCGAAAGAAATGTGAAAATTACAAAGCTGTACCAGTTTGAAGGACTCAGGCGTGTGGAAACCGCCAATGCGGCGCTGGGGGATATTGTATGCGTGTCCGGAATTGCAGATTTAAATATTGGGGACACGGTCTGCGCACCTGAAAAGGCAGAACCGCTGCCGTTTGTAAAGATAGACGAACCAACGGTTTCGATGCTGTTTATGGTTAACAACAGCCCGTTTGCAGGCAGGGAAGGAAAGTATGTAACTTCCAGAAATATACGCGACCGCCTGTTCAAAGAGGTAGAAACCAACGTTGCACTGCGCGTGGAAGAAACCGATTCTGCCGATACGTTCCGTGTTTCCGGCAGGGGGGAACTGCACCTTTCTATTTTAATAGAAACCATGCGCAGGCAAAACTATGAATTTCAGGTTTCGCGCCCAAGCGTGATCACCCGAAAAATAGACGGCGTTGTTTGCGAGCCAATCGAATTTTTGATTATAGAGGTGCCGGATTCCTATGTGGGCGCAGTCATGGAAAAGCTGGGCGCCCGCAAGGCGGAGCTTGTCAATATGGGTACGCGCGCATCTGGCACTGCGCATATTGAGTTTAAAATCCCGGCAAGGGGTTTAATGGGGTATCGCCCGGAATTTTTGACTGATACAAACGGTAATGGAATTATGAACCATGTGTTTGACGGGTACGAACCATATAAAGGGGAAATTGTCAGCCGCCGCCAAGGTTCGCTTATTGCGCATGAAACGGGCGAGGCAACAGGCTATGGCCTTTTTGCCGCGCAGGAAAGGGGACGCCTGTTTATAGGCCCGGGCGTCGCTGTCTATGAGGGAATGATCGTCGGCGCCAGCCCCAAAGCGGAAGATCTGGTGGTCAACGTGTGTAAGAAAAAGCATATTACCAATACCAGAGCCGCAGGTTCAGACGATGCGTTAAAGCTTACCCCGCCGTCTGTTTTAAGCCTGGAGCAGTCTTTAGAGTTTATTGCCGATGACGAGCTGGTTGAAATTACGCCGAAAAGCATCCGGTTGCGTAAGACGATTTTGCAAAAAGAACTTCGTATGAAGAAGCAGTTTAAAAATTGACAGAATGGGTATGTGCTATGCAGTTTGTAATTCTTGATTTGGAATGGAACGGCTCCTACAGCCGCCGCAGAAAAAAGTTTATTAATGAAATTATTGAATTCGGTGCGGTTAAGCTGTCCTGTGATCTGCATATTACGGAAACCTTTTCCATGCTGGTCAATCCGCAGATCGGGAAAAAAATTAACGACAGAATCGAAGCCCTTACGCATATCAGCAACGAAGAGCTGTGCAAGGTTGACAATACCTTTACTCACGCGCTGCGCAAGTTCCGGGCGTTTGCAAAGGATTGCGTACTGCTGACCTGGGGAACATCGGACATATTGACGCTATTGGATAATTATGAATATTTTCTTAAGCAAAAAAAAATTGATTTTGCGCAGCAATATGTCGATCTGCAACATTATTGCGAGCAGATGCTTGGACGTGCCGAGCCCTCCAAACTACTTGGCTTAAGCACGGCGGCGCAAGCGCTTTCCCTTAATTTTGAAGAAGAGGCGCTCCATCGGGCGCTTGCTGACAGCATGCTTGCCGCACGCTGCTTTCAAAAATTGTATGATAAAGCAAAATTTGAATCCATCATCCAGAATATGGATGAAGAATTTTACAAACGTCTTACCTTTAAAACGACCATTTTATCCAATATAAAAAATCCATTGATCGACAAATCGCAAATGGTCATGTACTGTGAAGGCTGTGGGCAGGCGGCAAAGCGTAAAACTCCATGGATTGTGAAAAATAAAAGCTTTCGTGCCAAATTTTTTTGCCGCAACTGCAACCGGGAATATGAGGCAAGAGTACGGTTCAAACTGAAGTACGACGGCGTTTCCGTCCATAAATTTATGCGTGTTTTGAAAGACGCAGGGGAATGACTGCCGCGGGCTTTGCCCGGTGCGTTGCTTTTTAATAAAATGGCAACTGCAGGCCAACTATTGCAGAGGATTTCAAGCTTGGCAGACAAGCGGCAAGTAATCTTTTACAGGAAAGAAGCCCCGGCCCCGGCAAAACAGGCAGCTGATGTTTTTAAAAATAAAAACCAGAACAAGCTTAACTTGCTCCGGTTTGTAAAGATAATGCCAAAAACGCCGGCAGGAAATTGCAAGTGAAACATACGTTTGCAAAAAACCGGCAATACGTCCAAACGTCCGCAATGTGCGAACTGACAACTGTTTAAAAAAATCGCCGCGAACAATACACAGTCCGCGGCGGCGTGGCGTCGCTAAGAGGATTCGAACCTCCGACCTACCGCTTAGGAGGCGGTCGCTCTATCCAGCTGAGCTATAGCGACATATATTATATGTTAGGCTATTAAAAAGACAGTGGCCTTTTTAAAAACCTCTTTTCCTTATTAAGACGAGGTGTTCCCGCTTTATTTAAAGCCTGTTCTGTCTGTACGCTGCTTTCATAGAAACGTTATACGTTTTCAGGCACTCCGTTATTTTATATGATTTTAAAGTTTTTGTCAAGAAAAAACGACATTCTGCTGGTGCAGACAGCCACAAAAAAGTCCTTGACATTGCAAGACGGGTATGGTAACATATTTCTTGCCGATTATTCGGAGGGGTGTCCGAGCGGTTTAAGGAGCTAGTCTTGAAAACTAGTGATTCCGAAAGGGACCAAGGGTTCGAATCCCTTCCCCTCCGCCACACCAGAAATGCTCGTGTTTACATGTTTACAATAAAAAATGAAATGATTGGAGAAGTACTCAAGTGGTGAAGAGGCTCCCCTGCTAAGGGAGTAGGTCGGGTAACCGGCGCAAGGGTTCAAATCCCTTCTTCTCCGCCAAGCCGCCGCAAGCTTGTATATCGCTTGCGGCGGCTTTTCTATTACACAGAAGTCTTCTGGGCAGTCAGGTTAATCTTCTTCATTCATTAAAAATTCACGTTCTGTGGCAAGGCGGTCCCGGTCTTGCTTTGCCATAACCGGATATTGCGGATCCATGTCTTTCATAACGTCCAGAATCACTTCAGAAACCAGGTAACGCGTATACCACTTGTTATCGGCGGGAATCACATACCAGGGGCAGTTTTCCGTTGCAGTCGCATTAATAGCGTCTGTATATGCCTTTTGATATTGGTCCCAAAGTTTGCGCTCCTTTACGTCGGAAGCCGAAAATTTCCAGTTTTTAATTTTTAGGTCAATCCGTTCCAAAAAGCGTTCTTTTTGTTTTTCTTTGGAAACATGCAGAAAAAGTTTAATCACGCGGTAGCTGTTTTGATACAAATATTTTTCAAAATTACAAATCTGCCTGTAACGCTGTTCAATTATATCGTCCTGCAGGCAACGCTTTGCCATGTTGTAATCTTTATAAAGTTTTCTGACCTTTACTACCAGTACATCCTCATAATAAGAGCGGTTAAAAATAGCCATGTAGCCGCGTGCAGGCAGAGCCAGAACTGTACGCCACAAATAATCATGCGACAATTCCCTGTTGGACGGCGCCTTAAACGAATGCACAACCACGCCCTGAGGATTCATGCCCGTCATAACATGTTTAATGGTGCTGTCTTTTCCAGCGGCGTCCATCGCCTGAAAAATAATTATAAGCCCCTCTTTGCCCTGTGAATACAGTTTATCCTGAAGATCCCCCATAATTTTCAAATTTTCGCCTGTTTTTGCAATATAGCTTTCCTTTTTCTCCTTGGCCTTTCCGGCTCCGGTAGGATAATCGCTTAATCGAATCTTTTTCTTTCCTTCCACGCGGTAATCCTTCAAAGTCATATCGTTTGCTCCTTTTTCAGTTTTGTATAATCGTTTTAAATCCGGTTTTTGCATGTAATTAAAAGAGCCGCCCTCATACCAGGCGTTCCTTTTTTATTTTTTACAGAATGGTCTGTAAAATACTGCCTTTATTTCTATGCAAGCGCCGGCAGATCCGGCTTTTCAACTGTGCATCTGCCATTTTATATTTTATAATGGCATTATGCCATTTTTATGGTTTTAGTTAAGAACGGTCCGGAAATAATTATAAGGAAGCAAAGCGCGCAAAAGGGCGGCCTGTAAAGATTTCCATCCTGTAAAAAAGCTGTAAAGCATAAGACATTATATACGGATTTAAATCTTTTTTCGACAAAATATCCCACGAAAAACAGGAGATTTTTACCATAAAGAAAAATATTTTTTTGTTTCAATATAACAACTTACCAAACTTCACGAAAATTGATCCAACTTTACCAAAAGCCTTTTCTTTTTAATAAAAAAGATGTATAGTAAACATGCCATCTAACGACGGGTTCAGTGATAGAAATCCTTTTTCCATTATTGAACATCCATGCGTCCTGCATAAATAACATTTGTGCAGGGCGCAAACGCCATAGTGCAATCTCTATGCATCTAAATAAACGGCGCTGTTTTTATAACGGCGCGCTGTTTTAAATTTTAAGAATGAATTTTTGTAGAGTGAAAGACATGGCCGCATTTTTAATAAGGTGAGAGACAAGCGCAGCAAAACACGGCTGTGCTTTTTTATATATGTATGGATCAACAGGAAATTTATACACAGGCGCCGGCAAGCCGATATATAAAAGCAAAAAGGTATACAGACAGGTTTGCTGCCTGTACGCCGCATTGCATTTAAAAATAGTTTTTCTTTTTAAAAATATAAATACAGACAAGAGAAATAACCAGGCTGACGATAAAAACCATGGGATAGCCAAAGCTCCATTTAAGCTCAGGCATATTTACAAAATTCATGCCGTACCAACCGGTAATCACTGTAAGCGGTAGAAAAATGGTGGCAATGCCCGTTAAAAGCTTCATCGTTTTGTTTTGCTTTATGTCAATCTGCGTCTGGTATAATTCGCGGATCTGAACCGTGTATTCACGCAGCATTTGCGATATGTCAAAGAGAAGGTCTGCCTGTTCGTATAAAAGCTGAAAGAGTGCAACCTCTGTAAAATAAGTATGGTCGTTATTTTGCAATTTTACAAAAAGATCCAGCAGCTGGGCATAATAGCTGTGTAAATACATCAGTTCCCGCTTTAATGGAATAATTTTCCTGTCACAGTTGGTAATTTTTCCACCCAGGATATCGTCTTCAAGAATCCCCAGATGCTTTTCCATTTCCTCTAGGAAAAGCAGATCGTTCCCAAGAAAGCTTTCAAAAAATTCGTACAAAAAACGCTCACAGGAAATACTCCCCGCGGCCGGGTCTAAAAAGAAAGCGTTTAACAGCTTTTGCGCCTGCGTGTTATGTACTACAATCACAACGCGCTTCTGCTGAATGATCACTGTCAGCTTGGCGCGCTGGCGCAGTTTGTCCCTTTTTAACGGAATGTTTAACGTGCAAAGCAGGCAATTCTCCAATTTTAAAAGCCTGGTAAGCCGGATGTTTTTATCCTTATGCAGCAGCGCGGTGGGAAGGCTTTCCTGTTTTTGCAGAGAAGAAAAGCCAGCCTCATCTACAATGGCGACCAACAGCGCGCCGTCGGATGGCGTAAAAGATTCTGTCCTTTCGATTCCGGGGCCAATCGTATAATAGGCGTTTACTGTAAAAGCAAACCGGCTTTTTTCTTTTTCTGTACACATGGCATATCAGCTTCTTTCAAAGCGTTCGACATTTACAACAAAAATGGTTGTCCCTCCTACGTCTACCGTTGCCGGCATTACGTTAAAATGGTCCATGGGGATACCCTCGCCGGAGTAAGGCATATTGTAAACAACCTGCTGCCTTTTCCCGCATTCGTTCTTAATAATTTCAATAACGCGGTCTACTTTTTCATCCTCCGTACCAATCATAAGGGTCGTGTTGCCTTTTCGCAAAAAGCCGCCTGTAGAAGAAAGTTTTGTGACGCTAAACCTGTTTTTGTTAAGCTCCTCCGTTACTACATCGGCGTCATCAGAATGAACAATCGCATAAACCAGCTTCATATTGCACCTCTCCTGTTTCACATCTTTACCGGAAACCCGGTTGTTTTCTCTATTATAATCTATTTTTTTTATACGCGCCATACAAAAGCATGCAGTCGGAAAAAAATTTTAAAAATTATAAAACAAAGAGGTATTTTAAGTAAGTAGAAGAAAATTAAAGAAAATGATAGATTTTACAGAAAAAACAAATGTTTTTTGACTTTAATTGACTTTGACTTTTTTTGACCTTATGCCTATAATAAAACCATAAGGTCAAACAAGGTCAAATAAAGATGTTTGCCAGTTGGAAGGAGGCGGAAAAAATGCGGATGAGTGACATTGTCGCGCAGTATATTATACAGATGCTGGAGGAAACAGGCGGTAATGCAGAAATACAGCGCAATGAGCTGGCACAGACGCTGGGGTGTGTTCCCAGCCAGATCAATTATGTGCTTGCGTCGCGTTTTACCCCTGAACAGGGCTATATCGTCGAAAGCCGCCGGGGCGGCGGCGGTTATATCCGCATTACCAGAATTCATCTGGATGCGAACCTGGCAATCATGCATGTAGTGAATTCTATTGGAAAAAGTCTGGATTACGGCGTTGCCAGAATCATGCTCCAGAATATGGTGCAGCAATCGCTTATTTCAAAAGAAGCCGCAAACCTTATGCACAGCGCCGTTTCAGAAAGGGCGTACGCAGATATTCCCAGGGAATACCGCGACAACCTGCGCGCCCACGTATTTAAAAATATGCTGCTTACATTAATTTGACAAAATATGGCCGAAAGGCCGGTTACACTTTGACAAGGGAGGAATTGATATGTTGTGTCAATCATGTCAGAAACATCAGGCAACTACACATATTAAAACTATGATAAACGGGGAATTTGCAGAGTATATGCTTTGCCCGGAATGTGCAAAGAAAATGGGATATGGAAATCTGTTTGACAATATGGGTTTGGATTTCAGCAGTTTTCTGGGCAGCTTTTTGGACAGCGGCCTGCCGCCAAGAACAAGCGCTACGCGCTGCAGTGGTTGCGGGGCTTCTTTTGCAGATATTGCAAGAACAGGCAAGGTTGGCTGCGCACAGTGCTATCAAACCTTTTACGACGAACTTTTGCCGTCTGTGCGAAAAATGCACGGCAACACCCTGCATACTGGAAAACGGGCCGGAGGCGCAGGTAAGGAGCTGCGTGTAATCAATGCGCTGGACCAGGCAAAGGCGGAGCTGAAGGCCGCCATAGAAAAACAGGAGTTTGAAAAGGCGGCTAAGCTCAGGGACAAGATCAAAGAGCTGGAAGACGGTACGGCGTCTGAAGCATAAACCTGGAAAGGAGTTGTGGCAGAATGGGCAAAAAATGGTATGAACAAAGCGGAAAGCAGGGAGATGTAATTGTCAGCACCCGGGTGCGCCTTGCAAGAAATTTAAAGGAATACCCCTTTCCCTGCAGGCTGGACAGCACGCAGCGGGAAGAGGTTGCAAAAAAAATTCAGGAAGCGCTTTTGCACAGCAACAGCGCAATTGCAGACAGCTTTCAGTTTATCAATATGCAGCAGATGTCGGAAGAGGAAGCGGTCTCTCTGGTGGAACGCCATATCGTCAGTCCGGAATTTGCTTCCGACCGGCAGGGACGCTACCTGCTCTTGACAGCAGATGAAACGGTCGGCATTATGATCAATGAAGAAGACCATATTCGCATCCAGGTTATGTCGCAAGGTCTCGAACTTGCCGGAGTGTACGATATGGCGGATAAAATTGACACGCTGCTGGACCATGCGCTTGGCTTTGCATTTGACGAAAAGCTGGGCTATCTTACACAGTGCCCAACCAATCTGGGAACCGGTATGCGTGCTTCTCTTATGCTGCATCTGCCGGCACTGCAGCACAGCAAGGCAATCGGGCGTATCGCAGGAAATCTTGCAAAACTTGGCCTTACGCTGCGCGGTACCTACGGCGAGGGCACAGAGCCCAAAGGGGCGCTTTACCAGCTCTCCAACCAGGTAACACTGGGACTTTCAGAAAAGGCGGCAATTGATAATCTGCAAAACATTGCAATGCAGTTGGTTACGCAGGAGCGCAGCGCACGACAGGCGCTCGCCCAAAATGTGGAAACGCTCGACATGATCAGCAGGTCGCGCGGTATACTCAAAAGCGCCAGGCTGTTGAGCAATGAAGAATGCATAAAGCTGCTTTCCAATGTGCGTCTTGGGATCACACTGGGAGAGATCAAAGATGTAACGCTTGACACGGTAAATGAGTTAATGACGGATCTGCAGCCCGCCACACTGATGAAAAAAGAGGGCAGGCGTCTGCCGCCGGAGCAGCGTGATGCCCTGCGGGCCAGAATTGTCAATGCGCGCCTGTAAAGGATAAATATAAAGAGGAAAAGGAAATCAGGCAGAATAAAAATGGGAGGTATGTACCATGTATAGTTTTAACGGATTCACGCAAAAAGCAAACCGAGCCCTGAATCTTGCAATAGAAGCAGCGCAAAGCCTGGGACACACATATATTGGCACAGAGCATATACTTTTGGGGCTGTTGGATGAAGGCAGCGGCGTTGCGGGCACTGCGCTTGTAAACGCCGGCGTAACGGCCGACGGCGTTTTGGAAATGATTCGGGCAAAAATTGGCGTTGGCAGCCGTACGGCGCTAACCCCTTCCGACTTTACGCCAAGGACCAAACGTATTTTACAGCATGCGGTTGTAAAGGCAGCCAGACTGGGTCATAATTATGTGGGTACCGAGCATTTGCTTTTAGCGCTTTTGGAAGAAAGCGACAGCTATGCGGTATCTTTTATGAAGGAACTTGGCGTAAAGCCTGCAGACCTTCTGGAAGCGGTAAAGGCGGAGCTGGGAAGTGAAGAGGACGGCGGTGAATTTTTTGACTTTGAAAAGGGCGGTTCTTCTTCCGTGTCTGCACAGAGCGGTAAAAAGAGCAATACAAAAACGCTTGACCAGTTTGGCAGAGACCTGACCCAAAAAGCAAAAGACGGCGAAATCGACCCGGTTATAGGAAGAGAAAAAGAGATTGAGCGTGTTATCCAGATCCTTTCCAGAAGAACCAAAAATAATCCGTGCCTGATTGGTGAACCGGGCGTTGGCAAAACGGCGGTTGCAGAAGGTCTTGCGCTGAAAATTGCAACGGACGAAGTGCCGGAACCGTTAAAAGGCAAAAGAATTGTAGCGCTTGATCTGACGGGAATGATCGCCGGAACAAAATACAGGGGTGATTTTGAAGACCGGATCAAAAACGCGATGGATGAAGTGAAAAATGACCCGAGCGTGATCCTATTTATAGATGAACTGCATACGATTATCGGCGCCGGCTCTGCAGAAGGTTCTGCTGACGCAGCCAATATTTTAAAACCTTCCCTTGCAAGAGGCGACTTTCAGGTCATCGGCGCGACCACAATCCAGGAATACAGAAAATATATTGAAAAGGACGCAGCGCTGGAGCGCCGTTTCCAGCCTGTAATGGTAGGCGAACCTACGCAGGAAGAAGCGGTGGAGATTCTTAAGGGCTTGCGCGACCGTTATGAGGCCCATCACAAGGTGAAAATTACAGATGAAGCAATTTATGCGGCAGTGGAGCTGTCCGCAAGATACATTGCAGACCGCTTTTTGCCGGATAAGGCCATTGACCTGATCGACGAATCTGCTTCGCGTGTGCGCCTGCATGCCCACACCGAGCCGGACGACATCAAACAAACCGAAAAAAAGATCAAAGAGCTTGAGCAGGAAAAGGCCGCCGCTGTAAACACACAGGATTTTGAACGTGCGGCAAAGCTGCGCGATGAAGAAAAAAGGGCGCGCGAGGCGCTCCGGGAGCAAAAGGAAAAATGGCGTGAAGAGAATGAAAAGGTCAGTGGCGAGGTTACAGAGGAGGACATTGCAAAAATTGTGTCCGACTGGACCGGCGTGCCGGTTTCCCGCTTAACGCAGGAAGAGAGCGAACGGCTGCTGCAAATGGAAGAGGTTCTGCATCAAAGAGTCATTGGACAAGATGAAGCAGTCGCAAGCGTGGCCAAAGCCATCCGCCGCGGCAGAGTAGGCCTGAAGGATCCTAAACGCCCGGTTGGCTCGTTTATTTTTCTTGGCCCCACCGGCGTTGGCAAGACAGAGCTGTGCAAAGCGCTTGCACAGGCAATGTTCGGCGATGAAAACGCCATGATCCGCCTGGATATGTCGGAATATATGGAAAAGCACACGGTTTCCAGACTGGTAGGTTCTCCTCCGGGTTATGTCGGTTACGATGAAGGCGGGCAGCTGACAGAAAAGGTTCGCCGCCATCCCTACAGCGTGCTGCTGTTTGATGAAATTGAAAAGGCCCATCCAGACGTATTCAATATGCTTTTGCAGGTGCTGGAAGACGGCAGGCTGACAGACTCCCAGGGCAGACTGGTCGATTTTAAAAATACGATCATTATCATGACCTCCAATGTTGGTGCGCGTCTGATTACAAACGAGCAGAAAAACCTGGGCTTTGCCTTTGGGGATGATGCTTCCAGGGATACAGAAGAAAGCAAAATGCTCAAAGAGACGGTCATGGCGGAATTGAAAAAGACCTTCCGTCCGGAATTTTTAAACCGTGTGGATGATATCATTGTATTCAACAAGCTAAACGAAGAGCAGATTGGACAGATTGCAAGACATATGCTCAAAGAGCTGGAAGCACGGCTTGCAGAAATGCAGATTTCCATTGCTTTTACGGACGAAGCGATTAAGACGATTGCAAATGAAGGCTACGATCCTGTATATGGAGCCAGGCCCCTGCGCCGTGCAATTTGTGCGCAGATAGAAGATCCGCTTTCTGAAAAAATTTTGGATGGCACGGTCAAAGCGGAGGATAGGGTTGTCTGCGGCTGCAAAAACGGCGTGTTTACGTTTGAAAAACAATAAAGCAGCGTAGAGATTTAAACGGTCAATGGCCCGCAGCATTTGCTGCGGGCCATTTGTTATGTGCAGAGCAGATGAAAAACAGCAAATTACATGCCCTGCAAAAATGTGCAAAGGCATATTTTTAAATGGTTATACCCGCACAGGGCCAAGATAAAAATCCTGTCCGCATGCACAAATATTTTCAAAAGCGAGGGCTTGCAAATCCGACGCCTTTAAATCCAACTCCAGTACAGACCGCTGCTGCGGCGTCAATCGTGAGAAGCCGTCTGTCAGCTTTGTGATAATTGGCAGTGTTGCCACGGTTTTGGATTTTTTCAGAACCTCTGCGCCTTTTTGATTAAACCCCAGTACGCGCAGATAGGGAACAGGTTGCTTTTGCATTTCTGCGCGGATGCCTAAAAAAGCATACAGCATAATCCGCCGCAGGCGCGCATGCGTATAACGCTTGGTTTTCATGCTGCCAATCATAGAAACCAGAGAGGTTTCCTTGCGGACAGCCTGGTAAATTCTGTGTTCCAGACCTTCGCAGACATCTGGCAAAGCCGCAAAATCTGTGGGTGACATACTGCGCAGCCGGTACAAAATAGCGCGTTCCATGCGGGCGATATCAGCCATATGGCCCTGCTCAATTTCCTGCAAAATCCAGGGACGGCAGTCTTCAGGGAGGAACTTTAAGCAGGATAGATCCCGCCTTTCCAGCGCCTGCCGGATCAAAGAAGCGCTTGCCATATTGCCAGAGCTTATAAAACTGTCGTGCTGTGCACCTTTCCGCTTTATGGTAACAGGTTGTATCGTGGAAGATACCTTGTTTAAAGCGCGGATATATTCAATACCAAGCACGTTGTTCGGCTGCGAAAGCAGGCCGGAAAACGGCTGCCCTTGCATGCGTATGGCTTCGTGCACTGCGCGCGCATAGCTCTTTCCCTGTTTCAGATGTGCTTTTATGTGTGCGCGGCAGGGACTGCTGTCCATTGTACGCGCAAGCAAGGCAAGCGGCTGTATTGCGCCGCATTCACTGCCAAAGCCAAGCGCGTCCACAACGCCCAGAGCAGCGGCGACAGATACACCGCCCAAAGCAAAGCTCTCTGCGCTTGCCGTAGCCCAGATGCACGGCAGTTCCAAAACCAAATCCGCCCCATTTAAAAGCGCGCAGCGCGCACGCAACTGCTTTGAAAAAAGTGCGGGTTCTCCACGCTGCAAAAAAGGGCCGCCCATAATTGCCACAATATGCGTAGCGCCGGCTTTCCTGAGCTGTGCAAGCATATAGGCATGTCCGTTGTGAAAGGGGTTATATTCGCTGATAACCGCAAATACATTCATAAGTTTCTCCCGTAAAAAAGACTTTACAAAATACAAAAAAGGTTGAATTTATCCCTGTTTTGTACTATTATATAATACTGTAGAAGCAAGAGCAATATGTATACAGGGCTTTATGTTCCTGCACGCCTGCCTGTTTAATAAAAGGGCGGAGCAAAAAGGAAAGAGCGGTTGCGCTTGCGCAGAGAAAGGAATGGTTGACGAATGAAAATTTTGGTGATTAACGCGGGGAGCTCTTCGTTAAAGTATCAGCTGTTTGACATGGATGATGAAAAGGTTCTTGCAAAAGGGAACTGTGAGCGAATCGGTATGGAAGGCAGCATGATCGGGCATAAAACATTTGACGGAAGGCATAAAGAGATGCAGGTTCCCATGGCGGATCACACAGCGGCCTTTATGCAGGTAAAGCAGGCGCTTACCGATCCGCAGGCCGGAGTTATTACAGATTTAAACGAGGTCAGCGCCATTGGGCACAGAATCGTTCAGGGCGGTTCTCTGTTCAGCGAAAGCGTGCTTGTGGATGAACAGGTGATCGAAGGAATTGAAAGCCTGATTCCGTTGGCCCCTTTACATAACAAGGCGCATGTACAGGCGATCCGGGCCTGTATCGACGTATTTGGAGAAAAGGTTCCGGAAGTGGTCGTGTTTGACACTGCTTTTCATTCCACTATGCCCAGAAAAGCTTATATGTATCCAATCCCGTACGAATATTATGAAAAATATAAAATCCGCCGCTATGGTTTTCATGGCACATCTCATCGCTATGTCAGCGCCAGGTGCGCCGAGCTTATGGGGCAGGATATTCAAAAACTAAAGATCATTACCTGTCACTTGGGCAACGGATCTTCCATTGCGGCAGTGGAAGGTGGAAAGGTCATTGACACAAGTATGGGGCTAACGCCTCTTGACGGTTTTATGATGGGGACCCGCACAGGTACGCTTGACCCTTCCGTCGTTACGTTCCTTGCAGAAAAAGAAAGGCTTACGCCTTCGCAGATGAGCGACCTGCTTAATAAAAAGTCCGGCCTTCTGGGGATATCCGGTGTATCCAGCGACGACCGCGACGTAACAAAGGCAGCAGAGGAAGGCAACGACCGGGCAAAGCTTGCGCATGAAATGCTCCGGTATGAAATTGCAAAATTTATTGGCAGTTATTATGTGGCGCTTGGCGGCTGCGACGCAATTGTCTTTACAGCGGGCTTAGGGGAAAACCAGCCGCACCATAGAGAAGCAATTTGCGAAAATCTTGTCTGCCTTGGCGTAAAATGTGATATGGAAAAGAATAATGCGGCCATTCATGGGGCAGAGGGACGCATTTCTACACCGGACAGCAAAATACAGGTATTTGTCATCCCCACAAACGAAGAGCTTGTTATTGCAAGAGATACCAAAGCACTCGTGGAAAAAGGCAAATAACACACAATGGCGCATATGCGGCATGGGTCTATAGCAAAAAATCTTTATATATGTCCGGTTTTTAGACTGGTAAAATAAAGGGGCGGCTTTGGCCGCTCCTTTTCGTTGCTGTAAAAAGATTGAAAGAAAACACGCACAGAAGCAGGATGGAAGGGAAAGCAGTTTGTTTTAAGGAAAATTTTCAGAGAGAAACGGTATGGCGTAATTTGCTTTTTTGTGTTATAATCTGTTTTAGATTTTTCTTAAGGGTGAAAAGCAATGGACGTAACAATCAATTTGGGTATGTGGAACCATATTTTTGCCGTTCCGTGCGAGGTTGTGGATAAATACCTGAAGACTTCGGCGCATCAGCAACTGAAGGTATTGCTGTGGGTGCTGCGCCATGCAGGGCAGCCGTGCGGCACGGAGCAAATTGCACAGGAATTGCGTATGCACCCGATTGATGTAAAAGATTGCGTGCAGTTTTGGGTGGATGAAGGGCTGCTTTCTGTCCGCGGCGGTGCATATGTTCCGGCGCAGAATGCACCGGAACATATGCAATCTGCACAACAGAAGGTACAGTCTGCGCAGCAGGAAGAGCCGGAGCGCGAAAAGAAAAAACCACGTCCGCTGTCCAGGCCGCAGCGACCGGACAGCGCTTATGTAGCGCAGCGCCTGGGCGAAAGCAGGGAGCTTGCTTTTTTAATGAGCGAAGCGCAGATTATTTTGGGCAGGCCGCTTTCCAATGGCGACAGCGGAACGCTTTTGCTTCTGCATGAAAATGACGGGCTGCCGGTTGATGTCATTTTAATGCTTTTACAATTTGCAGTTGGGGAAGGAAAACCGGCTATGCGCTATATAGAAAAGGTGGCGGTATCCTGGGCAAATGAAGAAATCGACACCATTGAAAAAGCAGAAGGAAAAATTCGCGCCATAAAAAAAACAAAAGACGCATGGAGCAAAGTTGCCCGGACGTTTGGGCTGCAAAGCCCCGGTTCTGCAACTCAAAAACAGTTGGAATGCGCCGACCGCTGGATCAATCAGTGGAATTACAGTGCGGAAATGCTTCGGATCGCTTATGAAACCTGCGTAGATACCAAAGGCGAATATAATTTAAAATACATAGACGGAATTATAAAGCGCTGGCATACAGCAGGGATATTTACACCGGACGATGTATCACAAGCTGCAACAGGCGTGTCCAGAGGAAAAAAGAAGGAAGGCGCAAAGCGCAAAGCGTCTTACGACCTGGAGGAGCTTGAAAATATGGACATATTTGATTATGACATAGGGCGTTCTGGATAAAAGAGGGGGCGTATAAAATGGGCTACAGCAAAGAAACCTATGCAAAAGCACATTCCATTATGCAGGACCGCAGGATGAACGCTCTGCGGGAAGCGGACCTTCGCAAAGAACAGTTTTACAAAAAATACCCGCGTGCGCAGCAGGTGGAACGGGCGCTTTCTCAAACGGCGGCAAAAGCGGGCAAGGCTGTTTTAAGCGGCGCAAATGCAAAAGAAGAGCTGTTAAAACTCAAAGCGGCAAACCTTTCGCTGCAAAAAGAGCTGGCCGCAATTTTAACAGGCGCCGGCGTGCCGGACGATTATCTGGAAGCGCGCTTTACGTGCAAAACATGTTGTGACAAAGGCTATATGGATGGAAAAATGTGCAGCTGTTTTCTTTCCCTTTTAAAAGACGTTGCGTATGAAGAGCTGAATGCGCTTTCGCCGCTTTCTTTATGCGGCTTTGAAAGTTTTTCGCTGCGTTATTATACGGATGCGCCGCAAGACGGAGGGACGTCGCCAAAGCGGCGTATGCAGCAAATTTTTTCCTTTTGCAAAGAGTATGCAAGGTCCTTTCAGGAAGACAGCGAAAGCCTTTTGCTTGTGGGGGCAACCGGGTTGGGAAAAACACATCTGGCGCTTGCAATTGCAAACGAGGTCATAAACCGTGGCTACGGGGTAGTGTATTGCTCGGTTCCCGATATTGCCAGACGGCTTGAACAGGAGCATTTTTCAAAAGGCAGCGAAGAGCCAACACAGCAGTCTTTAACGCAGTGCGACCTGTTGATTTTGGACGATTTAGGAACGGAATTTACCACGCCGTTTACAAGCAGCGCGCTGTATCATATTTTTAATACGCGCCTTATGCGCACAAAGCCAACCATTATCAGCACGAACCTTTCATTGGAAGAAATGGAGCGGGCTTATTCCGAACGCTTTGTATCAAGACTTGCTGGCAGTTGCCAGCGTCTTACCTTTCTGGGAAGGGATGTGCGCATACAAATGAAAAAAGAAAGCCTGTCAAAGCGTTAAGCAACAGGTGGTATGCAAAACCGCAGGAAGCAAAAACCTGCGGTTTCTTTTTTGCACAAAAAATGTGAAAATTTGCAGATGAAATTGCATTTGACTTATATTCTGTAAAGAGATATAATATTTTATAGAAAGTAGCGGTTTTTTGCGGATGCAGTGCGTTCGGCAGAGCGCTGCCCTGTTTGTTGAAGACATAGACGGCCGGTTTAGGCCTCTTTATCTGCTCCATACTGTGCAGCATGCTTGTTTCTGGGTAGAGTTTTTTCTCTATCCGTTTTTTATAGTTTGAAAATTGTACGGGGACATAAAACAAAAATCACAAAGCGGGGGAGGAAGTTTTTTGGCTGCGGATTTACATTGCCATACGAAATTATCAGACGGCAGCGTCGCGATAGATGAGCTGGTGATTCTTGCGAAAAATAAAGGGATTCCAACCATTGCGGTGACAGACCATGACACGTTTGCGGGCGCGACAAGGGCAAAAATTTTTGGACAGCGCCATGGCGTTGAAGTGATCCACGGCGCTGAAATATCTACATTTGATTACCAAAGAAAACGGTTGGTGCATTTGCTTTGCTATATGTGCGAGCATCCGGCGCGGCTGGAAGGCCTGTTTGGGAAAATTCTGGCAAACAGGAGAAAAGCGGTCAGCATTGCACTTCAAAAGGTCATGCGTTTGTATCCCATTACACCGGAAATGGTTGCAAAGCGGGCGCAGGGCAGTACGGCAATCTACAAGCAGCATATTATGCAGACGCTTGTGGACGCCGGCTATGCAGATAAAATGTACGGCCCGCTGTATGACAAACTTTTTAATTGGAAGATCGGAATTGCAAAAACCAATATAGAATACCCGGACGTTTTTGAGGTGCTTGAGCAGATTCACGACGCTGGAGGCGTGGCTGTATTGGCGCATCCTGCGGTATATGACACATATGCGCTTTTGCCGGAGCTTGCAGAAAAAGGCCTGGACGGGGTTGAGGTGTACTACCCCAGAGCGCGGCAGGACGATCTGGAAGTACTCGGCGCGATTGCAGAAGCGTATGATCTGGTTATTACAGGCGGGACGGATTTTCATGGCGGCAGTACCAGCAGCGTGCACCCGATTGGTACCTGTCTGACATTGGATGAGCAGTTATTAAAACTCAAAAAACGGAAGGCTGCGTTGCTGCAAAAACAGGGCGCGGTCTGACATTTTTACGTTGTGCATGCTGTTTTCATAGAAAATCGCTTCTTATCCTTTTAAACAGGATAAGAAGCGATTTTTTACAATTCGTCGATTTTTGTAAAGCGTAGCATAGTGTGCCCGTTGGATTCTACTGATTGTATAAATAAGTCATACGGCCTTACCCAAAGGCCGCCCCCTTCATACAGGGCTTTATATACGACCATTTTTTCTTTTGTCTCGCTGTGCTGGGCAATTCCCAAAACCTCGTATTCTCCACCTTTATAATGTCTGTAACGGCCCGGTGTAACGACAGGTATATCAGGCAGCGGGGGCTTTTCTGGTTCATCGTCGCACAGTATGGCGGCCTGTTCCCCGGTCAGCCCGGAAAAACCGCCGTTATGCAGCACAAGAATCCTTGCGCTGCACGCCGCAAGTGGAAGATGGTGGCTGTCATCGCCGGAGAAGCTTTCGCCCGTCAGCACGTCGGTAAGATGGGAAAAACCTTCGTCTATACGGAAATCCACCTGCTGCGCACTGTCTGCAAGGTTCAGTGCAATATAAATGGTCTGTCCTTCCATACGTCGTGCATAGACAAGCTGTTCGTTTTTGATGATAATGTTTTCAAAATCCCCATACTGTAAAGGTTTAAGCGCTCTTCTGGCTTTGCCGAGCTTACAAAGGTATTCTTCCAAACCCTTGCCGTCGTCGGTGGTGCATCCCAACTCCAGACAGGGCCGCAGCGCCTGGTCGCTCTGGTTGCTTCTTGTTCCATGGACCGCCCACTCGCTTCCATAATAAATGGAGGGAACGCCAGGCATGGTATACAAAATTGTATAAACGTTTTTTAAGTGCGCCGTATTGCGGCAATTGTCGGCAATGCGGTTGACGTCGTGGTTATCCACAAAATTATATGTGCATATGCCTTTGTAAATTCCACCGGCTGCAAACTGGCGCTGCAAAGAGTGTGCAATTTCAAAATAATTATGGTCATTGTGGGAAGAGTAAATTCCCTTATAGCATTCGTAGTTCGTAACAGAATCCAGCATTTCCGGGTTGGCCCACCGGGTATAATCGCCATGAATGATTTCGCCCATCAGCCAGAAATCAGGATTCTTTGCCTTGCAAAAGCTGTGAAGCTGGCGGAAAAAGTCGGGATCAACACAATCAGCGGCGTCCAGCCGGAGTCCGTCGATATGAAATTCATTCATCCACATTTCCACTGCGCCCAATAAATGGCGAATAACGTCCGGGTGCTTTAAATTCAGCTTTACAAGGTCGTAATGTCCGTTCCATCCTTCATACCAGAACGGATCGCCCGCAGGGCTGCAGGCGTTGAAATGCAGATTTTGAAACCAGCCGCAATAGGGGGAAGCCTCTCTTTTTTCCTGCACATCTTTAAACGCCCAGAATTCCCTGCCAACATGGTTAAATACACCGTCGAGCACAACGCGTATACCATTTGCATGCAGCTGGCTGCAAAGTGCTTTAAAGCTGGTGTTGTCACCCAGGCGCTGGTCAACTTTATAATAATCCCTTGTATCGTAACCGTGCCGGCTTGCTTCAAAAAGCGGGCCAATGTACAGTGCGTTTACCTGCAGTTTTTTTAAATGAGGAATCCAGTCTGCAAGCTTATCCAGACGGCGGATCACCTGCCCGTCGTTGTACTCGGGCGCGCCGCAAAAGCCCAATGGATAGATATGGTAAAATACAGATGCATTAACCCAATTTGGCATAATTTCACCTTCCATTTTTTATAATATAGTATAGCATAAATAAAACGGTTAATCAAGTGACCTGTGGTCAGTTGTCTTTCAGGAAGCTTTGACAGAGATGGCTGGGCATGCTATAATCATGTAAAAACCCGAAAGGACAGGGGATGCTTTATGAATGTTTGGCATGATATCGATCCTTTACGTATCCATCCGGAGAATTTTATGGTTGTGATTGAGATTCCAAAAGGCAGCAAAACAAAGTATGAACTGGACAAGCATACCGGTCTTTTAGAATTGGACAGAATTTTATATACTTCCACACATTACCCGGCAAATTACGGGTTTATTCCGCGAACTTATGCCGACGATTTGGACCCGCTTGACGTGCTGGTTTTATGCAGCCAGACAGTGTATCCGATGACATTGATCCGCTGCTATCCCATTGGTGTGATCAGCATGGTGGACAACGGCCGTAATGATGAAAAAATTATTGCAATTCCGTTTAATGATCCCACGTATAACGGGTATTCGGATATAAGCCAGCTTCCCAGCCATATTTTTGAAGAAATGCGGCATTTTTTCGCTGTTTATAAAACGCTTGAAAATAAAGAGACGGCTGTCAATGAGGTGCAGGGGGTAGAACAGGCAAAGCAGATCGTGGCCGATGCAATTGAAAGCTATAAAAGAAAATTTGGAAATTCATAAAAAACGAAAGGCGGTTTATTTATGCAGGACAGCAAACGTTCCAACCGGATAAGGCTGGGTATATGTACTTTTTTTGTCATTGCTATGGCGTGTGTGGCGCTGCCTTATTATGTGGTGGTTGACGGCGCGCGTTCAAAGACGGTTACGGCAATTGACCTGATTATGCGTTCGTTTGCCAATGCGGAAATCTGGGCGGGGCTTCTGTTCCTTTTATTTATCCTGATCCCCGCGGCCGGTTTTTTTATTGCAGCGTTTGATAAGAAAAGCAGGCTTAAAGCAGTGGCAGGGCTTTTGTGCTCTGTACTTGGCGTGACGGCAATTTTGCTCATGATCACACCGGCAAGTATTTCTCTGGGGTCTATGCTTTCCCTGCTTCTATATATTGTTACTTTTTTATTATCTATGTATTTGCTGCTTGTGAAAACAGGCGAGCAGTACCAGGCAGAACAAGCAGCGCAGGCGAAAAAACAGCAGAAGGAACACCCTGTGGTAAAAATGGATAAGGACGGCGCCGCAACAGTCCGGAAACAGGAAGAGCAGCCGTAAAATTTACATGGATTGACAAAATAAAGCGTTTGCGTTACAATATGGAAAACAGAATACAGATGTGCGGGGGGACTCTGCGGAGTTGAGAAGGTAAAACCTGACCCTTTGAACCTGTTAGTTAAAACTGTCGTAGGGAAGCAATCATCACGTTCATTTTTGAACAAGCTATGAAAACGGTGCCTATTTTACAGTGCATCGTTTTTTTATTTTCAGAAAGAAAGGAAGTGCATGGAAAGTGCGATGCTGTATGTCGATCGCTGGTTCTGATTGCAGCGGCGGAGCGGGTATACAGGCGGACTTGAAAACCTTTGCTGCAAACGGCGTATACGGAACAAGCGTAATCACATCCATTGTAGCGGAAAACACAAACAGGGTGCTGTCCGTATGGGAAATGGATGTTAAAGCAATTGAAGATCAGATAGATGCAGTGTTTGAAGATATCCCCATTGACGCCGTAAAGCTGGGCATGCTCAAAAGTGCGCCCGTTATGTGTGCGGTGGCGCAAAAGCTTTCACAATATCAAGCAACACTGGTTGTTACAGACCCGGTTATGCATGCAAAGAGCGGCCGCGCGCTGGTGGAGAAGGCCGCGCTTGCTACGATGCGGGAAACGCTTATTCCCCTGACCTTTTTGCTTACGCCTAATATTCCTGAGGCGCAGGTGCTTTCTGGTGTGCAGATAGAAACGCAGGCGGACATGCAAAGGGCAGCGGAAAAGTTGTGGCGTATGGGAGCCGCAAATGTGCTGGTCAAGGGCGGCCATTTGCCCGGTGCGCCCACCGATGTGCTGTTTGATGGAAAATGTTTTTCCATTTTCAGGGCAAAACGGGTTGCAACCCCCAATACGCACGGGACGGGTTGCACGCTTTCTTCGGCTATTGCTGCGGGCCTTGCCAGAGGGATGGATGTCAAAACAGCGGTACAGCATGGCAAGCACTACGTCACACAGGCCATCCTGCATGCGCTGCCTATTGGAAAAGGCCATGGGCCAACCCACCATTTTTATGCATTTTATGACAGGAAAGGAGTTTTTAAATGAAAGAATATGCAACACAAATGGAGGCCGCGAAAAAGGGGATCATTACCCCGCAAATGCGTGTGGTTGCAGAAAAAGAGTATATGGATCCGGAAAAGCTCAGAGAACTTGTAGCATGCGGGCAGGTAGCAATCCCGGCGAACATTCACCACACCTCGCTCTCACCCGAGGGAATTGGGACAGGCCTGAGGACAAAAATCAATGTCAATCTCGGCGTATCGGGCGACTGTCGGGAATATGCAGAAGAAATGCGCAAGGTGCAGCTTGCCATAGATTTTGGCGCGGAAGCGATTATGGATTTAAGCAATTACGGAAAAACAAACGGTTTTCGCAAGGCGCTTCTTGAAAAATCTCCGGCGATGGTCGGGACGGTTCCGGTTTATGACGCAATCGGTTACTTGGAAAAGGATCTGGCGTCGATCACCGCGCAGGATTTTCTGCAGGTGGTTTCTGCACATGCGCAGGAGGGCGTGGATTTTATGACAATTCACGCCGGGATCAACAGGCGCACGGTAGAAGCGTTCAGGCGAGCAGGCAGAAGAATGAACCTTGTTTCCCGCGGCGGCTCGCTGCTGTTTGCCTGGATGGAAATGACCGGCAGTGAAAATCCATTCTATGAGCATTATGACGCGCTGCTCGATCTTTTGCGTACCTATGACGTGACAATCAGCCTGGGGGATGCCCTGCGACCAGGCTGTATTGACGACAGCTCCGATGCGGGGCAGATCTGCGAACTTATTGAGCTGGGCAGCCTGACAAAGCGCGCGTGGGAAAAGGATGTACAGGTTATGGTAGAGGGGCCGGGCCATATGGCGCTCAACGAAATAGCAGCCAACATGGCGCTGCAAAAAAGGCTCTGCCACAACGCGCCGTTTTATGTTCTGGGGCCGATCGTCACAGATATAGCGCCGGGCTACGACCACATCACAGCGGCAATCGGCGGTGCGGTTGCCGCTGCAAGCGGAGCAGACTTTTTATGCTATGTAACGCCGGCGGAACATTTACGCCTGCCAGACGCCAGCGATGTAAAGGAAGGGATTGTAGCAGGAAAAATCGCAGCGCATGCTGCAGATATTGCAAAAGGAATACCCCATGCGCGCCGTATAGACAACGAAATGGCACAGGCACGCCGTGAGATGGACTGGGAGCGCATGTTCAGTCTTGCACTGGACGGCGGCAAGGCAAGGGCGTATTATGAAAGCAGGCCGCCGGCAGACAGGCACAGCTGCTCAATGTGTGGGAAAATGTGTGCAGTCAGAACGAGCAACAAAATTTTATCAGGCCAAAGGGTGCATCTTTGCCCCGAAGAGAAAACAGAAAAGGAAGCGTAAGGATGAACGATATACGAAAAAATATAGCAGATCTTTTGGAAGCGGTCAGAGAAAACGTGCCGCTGATTCACCATATTACGAACTATGTGACGGTAAACGACGTAGCAAACGTAACCCTGGCAATCGGCGCTTCGCCCATTATGGCGGACGCCATAGAAGAAGCGGCAGATATTGCCTCTGTATCCAGCGCTCTGGTCCTGAACATTGGTACGCTCAACCGTTCAGCGGTTGAATCTATGCTGGCGGCGGGAAAAAGGGCAAACGCGTTAAAAGTCCCCGTAGTACTGGATCCTGTGGGTGCGGGTGCTTCCCATTTGCGCAATGCGGAAACAAACAGAATTACACAGGAAGTACAAATTGCCATACTCAGGGGAAATCTTTCAGAAATTTCCTTTGTGGCGGGGCTTTCGGCAACAACAAAGGGTGTGGATGTATCGTCAGGCGATGCAAAAAACGACAACGTGTGCGTTGCGCAGGCCGCCGCAGAAAAGTTGGGATGTATAGCAGCTGTAACTGGGGCGGTAGATGTAATCTCAGACGGTGTACATACAATAAAAATCCGAAACGGGCACCCCATGCTTGCGCGGGTAACAGGGACAGGATGTATGGCATCCGCCCTGGCCGGGGCTTTTGCCGGAGCCTGTAAGGGTGATTACTTTACAGCAGCGGCCGCCGCTGTGTCGGCTATGGGAATTGCCGGTGAAATCGCCTGTGCAAAAGCCGGAAACGTTGGAACTGCAAGCTTTCGCATAGCCCTGATAGACGCCTTAAGTACACTTGGGGCGCAGGAGTTTGCGCAAAGGAGCAAAATAGATGAAGTATAAAGTAGACTACAGCCTGTACCTTTGTACAGACAGGCGCTTAATGTCGGCGCAAACGGTGGAAGAATCTGTGGAGCTTGCTTTAAAAGGCGGATGTACGGTTGTGCAATTGCGGGAAAAGGCGTTGTCTTCCCGCATGTTTTACCAAACGGCGCTGCGTGTCAAAGCGATTACCCGCCGCTTCCATGTACCGCTGATCATTAATGACAGGGTCGATATCGCACTTGCGGCGGGTGCGGACGGAGTACATGTAGGGCAAAGCGATCTGCCTGCGCCGGTTGTACGGGAAATCATTGGAAAAGACAGATTGCTGGGCGTATCGGTTTCCAGCCTGGAAGAAGCCATACAGGCAGAAAAGGACGGCGCAAGCTACATTGGCGTGGGCGCCATGTATCCAACGGCTACAAAACCGGACGCGGCAGACGTAACGTTTGCAGAGCTTCAGAAAATCCGCCGGGCGGTTTCTGTTCCAATCGTGGTTATCGGAGGAATTAATCAGAAAACAGCTCCCGCCTTTCAGGGGATGGGGATCGACGGCCTTGCCGTTGTATCCGCTGTTCTGGCGCAGAAAGATATTGTGCGTGCGGCCAGCGCAATGCGGGCGTTGTACAGGAGGTAGATTCCATGCTGAAAGGCGTAATTTTTGATTTGGATGGAACACTGCTCGACTCCATGGGCATATGGGAACAGATCGATATACAGTTTTTATCTTCGCGCGGGTTTGACGTTCCCGAGGACTATGCGCAGACAATTGCCCCCATGGGTTTTTTACAGGCGGCCGAATATACAATCCGGCGCTTTTCCCTGCCGGATACGCCTGCGCAGCTTGTGCAGGAATGGAACGCAATGGCTGAACGTGCGTACAGGGAAACAGTGCGCCTGAAACCGTTTGTAAAGGAATATTTGACCTTTTTAAGGGAGCGCCATATACCTCTTGCCGTCGCAACTGCGTCCCAGGAGATTCTTTATAAGGCTGCGCTTGAAAATAATGGGATTTATAATTTTTTTGATTCCTTCACAACGCTTGCAGATGTACGCCGCGGAAAGGGATTTCCAGATATTTATTTGCAAGCAGCCCGCCAAATGAAGCTTCTTCCGGAGCAATGTGCCGTTTTTGAGGATATTTATGATGGAATAACGGGCGCACGCAGCGGCGGCTTTTATACGGTGGCTGTATACGACCCATGTTCGGAAAAAGAAAAACAGAAAATGCAAAAAGAGGCAGACCTGTATATTGAAAGCTTTGCCCAGCTGCTTGCGCAGCCCGGTTTGTTGCAGATTGGGCCTGCGTGCTGACAATACGGCTATACATGAGAAAGGACCGCAGCTTTGCGTGGCATTCGTATCCTCTGAAAATTTTTGTAGTATCTACAACACCGCACAATGCGTTTTTGCCAAAATTTTGGAAAAAATCCTTTTGATTTTCTGCTACAGGGAACACGCCGGAAATGCCAAGCTTTCAAAAAACTATTTTTTCAATTTACAAAAACAGCGCATCGATACCACCCGTAAATTCGGATGAACAGAAATGCGCTGTTTGAATATTTGCTCATTTAAAATTTTAGCGAGGTTAAAGATATTCCAAAAACCGTTTTACTGCAAACGAAGAAATGATGGAGACAGTTTGCCGTTTTCATATAGTAGGGAAGCGCTGCTTGCATAGATGAATACCGCTTTGCAATTTACTTCTCCTGTGCAGGTGCAACCTTTGCGTAGCCATCCCATGCAAACAGAGCTTCCTTGCTGTCATCCGCAAGCATTTTATCAATCTTGCAAATATGCAGGTTGTGGTCTCCAACCTCCACCGTTTTTTCCAGCGTAACGGCAAAAGCAATGCGGCTGTCCTGCGGGAAGGAAATATCCGTTCCCTCCATGCTCTGGAGCGCAATCGGGTTTTCCTCCAGTTTGTTTTTGTCACGGCCGTTTGCAATATTCGTTGACGGATAAAGGAAAGGCATTGCTGCCTATTTTTTATGAAATAACCAAATGGGGGTTGAAATACATCCCGTAAGATATAGGCTTAGGGCTCTATTATTGCCACTTTTTTGCTGAATGATAAGGGGCAGCAGCATTTTCTTGCTGCTGCCCCTTGCCTATTTGACAAAACTGGATAGAGTATCAATAACATTAAAATATTCTCATGCTAATCATCCGATGCCCTCATAGTGCAACACACCGATAAAGATTATTTGCGATAAGATACATTATTTGAAACGATCCTCGCATTCTTTGTCAAGTTCTCCGACGGATAACCCACCAACACACCGACAAGAGGAGCATACCCTTCCGGGATTTCAACTTTCTTTGCCAGTTCTGGATTTGCAAAAGCAATCATCGGCCCCATTACAAAGCAACTGCCTAAGCCTAACTCTGTGGCTTGAATAATCATGTTTTCAGCAGCACATGAAACATTTGCCATATTAAATCCGTTGCTGTCATTTCCATTCGGAGCAGACAGAATAATCAAAGCAGGCGCACCATAAAGAGGATTATAACCCTCTGTTGCGGCTCGTTTTTCAAGAAATTCATTGCCGGAATGTTTCATCATGTCTAATGTGATGTCGTTAATTTCTTGAAGCAGCTGCTGATTTTCAATGACTGTCATGTGAAACCGGCCAAAAACAGGAGCAAGGTTGCCAGCCTTGATAATTACCTCCATTTTTTCCGTTTCCACGGTCTTGGGGGCGTATGTACGGACACTTTTTCTTAACTCAATGGCATTTAATACCTGCATAAAATCATTCTCCTTTACTTTTTTGCTTGTTGCAATTATAATTATAACCAATGGTAAAAATATAACAAGTACGCAATTTATATTTACTTACTAAGAAAAAATTAAGTATAGGAGTATTGACATGGTAGATTGTCCTATAAAATATGCTTTGGATTTATTAAATGGAAAGTGGAAGCTGCGGATTCTTTGGGAATTAAATCAGCAGGAAACAATTCGTTTCAACGAGTTGCAACGGCGATTAAGTGGGATTTCCAGTGTTATGCTTTCTAAATCTTTAGGAGAATTAGAAAAGAACCAAATCGTAAACCGCCAGCAGTATAATGAAATTCCTCCTAAAGTGGAATATTCGCTCACCTCTCTTGGAAAAGCAATAGATCCGGCACTGCAAGCCCTTGGTAATTGGGGCACTCAAGCATATATTCAAAATAGCAAGAATTAGTGGGTTTACAAATTGGCAAGCAATGCAAATATGCACATATATGCAATTTTTTGTGAGGAATAACCCCGACAAAACTTGTTGAAGATAGCCACCCAAGTTTCCAAGATTTTCAGGTTCGGCAGCGGCTGCACATCCTGTAGACGCTTAAAAATTTGAAAAAGCAAAAAACTCTATGCAAATGGTTCTTCCATTCGCATAGAGTTTTCTTATTTCCCGTTCACATTTGGCATGGGTCGGTATTTCAGCAATATTTCTTTATATTCCTCTGCCACGGTCCTTTTTTACTTTATGTATTTTGTAGTCTTCTGGCGTCCAGATAATCTTGTAAAATTATGGTCGCCGCAACGCTGTCAACCACCGCTTTTCGCTTTTTTCCTCGGGTATTTGTCCGGTTTAAATAATTATGGGCGCTAACGGTTGTGCCGCGTTCATCGCGCATATCTACGGCGATACCTGTAAGCGCATGCAGAAAACCGGCAAATTCGCGCGCGGTCTGCGCGCTTGCACCTTCCGACCCATCCATATTCTTGGGAAGGCCCACCACAATTTGCTCTGCTTTGTGCGCTTTTGCCTGTTGTGCAACCTTTACAAGCAGCTGCGCCGGATCCTTTTCCTCTATTATCCCAAGCGGGGATGCAAGCATTTCCGCTTTATCGCACAGAGCAAGTCCAGTACGCGCGGCTCCCAGATCTACAGCCATAATCACCATAAAAGAAAACACCTCTGTCAGACAAATTTATTGAAAAACGTCACGGTCAGGCTTTTCCCGCAGCTTAATGTAAGCGTTAAGCTTGTTGTTGCCGTCCACCATAGCAAGAAAAACATCTTCCGTCCTGCTGATACCAAAGCTTGCAAGCTGCTTTTGCAGCCATTGCATGTCGTTGCCCGTATAATGCAAATTGCCGCTGAGCACCAGGCCGTCCGTTATCACTGTAACTGCTGGTTTTTCGGCCTGCATGGGGATCGAAAGATCTTTTGGCGTTACCGGGCGTTCCTGCGCTTTAGGCATAAAAGAAATGCGTCCGTTTGTTTCAAAAACGGCTGTTTGCACTTCGTTTAAGTCAAAAAAGCCGTTGATTCTGCATTGCGTTAAAAATTCAGCAAGATCAATCTTTGCTTTTTTAAAATTTTCTTTGTACATTTTGTTGTTATTTAACAAGATCAGAGAGCGGCCTGTGAAAAAACGGCGCATTTTTTCAGATTTGCTCGCCACATAAGAAATCAACACAGCGGCGCATGCATAAATGACCATGGCAAGAAGAGGAAGCAGGAAATCGCCCTCTAAAGAAGTTGCCATTTCCGCCGCGATAGAACCAATGGTAATACCGTTAATATAATCAAACATATTCAGTTCTGACAGCTGGCGGTTGCCAATAATTTTTGTAAGAATAAAAAGCGCAATAATAGAAGCAATGGAAGAAAGCGCAACGTTAAGAAGCTCCATAGCCAACCTTCCTTGTTTATAATTAAGCGTTATAAGGTTAGCATAACCCAATTGCGCAAAAAAATACGGTGTTTTACCAGGGGCGTACAGCTCCGCTCAGCTCAGCTATGTTGCATATGCCGTTTTTATCCAGATATGTACAAAGCCCTTCTTTAATTTTAACAGGCGCATAGGGGTCGTGAAAAAGCACTGTGCCAATCTGCAACGCGCTGGCGCCTGCAAGCAGCATTTCCACTGCGTCCTGCCAGGAGGATATGCCGCCCATGCCAATAACGGGGATAGAAACGGCATTTGCCGTTTGCCATACCATTCTGACAGCAACAGGGAACACCGCCGCGCCGGATAGCCCGCCGGTATTGTTGCGCAAAACAGGCCGCCGGCTGTCTATATCAATACGCATACCGGTCAGCGTATTGATCAGCGATAAAGCGTCGGCACCTTCGCTTTCGGCCGCTTTTGCAATTTCTGCAATATCAGCCACATTGGGGGATAGCTTGACAATGAGCGGTTTTGTGCAGCATGCGCGTACCCGCTTTGTAATGTGCGCAACAGAAGTGCAGGATGTGCCAAACGCAACGCCGCCGCTTTTTACGTTGGGGCAGGAAATATTCAGCTCAATCATATCTATATCCGTGGCGGAGAGCTTTCGCGCCATATTGCAGTAGTCCTCTTCCGTATTGCCTGCAATATTGGCAATTACAACGGTATTTTGTTTTTTTAGCCAGGGAAGATCTTTGTCAATAAAGTGGTCGACGCCGGGATTTTGCAGCCCCACGGAGTTTAAAATACCAGCGGGTGTTTCGGCAATGCGGGGCGGGGGGTTGCCCAAACGCGGTTGTAATGTAATACCTTTGCAGGAAATCCCGCCTAAAACAGACAGCGGGTAAAATTCACTGTATTCGCGCCCAAAGCCAAAGGTGCCGGACGCTGCAATCAGCGGGTTGCCAAAGTTTACGCCCGCTATGTTTACATGTAAATCAGCCATTACCACACAACCTCCTCTGCATGAAATACAGGGCCGTCCTTACATACGTGCGCAAAATCCTCTTTGTTATTTGTTCTGGTTTTACAGGCGCATACCAGGCAGGCGCCCACACCGCAGCCCATGCGCTCTTCCAGAGAAACCTGGCAGGGTTTGTTATATTCTTTTGCAAGCGCTGCAACCGCTTTAAGCATGGGGATTGGCCCGCAGGCGCAAACGGCGTCGATATCGTCAATCCTGCGGCGCAATACGTCTGTAACAAGCCCATGTATACCAAAGCTTCCGTCGTCTGTTGTAACAATGGTTTCGCAGCCGGCAGCCTCAAAATCTTCTTTTAGAATAACCTGGCTTTTACTGCGAAAGCCCAAAATAGCAACGGCGTGCGCAGACTGTCTGGCGCTTAGCAGCATGGGAGGCACGCCGATCCCACCGCCGATAAAGGCGGTTCTTTGTGTTTTTTCTATGGAAAAACCATGGCCAAGCGGGGCCAGAATATCAAGTGTTTGCCCAATTTGTGTTTGCGACAAAAGCCTTGTCCCATCGCCTTTAACTTCAAAGACCAGGCGAAGTGCGTCATTTTGCACGTCGCAAACAGAAATTGGCCTGCGCAGCGTTTTGCCGGGGACCAGAATATGCGCGAACTGACCAGGTCTGGTAATTTGTGCAATCGCACCGTTTTCAACGGTAAAGTCAAAAATTCCGTCTGCAATTTCTTCTTTTTTTGTAAGTGTAAAAAGCTGTGCGTCGTATTTCATAAGAAGACCTCTCTGTTAAAGTATTATCCCTATTATAGCACAACCGCTTTCCTTTCCACAAGAATGATACAAGAATCTTTTCCATCTTGTCTGTACCGATTGTATCTAAAAAGTATCCTGCCATTAAAGGTAGGCCATAAACAGAAAACGCATGCGCCTTGGGAAAATAAAGAAGCTGTACAGGGTGATGGCTGGCAGAAAAATGTTTTTATCTTATGGTGTTTTGAACTGAGGACGGCCGGTATAGTTTTTAGAAGGCGGCCAGACACAGGCGTTATATATATTCCAGGCGGATCTCTACAATCCGAAGCCGCTCTTTTTTGATAATTCGCACATTTTCTTTGCTAATGGCATATTCGCCGCCCAACAGGCTATTGGTATGGTCAATATATGTAAAAAACTGATAAGGGGCTTGATAAAACAGGCCTTCCACGGCCTCATTATACGCAATGGAATTGCTTATCTGTATATACAGCTCCTGCTTTTTCTCCAAAGCGGTTTGCAGCATTTTATTTTCAACGGCCGCGCTTGCTTTTTCATCAAAGCCATACAGAATCACAGCCTCATGAATATAAAAATTTGCGGCGGTTTCCGTGCAGGAGGGAAGGGTAATATTAAACAGCTGGGCTTCTTTTCCTACACTGCCGCATATATCGTCCGGATCAAGGGCAAAAAAATCAGAGGCAATCCGGTGATCGTACTGGATGATTGTATCCGTTATGTTAAAATAATCGTAAAAAATATAATCGGTACTGTCATTCCACGTAGCGTCCAAATGGTACCAGCAGCCGTCAATTTTTACAAGGTTCCACTGATGCCATTGTTCCTTTGCCGTGCCATTGACCGGAATGCTTTCAATCCCCACAAAGCGCAGCAGGTACTGTATAGCCTTTGTATAACCTTCGCATACGGCGCTGCCCTCCGCTAAAGCGCCGTAGACCGTAAAGGGTTTCCAGTTTTGCTGTATATTTTTGGTATCCGTCGCGTAAGTGCATCGCGCAAGCAGGTTGTCATGGATAAACCGTTCCCGCTCGTATTCGTCAAGCCCCTTGGGGACCGAGGCGATCATACTGTCGGCGACGGCGTTTATTTCATCCGTATAAATATCAATCGTTTCCGGACTGATGATCGAATACATCTGAATTACCATATCTGTCCCGTCAAATGTATAGCCAAATAAATTATCAAGCCAGAAAACTTCCGGATGGTCGCTTGAAAAAGCCTCGATAACCAGACGGATTTCCTCTTCCTTCAAATACATACCAGGCAGGTGAATTTTTTCAATCAGATAGTTTCCGCCTTCATTGGGCTGCTGCGCCACGGTATAAACATCGCTTGTAAGCCGTTTGTAAAAGTACTGCTGTGGCTGCGTTTGCAGGGCATCGAACCCGTGTGTCAGAGAGATGGGGGTATAATATCCCTGCTGCGGAGCGTCATCACCGTTTATAGTGTTATAGTCGTAATCCCCGCTTTGTGCACTGGGGTCGATTTCAATGCCGGAGGCCGCGGGTTTATCAGCCGCTGGAATATTGCCGGCAGCAGGGCTTGCTGTGTTTGGTTCTTCTTTTACAGTTCCCTCCAGACCACTGCATGCAGTACACAGGCAAAGCAGAGCGCAGCAGCAAAGTGCGCATAAAGATCGTTTTAAGGCAGCCGGCATAAAAACGCCTCCTTTCAAGAACCGTTAAAATATATGTTTTTTATGATAAAAGTATAGCACAGGCAAAGAAAAACCGCAAACAACCCAACGGATTTATGCATGTTTGAAAGCATTTATGGAAATATTTTAAAATACGGATAAAATTACAGTGCTTCCCCCCGCTTTTTTATGGCATTTGTTTTTTTCATTCGGAGCCCTTGACGAAATGATATAAAGATTGTAGAATTAGGAATGTTTAAAAAGGCGCAGTTGCATAAGATAGCAGGCTGCAGCAAAAAACAAAAGCAGTGCAAAATCTCTTTTTCTGCTGGTATGCAAAAATAAGGAGAGAATGGTTTTGAAAACAGAGGCATTTGAACTATATGAATCGCAGGTTCGTTCTTATTGCAGGCGTTTTCCCACCGTTTTTACAACGGCGAAAGGCGCAACGTTCTATGACGAACTGGGGGAAAGCTATACGGATTTTTTCTGTGGGGCCGGCGCTGTAAATTACGGGCATAACAACGACTATATTAAAGAAAAACTGATCCGTTATCTGCAGTCGGACGGTGTGCTGCATGCGCTTGACATGTATACGGTACCAAAAAGGGAATTTATTGAATATTTTGAAGAAAAAGTTTTAAGACCCCGTGGGTTTGATTATAAAATTCAGTTCCCGGGTCCTACCGGAGCCAATGCGGTGGAAGCTGCAATCAAGCTTGCGCGGAAGGTGAAAAAACGCAGTAATATTTTTGCGTTGATGGGCGCGTTTCATGGAATGTCTCTCGGTGCGCTTTCCTTAACAACAGACAAGGCCTCCCGCAGAGGTGCAGGCGTACAGCTGACGGATGTTACACATATTCCGGCACCCTATATGTTTCCGCAGCTGGATACGGTGGCGTATATGGAAAAGCTGCTGACAGACGACCATTCAGGCGTAGAAAAGCCGGCGGCGCTTGTAATTGAAACCATTCAGGCGGAGGGCGGGATCCGCGTATTTGACAACAGCTTTTTACAGCGTGTCCGCGTATTTTGCGACCAGTATGATATTTTACTGATTGTGGACGACATTCAGGTAGGCTGCTGCCGCAGCGGAAGCTTCTTTTCCTTTGAGCGTGCGGGTATTGTGCCAGATATAGTCACGCTTTCCAAGTCCATTGGCGGCTACGGCCTGCCGCTTGCGCTTACATTGTTTAAGCCGCAGTTGGACATTTGGGCGCCCGGCGAGCATAACGGTACGTTCAGGGGAAACCAGCTTGCGTTTGTCGCTGCCAAGGCGGGGCTTGAATATATGCTTGCGCATCATGTTGAAAAACAGACCCGGGAAAAAGGCGAGATCGTCAGGCGTTTTATCGAGCAGGAAATTTTGCCGCTTGACGAAAGGCTGGAGCTTCGCGGGCTGGGCCTGATCTGGGGGATTGAGTTTGAAAAAATTCCGGTAAACGGCTTTAGCGACCAGGTGATTGCCTCGTGCTTTGCAAAGCATTTGATCATTGAAGGCGCAGGCAGAAAGAACTCTGTTGTAAAGCTTATGCCGCCGCTTGTAATAGAAGAAGAGCAGCTGGTGCATGGGTTGCAAATTTTAAAAGAAGCGATCGCGGAAAATCTTGCAAAACTGTAAAAGTGTAAGAACCGGCAGAATAAGCAGAATAAACAGGTACGCCGAAAAAGCGGCGTACCGTTTTTATAGGCCTAATAAACGGACAGGGGGATAAAACCATGAGCCTGAAGTATATTGCCAGAATGGCAGGCGGTGCAAGCCTTGAGAAAATGAAAAAGGTGATAGACGCCATCCATAGAAAAACGGGAAAAAGCAAAGCAGGACTGTTTTTCGACATGGTAAACTGTTCGTTGCGCTATGGCGCCGGATATTACGATTATCAGATTTTTGAATTTTATAATATGAACGCCCGTGAGCGCCGCACCTATATGACGCGGGTGAAAAATAAAAGGCTGATCATGCATGCCAATGATCAGTCGTACAGCTATATTTTTGATCAGAAGAACGTTTTTGACAAACGCTTCAAGGCGTTTCTGGGCAGGGAAGTGCTCGACCTGAAGGAAATCAATTTTCCTGCGTTTGCGGCTTTTGTGCAGGGCAGGGAAGCTTTTTTTGCAAAGCCTTATGTTGGCGAAAGCGGAAAAGGAATCGAGAAAATTCAAACGGCAAATTTTGCAGATATAAAAGCGCTTTACGCATATGTAAAGGATCCGCAAAAAAATTTCGGCCTGATTGAAGAAGTTATCGTACAACATAAGGCGGCCGCTGCCATTTATCCCTGTTCTTTAAATTGTCTGCGGATTGTAACACTGGTGGAAAAAGGCGTTCCCCATATTTTATACGCCGTTTTTAAAATGGGGAACAACGGGAATTTTGTGGATAATCTGGAAAACGGCGGAATTGCATGCAGCTTTGACCTGGAGACGGGAAAAATTAACGGGCCGGGGCATACGTCTGCTTTGATCAATTATGACAAACATCCATACACAGGTGTTTCGTTTGTCGGGTATGCTTTACCTTATATGGAACAGATTAAAGCGCTTGTCAAAAAAGCTGCTCTGGTCGTGCCGCAAATACGGTATGTAGGCTGGGATGTATGTATCACCGAAAAGGGCCCGGCCATTGTAGAAGGGAACGACTATCCCGCATACGATTTTCCACAGCTTCCCGATCCGGGTAAACCCAGAACCGGTCTGCTTGCAAAGGTACAGGCAGTTTTACCCGATTTCAAATAAAAAGCAGGCGCGTCAGGACACTACAAAATGCCCGTGCGCCTGCTTTTCTTTTTAAAATTCTGTTTTCACATTTTCTTTTTTCTTTAAATAAATTTTCGTTGTCCGGTTTTATGTACTAAAGCTCCGGGCTGCTCCAAAGCGTGTGGTTTAAAAATTGCAGCTTTGCAAGACTGCGTTCATGGTGAAGATAAACGCCTGTATGCTTGATCGTGACCAGTGCGCTGATCAGAAATACACCGCAGGATACGGCGGTATTTTTGTCAGCAAAAACACTTAAAAGGAACAAGATTGCAAAGCTGGCCACAACGCGCAGGCTATGTGGATTTAGCCTGAAAAGCGTAGAAAGCGCAATAAATGGAATCACCAGCCACCAGACCGTTGCATATGCCGGTAAAAGCGCAGCCAGACAGCCAAATGAAACGTTGATCGCTTTCCCTCCGTGAAAATGTAAAAACGGGCTCAACATGTGGCCGGCTGTAGGAGCAGCCAGAACAAAAGAAAACAGAAGGCTTCTGTCCTCCAGAAAATGCAAGGCCCACATGATAGGCAAATACCCTTTGAAAAAATCGCACAGCAGGCATACTATTCCCATGGGAACGCCAATATATTTAAATACATTGGCGCATCCGGGATTCCTGTCGTCGCTTAACAGCAAAATATTTTTATGTAGCAACAGCTTCGGTAAAAAATAAGAATAGACGATGCTGCCGGAAAAAAAACCGGCACAGATAAAAAACAGATAAAACGGTAGTCTTTCCATATCTTATAAATCCCCTCACAGTACGCGTGTAAAACCCCTGTCTTTTTTATTCTATCCGCAAATTTTCAGTAAAAGTTTATAGATCAAATCCGCCGCATCTTTACAAATATACCGGTTTTGCATTTCCAGCATTTTTTCTTTTTTCTGTGGATCATGTAACAGTATAAAAGCATCACAAGCCGCTTTTTGCGGATCACCCGGCGAGTAAACGGAAAGATAGCGCTGTGCAAAAAACTGCGCGTTTTTCGTTTCACACCCCGGAATCGGGGCGGTATGGATAATGGGGATGTTTTTAACGGCCGCTTCAGTAGAAGTAAGCCCGCCCGGTTTTGTAAATAGCAGATCGCATGCATCCATATACAGGCTTACCTGGTTTGTATATCCTCTTACTATTACATTTTTATAAGAGCCAAATTGTGTACGCAGTCTGTTTTCCAGCTTTTTATTATTGCCACATAAGGCTACCAGGTTTGTATTTTCCCCAAATTTTTGACATAAAGCCTGTACCAGCGCTTCCGGCTTTCCAAAACCCATGCTGCCAGACATCAGTAAAAGCGTTGTTTTTCCCTCATCAAGGGACAATTCCCTGCGCGCACAGTGTTTTTCCGTATGCGTTTTATAAGCGTCGCTTACGGGAATTCCATAGGGCAGCAGCTTTTTGGGAGGGATGCCTTTTTCAGTAAATTCCTCTATAAGCTCGCTGTGTGGAATAATGTAATAATCTGGCTGCGTTTCCTCCCAAAACGGTATACAGGTGTAGTCAGTAGCAACAGAAAGAAATTTAAAAGTTTTTCCCCGTTGCTTTCGTATACTGGTCAGCGTTTCAGCTGGAAAAAGGTGGGAGGTTATCACCGCGTGGAAATTGTTCCGCAAAATGTATGTGTAAATGCTTTTGGCATTGAGTTTATTGACCGCATAGACGGGCGATTTTATCTTCAGACGGCTGACGGCGCTTCCGGCTTTGTACAGCAGCTTAAACGTGGAAGGAGTCTTTGTCGTAATATTTGTATACAGGCGGTTTACATGTAAGGACGCGTTTTGGCTGCCGATTGAAAGTGTGTCTGCAAATTCTGCTTCTATGCCGTTTTGTAAAAGTTTTTCAAAAATTGCCCTGCCGGCGCTGTTATGGCCTTCGCCTGTGTTGCAGGACAATATCAGAACCTTCAACAAATCACTCCCTTAAAATATAGTACGAACTAATTCCATTTTATCATAATGCAAAGAGATTGTATACATAAAATTCCCGTTCCCAAAATAATCTTGACAAAAAAATGAGGATTTACTAAAATAGAAAAAATTTTTCAAATACCCTAACAATTTAGTTAAAAAATTGTATGTAGTTTGTCAGCGCGCTGTCTGCTTCTTCTGAAAAAGTTTGCGCTCTGCCGCTGCTTTTGCATAAACCAAAAAACATATAGAAGAATAAAAGCAAGATTATTATAAGGTGGTATCAAGCGATGGACGATTTAACACAAAGACGGCTTCATTTTGAAACAAAGCAGTTGCATGCCGGGCAGGAAGCACCCGACCCTGCAACAGGCGCTCGTGCAGTGCCTATTTATCAAACGGCGGCCTACGTGTTTGAAAGTACAGAAGATGCGCAGGCCAGGTTCAGCCTTTCAGCTTCCGGCAATATTTACGGCAGGCTGACCAATCCCACACAGACCGTTTTAGAGAACAGAATGGCTGCGCTGGAAGGCGGGGTAGCCGCACTGGCGGTGGCAAGCGGTGCTGCGGCGGTATCGTACACACTGCAAGCCCTGGCGCACGCCGGCGACCATATTGTAGCGGCAAACAATCTTTATGGCGGAACGTATAACCTGCTTGCGCATACGCTTGCACAATATGGAATAACTACAACCTTTGTCCGGCCAACCAATGCCGATGTGTTTGAACGTGCAATTTGCGAAAATACCAAAGCAGTTTTTATAGAAACCATGGGAAATCCCAACTCCATGCTTACAGATATAGAAAAGGTCGCGCAGGCGGCGCACCGGCACGGAGTACCGCTTGTTGTAGACAATACGTTTGCAACACCTTATTTGGTGCGGCCGGTGGAATACGGGGCAGATCTGGTTGTGCATTCTGCAACCAAGTTTATCGGTGGTCACGGTACGGCGCTGGGCGGTATTATTGTAGACAGCGGCAACTTTGACTGGCGGGCAAGCAAACGTTTTCCATATATTTCCGGGCCAAATCCCAGCTATCATGGCCTGTGCTTTACAGAGGCCGCCGGAAGAGCTGCATTTATTACCCTGGTTCGCGCGCTTCTCCTGCGCGATATGGGCGCGGCGATTTCCCCATTTCATGCGTTTTTGTTGTTACAGGGGCTTGAAACGCTTTCACTGCGTGTGCAGCGCCATGTGGAAAACACAAAAAAGGTGCTGGAATATCTGGCAGGCCATCCGCAGGTGGAAAGGATCAACCACCCTTTACTCGACCCGGAACAAAAGCCGCTGTGCCGAAAATATATTCCGACTGGTGGCGGCGCAATATTTACGTTTGAAATTAAAGGCGGCGGGGAAAAAGCCAGAAAATTTATAGATAACCTTCGGCTTTTTTCTCTGCTGGCAAATGTGGCAGACGCAAAATCTCTTGTGATTCATCCGGCGACGACCACACACGCGCAGCTGGATGAAAAAACGCGGGAGGAGCAAAACATCAGGGATAACACTGTGCGTGTGTCAATTGGCATAGAGCATATAGACGATATTCTTTTTGATCTGGAACAGGCATTTAGAGCGATTGCATAAGACACTCTCATTCTAACAGCTTAGGCAACGATACGGAAAAAGACACGGCTGGCTGCCGTGCCCTATCCCGTAAATATATTGTAATAGGAGGCAACAAAATGGCGAAGATATACACAAGCCTTGCACAGTTGATCGGTAACACACCGATTTTGGAGCTTACAAATTTTCAAAAGAGGGAGAACATTCAAGCGCATATTTTGGCAAAGCTGGAATACTTTAACCCTGCCGGCAGCATAAAGGACAGAATCGCAAGGGCAATGATAGAAGACGCCGAAGAAAAGGGCCTGCTTTCAAAAGGCGCGGTCATTATTGAGCCGACCAGCGGCAACACTGGAATCGGCCTCGCCTGCGTTGCGGCGGCAAAGGGGTATAAGGTGTTGCTTACAATGCCTGAAACCATGAGTGCAGAGCGTCGCAGCCTTTTAAAGGCCTATGGCGCGCAACTTATATTAACAGAAGGCAAAAAAGGCATGAGCGGTGCAATAGAAAAAGCAAAAGCGCTCAACAGGGAAATAAAAGGTTCAGTGATCCTCGGCCAGTTTGAAAACCAGGCCAATCCTGCAGTTCACAGAAGGACAACGGGACCGGAAATATGGGACGCTACAGACGGCTGCGTGGATATCTTTGTAGCCGGCGTTGGCACAGGCGGTACACTCAGCGGGGCTGGAGGCTTTTTAAAAGAAAAAAAGCCGTCTGTACAGGTCGTTGCGGTAGAGCCGGCAGGTTCTCCGGTTTTGTCAGGCGGGGTTGCGGGTTCCCACAAAATACAGGGGATCGGCGCCGGATTTGTACCGAACACACTGGATACCAACGTTTATGACGAGATATTTCCTGTAAAAGATGAGGACGCACTGGAAACGGGCCGGCGTATTGCAAAGGCGGAAGGGCTTCTCGTTGGGATTTCTTCCGGGGCCGCGGTTTATGCGGCGCAGCAGCTTGCAAAGCGGCCGGAAAATGCAGGGAAGCACATTGCTGTTATTCTGCCGGACACGGGTGAACGCTATTTGTCAACGGCGCTTTTCAAAGATGAGGCTTCTATTGAAGGGTAAAAATGCCGTTGCAGCCAATGCCATATAATATCAGGGAAAGAAAAAACGGGCTTGCCCCTATCATCATAGGCGGCAAGCCCGTTTGACTTCCAATTAAGCCGTGCTTTTCTATTTGCTTTCTTAAAAATTTTTTAATTTATATGCAGTTTTCTACAACCGTATAACCTGCGCCTGTGACGGCATTCATAATTTGTGCGTCGTCAATATACGCCTTGGATGTGACGGTTGCTGTTTTTGCGTCAAGATCGACATGCGCAGTAACGCCGTTGATTGCATTGATGGCCTGTTCCACTTTTGTACTGCAATGGCCGCAGGTCATTCCATTGATAACATATGTTTTTACCGCCATTTTTGTTCCTCCATTTCTTGCTTATAATTGCATTATAGCACATGCGTTTGTCGAAGCAGTGCGTTTTTCGCTTGCGGGCGCACTGATTTTTTGGCACGGGGAGCTTTCTGGATGTTGCCTATATTTCTGCAAAGCATACAGGTCTTTTCTGTATTATAAATTTTGGTAAATTTTTTATAAAAATTAGTCCTCCGTCCTTTAAATGGACGGAGGAGCTTTTTAGCTTGCGTTTTTCAGCTGAAGTCTCAGTTTGTCTGAGATCATAGCGATAAATTCGCTGTTGGTGGGCTTACCTCTTCCGTTATGGATGGTATATCCAAAATAAGAGTTGAGTACGTCTACGTCGCCACGATCCCATGCAACTTCAATAGCGTGGCGTATGGCGCGTTCCACACGGGAAGAGGTGGTCTCATATTTTTTTGCAACAGAGGGATAGAGCTGTTTGGTAACGGCATTTATAATTTCGGGTTTTTCTACAGACATAATAATAGAATCTCTTAAATAATGATAGCCTTTAATGTGTGCCGGAACGCCAATTTGATGCAAAATCTCTGTAACCTTTACCTCTATATTTGTCCCCAAAACGCTACCCAAATTTTCAAATCCGCTATGCGCTTTTTCAGGGGTGCTGTTGGATTCGCTGGTCGTAAGCTTTACAATCTTTTGCGCAATTTCCTGCATATTGTATGGTTTGCGGATAAAAGCGGCTGCACCATTGGTTAAAACCTCTCGTTCCAGTACAGGGCTGTCAAAAGAAGAAAGAATTATAAAAAACGGATGTTTTTTTTCATTTTGACTGCCGGTCATGGAACGCAGTACGCCAATAGCGTCAATACGTGTCATTAAAAGATCCAGAAGCACAACATCTGGCCGTAAGCTGTCAATTTTTTCCAGAACTTCAATTCCGTCTTTCTGACATAAGTTTACTTCAATGCCATATTGTGACAAAATTTCACATTCTTCGCGGCCGAAAACTGCGCTATCTTCTGTAATCAGTGATTTAATCTTTTTTTCCATAAAGATTCCCCCTGTTATTTTTTTTGATGGGATTATATTACCACAATTTGGTAAATTAAGCAAGTATTTACAGAAAGTTTTTTTAAAAAAAGGGGGAAAATATTTTTAACACACATTCAGGCGGCAATATCCCTGTTTTTTGCGGTGCTTTCTACAAGATCCGCTAACATATTTTCCGAGAAAATCGCATATCCTTTTTCAGGTTCGTTTACAAACACATGCGTAACGGCGCCAACCAGCTTCCCGTTTTGCAAAATCGGGCTTCCGCTCATGCCTTGTACAATACCACCTGTTTTTTCAAGAAGGGTCTCATCGGTAATTTTTATTGTCATGTTTTTAGATGCCGTATCCTGATTATAATTGATGCTTTCAATTTCTATATCGTAATATTGAGCCTGATCACCGGAAATGGTTGTCAAAATTTTAGCACTTCCTGTCCTTACCTCGTGCTTGGAAGCCACTTCAACCGGGGTGTTGTCTGCGGGTGATTCTTCCATATAGCCGTATACACCCGTTTCACAGTTTGACAAAAGCGTACCAATGGCAACGTCGTTGTCAAAATGTCCGTTTAAGGCGCCGGGCGTGCCTTTTATTCCTTTGGTGATGCTGTCAAGCTTTGCTTGTACAATGTCGCCTTGGGAAAGCGACATAAGCGCGCCGGTATCAACGTCGCATATACCGTGTCCAAGGCCGCCGAAGGTTTTGCTTTCTGCCTGATAAAAGGTGACAGTTCCAATACCTGCGGAGCTGTCCCGAACCCAAAGGCCGATTTTATAGTCGCCCTGCGGGCTTGTCTGAACCGGCGTAATACTCAATTTTAAATTTTTATCATCCCGCATAACATCCAGACTGATTTTTTCTCCGTTTGCATGCGAAACAATCTGAATCAGCTCCTCATTGCTCCGGATACTGTCGTCGTTCACTTTTAAAATAACATCGCCAACCTCAATGCCGCCCTCGGCTGCAGGGCAACAGGTGCGGCCGTTCACGGTAACAGTGTCTGTCTTTACCACCATGACGCCCTGCGTAAACATTTTTACACCAAACGGAGTACCGCAGGGAATTACCTGTATATCCTCACTTAAATCCAGAGTAACGTCTTTAATTGGGATAACGCCGCCCAACATCAGCCTTCCGTTGTATGTGCCCTGATGGCTGTCGCTGGAGGAAGCGGCCGGAACAGCTGTAACACTAGAAATATTTTCAATGGAAACGCCGGCAACCGGCGGGCTTATTACATTATGCAGGTCGGTTACTCTGTAAGAATCGGGAAGATACAGGGAATAAACGCCGCTCAGGCTGAAAATCAGCATGCTGGCGATGGTTAGCGCAACGGTTAATTTTTTTATCATTTTTTTCATTTGCACACCTCCTTTTCCGTTGCTTCTATTACTCTTCCACAGAAGCGTTTTTTTAGATTGGAAAAGGCCTCTTTAAAAAATTTTTATGGAAAGATGCACGGTATAAATCAGATATTGCAGTGCTTTTTACCACCTTTTTTATTTTTTTACAAAACTTACCGTATTATTTATCAACGGGCATATTTGGATTGTAATTTAGGAAAAAATATGCTACTATTTTTTTCGTAGTTTTTATTTTTGGTATTTGGGAGATATAAAATGGAAAAAAATGAAAAAAAGCGCATAAATGCCGGGCCGGAAACCGGTCTTACCCGCCAACAGGTGCAGGTGCGCATGGAACAGGGCCTTTATAATAAGGAAAGCGTCCTGCCGACAAAATCCATTCCGCGCATCATACGGGATAATATATGCACCCTTTTTAACTTAATTAACATTTTGCTTGCAATTGCGGTGCTTTGCGTCGGGTCTTATAAAAATATGCTTTTTATGGGAATTGTGCTGTGTAACATTGCAATTGGAACGTTTCAGGAAATCCGCGCAAAAAAAACGGTAGACAAATTGTCTATCATCGCTTCCACAAAAGTCAAGGCCGTTCGGGACGGACAAATTACGCTGGTTGGTATAAATGATATTGTGCTTGACGATGTTCTGGAACTGGCAAACGGCAACCAGATTCCCACCGACTGCATTGTCCTGCAGGGGGAATGCGACGTCAACGAATCCCTTCTTACAGGGGAATCGGACCCAATTCATAAGAAACCCGGCGACACGCTTTTATCAGGCAGCTATGTGATCAGCGGAAAATGCAGGGTAAGGGCTGACCATGTAGGCGATGAAAATTATGCGGCCAGTATCTTCAGCGGCGCAAAGTATATAAAAAAGGTTAATTCTGAAATCATGCGCACACTGAATAAGATTATTAAGATTATTTCCATCGCAATTATTCCTGTTGGAATTTTACTTTTTTTAAATCAGCAAAGCCTCAGCGAGACCGGCTTTCAAACCTCTGTGGTCAATACGGTGGCCGCTTTGATTGGGATGATACCGGAAGGACTTATTTTACTGACTAGTACTGTGCTTGCGGTGGGGATTATCCGCCTTGCCAGATATAAAGTGCTGGTACAGGAACTTTACTGCATAGAAACGCTCGCAAGGGTAGATGTACTGTGTCTGGATAAGACAGGGACAATTACGGAAGGCAGTATGGAGCTTTGCCAGGCCGCACCGCTGGACGGCGTTTCCCAGGCGGAGGTCGATCAGGCGCTTACGGCCCTGATGAATGCGCTGGAGGACGACAACCCAACCAGCGTGGCAATCCGGGAAAAATACGGCCTGAAAACGCCTGTAGAGGTGATGCATACAGTGCCGTTTTCTTCAGAAAGAAAATGGTCCGGTGCACAGTTTCGAAAAGCGGGTACATATGTGATCGGCGCGGCAGAATTTCTTTTTCCAACGCTTCCAAAAGAAGTGAGGGAAAAAATTCATGCGTTGTCAAACGGGTACAGGGTTTTACTCCTGGCGCGATCGGACGATTCATTTGGGGAAAATCAGGCGCTCCCGGCCCATTTGCGTCCAATGGCGCTGCTGGAGATTAAAGATAAAATCCGTGAAAATGCAAAAGAAACGCTTGCTTTCTTTGACCAGCAGGGCGTGGAATTAAAAATTATATCCGGCGACAACCCTGTAACTGTTTCCGGCGTGGCAAAGGAAGCCGGGCTAAAAGGCTATGAACGGTATGTTGACGCAACTTCGCTTAAGACGCCGGAGGAAATAAAAGCAGCCGCCGAACAGTATTCTATTTTCGGCAGAGTAACGCCTGTGCAGAAAAAAGATTTAATTTGCGCGTTAAAACAGGCGGGGCATACCGTCGCCATGACGGGGGACGGTGTAAACGACGTGCTTGCTTTGAAAGAAGCGGACTGCTCGGTGGCGATGGCCGGCGGTAGCGACGCAGCCAGGAATGTATCGCAGCTTGTGCTGCTGAATTCCGATTTTTCATCCATGCCCAGAGTTGTGGCGGAAGGCCGGCGTTCGATCAATAATATTCAGCGCAGCGCGGCGCTTTTTCTTGTAAAGACCATTTATTCTTCTGTGCTGGCGTTGCTGTTTTTGTTTGTCGACTTTAATTATCCGTTCCAACCGATTCAGATGACGCTGATTAACGTATTTGCCATTGGTCTTCCTTCTTTTGTGCTGGCGCTTGAACCCAACCGTGAAAGAATACAGGGGAATTTCTTTTTAAATGTAATATCCAGAGCAATCCCCGCAGCACTTACCATTATTTTAAATGTTATATTTATTTTAATTCTATCGACGTTTGTGGGGCTTACAACGGAGCAAATTTCAACGCTTTGCGTGATTCTGGCCGGATTTACAGGACTGATGCTTATTTTCAAGCTGAGTGTACCGTTTAATCCTATTAGAATTGCGCTGTTTACAGTGTGCACGTCTGGGCTGGTACTGGGGTTGACCGTATTCCGCGAATTATTTAATTTAAACCCCTTCAGCATGAAAATTTTGCTGGTTATGCTTCCCTTGCTGGCCGTTTCCGTACTGCTGTTTGTTTTTTTAATTCGTATTATGGATAAACTGAAAATAGATAAGCAGTTTCATTTAAATTTGTAACCTGATTGCAGAAAAATACAAAGCTGCCCACTTTTAAAACAGAGTCTGTGCAGCGTTTGTATGCTTTGCACAGCGGGACAAAAATAGAGCCGGACAAAAGCAGCGGGCCTTCTGTCCGGCTTTTTTATAAGCAACAGGTTTTTGTAAAAAAGCAATGTGTTTTTTGCACGTTTTTCTTTTTAAAAGAAATATACAAAATTTTTAAAAACGTCTTGTATAGAAAAGAGAAAATAAGCGGTTGGCTTTACATCTGCATTTTTCAGTGCTATAAGTAAGTGGATTTATTTTGATTGTGAGGGACAAACAATGACGGAAAAAGAAAAAATGATCAACAGTATGCTTTATAATCCTATGGATGAAGAGCTGGTCCGGGACAGGCAGCACGCAAAGGAGCTGTGTTATATCTTCAATGGGCTTAAACCTTCGCAGGAAGAAGAAAAAACCTCCGTTTTAAAAGAGCTTCTGGGCAAAACGGGGGAATATGTCTGGATGGAACAGTCCTTCCATTGTGATTACGGCTATAACATCAGCCTGGGCGAACATTTTTATGCAAATCATAATTGTGTAATATTGGACTGTGCCCCGGTGAAAATTGGTGATTATGTATTTATTGCACCAAACGTCGGGATTTATACGGCTACGCATCCGCTGGACGCGCAAACACGCAACCAAATGCTGGAAAGCGCGTTGCCGGTTACAATCGGCAATAATGTCTGGATTGGGGGAGGCGTTACCATTTTGCCGGGCGTTACAATAGGGGATCATACAGTAATTGGCGCCGGCAGCGTTGTTGTAAAAGACATTCCGTCCGGGGTGCTTGCGGTCGGAAACCCCTGTAAGCCGGTCAGGGAAATTGAAAAACGGTAAGGTCAGTAAAAATTAAAAACTGCCTTTGAAAGAAGAGGAAGCTTGTGCAGAAAAATCAAACGGTAATCCACACGATACCGCCTGTTTTTGATCAACATTCCAAAATTTTGCTGCTTGGAACAATGCCGTCGCCTAAATCGCGTGAAGTTGGGTTTTATTATGGGCATCCGCAAAACCGGTTTTGGAAGATCCTGGCAGCGCTGTTTTCCTGTGAAGTTCCGGATACAACCGCCGCCCGGACAGAATTTTTGTTGTCGCGCCATATTGCGCTGTGGGACGTGTTGGCGTCCTGTGAAATACGGGGCGCAGATGACGGCAGTATTAAAAAACCTGTTGTAAACAATATTGGGAAAATCCTGCAGTCAGCCGACATCCGTGCCATTTTTACAACGGGCTCGAAGGCGTATCGTATTTATAGCCGTTACTGCCTGCCGCAAACCGAGGTGCAGGCAAAGGCGTTGCCTTCCACCAGCCCGGCCAATTGTCGATTTTATACGTTTGAAAAGCTTCTGGAAGCATATAAAATTATTTTGCAGTATATTTGAAAGGAAGCTTACAATATGATGGTTATAGAAAGCTGCCGTGCCTGCCCGCGCAGCTGCGCAGCGTACAGAGGGGAACATAGCGGCGACGGCTTTTGTAAGGCGGGAACACTGCCAAAGGTGGCGCGGATAGCACCCCATTACTGGGAAGAGCCCTGCATCAGCGGGAAAAGGGGCAGCGGCGCAGTCTTTTTCAGCGGCTGTGTTCTGCGCTGCGTTTATTGCCAAAATTACCGCATCTCTGCGCAAAGCTATGGGAAGGAGGTCACGCCGCAAACGCTTGCACGCTGTTACCAGAGGCTGGAGGAAAACAGCGTGCACAATATTAACCTTGTCGGCGCTTCCCATTATATAGACGCTGTGTTGGAAAGCCTTGCGCTTTACAGGCCGAATATCCCAATTGTATACAACTGTTCGGGCTATGAAACGGTCGAGAGCCTGCGGCGCCTGCAGGGGATAGTAGACGTCTATCTGCCGGATTTTAAATATGCAGACGATCAGCTTGCCCTGCGGTATTCTTCCGCACCGGGTTACCGGGAAACAGCCCTGCGGGCAATACACGAAATGGTGCGCCAAACAGGCGCGCCCTGCTTTGGCCCGGACGGCATGCTGCAAAAGGGCACGATTGTACGTCATTTAATACTGCCCATGCACACGAAAGACAGTATGGAAGTGCTTGGCCTTTTGCAAGAGAATTTTCAACAGCAGGTGCTGGTAAGCCTGATGGCGCAGTACATACCCTGCGGCAAGGCACAGCAATACCCGGAAATCAATCGCAAAATTACAAGACGGGAATATCAAAAGGTGCTGAAGTACCTGTTTGCGCTTGATCTTACGGGCTTTACGCAGGAGCTTACGGCAGCCGATGTACGTTTTGTTCCCAATTTTGACCTCAGCGGTATACCATAAGGTTTTTAAATTTGCAGATGTTGCTTTGTAAAAAGGCATTACCCCGAAGCCGTTATTTGTCCGACAGATGGGCAGGCAGATCTTGACAGCACGCGCCGCGTGTGGTATGATTTTTACATAAGATTGTTAATATTTTAACAAGTGGCTGCCCACCAATCCGTGCGTACTTTGCAACGGTTGCAGTGCGGGAATTTCAGCAAAAGCCGACTGCAATTTCCATTGACTTCCGGGAAAGAACTGATAAAATAGAAGACAGAAGAATAAAGCCGAATCCGCATGAAAAGGGGTGAAAATATGAAAGTGTATGTATGTGTAGGAAGTTCCTGTCATTTGCGTGGCTCTTATGACATCATTCAGCTTATGAAGGACCGCCTGAAGAAAAACGGGCTGGAAGACAGCGTAGAGCTGAGCGCGGCTTTTTGTCTGGGAAAATGTACGCAGGGCGTTTCTGTAAAAGTAGATGATGAAATTATCTGCGGTGTTTCCAGGGAAAATTTTGATGAAGTGTTTAACCAGTATGTTTTAAAAAAATAGTGTACAGAATTCGCTTCATTTGTAAAGAGGTGTAAGCAATGAGCAACTGCATACAGTTAAAAAAGTCCAATTGCAAAAATTGCTATAAATGTATACGGCACTGCCCGGTCAAGTCCATTAAGTTTACAAATAATCAGGCGCACATTGTAGAAGATGAATGTATCCTGTGCGGCATGTGTTTTGTTGCATGTCCACAAAATGCAAAGCAAATTCGCAACGACGTGGCCAAAGCAAAGGAGCTGCTTGCAACCGGCAGGGAAGTATATGTCAGCGTAGCGCCGTCTTTTGCAGCTAATTATGCGGGGGTGCATATTACTGCATTTGCCGAAGCAATGAAAAAGCTCGGCTTTGCCGGGGCGGAAGAAACGGCGTTGGGCGCAACAATTGTTAAAACAGAATATGAGCATATGGTTGCAGATTGTGAAAGCCCCGTGATTATTTCTTCCTGCTGCCATACGGTCAACACGCTGGTTCAAAAGTATTACCCGCAGGCACTGCCGTACCTTGCAAAGGTTTTGTCGCCAATGCAGGCGCATTGCGCACAGATTAAAAACGCACACAAAGGTGCATATACCGTTTTTATCGGGCCGTGTATTTCTAAAAAAGACGAAGCTGCCCAATATAGCGGAATGGTAGATTGCGTACTGACTTTTGAGGAACTTACGCAATGGATGCAGGAAGAAAACGTGGCGTTTGACGCCTCTGTTCCGGACCGCGAACAGGGCGGCAAAGCGCGCCTGTTCCCAACATCAGGCGGCATTTTGCGCTCTATGGCCTGCGACAGCGAGCGTTACAGTTATATGGTTGTTGACGGCGTTGAAAATTGTATGCATGCACTGGAAGATATTGTAAACGGTAAGCTTTCTGATTGCTTTATTGAAATGTCGGCCTGCGCCGGCAGTTGTATAGGCGGGCCTGCAATGGACAAACCGCATGTGGAGCCTGTCCGTGATTTTGTGTCCATTGACCGTTATGCGCCCAAAACGCGTGATTTTGCTTTTACAATGCCCCAGCGCGCGCAACTGAAAAAGGAAATGTCGTTTATCGGGCTGCACCACCAGATGCCCGGCAATAAAACGATTGAAGAAATTTTGCGCAAAATGGGGAAAACAAAGCCGGAAGACGAACTTAACTGCGGCAGCTGTGGGTACAATACCTGCCGGGAAAAGGCCGTTGCGGTTTATTTTGGAAAGGCGAATCTTACCATGTGCCTGCCATATCTGATTGAAAAGGCAGAATCGTTTTCCGATACGATCATTAAAAACACGCCCAATGCGATTATGGTTTTAAATGAAAGCCTGGAGATCCAGCAGATCAATTCCGCAGCGCGCCAGATTTTACATATTGGCAGAGTACAGGACGTTATCAACGAACCGGTCGTGCGGATTTTAGATCCGCTGCCGTATATGCAGATTTTAAACGACGGAAAAAATGTACACGACAAACGCGTTTACCTTGCAGAATATGATAAATATGTGGAGGAATCCATTCTTTACGACAAAAGCTTTCATATTATCATCAGCATTATGCGCGATGTGACCGAGGAAGAAAAACAAAAAGAAGAAAAAGAAGCCATCAGCAAAAATACGGTCGAAATTACAGATAAGGTCATAGAAAAGCAAATGCGCGTTGTACAGGAAATTGCTTCGCTTTTAGGCGAAACCACGGCAGAAACCAAAATTGCATTAACAAAGCTGAAGGAGTCTTTGAGCAATGAATAATCTCTGTACGGAAATTGGGTATCACAGCCTGATCAAGCACGGCGAACAGCTTTGCGGCGACCATGTAGAGGTTGTTGGTCAGGGAGAAAACAGCTTTGTTATGGTGCTGGCCGACGGCCTTGGCAGCGGTGTAAAGGCCAATATTTTGGCAATTTTGACCTCAAAGATCATCTCTACCATGATGGCCGAAAACCTGAGTATTGAAGAGTGTGTTTCCACCATTGCCTCCACCTTGCCGGTTTGCGAGGTCCGAAAGGTTGCGTATTCCACTTTTACGATCCTCCGTGTGGTCGACAACGAGGAAGCGGAGATTATCCAGTATGATAACCCGCATGTGATTTTTCTGCGCGACGGAAAAAACGTGGAATATGACAAAACCGCGATGGAAATTGGCGGAAAGACCATTTACAGCTCAAAAATCCCCCTGCAGGAAAACGATGTGTTTCTTGCCATGAGCGACGGCGCAATTTATGCAGGCGTTGGAAAAACAATGAACTTTGGCTGGCAGCGGGAAAATATTGTGGAATTTATGGAAAAGCTGTATGACAGCGAATATACGGCAAAAACGCTTTGTACGCTGCTGCTGGACGAATGCGACCGCCTGTACGCCGGCCAGCCCGGGGACGACACTACGGTCGGCGCGCTTAAAATACGCAGGCGCAGCCCGGTGAATCTGCTGATCGGCCCGCCCTCCAACCCGGAAGATGTAAACAAAATGATGGCGTTGTTTTTTGCAAAGGAGGGCAAGCATATTGTCTGCGGCGGAACGACTTCCAGCCTTGCGGCGGGATATCTGGGCAAGCCTGTAGATACTGTGCTGGATTATCTGGACCCTGAAATCCCGCCGACTGCCAAAATTGAAGGCGTGGATCTGGTCACAGAGGGCGTTATTACGATGAGCCGTGTTCTGACCTATGCAAAAAGCTACCTGGAAAGCAACGAGCTGTATTCCGACTGGAGCTTTAAGCTTGACGGCGCTTCCCAAATATCCAGGCTGCTGTTTGAGGAAGCGACCGACATTAATTTTTATGTAGGCCGCGCAGTAAACCCGGCGCATCAAAATCCCAATCTTCCAATCAGCTTTAACATCAAAATGCGTCTGATCGAAGAATTGAGCGAAGCGTTAAAAAAGATGGGGAAACGTATAAAAGTCAGCTATTTTTAATACATTGCAGCTGCGGCGACCGCCGCAGAACGCTTCTTTTGGAAAGGAAGGCATATGGAATGAGAAAGTTTGACACGAAAGTGCAGCACCTTAAATATAAGGTGTTGCGGGAAGTAGCAAGGCATGCGTTTGAGGGCACGCTGCTTGAAAGCTTTAACGATATTGCAAAAGTGATTGTAAAAGGCCCCAAGCCGACCATGCGCTGCTGTATTTATAAAGAGCGTGCGATTGTTGCCGAACGCATAGGCATAGCAACGGGCGGAAATAAAAAAAATCCGAATATTATCGAAGTCATAGACATTGCCTGCGACGAGTGTCCGGAGGGCGGCTATAACGTCACGGATGATTGTCGGGGCTGTATTGCCCACCGTTGTGAAGATGTGTGCAGACGCGGCGCAATTACATTTGACGAAAAGCAAAAAGCGCATATTGATAAATCCAAATGTGTAGAATGCGGTATGTGCGCCAAGGTTTGCCCGTACAGTGCAATTGCCAACTACAAGCGTCCGTGTGTGCGCGCCTGTAAGGTAAAGGCGATTGGGATGAATGAAGAGACAAAAGCCGCCTCTATTGATTATGATAAATGTATATCCTGCGGTGCCTGCGTCTATCAGTGCCCGTTTGGCGCAATTGATGATAAATCTTTTATCCTTGATGTGATTGATCTGATCAAACAGAGCGAAAACAACAGTAAATTTAAACTGTATGCTGTTGTGGCGCCGTCAATATCCAGCCAGTTTAGTTATGCAAAGCTGGGGCAAGTGGTCAGTGGTATTAAGCAGCTGGGCTTTTTCAGCGTGGTCGAAGCGGCGCTCGGCGCAGACATGGTTGCCTATGCAGAAGCTAAGGAGCTTGCAGAAAAGGGATTTTTGACCAGCTCCTGCTGTCCGGCCTTTGTTGACTATATCAAAAAACAGTTTCCATCTATGGTGGAGCATATTTCCCATAATCTTTCACCGATGGCGACAATCGCAAAGTATATCAAGGAATCAGACAATACAGCCAAGATTGTATTTATCGGCCCCTGTACGGCAAAGAAGATGGAGGTTCAGCAGGAGCATGTCCGCCCATATATTGATGCAGTCATTACCTTTGAAGAGCTGCAGGCGTTAATTGACAGCCGTGATATTGATATTTCCATTTTACAAGAGGATGTTTTGGACAATGCTTCTTATTACGGAAGAATCTTTGCCAGAAGCGGCGGTCTTGCAGACGCCGTAGCACAAGGGCTGAAAGAACAGGGGCTGGAGGATTTTACACTTAAGGCAATTTCCTGCGATGGGATAGAAGAGTGCAGAGCAGCTCTTTTGAAGGCTTCCAAGAATGTTCTGCCAAACAACTTTATTGAGGGGATGGCCTGCACGGGTGGCTGCATTGGCGGCGCCGGCTGTCTGACGCACGGTGCCAAGGATAAAAGTCAGGTGGACGCTTATGGCAGGGAAGCACACGAGAAAACCATATCGGACGCAATTGGCGTTTTAAAATAATTACAATTTTGATATATTGTTTTTACAAACCGCCGTACAGTTAAAACGCTGCACGGCGGTTTCTTTTTAAAAATAAAGCATATATATGGTTGAGTGTTGTGTAATAAAGCAGATAAAAATGCAGGTTAAATTGCAACAATTTTGAAATTGTTGTAAAAAATTGTAATAAATGTAAAAATGCATGCCGGCATTTCAGTAATAATTACAGTAGATATTTTCGGAAGATGTTGCTAAAATATTACTTGCAGTATTAAAAATTGCTTTTTTAAAGAAAAATTCGACTATTTGTTTATTTTTTATGGTTTGGTGGTTTGGTATGAGAATAAAACGGATTCTTTCGCTTTATGTTGCGGCAATGGTTTTTCTGTCATCGCTGTTTTTCTGTGTTTCGTCTGCCGGCGCAGCGTCTGGCGCGTCGTTTACACCCCGGTTGACGGAGCCTGCGAAAACAAATAAGTATTATTTCGACGCCGATTACAATTTGTTTTATAAATATGGCTACGGTATGCCTAACTGCACGGCGTATGCATACGGAAGGGCCTACGAAATTCTTGGAACGCGCCCTGACCTTTGCCCTTATAATGCAGGCGAGTGGTGGACCTATAATATAGCAAATGGTTTTTATGATTACGGGCAAACGCCAAAGCTTGGGGCAATTGCCTGTTGGGATAATTACGATTCCAACTATGGACATGTGGCGGTCGTTGAAAAAGTATCCGGTAAAAATGTAACGTTTTCCGAATCTGCATATAATAGCACAATGTTTTTTACAGAGACGATCAGTACGGATGATTCCCATATGGGGTATCCCGGGTATCGTTTTCTGGGGTATATTTATATTGGCGATTTTTCAAACAGCAGTTCAGGCGGACAAGCTGAAGAGCCGACCCGGAAAATGGCAACGCAGTTGTGGAAAATTACGTCGGATAACGGTGTAAATTTCAGAAGCAATGCAGGGACAAGCTATCAGAGCCTTGGTGTAATTCCATATGGTACAAACATTAAAATTATAGAAACGAAAACTTCGGGCGGCTATACCTGGGGAAAAACAACTTACCGTTCCCAAACAGGCTGGTGTGTTCTGGATTATGCCAGTAAGCTTGGCGTAATGGGCGACTTAAACCAAAATGGTAAAGTTGAAATTTCAGACGTGATTCTTTTCCAAAACTATATTGCCAAAAAAGCAACTTTAACCGCAACACAAATGCTGCTGGCAGATGTAACCGGGGATGGGAATTGTGCCACAACCGATACGGTGATGATTCAAAAATATATTGGAGGCTATCTTGCTAACCTTTAACAACCATTTAACAACAATAATGACCGCCCTGTACAAACTTTGGTACAGGGCGGTTTGTTTTAGAAAAAAGCCTTGCTCAGTTTTTCTTTGCAAGTATATTTTGCAGCAGCAAAACATCTTCTATTGTGAGCAGGCAATCGCCGTTTAAATCTGCGGTGGTTTTAATCTGTGCTTCGTCCAGCACAAGAAATTTTGCCAGGTGTTTTTGCATAAGCAACACGTCAGAAATATTTATATATCCGTTACCGTCCACATCGCCCCTGAGGAAAGGGCTCTTTGATGCAATTGCTTTGATCACGAGCGTTCCGCCAATTTCATCGTTATTGAACAGAGTTCGGTAAACGTCGGTAAGTTCCAGAAAAGTTCCGTCTAAAAACAGGTAACAGTCGCCCTTGTGTACATCGGGCAAAAAAGTCATTTTGTTTACAGTAGTGTTTTTCAGCCATTCTCCCACACCAAGAGAGGCGTGCGTGTCCGTACCCGCGGCGTTAATCCGAACACCCAGAGCACCTTTTCCCTCCGGTACAATAAAGCCGGAAGTTTCTGCGCTCACATAGCCACTGTAAGGAACTCGCCCGTTTGCAAGCAGACGCCACCGGGCCTGGTCCTGTACCGGCACGCCGCCTTCGCAGGGAATATAGTACACAGTATAAGCGGCTCCTGCAGCCTCGCTTTCAAATATAACCTGTTCTATAGACTGGTAGGCGTCAGAAAAATCAAATACGTTTGCATAGGTCATTTGCGTAAGATACTCTTTCCCCGTGTTTGCATTTTCATAAACAGCCATATCATACGTTGCACCGTAAATTTCGTTTTGGTATATTTTCTGGTTTTCTTTTACCAGGTCCGCCCGAACAATTGCGTAATTTTTTCCGTAGCGCTTGTTAAAAATATATTTGTCTTCATAGGAAATCCAGTAAAAGCCTTCTACGTTGCTTTGCGCACCCCAACTGTTTTTTACCAGCCAGGCGCCGTCTTTTTGTGGCCTGTAAAGCGGGTTAAAGTTTTCTTTTTCATATTGGTCGTTCCACCCGATGACAGATACGACGTGCCCGCCTGTGTTCGCGCTGCCCGGAAAATCGTCAGGACAGTAAAATGCCGTTTTCTGTTTGTTAAAATACTTTTTCAGCGTGCTGCAGCCTGCCGTAACGCTGCCGTATGTATAAATGGCTTGTTTGATGGAGTCGGGGTCGTTTTCCAAAAACATCAGATCTGTTACACCAATGGTGGTAACGCCTTTTTGGTCAATTTCCTCAAAACTTAGCGTATCACCGCTTCTATATGGAATGTCGCTTTCCAAACGTGGTCCACTCCATGATGTAAAATAGCCCGGCATCATCTGGGAATAACCGCCGTCTGTATATGTACGTTGCCAGCCGGTTCCGTTTGTGCGCGTAGTTGCCCAGTGGTTTGCATGTTCCTCTGAAAGGTCAAAGCTGCCAAATTCGTTTTTTATAAGATAGGTTTCAAGGCCGGATATAGCGCCGAAAACCCAGCAAGTGTTCAGGTTTCCCTGGTCTTTTACGGGTGTTACATACCCAAAATCTGCCGAACTGTAGGAAGCAGGCAGCGCAATACCATTGCGTTTAAGCACCGTGCCGGTGCTTTTATACATTTGCGGAACAAGCAAATCCTTGCTCCCGTTTTGCAGATAGCTTGCATATTCTTCCGTATAAGAAGGGCTTGCTATAGAATACTTGTTGTTGCCGTCTGCCGTGAATTTTTTGTTTTCAACAGCGCCGGCGGGGAAAGCAGATGCAAAGATAAAAAATGCAGTACAAAGACATAGAGCGGCCGTAAGGCGTTTTTTTCTTTTCATAATGACCTCGCTGATTTTATAGTAGACAGTATATTTGTAAAAAGTGCGGTTTCATAATCTTTTTGCCTGTGGATATGCTATATTGTATCAGTATAAAATGGAAAAGTAAATAGGCTGTGGAAAACCCGGAAAGAAAAAGGAGAAAAATATGCAGGTAAGAACGGATCTTGCACTTGAAGCAAAGGAAATAGCAGGCGGAAAAATGCAGGGTGTGCAGTATGGCACGCAAAAGTACCAAAATATGACCGTAACAAGAATGCGCATTACACAAGAAGAAGCAGCAAGGAAAATGCAGAAAGAAACAGGCACATACATCACAATAGAGCTGCCACCGTTGACAGACGACTTCCGGGAAACAGATCAGCGCCTGCTGATTATTGCAGAGGAAATCCGCTCCCTTTTACCGGAAAAAGGGCTGGTGCTTGTAACCGGGCTTGGAAACCTGAATATTACGCCGGATGCGCTTGGCCCAAAAGCCGGTGCGCAGGTTCTGGCAACCAGGCATATAACGGGAGAACTTGCCCGGAGCACAGGACTTGACGCTTTACGGCCCGTTGCAGTGTTAGCTCCCGGTGTTTTGGGCCAGACAGGCATAGAAACCGGCGAGCTTATTTTCAGCGTGGCGCAGAAAATCAGGCCGAGCGCAGTAATTGCCATTGACGCGCTGGCCTCCAGAAGGTTGGAACGCCTTGGCTGCACTATGCAGATTTCAGATACAGGGATATCCCCGGGAGCCGGGGTGGGGAACCACCGACTGAAAATCAACCAAAAAACAATGGGCGTCCCTGTTATAGCAATTGGCGTTCCCACCGTGGTGGATGCAGTAACGCTTGCATCCGATCTTTTACTGGACAGCAGTGCAAAAGCGCAGAGCGCTGTGCGCCGCACAGTTTCCCCAAACGGACAGACAATGGTTGTGACCCCGCGGGAAATCGACCTGCTGATTGAGCGGGGGGCAAAACTGATCAGTATGGCGGTCAACTGCGCACTGCATCCGGATTTTACACTTCCCGACCTGCTTTCCCTTGTAGGATAGAGCGCATAAAACAAAATCGGTATGCATACCTATAAGTTAGAGCAATGCTGTATGGGCGGGGGAAAAGGTATGCAGACGCAAAAAAGAAAAAAACTGGTAAACGGAACCGCGGTGGTACTTTCGCTTGCAATTGCGGTGTTGTCCGCTGTTTGTGTGGGGGCAAGACTTCCCTCTGCTTTAGGTGGAGAAACCACTCGTCTGCAGTTAATGGCCGCAGGTCTTACCATGCCGGACGGCACCGTAAAACAGCAAGAAAATCCAACAGCGCCCGTTGTAAGCACAATTGCAGACGCAGACCAGGCACGCAAAACCGAAAGTACGGGAAATAGCGAAAAAGAGGAAACTGTCCCCAGAAAAAAAGACAGCGACGGGCACGAAGGGGAAAGGACTTTTCCCGTTATTGAAAGCCAGTATGGAGCTTCCGGTGTAGAATATGATAACTTTTCAATCCGCAATACAACAGATTATGTAATCAACGTAGGGCAACAACTGCAGCTTCCGCTTGGGTTTGAAATGGAAAACACGGCAAAGCCGCAGGTGCTCGTCGTACATACGCATACAGGGGAGGCCTATATGCAGGAAGACCTTGGTTATTACTACGAAAATTACAACGGCAGAGATACAGACGATAACTATAACGTTACACGTGTTGGAGCCGCAATTGTTGATACGCTTAACGCGCACGGAATTGGTGCGCTGCATTCGACCACGCACCACGACGACCCCAGCTACAACGGTTCGTACGACCGAAGCGCCGAAACTATATACAGCTATCTGGAAGAATATCCGACGATTAAAGTGGTAATTGATCTGCACCGGGACGCAATTGGATATGGTGGAGAAAGCGGTAAAATCAAGCCGACGTTTGTTGCAAACGGAAAAAAGGCCGCGCAGATTATGATCATGAGTGGTTACGACCCTACAGGCGCGTATGGATTTTCTCACTGGGAATATAATTTGCGCTTTGCCCTGCGTTTGCAGCAGACGGCGGAAACACTGTATCCGGGTATGACGCGGCCGCTTTATTTTGGGGACTTTGCTTATAATATGTCCATAAATACTGGATCGCTGCTGATAGAAGTTGGAACGGACGTCAATACTCTGGATGAAGCCGTATATTCCGGGGAGCTTTTGGGGGAGGTTCTGGCCCAGGTTTTAAAGTCGGCTTAATACAGGTGGAATTATTTTAAAATGCTATAGACAAAAAGGTTGTGAAGTGGGTATAATTTAAAAAAGCCTTTTTGAAAGGAACGAAATAAAACATGAAGTGCAAAAAAACAGTATTGCTGTTTTTAACAGCGGCATTACTGCTTATGGCGGCGCACACAACCGTGCTGGCATTGCCGGAGGATGAAACCGCCCCCAGTAGCGCCTATACGCCGGAAACGCAGCCGCCTTCAGTATCGTCCACAGAACCTGTGGAGTCACAGCCCGTCCAGCCGGGCTCCGAACCGGAACCTACCCAGCCCGAGCCTACCCAGCCGCCTCAAACCCGGCCGCAGGAAACCCAACCGCCTGACGTTTCTTATCAGGAAACCGACCCGCCTGTTTCACAGGAGGAAACGCACCCGCAGGAGAGCCAGTCTTGGCTGGATATTTTTCAGCTGCCGACACAGACGATTCCTACAGAGGATGTAACCATTCCCGAGAAGGAAAATAACAATACGACTACAACGCAATATGTGGTAATGGGCATATTCATGTGGGTCGTAATTGTGTTGGGCGCATTGATCACCGTTGGCATACTTGCCAGTACGCACAGAAGAAAACACGGAAAATAAAAACGGCTACATACAAAACCCGGCAGACTGCCGGGCCGCATGAAAAAAAGCAGGAGGATAGACGGTTCCTCCTGCTTTTTAGAGCATGCATTTTGCTTTTAGCGCTGAATAACGCCGCAGGCCAGTTTATCGCCGGAATCCCCGGACGGCTGCGTTTTAAAATCGTCGGCTTTGCTGTGAATAACGACCGTATGACCAAGAATATCCCGGATCCGAAAGCGGTTTGTAACAAATGCGCACCATGCGCTTCCATTATTAGCAAAAAGAGGCGGAAGGTCGCCAGCATGGGCAGGGTGCGGGCAGTTTTTCGGATTATAATGGGATTTTGTATCTGCAAACGGGTCCTGTGCATTTCCGGTGCAGCTGCCGCCCTGGTGGATGTGCATGGCAAAAATATTTTCGGCGCATTCTGCGGTGTCTGTCGGTAGTCCGGCAATGTCTGCTATGACCAAAACACCACGCAACGTTTTATAAAAAGCGACGGTTCCGTCAATTTTTGGGTTATGAGGGCCGCCCTTTATCTGTGCAAAAGCCTCCGGCTTCCGTTTTTCCATTTTCCGCGCGTAATTTTTTGTTGTATTTTCCCAAAGCATTCTATCAGCTCCTTTTATATCCAGAATATGCGCGCGCGCCATACAGGTGCGCGTATCCTGAAAAGCATTTCTCATGCCTGCGCTAAGAAGCGTGTCTGTAAAGATGGGAAAAAATAAATGCCCGCCGCATCCATTGTGCGGCGGGCAAACTTCTTGTTTTGTTTATTTGTTTAAAAAGGACTTTACAAGCGTTTCCAAAAGATCGTCCCGGTCAATTTTACTGATAATATTACGTGCGTTGTTATGGGTTGTAATATATGTGGGATCTTCGGAAAGAATGTAGCCAACAATTTGGTTGACGGGGTTATACCCCTTTTGCTTGAGCGCGTCATAAACAGTGACCAGCGCTTTTTTTATTTCGTCGTCCTTGTCGCCACCCAGTGAAAAAACCATCGTCTTGTCAAACATGCTTCCACCTCCACTGTAGCCATTATACTACGCGGTAAATTTAAGTTCAATAACAAATTGTGAACTTTTATACCGGGGAAAAATCAGGCTCTCAAAACGGCGCCGGATTTTTCAAGCGCTTTTATAATCTTGTCCATCAAAACGCTTGCCTGTTCGTCTGTCAGCGTGCTGTCGGCGCTTCTTAAAGCAATATTAAAGGCAACGCTTTTTTTCCCGGCTTCAATTTGTTTCCCCTGGTAAACGTCAAATAGAGAAAGAGAATCCAAATGTTTTCCGGCAGCGGCGGTAATCGCCTTTTCAAGTGTAAGAACAGGAATGCCCTCGTCGCAGATAACGGCAAGGTCTCTGGTAACGGCGGGATATTTGGGAAGCGGCGTATAGTGCTTTTCCTGATTTGCATGGGCATACATAACGTCTGCGTCCAGAGAAAACACATATACCCTTGTTCCAATCCCGTAATTTTTGACGCATTCCGGGTGAATTTCTCCAATTATACCGAGCTCCTGCCCGTTTATTGTCAATACGGCGCACCTGCCGGGATGATAACCAAATCTGTCGTCTGCCGCTTGTATATCATAATCGGAGACGCCAAGTTTTGCAAGCAGCGCTTCCAAAATACCCTTAGCAGAGAAAAAGTCGCAATCTCCGTAAAATCCCGCAATCAGTGTGTTTTTTTCCAGCGGCAGTTTGTCGGGTGCCGTAGGGATGTACTCTTTGGCAAGTTCAAACAAATGTGCGGCAGTATTGCGGTTGCTGTAATTTTTTGCAAGTATTTCCAACATGGAGGGCAGTGCGGTTGTACGCATAATGCTGCTGTCTTCCCCCAATGGGTTTGAAATTACAACAGAATTACGCAGCGGGTGGTTTTCCGGCATTAGAACCTTATTATAATATTTGGGGCTGATGAAGGAATAGGTCATAATCTCCGAAAGCCCCATTGCAAGCATAGAAGCAGTAATGCGCATGTCAAACTTCTGCCTTTCGCTGTATTTGCCCTGCGCTCCGCCGCTTAAAGCCGTTGAAGCAATTTGATTGTAGCCGTAAAACCTTGCAATTTCCTCTGCGATGTCTGCTTTGTGTACAAGATCTGGGCGAAAAGTCGGGACGACAATATTTTCCCCAATTATTTTACAGCCTGTTTTTTCAAGAATTTTTTGCATTTGTCCGCTTGTAATATCTGTTGCAAGAAAGCGGTTGATCCAGGCAGGGTCAAACGCAATGGTCCGCTGCGCCGGCTCAAAACAGCTGTCCGCCACAACGCCGTCCATTACGTCTCCGGCGTCCAGAAGCTCTACCAGTTCGCAGGCGCGCTCCAGGGCGGGCAGGCAGGCGTTGGGATCCAGTCCCTTTTCGTAACGGGAAGAAGCGTCTGTGCGCATGCCGTGTTGTTTTGCCGTAAGCCGTACAGAGCTGCCAAGGAAGGTGGCGGATTCAAACACGATCGTTGTCGTGTCGTCCATAATACCGCTGTATTCTCCGCCCATTACACCGGCAATGGCAACAGGTTTACAAGCGTCGGCAATGACCAGATTGTTGTCTGTCAGTGTACGGTCTACGCCGTCAAGCGTGGTGATGGTTTCGCCGTTTTTTGCCCGGCGCACCTGAATTTTTCCACCTTCAATATAGCGCAGGTCAAAGGCGTGCATTGGCTGGCCGTATTCCAGCATAACATAGTTTGTAATATCCACTATGTTGTTGATCGGGCGCACGCCGCTGTTGCGCAGGCGCTCGCGCATCCACGCCGGGGACGGCGCAATCTTGACGTTGCGTACCATGCGCGCGGTGTAGCGCGGGCAGAGCGCCGGATCGTCGATGCGGATGCTGACGTGATCGTGAATGTCCTCGCCGCTGCCGGGGACCTCGGGCGTGTGCAGCCGGAGGGGCTTGTCAAATGTCACGGCGGCCTCGCGCGCCAGACCGATCACGGACAGGCAGTCCGGGCGGTTCGGCGTGATCTCAAACTCGACCACGTGATCGTCCATACCGATGACGGCGGCAATGT
>UQLR01000005.1 GCA_900541975.1 uncultured Oscillospiraceae bacterium | reverse complement strand
AGGAATTATGGGAACTTGAGCTCAATTCCTGTTGCACTTAGTTTGACAATTCACTATTGGCGAAAGCTATGTCGTTTCCACCTGTCTGCCAATACAAAAAAGCGCCGGGCCTCTCTCTTGCATGATAAGGATGTTAAATAACCAAGGGAAACCGGGCATAAGGAAAGAAAAACGGCCACTTTCATGGCCGTTTTTACCTTTATTGTAGCTGCTGGCAGTGTCAATCAGACGGTAGCCGGTTTCAATTGCTTCCAACACGGATTTTTCATATATTTCCAAATTGTTCACCTGAAATACGCCAAAACCCTCCATAGGCATTTCTATGCTGTGGATTTTCCATCAGAAGCCAAATCAATCAGCGGTGAAATTCACATTGGTGCTGGCGAGATTTGCGGTATGCGTATTGTCACAAAAGCAATAAGTGAATTACATAAATCATCCCCCGATATAAAATTTCATTTATATAGCGGTGATGATGAGATTACAACCGAACGTCTTAATAAAGGCCTGCTTGATTTTAGGATGTCTGTAGGAATAACAAATCTGCCAAATATGATTATATCAAACTCCCTGTCGTCAATCATTTTGGTTTACTGATGAGAAAAGACGATTCTTTGACTGAATTTGATAAAATATCCTCTGATACATTAAAAAAGATTCCTCTTATTGTACCCAGACAGGTCATGCTGCAAAACGACCTTGCAGACTGGTTAGGGCAAGGGCAGGCCGCCACGTTAATTGCGGCCTGCCCAACCCCGCCTGTACTGCGACCAGCCGTAATTCTGCGGGAACCTGTTCATCACATTGCGGTGCACAAACGTTCCCGGGCCTGCAAGAAAAAGTTTTCTATGCAGAAGATCAACGCGCACCTCCATTACATTGGAAAAATAGAAGAACGGAAAGTATATCCGAAGATAAACTTTCCGCTACAAATTGGTTATGCATCTTTATCACGCCGGGCATTACTGCCCGGCGTCCTTTGTTTTCCTCTTTTCGCTTTACTCATCTGCACCGCAGCACTTTTTATATTTTTTTCCGCTGCCGCACGGGCAGGGATCATTGCGGCCCACCCTGTCTTTGGCAGTTTTCCGTACAGTTTTGTTCCTTGTATCGGTTCCGTCGGCGCTTGTAGAGGTCGGCTGCGCTACCTGCTCGCGTTTGATCACCACGTTAATCGGGTTTTGTGCCGGAGCCGGCGGCATTTGGCCGGGTAAAACCACCTGATGAGCTGCCGCCGCCTGTTTGGCAATTTCCTGCCGCTTGCGTTCAAGCTCTGCATTGCGCTTTTGAATCTCCACAATACGCTTTGGCGCTGCAATCACCATCTTTACCGTGTTTTCACGGATTGCCGCGATCATTTCATCAAACATATCAAAGCCTTCAAACCGATACTCCACTACAGGGTCGCGCTGGCTGTACGCACGCAGACGAATTCCCTGTTTTAAGGCTTCCATCGCGTCAATATGCTCCATCCAATAGGTATCTACATTTTTAAGCAGATAGACGCGCTCCATTTCACGCATGGTTTCCTCTGGTAAAAGCGTTTCATTTTCTGCGTACAACTCTTTGGCTTTTTTATTAAGCGTTTCTATAAGATCCTTCTTTTCCAGATCCTCTATTTCTTCCGGTGTGTAGCGAAGCTCATCGTCGCCTACCATCCAACCGGCATAATAATCGTGCAGGCTTTCCAGGTTCCATTGATCCTTGGTGGCGCCATCGGGACAATAGGTTGCAACGGTCGAATCAATCGTCTGCTCAATCATTTTCATAATCTGGTCTTTAATATCGTCTCCATTTAGCACTTGGTCGCGCTGGCTGTAAATAATTTCGCGCTGCCGGTTCATAACGTCGTCATACTGCAACACATTTTTTCTGATCGCAAAATTCCGGCTTTCTACCTTCTGCTGCGAGTTTTCTATGATATTGGAAAGCATCTTGTTTTCTATCGGCATATCGTCCGGTGCGTTCAGGCGATCCATCACCATTTTCATCCTGTCGCCGCCAAACAGGCGCATAAGATCGTCTTCTGTAGAAAGATAAAACCGGCTCTTTCCAGGATCTCCCTGGCGCCCTGAACGTCCGCGCAGCTGGTTGTCAATTCGGCGCGACTCATGGCGCTCTGTACCCATAATACAAAGGCCGCCTGCAGCCCTTACCTCATCGGCCTCGCTTTTAATTGCTTCTTTATATTTCTCATTTAATTCCCGGAAGGTCTTTCTGGCATTTAAAATTTCCTGGTCGTCCGTATCGGCAAAACCGGTTGCTTCAGCAATCAGTTCTTCGGGAAACTGCATACGGCGCATTTCAGATTTTGCCATATACTCTGCATTACCGCCCAGCATAATATCGGTACCGCGCCCGGCCATGTTGGTTGCAATGGTAACCGCGCCCTTTTTACCGGCCTGCGCTACAATCTCGGCCTCTTTATCGTGTTGCTTTGCGTTTAGCACATTATGCTTAATTCCTTTTTTCTTAAGCATTGCGCTTAACATCTCCGACTTTTCAATGGAAATGGTGCCCACAAGCACAGGCTGTCCCTTTTCATGGCATGCAATAATATCATTGATCACCGCGGTAAATTTGCCCTGCTCCGTTTTAAAGATTACATCCGGCATATCCTGCCGGATCAGCGGCCGGTTGGTTGGAATCTCCACCACATCCAGCTTGTAAATTTCACGAAATTCTTCTTCCTCTGTCATTGCCGTACCGGTCATACCGGAAAGCTTTTTATAAAGGCGGAAATAATTCTGGAATGTAATCGTAGCAAGCGTTTTGCTTTCATTTTCCACCTTTACGCCTTCTTTGGCCTCAATCGCCTGGTGCAAGCCCTCGTTATAGCGTCTGCCGTACATCAAGCGCCCGGTAAATTCATCTACAATGATCACCTCTCCGTCCTTGACTACATAATCAATGTCGCGCTTCATAATGCCATACGCCTTAATCGCCTGGTTAACATGGTGCTGAATCGTCAGGTTATCCGGGTCGGTAAGGTTCTCTATGTTAAAATACTGCTCAACCTTTTTTACGCCAATCGAAGTCAGCGTAGCAGTTTTTGCCTTTTCATCCACAATATAGTCAATGCCCTTTTCCCTGTATATCTCATCGTTGTCTTCCTTACTGTCCAGCTCTGCAAAGCGCTCCATTTTCAAGGACCTCGCAAGCTTGTCTGCACGTTCATACAGGTCGGTCGATTTATCACCCTGTCCGGATATAATCAAAGGCGTTCTCGCTTCGTCAATCAGAATAGAGTCCACCTCGTCCACAATTGCATAGGCGTGGCCGCGCTGAACCTTACGTTCCTTATAAACTACCATGTTGTCACGCAGATAATCAAAACCCAGTTCGTTGTTGGTAGCATATGTAATGTCAGCGCCATACGCCTCTTTCCGCTGCTCCCCCTCCTGGTCATGTACAATCAGTCCAACAGTCAGCCCCAAAAAGCGGTATAGCTTGCCCATCCATTCCGAGTCTCGGCGGGCAAGATAATCATTAACCGTAACAATATGCACGCCGTCGCCCGTCAGAGCGTTTAAATAAGCGGGCAATGTTGCAACCAGCGTTTTTCCTTCACCAGTCTTCATTTCCGCAATGCGGCCCTGGTGCAGTACAATCCCGCCAATCACCTGCACAGGAAAATGGCGCATGCCCAGCACCCTGTCAGAAGCTTCCCTGCAGACAGCAAACGCGTCGGGCAAAATATCATCAGTCGTTTCCCCGCCTTTTAAACGGCTCTTTAATATATCTGTCTGTTTTTTCAACTGGCTGTCGGACATTGCCTTATATTTATCCTCCAAGGATAACACCCTGTCGCACAGCGGCTTAATCCGTTTTAATTCTCTTTTGCTATAATTACCAAACATGCTTTTCAGAATATTCATGGTAACCCTTCCTTTCCGCGGCACTTCAAAGAAAACGCAGCATCTCCTCCGCATGGGCATATTGGTATATACCCTGCGCAATCTTTCACATTATAGCATACTTTTTCTAAAAAATCATTACCTATTTGTAAAAGTCCGGCACTGTAAAAATTTTTTGTGCTTTCAGCAAATTAAAGCTTTATCGCAGCTGCTTTAACCGGTGGCTTTGTGTATAATCTTTCTTTCCCCGCTTTTTACATCCGAAAGCAGATCATCATTTCTGAAGCGCTGGCGCTGTCGTATCTTACGGCTTGCCGCACAGCATCAGGGCCGTCGTAAAACGGCGTTCCCTCTGTCATATTGTTGACCTCCACCCCACCGGTATAGGACATACCTTTTTCTGATATAAACGTATAGGAAAATGTGTACCGGCCTGCGTCTGCCGTAAGCGTACTGTCGGTCAGTTCAAACTTTGCCGCTTCAATTCCGTCAAATGCCGCCAGCGGTTGCCATTCCAGTTTATTGCCTGTTTCCGTATATACATACATTTGCAGACCGTACCGGCCGTCTATTGGAGTAAGCATCAGCACGCTGTCGCCCTTGTCTGGGCTGTGCACCGCTTCTGTGGATGGGCCGGAAGGAGCTGTAATTACTTCAATGCTTTCTGCAACTTCCGCCATATTATGCAGAATATCCTGTGCCTCCACGATATTCTGCCGGTTTACAGACAGATCCGTATTGGTTTGGAAAACTTGCATAACAACCCAGACAATTGCCGTGCTTGCCGCTGCAAAAACAGACAGCAGTGCAATGGTAATAACCAGCTCTGCCAAAGAAATCCCTTTCTTGCTTTTAAAACGTGCGCCCGCCTTCCGCATCCCTTTCCTCCTTGCCATGCTAAACATCCTTTGCTGTTATTTCCGGCGCAAATGCGTCTATTGTTACATATTTCGTGTCGCTGTAATAAACTGCAACCGTAATAGCAGTCCCCGTCACCGTTGTCTTTCCGGCCGATGCAGACTGCTCCCGGATCGTATACTGCGCTTCCCCCACCGTTTTTGTCTCTGGAAAAGCTCCCGCTTCCACATATACTGCGCCGTTTAACAGATCTGGGTTGTAACGGACAGCCTCGTCTGCGTTGTTTGCAAAACTTTTTCCGGACATCTCCTCCAACAGTGCATCCGCAATTTGCTGCGCCTGCAGCGATGCATTCTCCTGCAGGTTGTCGCCCAGCATCGCCTGCTGTGCAAGGACTACGGCCGTTACAGTTCCTATCACTACCATGGACAAAATTGCAATTGCAGCGATCAGTTCAACCAGCGTAACGCCCTTTTTTGTTTTTGCAAAATCAGTCATGGCTGTAGCTTCCCCCCGTCAGGTTCATAAAATCCACGCTTCGGACCTTCCCGTCCGTACCCTTGTTCAGCTCCTCATTAAAGGCAAACAGGTCAACCTCCCCGCGCAGCTTATACGTTCCGCTGCGAATCATAAACGATTTTTGGGTATCGACCGAACCGTCCGGCTTTATTATATGGATTTGTACATCCGTATAAAAACGGATCGTATGGTCAAAGTCTCCCGTATTTTCCGCCTTTCCCACTTTAAAAGAGCCGCGCAGCGCGCCAGACGCCGTTTCATATACAGACAGCTCTGTACAGGCAAACGTTATAGTCTCAGAATAAAATGAAACGTCTTTACCCGTTAAGTCCGGCATTTTCCCCGTAACGCCCTGCTGCACCCAGCGAAAATGGATGCTTTCGGCACGATAAGCTGCAAAAGAAGGGAACTGCCCATTGCTTCCCGTCATACTGTGTCCGGCCCCGGCCGCCTCCAGTTCCGCCGCTGTCAGTGATGCGTTGCTCAGGCCTTGCGTCGGGGTGTATGCAGCGAGCCTTCCGCCAACCAAAAAATTGACCGCTTCGTCTATATAGTCTGACGATGACGATCCTGCAGAAGTCAGCGTTCCGTCGGCTGTGACCCATCCCACATCCGCTGCAAAAGCATCCTTCCCGCCGTAGGCCATACCAAATTGTTCCGGGTTTGTAAAAAAGTCCTTGGCTTTTGCAGAAAAAAGATTGATTCCATCCGGATAATCTCTGACGCTGATCGGATATACGCCGGCAAAAATCACATAAGAAGCCCCGTCGTATGTAACCGTTGTGTCATACAGGAAAACAAGCTGAAAACTTTCCCCTGTTTTCGACTGATATAGTTTTTCCTCCCCGCGGCTGCCGCTTATGGATGAAGTATAGACCACTACAGAATCATCGCCGCCGCTTTTACTCCACGTTTCTTTTTGATTGTCATACACCCATATTTCTCCCGCCCTGATTTTATCAAGCGGAACGGACTGGTTGGCATTTACCGTAAACTGTACGTTTCTTGCCGTGTTCTGCTCTTCGGAAAACGATATATAATACAGGTAATACCCCTGGCTGTTTGTATAGATTACCTTTTCATCAAAACCTGTAACATTTGTAACGGGGGTATCCTCTCTGTATTTTTCGCCCCTTACTCTATACAAAGGAGAGGCCTCTGCGGTCCAGCCTGCCCGGTCCATCAGAGCGACAATCGCCTGAGAAGCGCCGGGCGCGCCCCCTTCCTCCGCCCCTGTCAGGAGCTGCTCCATATTGTCCATAACCCTTTGCAGCGCCAGTGCGCTGGATGCAATTTCTGTGTAAGATACGCCGCTGTCCCCATACACCAGCATAACCTCTTTATGCGCATCCCTTAACGTTTGTAAAGAATCCTGTGTAAATACAATATCATTCGCATGGTACAGCGCATATTCGTCATAGCCGGGCAGATAGGTCCGCGCCTGGTGCACCGCTTCACTGCAGGAATGAACCGCGGCAACATAGCGGTTGAGCGTTTCCGCCTGCTCCCGGTACTGTTCTGAAGTAGCCGATGTGTCCTGTAAAATTGCTTCCGCCTCCTGGATGACGCCGCTGTTGCCGTCTATTCCCTGCAATACTGTAAAGAATACTTCTTCTATCCCCTGGTTCCCGTCTGCATCCACACCCTTTACGGTAGAACGGTTCAGCTCTGCTACCGCGTCCTGTATGGCCTGCTCCAGCTGCGTTTTGGGATGTATATAGTTTTCCCATGTTGCGGTTTTATTGTCATAAAGAATTTTCCCCTCTACACCCTGCAGAGAGAGGATCCCCGTCTGCCGCGCCGTGTTGCGGTCCTGCGTTCCGTCGTTAAAAATAATAAACGGCGAGCTGCTTGCAAGCTCAATATAATACAGCCCCTCTTCCCTGTCATACTGCATTTTTGTCCCTGGCCATTCGGCGGTTTCCGTCCCCCAGCTATAGGCATATATACTGCCGCCCGGCTCTGCCCACTCCAGCGCGTCCCTGAAATACACGTTGGTCGTGCCCTGCGCATAATTTTCTTCGGGGTCAAACGTATATACAGAAAGGTCCGAAAGCTGCCCGTTTATTTCCTGGTCGGTGTCCAGCGTGATCCAAATGTTTCCCGTCATATTTTGAACAGGTACGGTTTCCTTCGCCGGAGATTGGCCGGAAAGCCCACGGAAGGCTACTGTATAGCTTTCAGTCGTAGGAATTTTAAAGCTGTACCATTCTTCATAATAACATGTTCTGCTGTTGCCTGCCCTGACCGTTTCATCTCCATAGGTTGTATAGCTCCTGCTTTGAAGCTGATTTTTACTGTCTTTATACTTTTGCATATAAACATTATAATACTGCACTTTGCCGCCCTTATTGGACGCCATTGGCTGCTCCTGGCTGGTCCACATACCGGTAAAGCCGCTGTCGTCCGGCGGTAAATAATAATCTATTTCTACCTGTGCTGCGCCGCCTTCTTCCAGCGCAAGCCCTTTTACGTTTACGGTCGTATAGTCGCCGGCCGTACTGTCTCCCCATTCCTGAAACGCCCTGTTGGCAGACGCCTCGTCATTTTCCACAGCCGCCGAGCCGTTTTTGTTGACGGCAACCCATATTTCGTGATCGGTTCCGCCGCTGACAGCACCCGCGTCAACCTGTATATTTTCACCGTTGAGGCTACCTGTCAGCGTAAAGATAAAATCGCCGTCGGTAGGAACGTTGATCCTGTACCAGCCATAGCCCTCATACTGCATGGCTCCGCCTGTATAAACCGTTTCCACCACATCCATATAGCTTGTCAGATTTTTATCCACAAGCGGGCTGCCGTCCACATTTTGTACAGCAAGTTGCGGCGCAGCAGACCAGCTGTCGGTAACCTCGCCCTGCATACGCACATGTACGGTGGTATAGTCGGCCTCTACATAAGAGGTAACATACTGCGTCAGGGAATTCGGCTGTGTTTTTCCATCCAGCGTTGTCCCGCGAAAATCCGTAAAATCATTCGTTTTATGATTGAGCGTTATATATACGTCCTGATAAGTTTCCTGCGTAACCGGTAAATTAAACATTTCGTGCGTCTGCGCATGGTTGTCGCCGCTTTCGCGCAGTGCGCCTTTTTTGGAAACGATGGCGTTAAAATAGTGAATCTGCGGATCGGTGATTTCCAGCGTATAATAGTACCAGCCGTTGCCTTCTTCATACATGGCGCCCTGCGGCCCCTGCAAATCTGTCGGCATATCGCTGTCCCCCCAGCCGCCGGAAAGCAGCGTTTCCGTACGGTCCAAATTTGGCTGCTGGTCTTCCGTACCGTCGCCGTAGGCCCATGTGTACAGATAGGGATGCAGCGCAGACCCCGGGTACGGCCGGACATGCACTGTCACATAACGAATTTCTCCGCCTGTTTCCAGCCTGCGCACGGCTGTGGTAATACGATTATCCTGATCATATCCTACATCATATGTACGGGAAAGCTGCAGGCTTTGATCCGCCGCATGTCCGTTCCCCATATATTTTGCTACAGCCGTCAGTTTCAACGCACGCGCTTCCTCTGTGTATGCGGCTTTTACATACGTCTTTTTTTCGCTTGCTTCATCAAGGCCGGCAACCTTCGTAAAGCCCTGTGCAAACGTGCCGTCGTCCGCGTCAAAAGCAAAATAGTCCGCCTCTTTCCCAACCGGCAAACCGCTGTTGTCCAGATCCTCCGGCGAAGCGTTTAAGTAGTATGCCGCAACCACGCCCAGTGCGCTTTTGGCATTCAAATAGGCCTGTCGCTGGTTAATATTCTCTGTCGTCAGCCGCATGCTTAAAACAGCGGCTGTTAAAAGTGCGGCCGTTAAAATAAAAAGTACGGCCGCTATAACAATCGTTGTAACAAGACCAAAGCCTTTTTTTGAATTTTTCAATCGTCAACACCTTTTCCCGTAAGCCGTTCTGCATTTTTTAATAATGATCACAGTCCACCTGTGCCGGAGCAACAAACGGTATTTTGCAACACGTCTTAAAAAATTCGGCATTTTATTATACAATACGCAACTATTATACCGTATCTCGTTGTATGAACCAACAAAAGGGCACACTTTTTTTACACAAATGTTCAGCATAATTTTTGTAAACATTTACAATTATTACGCTTTTTCTTTTTTGTATCATGTATTTGTTTCTTTTTACCATAAATTGTTTTCTTTTTTCTAATAATAAAATGAATTGAACAGTTTGACAACCCCCCGCACGGTAAAGTATACTATAATCAGCTGGTAAAAGCGGCCATACTTTATGGCCGCTTTTACCCAATTGGTTTTTTGTTTTGTAACGCGATGTGAAAAGAAAGAGGTTAAAGCATGCGAAAATTGGCAACAGTTTCTACAGCAATGCAAAAGCTGCAGGCAAAAAAAAGCAAAAAGGGGTTTACTCTGGTTGAACTTGTAATCGTTATCGCAATACTTGCTATTTTGGCATCCATTGCAATTCCGGTCGTTATTTCGACAATCAATTCCGCAAACGTCAGCACATTTACAAGCGATACGGCAACGATGGAAATGCTTCTGAAAGCTGCAATCAACGAGCAAATCGCAGACGTACAGACTACATACACCAACGCAGATGACAACGAGGTCACAACAGGCGGGGATGAATCTGTCTCAATTGCACAGATTGCCCATACAAACGGGTTTAACATTGAAAATCTGGAAAAGGAAATCGACGGCGTGATGTATGGCATGGTCTGGGATGAAGCAGCAGGAACATTGACTGCAACCCGCGGAACCTCGTCAACAGATCCACCGGCAGGCTCACTTCTGGCGACCACTACCATAGATCCAGACGGCAACGTCATCGGAACACAAGCGTAAACATTTTCTTCGCTTTCCAAGCCCGCCAAAGCGGGCTTTTATTTTTCTTTCATAAAAATTTGACAAATATATTTCTTTTAACTAAAAATCCTGTGCAGATTTGCCTGTAAAATATACACAGGCTTTTATAGGATTAAGCATTTTTTGTTATATGATTTATACAGGCCGTTTAACCGATTACATAAGGTGGTGCTCCACTTGAAATTTACCATATTACAGATAAGCAGCCAGTATATCTGCCTGACTTCTGCAGAAACAGTCAAGGCAAAATATACTGGAGAAAAACGCAAAAGAAGTCTTTTTGCACAGCCGGGCGGACAAACAGTATTTGGGCCTTCCCTGATTTTTGCGCTTCCACAGGAATTGAAAGACGCCCCCCTGCACAGCGGCAGCAGGTTTGCCGAATTTGTTTTAAGCTGCGGGCGGAACGCGGGCTTTTCCATGGACGATATCATCCTTTGCCCGGACCAGCAAAACATTGCCACCAAAGAATACCAGCATGCCGCCGCCAAGGAAAAGTTTGTGCATTCGTTTGCCGTGCTTGAAGCGGAATCGGTCGTTTCAGACGACGTCGCCAGTTACTCGATTATCAGTTGCGAATATGGCAGCGAACACGGAAAAACAACCAACGGCAGCGAACTCAACGCTGCACTGTTTGCCATGCCGCTTTCTCTGATTCAAGAACTCAAAAAAGCCTTTGAAGAACAGCATATGCGCATTTACAAAATCATTCCACCCGGCGCCGCCATATTGCGCGGCGCGCGCCGGATTGTCGGCAGTATCAATTTGGTTGCAGCCATTTTAAGCCTGGACGCTTGCGACATGCGGATCACCGTCGTTAAAAACGGCGCAGTCTTATACTCACAGTCATTTGAATCCCCTGTGGGGGATTTTGCACAGCTTGTCGCTAAAATCCGTGGCGTTAACCTGATCGATGCGGTACAGGCGATTAATGAAGAAGGTATTTTGGAAATTATGGAAAACCTGCAATCGCCGCAGGCGGTCCGCAGCTTGCAAACGGTTCTTGACTATGCAACGGGCGATATTTTAAGAAATCTGCGTATGGTGCTCGGAAGCCAGCGGCTTGAGCTGGATAAAATATATCTGGCGGATCATTTTGCCGGTCTTCCCAATCTGCCCAGATATTTGCGCGAACTTGGCTTTTCCATGGAAATCGACAGCGTAGATACCTCCTATACGCCTGAGAACATCCCTGTTATTACAGACGTTGCGGTAGAAAACGGGTACAGGTCGTCAAGTTATTATATGCTTTCCAACCTGGTTGCGCTTGCAACCACCGGCCAGTGTGATTTTTTAAACGGCATCCACTCTGCAAAACGCCGCAGTTCCGATATCAGCAAGTATGTTACCATTGCCCTTGGCGCCACTGTAGGCGCCGTTATGCTCACTGTCGGCGGCCTGTACGGCTTTTTCTATCTGCAGCAGGCTGTTGATTTTTCCAAACTGTCCGATCCCCAGTACGCCGAGGTCAGGGAATGGATTGCAAAGGATCAGGCGCTTTCCACCAGAATCGCCAATGTAGAAAGCGACAAATCTGCGCTTCCCCAGGCCCCCGCCGCTGTACGGGAAATTGTCAGCCAGCTGTACACGCAAATTACCGACGAGGTATTTTTTGTAAACTCCTATAGTATCAACAACGACGAAAACCTGATCACTCTGAACTTTTATGTAGACGACTTTGACGCTTATGTAAAGCTCAAAGCAGAAGTGGAACACAACGCATATTTTACAATTGCCATCCCCTTCTCTTATACAAGTAACTCTGCGCAGGGCAACGGAAGCTGCACCGTAACGCTTTCTGTAAACACGCAGCATTCCCGCAGTGAATCTGCACAATCCACACAAGGGGGGATTGGCCAATGATTGTCATGGGCAAAAAAATTCCATCTTACCTGGTTGGACTTTTTATCATCCTTTTGGCGTTGGCGCTGTTTGTACCGCTTGTTTTGATGCCATATCTTTCAAACAAGCCAATTATGGAGCAGCAGCATGCACAAGCACAGGCCACACTGCGGCTGTATGAAGCCCGGCGCAACAGCATAGAAGAATACAAAAAACACGTCAACAACCTTCAGTCGCGTTGGGACGAGCTGGAAGAGGAAATGTTTGTAACAGCCGGCAGCACAACCAACGATTTAAACCAGATGTTTTCTAACCTTGGCATTACGCCCCTGTCCATTAATATATCGGACGAGCAGGAGGTTTTGCCGGCAGAAACCTCTTCTACCGGCGACCCACTGTGTTCTATAGATATTGCGTTAAACTTCACGGCTTCTCCTGACAAGGTGCTGGATGTAATCGATTATTTTGAGCAGAAATCCGACGGCTCCTACTACATCCGTACGCTTAATTTTTCAACCGTTGCCCAGACAGACAGCCAAAACGGTGTTACTGTTGCAAGGGGCGACCTGAACACTTCTATGAATATTACACTTTATTACTTTCAGGCGGAGGCCCCCTCTGCACAGGCGCAAACGCCCTCGTCTACAGATACAGCAGCATGATGTACCGTCCATCTTCCGCCGCTTTTACCGTCGGCCTTGTACTGATCGTATTGGCTACAGCCGGGATCGTCTATCTTGCGTTTCTTTTTTGTAACCGTGCACCGGCCTCCTGGTTTTGCGACTATGGAGAATCCCCCTCTCCAAAGACTGCATGCGGCGTGCGCTTTTCCTACCGGCGCGTTGGGATTCCCTGCACGGTTTTGCTTTGTGTTTGTAACGCGTTGTGTTTTTTCATATACGGGGTATGCTTGTACAGCGTTTTTTTATGCCTGGCCATGATACTTATGCTCCTGATTGCGCTGAGCGACAGGGAATATACCATTATTCCCGATCAGTTTAACGCTGCACTTGCCCTGCTTTGTACTGTCGGCGCCGTATGCGACCTGCTCTCCGGCCAGTTTTTTATTACCAGCTGGTGGTCGCCGCTTGCAGGCAGCGTCTGTGGGGCTGCGCTTTTTCTTCTCTTAAACCTTTTCAGCCGTGCGCTTTACAAAAAGGACGGGATCGGTTTTGGTGATGTAAAGCTTTTTGGCGCGCTTGGAATTTTACTTGGCTTTCCGGCCGTCTTTCTGAGTTTTATTATTTTATTGTTCACAGCGTTTTTTCACATTCTTTTTTTACTGGCGACAAAGAAGGTCAAAAGCGGGTTTTACCTGCCCATGGGGCCGTACATTTGCGCAGGCTGCGCGTTGCTGATTCTTTTGCGCACACCTGTTTATCATTTTGTCGGATGGTATTTGCAGCTGCTTGGCCTGTAAAACGATTCCGTTGTAAAGGAGCAACAAAACCATATGAAAACATCCCATCTTAAGCTTGGTGAAATTCTGATTGCGTCCGGCGCAATCACCCCCGACATTTTACAGCGGTGCCTGGATAAACAGAAATATTCAGGAAAACGCATCGGCGAAATTCTGACAGAGGAAAAGTATATTTCTGAACAAACACTTTGCAGGGCGCTGGCCCAGCAGTTTTCCATGCCGTATATAGATCTGCAAAATGTGGAGATCGACCCGGAAATATCAGAAATCGTGCCCGAAAATATTTCTGTTTCCAATCATATTATTCCAATTGCATTTGACAACAAATCCCTGACTGTCGCCATGTCCGACCCGCTTGACTATAAGGCGATCAATACTCTGGGTAATTATACCCGTCATCGGATCCATGCCGTCCTGGCTGAGTCCTCTTCCATCCTGGAAAAACAGCGGGAACTGTACGCAGCCAAAAAAGCGTTCAGCGAAGCGCAGGAATTTGTCAGCGCGCAAATGTCAAAAGGGCAAAACGAAGAACAAAATGCCATAAATATCTTATCGGAAGACCAACCCATCATCCGTTTTGTCAACAATATGATTGAGCAGGCCGTCTACATGAAAGCCAGCGACGTTCATATTGAACCTATGGAAAAGAAAATGGTCATCCGTTTTCGCATTGACGGCAGACTGATCCAATATCTGGAAACCGGGCCGGATTTGATCCCTTCTGTAACCAGTCGTATCAAATTTATCGGCGGGATGAACATCGCCGAAAAACGTCTTCCACAAGATGGGCGTATACGTTACCGGGCCGGCAATACAGATGTAGACATGCGTATTTCCGTTTTGCCGAGCGTTTTTGGGGAAAAGGTCGTGATCCGTATCACCACGGCGCTTGGTATTACTATGGATAAACATGGCATTGGTTTTTTGCCGGAAAATCTCGCCGTTTTTGAATCTCTTCTGAAAAGCAACCGCGGCATTATTTTGCTTACAGGCGCAACAGGTTCGGGCAAGTCAACAACTCTATACACCGCACTGAAAGAAATACAGCGCGACGATATCAATATTGTCACGGTCGAAAACCCTGTCGAAATGATTCTTCCCGGCATTACCCAGGTGGATATCAACGACAAGGCCGGCCTCACCTTTGCAAACGTTTTGCGCTCTATTCTGAGACAGGACCCGGATGTCATCATGATCGGTGAAATCCGTGACCGCGAAACAGCCGAAATCGCTTCCAGTGCTGCTATTACCGGACATCTGGTTCTGTCCACTCTGCATACCTACAGTGCCGCAAGCTCCATTATACGTTTGGTGGATATGGGCGTCGCGCCTTTTATGGTGACCTCTGCAGTGCTGGGTATCGTTGCACAACGCCTTGTCCGTAAGCTGTGCCTGAACTGCCGTGAAGCCTATTATGCAAGCGAAGACGAACTTCGTTTTCTTGGTCTGCCTCCGGGAACAAAACAAAAAATTTACCGCGAGAAGGGCTGCGATAAATGCAATCGTACCGGCGTAAAGGGGCGAACCGCTGTACATGAAATTATGCGCGTTACCGCCCCAATCCGGGCTGCAATCCACGCGGGTGAAAGCACCGCGCACATTAACGAAATTGCGCTTAAAGAAGGCATGCTTCCCATGCTCGAAAATTTAAGGCGGCTTGTTCTTAACGGCACAATTTCCATTGCAACGATGCTGAACGCTGCTATAAACGACGACATTCTTTAAACAAAAAATAAGGGGGTTGCAAAGCTATGGATTTTTACGCTTTTATCCGTGAGGCTGTAATCGCCGGTGCATCAGATATCCATTGCGCCGCGGGCAACAGGCCCGCTCTGCGCATACATGGAAAAATCTGTTTTCCAGAAGGCCATCCGCTTTTAACCGATGAAGAAGTTTTGAACTGCATCCGGCAAGTGCTGCCGCCTGCATATTATACCCGCTTTCTGGAAACAGGCGATATAGACGCCGCCGCAAATATAAAAGACTTTGGCCGTTTCCGCATCAATGCGTTTCACCAGCGCAACGGCGCTACGCTTGTTATGCGCATCATTCACGTACAACCGCCCGAAATCAACACGCTGAACCTTCCTGCTTCTATTGGTAAAATATTAAATTTACAAGAAGGTCTGGTGCTTGCAACAGGCCCTGCAGGCAGCGGAAAAACCACAACGCTTGCAGCCTTGATCCACGAAATGAACAAAAAACGCTGTCTGCATATTGTTACAATTGAAGACCCCGTTGAATATATCCACACGCCAATCCGTTGTATGATTAACCAGCGTGAGGTCGGGACAGACAGTCTCAGCTATTCTACTGCACTGCGCGCAGTTCTGCGTGAAAATCCGGACGTTATTTTAATTGGCGAAATCCGGGATCTGGAATCTATGACTATGGCTCTTTCAGCCGCCGAAACAGGACACCTTGTTTTTTCCACTTTACATACGGAAGGTGCGGCAAAAGCAATCGACCGTATGATCGACCTGTTCCCGGAAAGCCGGCAGCAGCAGGTACTTGGCCAGCTTTCCACCACACTCAAAGCGGTTGTTTCACAAAGGCTCCTTCCCCGAGCGGACATTCCCGGACAGATTGGCGCATTTGAAATGATGTTTGTAAACCCTGCAGTCGCAAACCTGATCCGTGAAAATAAAACTGCGCAAATTGACCAGATCATCCAGCTTAATAAAAACACAGGGATGCTTACCAGAAATGCAAGCATCCAGCTTCTTTTGGAAAACGGCTATATTACGCCGGAAACGGCACGGCGGTACAGCCTTCATACAAACAGTCCGTCCGCCGCAGACATGCCGCCATATCCAAATATTTCACTTTATCCGGAGCAGAGGTGATCTGGCTTGAAATATACCTATATCGCCGTCAACAGCAAAAACAGAAAATACAAGGGCGAAATGACCGCCGGCTCCCGCGACGAAGTCAGGAAAAACCTGCGTTCGCGCGGCTTTACGGCCCTTTCGGTCACGCAGCTGCAGGACCCTGCCGAAATCAACGCCGGCAAAAGCATTTGGGAACGGGAGCTTAACACGAAAGACGTCCATGATACAAAAATCAGAAAAAAACGCATGCTTGCGATGATGCACCAAATGGGCCTGATGATGAAAGCAGGGATTCCTCTCTCTATGGCTATGGAGGTCATGATCGATACGGAATCAGACAAAAATCTGCGCAGGATTCTTACAGAAATTACAAAAGAACTTTACAGCGGCGTACCGTTGTCCACCGCCATGAGCAGGTTCAAAACCTTTCCCAATATCGTCGTCAACATTATACAGGCCGGCGAGGCAAACGGACGGTTAGATCTTTCTTTTTCCCAGTGCGCCTCCATCCTAGAAAAAGAAATTGCCCTTTTTGGCAAGATAAAAACCGCTTTGGCTTATCCCGTCTTTCTGCTGGGTCTTACAATTATTTTGATGATTGTCCTGTCCGTGCTGGTCATTCCTTCCTTTTCCGTTCTTTTTAGCAGCTTTGGCGCCGAACTTCCGACTATCACACAGTTTACGGTGAGCGTTTCCAATGTACTGATCAACCATTGGTACATAATTCTTCTTGTCATTGCCGCGCTCGTTATTGGGCTGCGGTGCTTATACAAATACAACGAAAGCTTTCGCATGTGGTGGAGCCGTATACAGCTAAAGATCCCATTAATCGGCAAGGTCATACGTATTTCCCATATTGCGCGCTTTTGTCGTATAATGGCTACGCTTACAGACGCGGGCATCCGCATTTTAAAAGCGCTGGAACTTGCAAGGGATGTAATTGCAAACGCATATATGAAAGACTGTATGAACCAGATTATTGAGGATGTAAAGATCGGCACACCCATCAACGTAGCCATGTCGCGGTATCCTGTGTTTGACGCTTTGCTTGTTTCCATGATCCGCGTTGGCGAAGAAAGCGGCATGCTTTCCGACTCCCTGCGCAAAATGGCGGATATGTACGAACAGCAGGCGGACGAATCCACCAAACGCCTGACAGGCGCTATAACGCCTGTTTTAACTGTACTCATAGCAATTGTAGTGGCAACCGTTGTAATTTCCATTGTTGTTCCCATGTTCGGCATGTATGATGTAATCGCTACCAGCGTAAATTCTTAAATTAAATCATCTGCAGCCATTCCTCCGCATACATTTATGTATAAGGGGGAGTCTTTATGAAATTTTTTGTTTTAACAAAGCAACGGCTTTTAATTATTGGCTGCTGTCTGCTTGTGGGAGCTCTTGCGCTGTCTGTCTGCATGTCCAGCTACAATGGCGTTATAACGGCGTCCACAACCACAAGGAAAATTCCCATATATTGTGTGGAACAGGAAGAAAAAGTTGTAAGCATATCGTTTGACGCCGCCTGGGGGAACGAGCAAACGCAGGGGCTTCTGGATACGCTGGACGAATATAACGTAAAAACCACCTTTTTTCTTGTGGGAGAATGGGTGGATAAATACCCCGATTCCGTAAAAGCAATTCACGACGCCGGGCACGACGTAGGCAATCACTCCGACACGCACGCGCATATGCCGCAGCAGAGCCGGGAGGATATGCTTAAGGAGCTCAACGGCTGCAACGACAAAATTGAAAAGATCACAGGCGTACGCCCCACCCTGTTCCGGCCGCCTTACGGCGATTACAACAACGCATTGGTCGAAACGGTCAACAGCATCCATATGTACTGCGTGCAATGGGATATCGACAGTCTCGATTGGAAAGATCCTTCGCCCCAGCAGATGGTAGACCGCATTCAGAAAAATCTTTCACCCGGAAGCATTATCCTGCTGCACAACGGTGCAAAAAACACACCACAAGCGCTCCCAATGATTATAGAAGCCATCCGCGCGCAAGGGTACGAAATCGTGCCGATCTCCCAAATCCTGTTAAAAGGCAGCTATACCACAGACCACGAGGGGCGCATGCACACAGACGCTGCGCCTTTAAGCACAAACCCCTCCGGCTCTGTTTCTTCCAAAAAGGAAAGCAGCTCCCAAAGCCATAGCAACAGATAACTGCATAAGAAAAAAGATACAAACCCGGCGGACAGATCTTCTGTCCGCCTTTTTTATAAAGATTTTTCCTTTTCCACAGCCTGCCCATCTCCCTTTTATTTAGAGTGCTGGTTTCTTCTGTAAAATACAGTAAAAAAAACCATTTTTTCTCTTTTTTGGCGTTGATGGAACAATTTTAGCAAGAGATTTGACGATTTTTAGTTGACCTGCGCCCTCCGGCAATTTATAATAAATTTATAATTGACAGAAGCTGCGGAAACAATATAGTAAAAACAGCGCCTTCCAGATAACGCGTTTGCCGTTTTTGGAAGTTTATTTTTGAAAGGAACCTTGCTATGAAACATAAGGCGGCAATTATCACCTTTATTTGCCTGGCTGTCCTTTCCCTGACAGCCGTGGGTGTTTTCCTGTTCAATCCCACGCTTGCAGGAAGGCTGATCGCTTCTGTTTCCGTTGTGCAGACCCCAACGCAGGCGCCCACCGAACCCGCCACGCAGCCGTCTGCCTCTGCAGATGTACAGGCCCTGCAGGCTGAAAAAACACCCGGCGCGCTAAAGCGGGGCGAAACACTTGCGCTCAACCCCGTTATCGTCCCTGCAAACGCCAAAAATCGGGAGCTTTCGTTTACAAGCTCCAACCCGAACGTGGCTTCTGTGGACAGCACAGGCAAAGTAACGGCTCTGTCTGCGGGCGAATGCACCATCACCGCCGTTGCATCCGCCAATAAAAAAGCCACGGCGGAATATAAGCTTACCATTACAGACGAACGAATCGACGAAATCAAACTTTTAAACGACTATCTGCTGGAAATCCCCTCCAGCCGCAAAGTTTCTTATGGCGACAAAAAAACGCAGACCGTCAATCTGGTGCAGTGCAGAATCACAAACCAGGGGACAGACGGGCATTACGTGCTGCTGCTCAAATACCAGATCGGCGCCTCCATTACCGCGGTAGAGGTCGTCACACTGCAAAACGGCAAACCCGTTTCTCTTAAAACCTTTGAAAGCTTTTCCTCGCTTTTAGAGCAGCCAAACACCTCGTACAGTGAAACCGTCTGCACAGGTGAAACATCTGCCTTCTATATAAAATCCACCGCTATCCAAAACAGCGGCACGCAAGGCAAGCGAACCGTTACGCTCTACAGCACGTCGAGCGGCACGCTTTCTTCCGTCCAAACCATGACGGACGTCTACCGCTATAAAGACGGCGAAAACGTCCCGCTTTCCGGAACCTTTTCCATAGACGGCGGCAATACAACCGAAGAAACGTACCTTTCCGCCCTTTCCGCACTGGGGGAAAATTATCCTGCGTTTACCGACTGGGCCAACCGGACGATCACCGTCGCGCAGGGCAAGTACGAAAAGGCGCAGCCTGTGGTGCGGCTTGAAGAGGTTTATTTAAACCGTATAGAATGGACAACCTCCGACAAAGCGGTGGCCGCCGTCAACAAAAACGGCGTAGTCACCGGCAAAAATGCCGGCAGCTGCGAAGTGCAGGGCGTTTTATCCTGCCTTTCCGGGGCCGTGTGCAGCGTTCAGGTGACGGTCCGGAGCAATTCAGAAGCGTTATCCCGCTATCTGGATTCCATTAAGGACCAAACCATTCAGGCCGAAAACGGCACGGCGCTTGCGTTGTATGCCAGCAAGGCCATCGATGCAGACGGCGACGGCACAAACGAGCTTTTGCTGTATTATACAGGTGGGCGCAGCTGCCAGATTGATATTGCAAAAGAAACCGGCGGCGAAATCAAACGCTCCACCGCCTTTTTTGCCGCAACCGACAGCAGCAAAACCTGCCGGCTGGATATTTATATGGACAACACCACCGGCAACGTGGTGTTATGTGAAAATTACGTGTCTGAAAACGGTGCGTCCCAAACCACGGAGTTCTCCTTTAACGCATATAAAGACGGCAAATATACGGCCGATTCCCAAACCTATAAGATTGTTGCCAACGGTAGCGGCGAAGAAAACGCCGCATATTATATAGATGGCCAAAAGGTCAAAAAAGACGCTTTTGACCTTGCAACCGGCCACTACGGCCAATATGCGCAATGGGATATTAACAAATAAGCTTATCTTACATCCGCCCGCGGCCGTTTTACGGCCGCGCAACCCGGGAGGAACGCCTTATGCCTTCAGTTATTACGCATTATCTGCTTGCGCAACGGCTGCTTGCCTATACAGAGCAGGCATATAAAGACCACAAAATACACCAAAACGCCCTGTTGTGGGGCGCGCAGGGGCCAGATTTCCTCTTTGCCGCGCAGTCGGAAAAGCTGCGGTCGCTGGCTTCGCTTTTGCACACCGCGCCGTCCGGCCAAACCCTTTCTTTTCTGTCACGCTTTGCCCGTGAAAGCAAAAACGAGATCGAGCAAAGCTATGCGCTCGGCTTTTTTGCGCATTACGCGCTGGACAGCATTGCACACCCATTTGTCCTGTCGGGCGCAGGGCAAATGGCGGCGCAGGGCAGCGGCCTTTCCGCAGACGTGGCGCATAATATGATCGAAGTCAATCTGGATGTCATTATGGTGCGTTATGAAAAAAGCGCGCTTGCAAACAGCATTCGGCTGCAAACCTGCGCGCCAAAAGATCCTGTTGTCATGCAGCACATGGCTTTGCTTTATTGTGTGCTGCTGCATTCTGTTTTGCAGGAAACCGTTTCTGCGGAGCAGGTGCTGCAAAGTGCGCAAAATTACCGCCGGTGGCTCAAAAAACACACCGACCGCACCGGCTTTAAAAAAGATTTTCTTCTGCGAAGAGAAAAGAAACGCCGGCTGCCGCCCGGCGCGTCTGTCATGTACAGAAGCATTACAGAAGATGATACATACGATTACGCAAATATAAACGGCAACGAATGGGAAGAAAACGGGCAAATACGCACCAGCACCTTTTTTGACCTGTTTGAGCAGGCAGACCATCTGGCAACCGCCATGACGGACCTCTTTTTCAGCGGCGGCGACATCTGCTCCCCCACCGGCGGCAAGCCGTTTACACCGGCAGCCGGGACCGCGGCTGTGTAACACCTTGTAACGGAGGATTTCTATGCAAAATTTCAAGCTTTTTGCCATTGCGCTTGCCTTTCTGGGCGCGATTGCCGCAGGTTTTTTTGCTACCATCCGGTATAAAAGAAAAACGCAAATGCGGTTTTTAGATTCCCTGGCTTCCCAGACCATCAGCTATTTTTGCCGAACCTCGCACATGCAAAACGGCGGGATTATTGATCTGGGACAAAAATCGGCCATGCGCCCTTCAAAATGGAAAGCGCCCAAGGGCTATACAAACCATGTCTTTACCATCAGCGACGTGCCGGCGGAGCTTTTAAAAAACAACGCCTCAAAGGGTGACAAAGCCGTTTTACAGCTGCACGGCGGCGCATATATTGTAGGCTTTTCCGATACATACAGAAGTACGGCGCTGAAGCTTTCCAAAGTCAGCGCAGGCGCGGACGTTCTTTCCATTGATTACCGCATTGCGCCCGAGCATGTACACCCCGCGGCGCTGGAAGACGCCGAAAACGCCTGGAACTGGCTTTTGAACAACGGCTATCAGCCGGAAAATATTATTTTGGTGGGCGACAGCGCCGGCGGCAACCTTGCCCTGTCTCTGACCGCCCGGCTGCGGGACGAAAACCGGGCGCTGCCAAAAGCACTCATCTGCATGTCGCCTTGGGCCGACCTTTCCGCGCAGGGGCCGTCTTTTACATATAATCTTTATAAAGACCCCATGTTTGGGCGCGCCAAAGGCGCGCAGAGCGGCAGCTGCCTGGACAATCCGGAAAAGCTGCTTGCTTACGCGGGCCAGACCGACCTGCAGGACAAATACCTTTCGCCCGTCTACGGCGATTTTCACGGCTTTCCGCCCATTTTGCTCCAGGTGGGAACCTACGAACTGCTGGAAAGCGATTCCATTACCATTCACGACAAAGCCAGCGCGGCCGGTGTGGACGTCACGCTTACGCGCTACCCCGGTATGTTCCATACGTTCCAGCTGCTGGAAGACCTTCTTCCGGCCTCCAGAAAAGCCTGGCAGGAAATCGAATATTTTTTAAAAAAGCAGTTTGGCTGCCTTTTAAGTTGCTAAACGGTTTTTTAAAGGCCCGCCCGGCATGGCGGGCCTTGCACCGTTTATGGGCAGGCTTATTCTTTTTTGTGGTTTTTTATACCTTTGCTGTAGAATTTTTAGCTGCGTTTCCAGCATGCTGGTGGCAACATTGTTAAAATTGGAATTTGGTATGCTTGCAATTTCTTCAATACCGGCGATCACCTCGTCGGCAATATAAAGGGATTTACTGCTGCATTTTTTCTTTGCCGGATCCCTGGTTCATTAAAATCAAACGCAAAGCTCATAAAGGCTGTACCTTCCCTTCAAATTTGTTTTTACGTTTTTCTTTATACAAGTTATATAAATATATAAAACCCGGTGGAATAAATACAAGCTTATATAAGGCATAATAAATAGAAAAGCCCCCCGGCAGCCACAGTGCATATACTGCCTGCGGCTGCCGGGGGATTTGTTCAAAACACAGCTTTTAGCTTCTGTTATGATTGTTATTACGCCCACCTCTGGGGCCTCTTCTATCCCTTTCGCCCGTATACGGACGTCTGGGCGGCGCCTCGTTTTCCGGCTGCAAGCCTTCCACTTCTATCAGCGCTTCTCTTCTTGAAAGGTTCAGCCTTCCCTTGTCGTCTATTTCAAGCACTTTTACCAGAACAATGTCGTCCACGTTCACTGCATCTGTTACCTTTTCAGTGCGCTTTACATCCAACTGTGAAATATGGCACAGGCCTTCTTTGCCCGGTGCAATCTCTACAAACGCGCCAAAATCCATAATCCGCGTTACCTTGCCCTTAAAGATCTCGCCCGGCTGCGGATCTTTCGCAATTGTGTCGACAATGGAAAGCGCACGTTTGCAGTTTTCCACATCCAAGCCACTGATAAACACATGCCCGTCCTCTTCAATATCAATTTTCACCTCACACTGGGCCTGAATTTCTTTAATCACCTTTCCACTCTTGCCAATTACCTCGCTGATCTTATCAACAGGGATTGTTGTGGTCAGCATCTTGGGTGCATACGGGGAAAGCTCCGGGCGCGGCTGCGCAATTGCCTTAAGCATAATTTCATCTAAAATATAAACCCTGGCCTTATGCGTCTTTTCCAGCGCTTCTTTAACCATTTCCGGCGTAAGGCCGTCTATTTTCAAATCCATCTGGATCGCCGTGATCCCCTCATGCGTGCCCGCTACCTTAAAGTCCATATCGCCAAAAAAGTCTTCCAGCCCCTGGATATCCACCATTGTCATCCAGCGCTCTCCCTCTGTGATCAGGCCGCAGGAAATACCGGCAACCGGCGCCTTAATCGGCACGCCGGCGTCCATCAGTGCCAGCGTGGAGCCGCAAATGGAGCCCTGCGAAGTAGAGCCGTTGGAGGATACAACCTCAGAAACCAGGCGGATGGCATAGGGAAATTCCTCCACAGACGGAATCACCGGCACAAGCGCCCGCTCCGCCAGCGCGCCATGGCCAATTTCCCTTCGGCCCGGCCCCCTGCTGGGGCGCGTTTCGCCAACAGAATAAGACGGAAAGTTATAATGGTGCATATAGCGCTTATATTCTTCATCGTCAATTCCGTCCAGCAGCTGTTGGTCGCTCACCGGGCCGAGCGTTGCGGCCGTAAGCACCTGCGTTTGCCCTCTTGTAAACAAGCCGGAGCCGTGTGCCCTGGGCAAAAGGCCTGTCTCTGCGGCCAACGGGCGAATTTCGTTCATCCCTCTGCCGTCCACACGTTTTTGCTCGTCAAGCAGCCAGCGGCGTACAACATACTTCTGCGTTTTGTACAGGCATTCGTCAATTTTTGCCTCCTGTTCGGGGTAGATGGCATCAAATTTCTCATGTACAGCCTCATAAACCGGCTGCAGCCTTTCGTCCCGCACCGTTTTATCGTCGGTATCAAGCGCAAGCTTAATATCCTCCAGCGCAAAATCACGGATTGTATGGAACATCTCTTCATCCGGTTCGTTGCTTGGATAAGAAAATTTTTGTTTGCCAATCTGGGCCTGAATCTCCTTAATAAAGGCAATGATTTTCTGGTTTGCCTCATGCCCGGCTATAATGCCGTTGAACATAACCTCGTCACTGACCATTTCCGCACCGGCCTCAATCATGGCAATGCGGCTGTCTGTAGAAGCAACCGTCACAGCCATTTGGGACCTTTCGCGCTGCTCCTGCGTTGGGTTGATGACAAATTCGCCGTCCACATAGCCGACAGAAACGCCCGAAATCGGCCCGTTCCACGGAATATCTGAAATAGAAAGCGCAATCGATGTACCCACCATTGCCGCAATTTCAGGCGAGCAGTCGCCGTCTACCGACATAACGGTGCAAACAACAGAGACGTCGTTGCGCATATCTTTCGGAAACAGCGGCCGGATCGGCCTGTCTATCACGCGTGACACAAGGATCGCCTTTTCAGACGGCCGCCCCTCTCTCTTCAAAAAAGAGCCGGGTATTTTTCCCACCGCATAAAGCTTTTCTTCAAAATCCACAGAAAGCGGGAAAAAGTCAATCCCCTCGCGCGGCTTTGCAGAGGCCGTTACAGCCACGTTAACCACCGTGTCGCCATAGCGCACAAAGCAAGAGCCGTTTGCCAGCTGGGCAATCTTTCCCGTTTCCACTACAAGCGGGCGGCCGGCAAAGTCCGTTTCAAATACCTTATAATTTTCAAACATATCTCTTCCTCCTGAAATTAAAATATTTATTTTACAGGGAGGCACCGCTTAGCAATAAAACCGATATTCCAAGCATGCAAAATATCCGTTTCACTGCTAACCAAATGCTTCCGCCGTAAATGCCAGCAGATGACCAACAGGGCAGACGGCACAATGCCGCCTGCCCCGAAAACATCCTTATTTACGTATGCCAAGCTTGGCGATAATCGAGCGGTAACGCTCAATATCGGTCTTAATCAGATAATTCAGCAGGCTTCTTCTCTGCCCTACCATCTTCAGCAAACCCCTGCGGGAATGGTGATCCTTCTTGTGCACTTTCAAATGCTCGGTCAAATCGTTGATCCTTTTTGTCAAAAGCGCAATCTGCACCTCAGGGGAACCCGTATCGCCTTCATGCAGGGCATACTCCTGCATAATTGCATTCTTTTCTTCTTTTAACATTGCATAATCCACCTTTTTTATCATTTTACCCACCGGATCAAAAAATATCCTTCAATCTCAGATTAAGGAAGGCGTCTTTCCCATAAATGGGCTTACTCCAAAATCCGTGAAAGGGGCGTTGCACCAGTAGATTATAGCACATGCTCCAAAAAATGTAAAGTTTTTTCTGTTTGCCCCCTTAAAAACCTTTGCAAAAAATACCCGTTTTTTCATACAGCTTGTTCAAATTCAGCTTTCTTCCTTCAGCCTGTTTCCCATTCTTTTAAGCAGCTCCCGCTGTTGGCTTTTGGGCAACATGCGATAATTGATCACAAGCTGCTGCTCATCTGCGGAAAGCTCGTATATTTTCTCTCTTTCAAAGGTTGTCCGCTTTTTTGCCGCCACGGGCCGCGCCTGTTCAGGATCTGCAAGGTTCACCGCCTCGCCGGCAAGCTCCCCGCCATTGACGCATTGCAAAAATTCAACGTATGGTATATTTAAAATTCTGATCAGCTTCATCATGGTATTGATACTCGGCGCAGTTTTTCCAATTTCATAATATGTGTATGTTGAACGGTCCACACTAAGCGCCTCGGCAACCTGCCCCTGTGACAAGCCGCAGTTTTCCCTGTAGCGCCTTAAAAGCTCCGGCAGCTTTTTTTTCACTATATTTGCCATTTTTTCAACTCCCAACGGTGTGATCCATATTTACATTTTCCGTTGAGTTTATTATAGTAAATCCATATCCGGATTATGCAATTGTGTGATAATCCATCACGCATTTTTTGTCAAAATCTGAGACAACACAAATTATTTTATATATTCGCCGCCTTATCCCCTACAGAATTGCTGTGCTTTTTGAAAGAAACACGGTAAATAAAAAACTTTGGTAAATGTCAAGAGTAAATGCGAAAAAAGTCAAAAATATTTTATAAGGCCCCGCTGAGGGCCTTTATTTCTGCCTGAAATACTTCCTCCGGGGTGTGCCAGTTGAACATTTTCCGGGGGTAGTCATTCATCCAGCCTTCTATATAGTCGGCCCGCTCATCCGTCATGTCCTCAAAGCTCGATCCCTTCGGGGCGTGGCGGCGCACGAGCTTGTTCTGGTTTTCGTTGCTGCCGCGTTCGTATGCGCTATACGGGTGACAGTAGTATAACTTCGTCCTTTTCTCGCCTTCGCGGAGACTGCTCCGTTCCATTCCTTCGCAGTTCGCAAACTCCGATCCATTGTCTACCGTTATGCTCTTGAAAATTAAAGGGAAAAGCTCGCCGTATCTCTTTTCCAGAGCGTCCAGCTCGGCCACGACATTCTCGGCTTTCTTCGCTTCCATTCTCCGTGTGATTTCCCGGCGGCTGAGCCGCTCGGTTAATACGAGCAGCGTTGTGGTGCAGCCCTTGGCGCTTTCCACGCAGTCCATTTCCCAGTGGCCGAAGGTTTCCCGGTTATTGATTTCTTCCGGGCGTTTCTCTATGCTTTCGCCTTTTGGCGCTCTGGACTGAGCTTTTGTATGCCGGTATTCTCGTTTACGGCTTCCTTTTACCGGGAGATCTTTGTTTGTGATCCGGAGAAATACGCCTTTTTCTATGTAGCTGTAAAGAGTGTTTACCGAGATCGTAGTGTTGAATTTTAAGCCCTTCGCCTTGATCCTTCCCAGCACCGCCGCGGGGCTGTATTGCTCGTCGGCGATCTTGTGCTCGATATATTCGGCGAGCTTGCGATCCTTTCCCAGTTTCAGCTCCGGCCCCTTGGCTTTCAGGTTCTCCCGGTACCGATCGTGGGCTATGTCTGGGCTGTATCGGATCTCCGTCGTCCAGTCACTATTGCGGTGCTCATACTGTCCTCGTTTTTTCTCCCGGTATATGGTGGAGATGTGGACGCCGAGATTTTCGGCAATCTCTTTTGCCCCTTTTCCGTCCTTGAGCTGCTGCTCCATACGCAGCCGATCAGTTTTTGTCAAATGCTTGAAACGCCGTGCCATTATATATCCCTCCGCATAAAAAAAAGAAGGGGCAGCCGTAGCCGCCCCTCCACTTGTTCCTTGGTGTTATTGTTCGTATTCCCTCAAAAGCTCCGCGGTTTCCTCGTCGGTTACAATGTCCGAGAGTTTACAGTTCAGAGCCTTGCAGATCCTTAGCAACGTGGAAAGCTGCGCCTTGCTTACGTCCCGGACTCCCTGCTCGTAGTTTTGGTAGACGCGGACGCCTACACCGGCCAGCTTTGCGAGCTGGGACTGGGAGAGTCCGGCGGCCTGCCTGCGTTCTTTGAGGTTGTCGTTTCTCTTTTCGATCTTTACCGTGATTTCCATATCTGGCCTCCTTCTTGACTTGTTAGGTGGCGGTGGATATAATAAAGGCGGTGGGTGGGAATTTCCCACCGCCGGAGCTTTAGGACTGCTTGGGTTTCTTGTTTGGCTTTATGGTTATTGTGATCCGTTCCACCGCTTCACTTTCTAAAGCCTTTTTAAGAACTTCGAGCAGTTCTTTTGTTTGCTTTTCTTTATCGTCCACCGGTTCGCCTCCTTTCTGTGTTTTTGTTCCTCCTTTCTGATTACTCAGGTTTTCCCTTACCTTGTGCTTTTATTATACATCTAAAGATGTATATAGTCAAGCTCATTTCCTCCGCTTTTCGCTTTTTTTCACAAGAAAATAGGGCGGTTTCCCGCCCTCATTCTTCCGCGCTGAGTAGCTGCTCAATCGGTACGCCCAGCGCCTCAGAGAAAAATATAAGTTCGTAGTCAGGGACTACTCGATCGCCGGTTTCTATCCTGCTGATCGCTTTCTGGTTCAAGTTTAGTCCGGCAAGCTGTACCTTTGCCGCGAGCTGCTCCTGAGAGAGTCCCGCAGCCTCGCGCAGCGCCTTTATTTGAGGCCCCGAAGCGTTGCACCTGCCGTCTTTGTGCTTGTAAATTTTCACTTTTTCAGTGCCTCCTTCTTATGCCAAAGATAGGTAGAACGCATATTGACATTACCATGCTTCGCCCGTTATAATTATCCCAAACATGACTAAAGGCGAAAAAACGCTAATTTCGAGCATGTGCAGGAGGTAAAAACATTATGCGGAAAAAGGACGCAGATCAGAAGCAGGCAGAGGCTCCACGGGGCAAAAAGAAGTGGATCATTATTGCGGTTGTAGCGGTCGTTTTGATTGCAGCGGCGGTCGGAGGGAATACCGAAACGCAGCAGCCGCAGGCTACGGGAACGCAGGCTACCTCAGAGGCCCCGGAGACTCAGGATCCTGCCACTGAGGCAGTGAGTGAAACGGAAGCCAAAGCGGAGCCGGAAGCAAACACAAGCGCAAAGGTGGACGCGCTGGCCTTGGCTGCAAAGCAGGATATTGAGGAAAACGGAGTTTCAGACGCGAAACGAGACGAGGCCGTGACCTTCATTGTAGAGCATTATCCTGATTTTTATGCAGATAACGAAACAATGGAGCAGGCCATTTCTTACGGTTACTGGCTTGAATACGCCTACCAAAACGACGAGGCCGCGAGGGATTATGCGGAGCTTGGCATGGACTTGGAGCAGGCCGTTAAATATGTTTACCGGGGAGCCGAGAGCGTGGAGGACGACGCCACGCAGGAAAACCTCAGCCAGATCCGGGAGTCGCTCGAAGCTATCGGTCAGACTGTTGAATAATAGAAAAAATGCCCGGCAGGATTTCTCCCGCCGGGCTTTCTCGTTGTGCGGGTTTTCCCCGCTATTATTCCGTTTTTTCTTCGGTTTCTACCGGCTCGCTTGCCGGTGTCGCTTCGGCTGCAATCTGCTGCACTGCCGTGGTGGCGATCGTGCTCGCTACGCTCGCCGCCGTCGCTGCCGCTGTGGTAGTGGCTGCTTTTTCAACCTCCGGCACTTTAATGTCCCGGCATACCTGCTCGATCTTGGTGTCCAGCCATGCGTCGAAGTCGCCGTAGATCTCCCCCAGAGCCTTCACGGTGGTATCTCCGAGGATCTCCAGCACCTTGTCCCGTGCCTTCTGAAATGCTTCCAGTTGCTTTTCTTTCGTAAAAGCACCCTCCGCTTTCAGGGCGTCAACAAAGGTCTGGGCCGTATATGTCACGGCCTGCTCCACGGCGTCCGTTGCCAGATCAATGTACTTTGAAGCGGTTTCGTTGTCCAGTTCTTCCTCGATCTGCTGAGTCTGGCGGCGCAGGAGTGCCACCAGATAGCCGCCGCCAGCCGTGATAAGCAGGCAGAGGATCGGCACAAAAGCGTCTGCGATCTGTTCTAACATTTCCATGTTCGTGTCCCTCCTTTGGTATTAAAGCATACTGTTGACAATTTTCTGAACGGCTGCGTAGTTATACCCGGCCGCTTCGAGGCGTTTCTTGCGATCCGCTCCGTTTCCCCACTTTCCTGCGATCACCTCTTTGGCGATCTCTGTGTTGGATTTCTTGGGGGTATCGCCGGAAGCCGCGGTACCGCCGCCGTTGGTCGTCACAAAGGCGTCGAAGCCTTTCGCTTTGAGCTTAGATACCTGAGCGTCAGCGTTTGCCTTTTTGGAATACGCCCCGGTCTGCACCTTGTAAAGATTTCCGACTTTCTTTATGAGCACCTCGAAGCCAGCCGCTTTGAGTCTCGCCGCCTGAGCGTCGGCATTTGCTTTCTGTGAGTACGCGCCGCTCTGGACATAGTAAAGAACGGATCCGGAGCTGGAGCTGCCGCCAGTGGATCCGCCGCCGGATCCGGAGCTGCCTCCCGTCCCCAGCAGAGCGTTGATCCTGTCGGCAAGCTCGCCATAGCGGGAGTAGAGCCAGTCACCGGGGCAGCTCTTATTTGCAAACCACCGGTGCGCGGTCAGCACCATTTCGTTGCTTTTTGGCGTGTATGCGAGAGTTTTCTCTTTGCTACCCAGCCACAAAACCTTGTTTTTCCCGTTTCTCTTGCAGATGTCCGCGCAGAGCTCGATCAGCTTTTCGTAAACGGCCGAGTTCATAGCGTAAGGATCTGTTTTGTCGCTGGCGCACTCGATCGTTACGGCCCGCTGGTCGTTGGAGTTGCTGGAGCTGCACCAGCTCCGGTTACACTCGTCTACTACGAGGACGACGCGGGCGTCCTTGCCGATCCCGTAGTTACAACTCGCTTCGCGCCCCGCCGGGAAGCAGGAGCCGATCCCTTCCGCTGTGAGCTGCCCCACAACGCAGTGGGGCGTCAGTGTGTCAATGCTGTGTGTACGTTTCCCGCTGTGGTTCGGGCTTTTTACGGTGCAGTTTACTAATGGACTATTGCTCATATTATTGCCTCCTTCTGAGGGCGTGGAAGCTGCGGCTTTCGCGTATTTGTCATAATACGTTTGCCCGTAGCTCGCCCGTTTGATTTTTACCGCTTCGGACTGATCGGCCGGTCTTTCAAAGTCGGTCAGCACCTTGTCACTTGCAGCCCTCACGCTGGTAGCTGTTTTTAAGGCTGCCAAAACAGAGGGGTAGCTTTCGCTCAGCTCTTTATACAAAAAGCCGAGCTGCGCCTCCAGATCCCCGATTGAAGCGCCGAGCGCCCTCACATAGTTGAGCAGCGCCTCCTTCCGGCTCCAGAACGTCCACTGTGCAACGCCGTAGCCTGCGGAGTCATGCACAAAGTTGGCATAGCTCCCAGAGTCTACGGCTGCGGTGTAGGTGGCGTCCGTAAAGCCGAGCTTTTTCTCGTAGGAGTTCTGGAGGTTCTGCGGGTTGAGCCCGCTCTCGGCGAACAGTTCCCCCATAAGGCCCGACACGCCGAAGTCATTCTTGATCTTGCCTTTGAGGAAGTTCCACGCCTTTTCCTCGTTGTTTTTTCCTGTTAGTCCCATGAGTCCCTCCTTTTTTTGTTAATAGGTTTCAAAGCTCGACGGCTCCGGCTTGACGCCGTTCAGGGCCATGAGCTTGATCTTGTTTTCTGCCTTTGCCTTGGTGTAATAGAAACCGGTCGCCGAGGCCATTTCTGCAAATACCGCCGGGATCAGATAGGCCAGCACGGAGGTGTCCATGGTGATCCAGATCATGCGGCAGGAAAAGACGGTGATCGCTATGGTGGCGATACTTACGCCCAGAAAAATGAGCTTTGAAAACTCAACCTTCTTTTTTGCTGCAGCGGCAGCTCGCATTTGCTGGATCTGCTCCCGGAGCTTTTTGTTTTCTTCGGCCAGTTGCCGGAGCTGCGGATCCACAACGGCGTCCGGCCCGGTGTATTCCTCGCACATGGTCGTCGCCCCCTATTCGTAAATGGAATTGATCCCCTGTTTAGCCAGAAAGTCCTTTTGTGCGTGTTTGACTTTCGAGGCATACTCCAGCGCCGCGTGCATGTCTCCGTTGCAGTGAGCGTCAGGGATCCGCTGCACCGCTTTGGCCGTGGCCTCGCCGAGCGCGATCGCAGCGTTTACGCCTTGGACGAGGTAAAACTCTTGCTGCTGCCGTAAGTTTTCGCGCCTCTCCATGTCCTCGTGTCGGGCTTCTTCCTCGGCCTCCCTCTTTTTGTCCTGTTTCTTGATGTTCCTCTCAATAAGCCAGAAGCAAAAGCCAGTTATGGCCGAGGGTATGCTCGCGGCTATGATTATTGCGGTTACGTCCATAGGTTCACCTCCTTTGCCTCTGCGGCCGGTTCTTTTCGTTTGAAAACTATATTTTTCTCGATCCACTTCTGGAGCCCGTGGGTGGAGCAGTGGCTCAGCATACCGAAGTAGCTCTGCATGGTGGCGTCCACGGCGTCGAAGTCGATCAGGCCCGCCTCGTACTCCTTGGCGATATACCGCATACGCGCCTTCATTTTCTTGACGCTCTGCTTTGTCGGCTTACGGTAGCCGGGGAAGATCCGGCAGCCCACGAAGGTGATCCCGTGCTTTACGAGTCCGATCGCGGTCTTTCCGTTGAGTTCGAGGTGCAGCACATTGTTGAGGTAGTCCTCAATTTGCACCCGCCACCGGTTCAGAGTTTTGGCGTCCGGGTGCAGCAGCACCATGTCGTCCATGTAACGCACATAAAAGCGAGCTTTCAGCTCGTGCTTGATGTACTGATCCAGTTCGTTGAGGCAGACGTTCGCAAGCATTTGGCTGGTAAGGTTTCCGATCGGCATACCTACCTCAAAGAGTCGCTCGGAAGGCGGCACCTCGTCGGCTGTTTTCCCCGGCGGCAGCCCGAAGGGCGTGTGGTCGCAGTTGATGATCGTCTCCATAAGCCAGAGAAAGCCGTCCTCGTTCGGGTATTTGCGCCGTAAAATACCGAGTAAAACCTCATGGTCTACCCGGTAAAAATACTTTGAAATATCCAGCTTTAAGTAGTGCCAGCTCGCACCCGGCTTACGGTCAACGAGAGCCGCCCAGTATTGAAGCCGATCAGCCGCCCTTGTGGTGCCTTTTCCCACCCGGCAGCCGTAACTATGGTAGATCATGCCGTTGTCGAGCTCTTTGTTGACTTGCAGATATACGGCCCACTGCACGACGCGATCCGGGAAGCTCAGCGCCATAATAAGGCGGCGCTTTGGCTCCGAAACATAAAACTCCCGGTATCAGCCCACCTTGTAAGTGCGCCAGATCAGGGAGTTTTGTATTTCAATCAGGTTTTCCTCCAGCTTTGCAGAGAAGGCCAGCACGTCGCCGCGGTACCATTTCTCGCTCGCTGCTTCGTGGTAAGCGTTCAGCAGATTTTCCCACGAGTATATTCGTTCCAGAAGGGAAGGTTTTCCGGTTTCTTTGATAGCCGTCACTCCTTCCTTGTTTTTATAAAAAGGCCCGCGTGTGGCACTCCTTGAAACGGCCGTTTTCCTACGGCCGCCACGCCGCAGGATCGCGGCCGCCCTTCACCCGCATAATGCAGGAACGGCCAGCCTGCGCGGTTTGCCCGTCGCTCCCGGTATCTTTTTACCGGCAAGCTGCGCGAGCGTTCATCTTTGGCCTTGTCGGCCGGGAAATGCGTCCCTTTTGCCTTTGTGCTCCTGCAAAGCCTTAGCTCGCAGGACATAAGCTGACAAGGCAAGAGCGGAGCGGAAGCCGATGTTCGTGTTGGAGTTGGAGCGGGAGTTGTTGCCGTTGAGGTAGAACACGCCCGCGTTCGTGCCGTTGTTCCAGTTGCCCCCGCGATACACGCAGCGCCCCCTTTTATCGCGACACATTCCCCACGGGCGTGTTACTCGTTTGACTTTTTCCAGCCTCCCAGCATACGCCCGATTTCGTTCAGTTCCTTGCTCCATACCTCATGGAGCCCCGGAGAGATCAGGCGATCCTCCGGCGAAACTGCCGTGTCTACGAGGGAGCGTAGCACGTCCAGCTTCGTGTCCATTTTGTTCTGGAGCTCCACCCGGCGTTGGCCTCTGGCCCGGTTCGCCTCAATGCAAAGCTCCAGCATGTCCATGAAAGCGGCGGTCATGTGCTTGCGGTACTCGAATTTTTCCGGCTTTCGCATGTTATTGGTGCGCTCGCCCACCCGGATCATGGATCGGACGATACGCTGCCGGAGTTGTAGGTTGTCCATGTTGTGTCTCCTTGCTGTGGTAAAGGGGCGGCTTTGGTGGGCCGCCCCTTAGCCAGATTTTCAGATTGCCAGATTACCCGATTTCCGGGATAAAAGCGGAGCGGAAGCCGATGTACGTGCTGGAGTTGGAGCGGGAGGGGTCGCCGGAGAGGTAGAACACGCCCGCGGCCGGGCCGTAGTTCCAGGCGCCCCCGCGATACACGCAGCGCTCGGCTACGCCGTTGTTCCACCAGAAGTAATCGCCTTCGTAGTCAGCTTTCTGAGCGCCTTCGTCCGGGAGAAGGGCGAGGGAGCGGAGCAGGATCTTGGCGGCGTTTCCGACTGCTGCCGCTGCGGTAACTTTACCAAAGGCGCAGCTGCGGCTTGCGTCCTGAGAGCTTGCGACGGTGGTTGTCCACTGCCATGCGCCGCTTACATAGTCCAGTTTCACGGTGCTGCCGGAGAGAGTCGCGGAGCTGTCGCCCACTTCGCACTCAGGCTCTACGAGGGAGCCGTCGGCGGCGTTGATAGCCTTCCAGCACACGCTCGTGGTGTTCTGCGGGTTGTCCGGATCCGCTGCGTCATTGTTGGCAAGGATCTGGAGCTCGCCCCACACAAGACGGATGCCGCCCTGCCATTCCCACACGTTGCCGTTCAGATCCCAGATACCGGAGAGAGTCTTGTCGTGGCTCCATGTGAGCGGGCCGGTTCCGGTTGCCACTCTGGCCGTGGTGCCTTCCGGCTGATCGCTGTCCGGGCCGTAGAAGGTCGTCGGGATTGCCTTGTAATTGCTCTCGCGGGTGTCCTTGCCGTAGTTATTGTTGCCGTAAGGCATGAAGCCGTTCTTTTTGCACCAGAGAGCGATCGCGGCCCACTCGGCGTTGGTGGAGAGGTGCCAGCCTGCGCCCTTGGCTTCGCAGCGGGAGCGAGCGGTGTCAAAGTTGATACTTGCCGTCGGATCCTCTCCCGGCAGGCTGTACGCCGCCGCGATACTGCCGTCAGTCAGCTGCGTGGTGTGTACGACGTTCTGGTACTTGGAATACCAAAAGCCGGGGATTTCCTGCCCGTTGACGATAAAAGCCGGGTGGGTGCTGTCGTTGCCGCCGGTCAGCACGTCGCTGTTCTTAAATTTCGGGATATACACCATAACGGACGGCAGATCCGCGTCGTCCACAAAGATTTCATTGTTCGGGCACACGCTTTTGAGTGCCAGACTGGAAAGATCAAAGTTTGCCATTGTTGTGTCCTCCTTTTTGATTATTCAATGCTCCAGAGTACGAGCGTAACGTCGCCCATGTCGAGCGGGTTCTGCTCTCTCAGGATATTGTCGTGGTTCATGCCGTCGTCGCCGCCCTCTGCCAGAGGCTCGGTTCCTTCCTCCGTCTGGATCGGTGTCTCGGTGTAAGTAGCCGCCGGGATCATTACCTGCGCCACATAGCGCAGCCCGGACTCGGTGCCGATCGTAAGGTTTCCGGCCTTGTCCTTGCAAATATCCACGGTCACGTCCCAGTCTTTCTGGTACTTCGCCGCGTTAATCATCAGCTCATAGTCGCCGAAGATCAGGCAGGTGCCCGTCTGCTCGTAGGCGATTTTCGGGCCTGCGTTCTTTTCAATAACCTTTACATTGTTCTGATCTGCCATGGTTACATTCCTCCTTTAATTCTCAGTTTGATAGTGGCGTTTTTGGCGCTGCCGTCATAGGCCACCTTGAAGCCGTTCAGCAGGCGGCTGAAAATCTTCACGTCTCCGACGTTTCCGTCATGCTCCAGCACTTCGGCCTCCACGGTGTAGTCCGTGAAGTTTCGGGCCGTATTCAGGGCTACGGTTTCCACCGAGTTGTTGAACGGGAAACTCTCGGAGTTTTCGAGAGTGATCGTCTGTTCTTCGGTGGCTACCTGATCGGCTGATAAGGAAGCGGAGATCAAAAGAAGGGCGGTCGCCAGATGTGCGTCGGAAATGCCTTCCTCCATGTTGTTAAAATGCCCGGCGCTCTGGTCTGTGCCTTCCTGAATGACTTCCTCTGTTTCCTCGTCCACCACTCTGTCGAGCCAGTAAGTTGCGTTATACATGCCTGTTTACCTCCTTCCTTTTAGGCTGTTACTTCGTAGATCGGGATCGTGAGCTTAATCATGGTGCCCTGTCCCTCTACCTTGTTGATCGTGCGCTGCTGATATGCAGCGACTTCCCCGCGTGTGTCAATCAGGCGCGAGGCGTCGATCGTGCAGGCCACGGAGTCCAGTGTCGGGAAGGTGGCGTAGATCACAAGCGTGTCACCTTCGACGAGCTTTTTGTTGATAGCTCCCCGGTGCCAGTTGCCGCCGCTCTGTACTTCTATCGCATGGATCGAGCGGAGCCACTGATCCCTCCGGTGCCCCATGAAGGTGTCGTAAAAGTAGCTCATGCGGGTGTCCTCCTTTCGATTTATTCACCGCAGCACCGCGTCCCGCATTTCACGAAGCCATACGCCACGCTGGAGACTTGCAGCGCTGTAGCTGCTTTGTTTGTGACGGCTGCGCCTTTTACGCCGCCGCCCGGCATGGTTCCGCATTTCTGCGTCCCCGCCTTGATAAGTTGATACAACGAAAAAGCCGCCGCCAGATTGACGCCGACTGTGTGCTGCAGCACCTTCCCCAGAGTTCCGGGCCTTGGATATGTGCCGCAAGTTTGCCCGGTGGTTTTAGGCAGTTCATAAGCCAGAGCCTTGTCTGCCTGCTCCACCTTAATTTCCTGCCTGAGTACGCGCCCCAGTGTGGCGGTGTTTGGGTAGGTTCCGGCTTCGCGGGCGAAGTTGTAGCGGATCGCCTGAGTCTCCGCTTCGGCAGTGATCCCGCTTTTTACTATCGCGCCCAGCGTCCCCGGTCGCGGGTATGTGCCACACGTCAGCTCCCCGGCCTTTGTGAAGCCGTAAAGGTGCAGTGTTTCCTCCGGATCCGTTTCAATGCTTGGCTTCACGACAAAGCCGACGGTTGCGATCCGTGGACGGGTGCCGCATTTTACGAAGTTGTACCGGTGCAGCGAGGTGTCCAGCCGGTACTCAATGCCCGGATCGGGCCCTTGCTGCCAGAAATAGAAAACGCCCGCAAGGTGCGAGCGTGCATTTTTCGCAGCCTTCACGGCCTCTACAAACTTCTCAAAGTTCTGGGCGTCCGTGTTGGTGTTTGTTGTCAGTGCCACGAAGGTGTAGGGGGAGTCGTACATTTCGTACCACTCCATAACATAGCCCTCGCCGAAGTAGGCAGAGATCAGGCGCTCGACGGCCCACTTTGTCCCGCGCTTGCGCTTGATCTGCTGGGCGAGCTTGATCGTCTCTCTCTTTTCCTCCAGACTCATGCCGGTGGAGTCGTACCAGTCAATGTCCAGCTCCCACGCCAGCTCGTCGCATTCCGGCTCGTTGAGGCTGTCGATCTCGTCCCACGTCCGGATCGTCGGGATCCTGCTGCCGGGTGGCTGTATGAGCTTATTCATAGCCTTGCTGAGTGCGATCGCTGCCTCGTCGTCGCGCATGAAGGCGGGCAGGAGCCGCACAAAGTCAAGATCTGATATTTTCATTCCTGCCATAGCCTCGCCTCCTTAGTCCTTTACTTTATGGGAAACGGTCAGCTTCCCGGAAAACTCGGCCACGGTGGTGCTTGGAAGTTCTGTATATACCGGTTTAATGATATTCACGCGGGTGGCTCCGGTCAGTCCTTCCTCCCAGTGAGGGCAGAGGATCAGCTTCCGCAAGTAGTCCGGGTTTATGTCTTGGTCGAGGCTGGAGCCTTGCCAGTAAATATACTGGTCGATTGCACCGCCGGATCCCTCCACATTCTCCACGACTTCGGACTCGCTCGCCTTCGTTGTCCAGTATTCCAGCTCAATGTCATACTTGAATGTTGTCGGAGCCTCTACCTGCACCAGATCCGTGAGCGGCCGCACGTCGTCGGCAGAACAGGCCGCCAGCACGTCGGCCAGTATGTCCTCGTCTGGGATTTCACCACCGGCGCATATAGGCACGATCTTGACGCGCCCGTACATGTTCCGGGTGATCTCGATCTTTACGGTTTCTGCCTCTGTCAGAGCCCCGGAGAGGGAGAGCGTCAGCAGTTCGTCGTTATATGTGGCGGTGTAGTCTGTTTCCGGCGCGGCTTCCGCTCCGCTTGGAAGGTACACAGTTAAGGTTTCCGGCAGGAGATTTGCACCGCCTTGGAAGGCGTGGCCGTCATATACCGGCAGTGTGCGCGTGACGGTTTCCGTCTCGGACTCTACCACCGCGTCAGTGACGAGCGGGTTTGCGGTCATGGCCCAGTATTTGTAGGCTTTGGCCGGGCCCGCTGTGCTTAGCCGGTTCTCTGCTTCCCGGATCCTTTCCCGGTATGCCTCGTCGTCCTCACGGTCGCCGCCTCCTGCCGTGGCTTCCGTGTTGGTTACATAGTCGATCAGGGGAACGTCCGAGACGTCCACAATCTGAGAGATCTCGCCGATCGCTATGTCGTTGTAGTCGGTGCCGCCGCTTTCTGCTGTGGCCGATACCTCCACATAGAGGCTACCGGCATAGAGCACGACGGTGGCGTCGGTCAGGAAGTAGTGAACGAAGTCATTCGTCACCCGGATCCCGGCCGGTATGACAATATTTGACGCTATGGCTTCGTTTATCCCGAAGCGCAGCGTTGTGGTGGCGAAGGTGGGATCGAGGCGTGGGGTGTCCCGGTTTTCTCCCAGAGCGTCCAGCACGGATCCGCGAGCGTAGCGGAGCATTTTCTGCTTGCAGGCGTCGTTGACGCTGTTATACACGGCCACAATCACCTCGGCCATAGCGTCGCCGAAGATCCGGCGCTCGTCACCCGGATAGAGCGGATCGTTGACTCCGTTTTCCAGCTCGCTGATAACAGTTTCATGCACCTGCTGGGCGCTTGTTTCTATGAATTGGAGCTCGCTCATTCGATTTCCTCGTCCTCCTTTCTTTCCGTGATATTCACGGTCATATTAAATTCACCGGATAAAACGCCGGAGGGATCCGTGACGATTTCCTCAGCGTTTACCCGTGGTTCGTAGGTTTCGAGCACCCACTCGGCGTCGGCCGCTGCCGCGTCGGTGGCGTTTGGCTGGTCGATCAGAGCACCGTCCCGGCCCCTGAGCCTGTCGTATGCTACCTCGCCCCGCACGGTTCGCAGCAGGTTGGCCGCGCACACCTGCGGGAGCCCGTTCCCTTGTGCTCTCATGGCCTCCCTCCTTTACACGAGCGTGACTTCGCTCAGATATACCCAGCTGTTGATCCCGTCCGGGTGTCCGAGCAGCACCTTGTTTTGGCTTTCCTTGATCTGGCTTACCTTATGGCTGCGCTCTTTTACCCAGTTCGGGATCTTCTGGCCGGTTGCGTACCTGCTCCCGGTTGGCTTTACATAGCAGCCGACGGTGATCGTCTTTTTTGGCGCTGCCTGCACTTGCGTGTTTGCCGGTTTGCTCTGGGATTTCGAGGCCGTGCTGGCTTTCACATTCAGGGCGGTGGTGCTTACCGGCACGCTTGTGGTGTCGGGATCGTACTCTTTAAACTCAAAGGAAAGCGTTGCCAGTCTCATGCGTCCGAGGTCGTCGATCTCGACGTTGCTCACGGACACCTTGCGGAGTTGGAGCTTCGGCCCCAGCTTCTTGCCTCCCAGATAAAAATAATTTACTTTTGTGACAAGCTCTTTCCAGCTTTCGATCTCTGCCCGAACGTCCACACCCGCGCCGCTGTGCAGCACGGTGGTGAAGCTGAGCGGGAATAGATCCGTGCCTCGCTCGTTGGTGGTTTTCTTTTCCTCTGTGCTGGTGTTGTTGTCAGCTACCTGAGAATAGGAAAAGGCCAGCCCCTCCAGAGCGACGACTTTTTTCTGAGATACGGCCCATGTTTTTGAGCCCCATTTTGCCATTGTCGCCATATTGGCCCCTCCTTATGTTGGCCTGCTGGTGGTGCCGCTGCCGGGTTCTACACCTCCATGCCTGTGCCCGGATAAGCTCACGCCGCTGGCGTTTACGTCTCCTTCCGGCACGGATATGGATCCGGCCGTCAGTCCGGGAAGGTAAGCGCCCCACTCACCGTCGGCCCGGCCGAGTAGTAGCCCGCTGGCGTCGTCAAATTCGACATACACCACCGGTGTGCCTTTGGTGAGGTTCCCTGTGCTCCCTCTGAGGTGCCACGGGATCACGATCTTAGCGGTCGGTTTGGCTCCGGCGTCGGAGGGGAGCACGCGGGCGGTGTTTCCCTCTATCCCGGCGATTGTTCCCTTGTAGATATTCCCCATTTAGTAGCCCTCCAGCAGATCCCTGAAATAGATTGTTGACTTGTTCCCTACGAAGTCATGCCGGACTTTGTACACAAAGACGGTACCGTCCCACATGCTTGCTTTTGTCGTTTTTAGAGTCAGCAGGCTGGCGGCTGCGTACCCGGTCATTAGAGCCTTGGAAAACTGCCCCGTGCGCCCGTATTTATTGGCATTTCGGAGTAGCCCCTTGGCGAAGCGGGCCGCCTCTGCGTTACTGGTGACTTGGATCGGGCTCTCCGGCCGCAGTACGGCGCTGTTTGAAGCGTCAGCCACATATTTGCCGGAGTAGCTCCCGCTTGCCACCTCGCAGGAGCCGAACATGGTGTCGCGGTTGTCCTCATAGGTAAAGACGCCGTTTTCGTCCACCGTGAGGCTGCCCGCTGGTTCCTGCTGCTCAATATAATGCTCGTTATATGCGAGCAGAGAGCCGTCAAAAATAAGCATTTGATAGCCCTCCAGCATACAAAGACGAGAAAAGAGGGAAAAATCCCCCTCATTGTCTTGCTTGATATATGGGTAAACCTGATCTTCACACCCGTAGTTTTTGAATGTGAGGCCGTGGTTCCCGGCAAATTCATTTGCCAGTTGAAGGAAGCGCACGCCCTCCCAGCTCTTTGATTTCCGGATCTTTGCCGTTTTCGGCATAGACATGGCCCGGATTGTAAAAAGCCCGTTTTCGGGTTTCATGGAGTGTATGAACATTTTTCCGGTATCGCTTGCGCTTTCTTTGAAGCGCACCGTGTCACCGGCTGCCGGTTTCCACTTGCTCCATATACCCTTGACGTCATTGAAACGGATCACAAGCGTGTCGGCCTGCTTTTCCGCGAACATTTCATGCACGCAGTAGTTCACCGACACGTCGTTGTATATGTCCGTCCCGTTATAGTAAAAATTCACGAAGCGTCCAGCTCCGGGATTTCTTCGCCCCGACGCCACGGCGGCAGAGTTTCCGGCGTCTCTGCGTCCTCTACGATCGGCAGTCGGATGGCCACGTTCGCCTCGAAGATCAGAACGTCCGCATAGTCGGGGTTAAATTCAATAATGTAATGGGCGAGGGTTTCCTCGTTATACATTTGCAGTGCCAGAGCGTCAAAGGTGTCGCCCTCGCGTGTGATGTATTCCAGATAGCCCGTTACCCTACGCATAAAGCGCCACCTCCCTTGCCTGAATAAATTCCTCCAGCCAGTCGAAAAACTCGGCCTCGTGCGCTTTGAGGCGAGCCATGAAGTCGTCGGCGTCCTCGCTGGATCCTTCCGTCTGGATCTGTGGGCTCCAAGTGAAGCAGGAAAAATCGTAGTAAATGACGGTGCTCGTGTTGTTGGCGAGGCCTCCCAAAGAGAAGTCGTCCAGAGCGAGCAACTTTCCGGCTGTATTCGTGAGTCCTGCGTTTTCCCCTGAAGAAGATCCGAGTGTTCCGAGTAGCTGCCCAGCCTTCTGCCAGATAGCAATATTTTGATCTCGGTATGCAGGATCGAAGGAGATCACGGCCTCGGTGCCAGCCTCACCAGCAAGAGAGGGGCCATCTGTAAATCCTCCCTCTGCAAAACGTGGAAGCGTTACCGATGGAATAGACGGGATTGCTGGAATTCCGATCAGCCCTGTTACGGAGTTGATTCCGGAAATAATTCCGTTTATAATAGCTATTGCTCCGTTTATTACACCTTCAACTATTGCTGGTATCAAATTAAAAATGCTCTTAAATACTCCAACAATGCCATCCCATGCTTGTGACCAATTTCCCGAAAATACTCCAGTGATAAAGTCAATTAAACTTCCAAAAACATCCATTACACCTTGAATAATTGGCATAATCGCGTTTATAGCACCTCCAAGCACTGTTGTGAACATATCAGCGATAGCTTGAATAATTGGCATAATTGGTTGTAGTATTGTGGTTATCAATGTCGAAAAGATTTCAATTAACGGAGTAATTGCCGTGGTAATTAAGTTCAGTATTGGCTCGACCAGCGTAATGATTAAATTTAGAATTGGTTGTAAAAGCGACACAATCATATTTAAAATCGGTGTAATTGCTCCAAGAATTTGAACCATTACTGGAAGCACAGCATTAATAATTTGTGTTATTATTGGTAAAATTGCATTTACAAGCTGAATTAATACTGGAAGGACGGCCTCTACTATTTGAGTAATAATAGGTAGAAGCGTCTGAATCAGTTGTACAAATACTGGAAGGACGGCCTGTACGATCTGCATTAAAACCGGAAGCAGAGCATTGATAAACTCCACCAGCACTGGTAAAACTGCCTGAATGATCTGCATTATCACCGGGAGCAGCTGGTTGATTAAGTCTATCAGGGTAGTGAGTACCGTCTGGACGATCTGCGTCAGGATCGGGAGCATTTGATTTATAAGATCAATAATCACCGGCAGGATAGCGCCGATCAGCTCCACCAGCACCGGGATCACTGCCGAGGCAATTTGTGCGAAGGCAGAGAGAACGGTCGCCGCAGTCTGTTGGATCAGCGGCATAAGCTGGTTAATCATTTGCATGATTCCGGCTCCGAGCTCCGAAAAGCTGGCTTGCAGCTCGGCCCAGATTGCTGTCACATTAGCCCGGAAGTCCTCGTTTGTCTGCCATAAATACATAAAACCGGCAGCCAGCGCGGCCACGATTGCGATCACGGCCATGACAGGCCCGGAGACTTCGCCGAGGGCGGTCGTAAATCCGGTGATCGCTCCCTTTATCTTTCCAAACTGCGCCACAAGAGAGCCCCAGTTCATAGCCACCAAAACGGCGCTGAGCGTTCCCAACGCAAGGCCGATCTCAGGAAGGTGAGACGATACCCAGTCCACCGCCGGGGCTACGTTTGCGTTCACATAGTCCACGGCCTCTTTCATGGCGGGAGTGAGTTCTTCGGCTACCGGCTGCACCACTTCGGACTTGATTGTGCGCCCCAGCTGGGAGAGTGAGCTCTCCAGCGTATCATAGGCGGCGCTGTCCAGCTGCGCCATGGCGTCGGAAGTGCTCTGGATCGCGCCCTGTGTGTCCATAAGGGACGCCACGGTGTCAACGCCCAGATCCTCCCACATAGTGCCAAACAGGCCGACGCCTGCCTGATATTGCAGCGTCGCGTCGTCGCACTCTTGCAGAGCCTCCATAATGTCGCCGATCGCAGCCTGAGCCTCTGGCCCGCCCTTGTTGAATTGAGCGATTACTTCCTCGGTATTAAGGCCGAGCTGTTCGAGGTACTCGTTTGCTGTGCCGTCGCTCATTCGTATGTTAAACTCTTTTACCGCGTCGCCCAGCTTGTCAATGCTCCATGTTCCAGTCTCGGCTCCGTTTGCCAGCATGTTGAACATGTCGTCGGCAGAATATCCGGCGTTCCGAAACTGGACGCTGTACTCGTTGATCGTGTCCAGAAGGTCGTCGTTTTGGTTCAGTCCTTTTTGTGCCCCTTGCACGATAAGGTTAAACGCTTCCTCTGCGCTTATGCCAAACTGATCCGTGAGGCTGTTCGCAGTCCTCAGGCTTTCCACTACGTCGAAGCCGAACACGTCCTCCAGCGCGATCGCGTTTTTGGTTATCTGAGCCAGCGAAGCCTTGTCCAGATTGTCGGTCATTTGAATGACGGTGGAGAGTTTTTCCGAAACGTCTCCGAGGCTGTCGCCATAGTTGGAGTTGTAAACCTCGTACATGACGTCCTCGAAGCCTTCGAGTTCTTGCGCGGTGGCTCCTGTTCTGGCGCTTAGCATAGCGAGAGAGGTGTCTCCCTCCGTTGCCAGCTCCTTGAAAGCGTCCACCGTTTTGTTGATCCCCTCGGTCACAAGGTTGGCAAGGACATTTTTCAGCACTGTGTAGCCTTCGCTGGAGCTTTCCGCGTCCTGCCCGGCGTCCTCCAGAGAGTTGCCCAGTTGATCCGCTGCCTGTTCGGCAGCACTTAGCCTCTGCCGGTTCTCGTTCAGATCGCCGGAAAGTTGGCTGATCTGGCTTGCCAGCTGCCGCGCTTCGGCCGAGGTTTCGCCCTGTTCAAGCGCTACGTTGGCATAGGAGCGGCGCAGAGTCGCAAGCTCCGCTTCCTGTTCGCCGATCTGTTTTTGCAGCTTGCTGTATGCGTCGGCGGTTTCCTGCTGGCCTCCTGCGAGCTTTTGGGCTGCCTCGTGGGCTGCTTCGAGTGCTCCCCGGTTTTCGTTCAGCTCGTTGGATAGATCCTGAATGGTGTCGGCGAGCTTTAGGGCCTCGTCGGTGCTTTCGGATCCGCTCACGATATAATCTTCGTACCCACGTTGGAGGTTTTTCAGAACAGACTCCTGCGTACTGATTTCGGCCGCCAGCTTCGCGGCAGCTCCGGCAGACTCCAGCGTCTCTTGGCTCATTTCTTCGAGCCTGTCAACGGCTTGCTTTATGGCCTGCTGTAAAGACGGGCTGAGGGTACCAGCGATCTCGATCGTAGATTGTAAGGTCTTGCCCGCCATGTCCTCACCTCCGTTTCCTTACATGTTTGGGCTTAAAGTGCGGCCGGTTCTTCTCCATGCGTTTTCTTTCCTCCGCGAGATCCTCGGCCGCCTCCGCATATTCAACGATAAAATCTGTTACTCGCTTTTTTTCGAGGTCGGACGTGCTGGTGTGGTAGACTCTGGCGTAGTCTCTGTAGGCTCGCCGGAGTCGTCGCCCGTTTGTGTTTTCTCCCCCGACGCGAGCATAAAATTTCGGCCGATCGTCATAACCTCCACGACGTCGTGCCCTTTAATCCTTTCGAGGTCGGAAAAATCATAAGAGGGGTTCACGGCCACAATGGCAGCGAAACCGAGGTAAAGGTGGAGACTAAAATCAAATTCAGCCGCCGGGGCGATAGAAATATCTTTCCGGCCTGCTGCCGCCTTCCTTCGTGACTCAGCTGTCGCAAAAAGGATCCCGTCGATCTCGTTCGAGTCGTAGGTCACTTCGGTGATTTCGTTCCCGTTAATCAGGATCGGATTTTTCAGGCGCAGCGTGCCCTTGATCGGGTTTTTGGTTACTTCTTTCATGCTTTGGCTCCTTTCACAAAATAAGCCCGCCAGAGGAAAGTCCGGCGGGCCGTTAATTCAGATATTCATACTTAGAGCAGGTTGTTGATTGCGCTCATGTAGTCCTTGCCATTCACGCGGAGGATCTGGCTCAGTCTGTCCACGCACATATACTCCGCGCCGTTTGCGTAGATCTGCATACGGGTGACAGTGTAAGTGCCTTCCGCTTCGGTCGCGGATCCGATTTCAACGCCCAGCTCCGGGAGCGCCGCGGGCATAACACGGACAAAAGCCTTGCAGCCCTCAGTCCCCTGAGTGCCGTCAGACTTGACGACGTTCTGCACCCAGCGAAACTCAAGGTTTTGCTTTTCCAGACGTCCCAGACGGCTGAGGCCCATGTCCACGCCGATCTTGGTGATTGTGAGCTCCATGTTTTCCAGAAGGCCCACGAGTGGCACGGTCATGTTACCCATGGCCATGACGTCAGCGGTCATAAATTCGAGGCCCGGAAGGGTGAAGGCTACGTCCTTAGCCACAAGCGTGTTGTCAGCGTAGACGGTATCGGCCACCACCGGCCCCTTAATATCCAGCCATTTTCCCATTTTTCTGCACCTCCTTATTCAGACTCAAAGAAGGACTGGAAGCCTTCATCGGTATAGCACACGCGAACAGTGCCGGATTTGAACGGAGGCGTAGGCGTTGCGGAAATATCCCACACGAAGTCGCCGTTCATCATGTCGCTGGTCGGGTTCGCGCTCTCCAAAAACTCCACCGTAGGCGTGCCGATCAGAGCGCCGATCCCCAGAAGGGTGTCGAGCTTCTGCTTCTCAAAGTTCAGGATCGTGTCCTTGTCCTGCGGAGTCATGGGGGAGTCGATCTCCGTTCCGTGATCCAACTGGAAACTGTTCGTGATGTGCATAAGCATACGGATATTGTTGTCGAAGATTGCGCGGGCGTCCATGCTGCCATTGTAGGTGTAGGCCGCTGTGTGCGGGCCCCAGAGCACCCACTGACCGGCCCAGAAGCAGGCCGTTGTAATGCCTTTCTCATTCAGGCTGTTGGCAGTCTGCTGATCGAAGCCGCGGCTCTTGGAGTCTGCCCCAAAATACTGAGCCGTTGCCATGATTGCCTTATTGGACGGAGACTCGAAGGGCACGCCGCCGTTCTCCAAATCCACGCGCAGCATAGTGGCGCTTCCAACGGTGGAGAGGTGGAACACACGGCCGCTGCCGTCTTTCACCTGCGGCCAGTACACTTTACTGTACTCGCTGTTGTATCCGTTTTCTTCGGCCCACTCCTGAGCCTTTGCGATCGTGTCGATCTTCTGGCTCTGGCTGTCCACCAGAGGAATGTCGGCGTTGACGAAGCCGTCCCAGTGGCCGTTGAGCTTCTGGACGGTGCTCACCATAGCCTTGTAAACTTCCGGGATATGGCTCCAGCCGGGTGCTGCCAGAATATTGAGGACGGCATTGTGGTACTGATAGAGCAGAGACATGGCGTGCAGCCCGGTGTACTGGCCGTCTGCCGTTTCCTGCCCGATAATGTCGTCAGACTCTACCGCCGAGGTGTCCACGGTGTTGTAGGTACACTCCAGACTATCAGTCTCCAGATCTTTGAGCAACTGCACCACGACGGTGCCCTTTGTAAAGTTGTAGCTGAGGGAATAGTCCACATCTTCGGCCTTGTCGGCGATCGCGAAGGTGTCCAGAATAATGTCAGAGCTCTCAAACTCCGTCCGATTATTTTTGAAGGTCAGCGTTTTTGTGGTCTTTTCCGCGTCCTTGTGCACGTCCGGATCGAGGACGTTCACGACGTAGATCGGGCCCACATTCCCGACGGTGTTGTCAAAATGCTGGGCGAAGGCTTCGCAGAGTGTGAAGTCGGCCCAATTCTGTGCATATCCGAGCTTGCTCTGGGCGTCGCCCATGTCGGTGAGCTTAATCGGCATATTGACGAGATCCATGTCGGCATAGCCCCGGATCAGGTTTACCGGTGCGGTGCCGATATAGGCGGCTACGACGTCGGCCTGTGTGGTACTCGCCACTTTGCTGTCGCCGATTTCGCCGTAGGCTCCATGTTTATAAGCCATAGTTTTGCCTCCTTATCATAAAAAATCTTCGTATTGTTTCGGGGTTGCAGTAGTTACACCCGCCTCCAGCGTGAAGGTGATCCAGTTATGCCAGTACGGGTAATAGTCCCAGATGTTCCCTTCCTCGGTAAAAAGCCCGTACTTGATCCCTTGCTCTTTTACGAGCCGGTGGCCTGCGATATACTCCGCATTTTCGACTTCCCGCAGCACCAGATCGGCAAAGTTGAACGAGTCCCTCCAGCCGTTCATGTTACGGGTGTATGTCTTTGCAGCCTCCCCCGTGGCGCGGTAGTAGGAATACCCGCCGAGTGCTGCACTGTTTTGGCGAGGGTAGTATATTTCCCCGCCATGTTCTCCGGGGTTCCAGCAGGCAAGGCAGAGCCGAAACTGGAGCCGACGCTGCCGCTTTATGAGGTCGTCGCTCCCCTCCATAAGCTGAGCGCATACCGAAGGGATCGGAGCCGGTACATTCGGCGGCAGCCTGTCCTTCCCCGGAGTGTATAAAGGGAAGGCGGCCGGGTTCACAAACTCCACGTCGTAGTCGGTGTCGTTTCGGTAGTCGTCCGGGAGCTTGAGCTGGATCTGGCTGCATACATTTTCCGCGAGCCACTTCACCAGATTGTCGATACTATCAACAAGTAACATGACGCACCTCCTTAGCCTGTTCTGTTCTGGCGTAGAGCTACCTCAATGAGTCCCATGTCGGTGCCTGAGTTTGTCACGATCATTTCCCGGCCGTCTACGTTCAGGAGCCTGCCGGGTTCCGTGTCTGCCGGAAAATCCGCCTGCTTTCCCATGAGCAGCATGTCGGCCTCTACGAGTCCGAGGATCTGCCCCTGTTTGAGCTTAACGAGCTGATCGTTGTCCACCACGACGGGGATCTGTTTGCCCTCGACGCGGCGAAGCTCTGCAAACTCATCCAGATTGAGGAATACCGTGTCGAGATCCTGCCGGATCTGCTCTTTGAAGGTCACGGGTTAGTCCTCCGGCTCTTTGGCAGCTTTCGCCTTTGCTGCCTCGATCATGGCGATTACTTCCTTTTTGCTCCGGATCTTGCTGGCGTCTACGCCATACGCTGCAGCAGCTTCCCGGAGTTCTGCCATTTTCATTTTGCTGTACGCCGGATCCTCGTCCGGCTCCTGCACATATACCGCAACGCCAGCAGCTACAAGCTCAGCCTCGCGGGCGTCGGCAAGAGAGAACGGAGCCGATCGGCTTGTCATAGCCTCAACGACTCCGTTTATTTTCAGGCCGTAAGCGCCTTTAATCATTTTTATCATGGCCGCCTCCTTACTCTGGATCTGCGACGTCCAGATCCGGCGGCAGCTCGTCGTCCTCAGCGCCTGCCTCTACTTCCTCGGCTGCGATCGCGGCGATATAGTCGGCCTTTTTATTGCCTTTGACTTCCACGCCCATTTCAGCCGCGAGCTTTTTCAGCTCGTTATAGCTCCAGCCTTCCAGATCCTCAGCACTGAGGTGTCCCTTCACTGTCTGCTCCGGTTCCTCGGTCTGATCCAGATTGGCGTCTGCCTGCTGTGCGGGTTTTTCAGCGGATCCGACATAAGCAGCCACGCCCAGACGGACGAGGCGGTCGGCCTGTTCGTCGCCGCACTCAAAAGCCCCGTTTTCCGGGGTTTTAAGTGCATGGCGTTTTACGCCGTTAGCGTCGGTGTAGCAGATCCCGCAGCCTCCGCGGGTTACTCTGATTTTCTTCATGCTGCGCTCCTTTCTGCCGTGCTTAGTCTGTCACGACTTTGGCTGTAATGAACGGGTTCTCGTTGTTCGGCATACAAAGCGGTGCGGATTTCAGAGTTACCTCGCGGACGTCGTGCGCGGCGTCGCTGAGATACTTCGGCACATTCATGCCGGTGTAAGTGTGGAACTCGCCGTCGGCCTGCTCTACCTGAGTGATCGCGCCGTACACCGTGCGGCCGGCAGCCGGAGCGCCTACTGCGATAGTGCCCGCCGGGATATAAGGCGTCACGGTTCCGTCTACTTCGGTGTAGTTGTCCTCATAGCTGAGCACGTCTACCATGTGGCCCTTGATATTCAGGCGGCAGATCTTTGTCGCACCAGCCGGAAGGGTTTCAGGATCCACGCCGCCGATCTGGTAGTTGCGGTTATCGAGCAGCTTCAGGATCCACTCGTTGCTCAGGATAATGTCGGCCACGTCAGGAGCCACCAGCACGTCCGTGGCCGGGAGCCCGCGAGAGGTCAGCATTGAGATCATGGACGCCATGTCGCTGATCATCTGCTTTCCGGACGCCTCGGTCGTTGTCCAGTCAGCGGAAGGGGTATAGATTGCCGGATTGCTTGCGCCGTCGAAGTAGCGCACCTCCCGTTCCTCGAAGTGCTCGAAGTCGTCCACATACTCGTCCATAGTGCAGGCGTTTGTAAAGATTACCTGCGCCGCCATGGCTTCCTTGCGTCGTGCGTTCATGCCGCGCAGTTCGTCCAGATCGGCCAGCATAATGACGCCCTGTCTCTGCTGAGGGGTAAGGGTAGGGTAGAGCGCCTCCCCAAAACCGCGCTTTCTCAGGTCGTCAATGGTAAGAGGGCGCTTCGGTGCGATATAGGACGGAGTGAAGCGCCTCATTTCGTAGCCGTCGCGCAGGATCGTGATCCCGCCCTTTCTGGGTGCCACGAACGGGGCCGCTTTCTTGTGTCCTTTCTTGTATTCCACCAGCACGTCGTTGGTGGCGAAAATGTCGGTCGCCGCATTGGTCGGGAAATACCGATCCAGAAGGAACGTGTGCAGAGGCGGGAGCTGCTGGACGGAAGCCAGCAGTGTGTGAGTATCATAAAAATTAAAAGCCATTTGTCTGTCCTCCTTCTTAAATTTCTACCGCGTCAGAGATCAGGATCCCCACGCCGCGCAGTGCTTCCTTGTCTGCTGCGCTGAAAGTGTGCTCAGCGTCCATAATCAGGGCGTTGCTGTTAAAGTGGCCGGTGCGGTACGCTACCGCTGTTTCGTCGTTAGCGGTTCCCACGGTGACGTCCTCGGCCAGCACGCAGTTAGCCGTCAGTGTCTCGTTGGAGGCTGCCGCCGTGCCGAGAATTACATATTTGCCGTCTCCGGCAGTTCCTTCGGACAGGGCCAGCACGGTGCCGCGCTTGTAGGTCGTCTCAGCGGATCCCTTGCGGATCACAACGGAAAACGGCTCAGCCGGAGGATATAAACCGTTAATCAGGTTATCATAGCCGACGGTGCCGAGAGTTTCGTCGAGTCTCTTACTCATTTCTGTGTACCTCCTTTACTTGCGTTATAGGCGTTTACTACCGCCTGAATGTCTGCCGCGTCCTGTTCTTCCTTGCTGGCAGGAGTGCCGCCATTGGGAGCAGCGCCTACTTTGGCAGTGCCGGACGCTGCGCCGTCTGCCGTGTAGTTTGCGAGAAAATGCTGCCCGGACGCCGCGCTCTGCTGCATTACGCGGAAACAAAGCTCCTGAGCGGTGCAAGGCTTGTCCCCGTACTTGGCGTCATGGACAAGCTGCTGATCCGGGATAGAGGCAGCGATCGAGTCAATATCCGCAAGACGCTGGCGCTCTGCGGCTACGGCGTCGGTGGTCTGAGTCTGGGCCGTGTTCCGGGCTTCCTGCTCGATCTGGCTCACCAGCTCCGGCTCCTGTGCCCTTAATTCTTCGAGTGTCATGTGGTTTTTACCTCCTTCTGTTTTTGTTGCCGCCTTGTTGGTCGGCCTCTTATTTGCCGCCGGACGTTTTGCCGGTTTGGCACTTCTCTGGATCGGGATAGTTCCCGGTACATTATGCAAGCCCTCAATGTTGTGGCTTACACCATTGACATAGAGGACTTTCCGATCTGAGCTCATGCTCATGTCCGGTTCTTCCTCGTCCTCCTTTAAGGCGTCCGCGAAGCCCTTGTCGAGAGCCTCCCGCCCAGTCATCCACGTTTCTTTTGTCATCATGCTGCGTAAGGTATCAACGCCGAGCCCGGTCTTTCCGTCGTAGATTTCGGCGACGGCCCGCTCGCTGGCGTCCATACCCTTAATGAGCTGCTTCATGTCCTGAATGTTCAGGCTGTCCCAGAGCATGACGCTGACGCCGTGGATCATAATCAGAGATCCGGGGTACACGGTCACGGTATCACCGGCGCACATAATCACGCTGGCAGCGCTGGCAGCGATCCCTTCTACGACGACGTTCACGTCGCCGCTGAGCGCTTTCAATGCGTTATGGATTGCGATCCCGGTGTAAAGGTCGCCCCCACAGCTGTTGAGTTTTACGGTGATGTGGGCTTTGTCCTTCACGGCCGCCAAATCTTCCATGAAGCCCTCCGGCGTGATATAGAGGCCGGGCTCCGGCTCGCCTGTCCACCAGTCGATCGGCTGCTGGCTCATAACGTCGCCGTAGAGGGTGATCTCGCCCTCGTCCTCGCTGACGCTTGCTACGTTCCAGAACTTTGTCGCTGTGGCTGCGGGAGCCGCTACCGGTGCCGGGCCCATGTGCAAGCTATGTGGTGCTTTCATTGGCTGTCCCTCCTTGTATGGATTGTTTGATCTGCTCGCTTATAATAAGGCCACGCAGGGCCTCAGCGCCCCGTCTGCGAGCATTTTCGGGGCTGTGTGGGTTATTGTCCCCCTCTGCCGGTTCCTCGCCTTCTTGCGGCTGCTGTGGGCCTCCTGAGCCGCTTCCGTTTTGGTGTGGATCTGGCGCGTTGCCTCCGAGCTTTTCGTTTTCCCTCTGGAGCTGTTCGACATTGGCGTCCCACTGACCGCCATTGAGTCGGATCGTGCTCTGCTCATGGGTGGAAAAGCCCTCGCTGCACGCGAGGATCTCTGCGGTGATTTCCTTCACCGGATCGAGCTGTCCCTGAGACGGGCCCAGCCACTCGCTGCCGAGATATGCAGCGCGGATCGTTGGGTTGTCGAAAAATCCCGGTGCATAGATACGCCCACGGGCCACGGCTTCGCTCATCCACACTTCATAGCACGGTCGGCAAAAGTCGTCTGCCAGCCATTCCCGGCGCATTTTGAACGCCTTCCACGCTTCCAGAAGGGCGGCGCGGCTGGCAGAATAGGAGCTATTAAACTGTTTCAGTAGAAGATCCGCGGGAACTTCCAGAGCTGCGCCTACCTGTGCGCTGATTGCTGCCACGAATTTGTCAAAACTGCCGTTCGGGTGCGTTGGGTTTGCAAACTCCACGCTTTCCCCCGGAGCCATGACATTGACTTGGCCCGGCCCCATGCTGTAGTCGTTGGGGCCTTTCGGTTCTCCCGGCACGTCCGGATCCGTCTGGTTGAACGGGTTCTCGTCGGTCGGAGCCTCTGTCTTGATGAACGCGGTATAAAAGGACTCCACCACCGCAGCCATAAGCTCGGACTCCGTGTATCTGCGGATCTGGAGCAGCGGCTCGATCACCTGTGCCAGATAGCTGACGCCACGGTACTGATCCGGGCGCTCGGTGTCAATGATGTGCAGCACGTTGGGGAGTCCGGTGTGCTCCTGATAAGCCAGCACCCGCGCCCATGTTGTCGTCGGCGCTCCGAGTTCAAACGGGTAGTTGCTGCGGATATGATAGGCTACTACCATGCCGTTGCTGTCAACCTCTACGCCGTCGTAGATCGTGTTCCCGTTGTCCGGGTTTCTTCCGGTCGTATAAGTGACAGATCCCCCGGATCCGTAGCCTCCCGGTGTTGCGATCCTGTCTGACTCAATCAGGTGGACGCGCAGTGAGTAGGGGAGCAGCCGGGTGACAGGGTACTGTTTAATCAGTCCGATACAGTCGCCGGATAGGAGCCACGACACAAGGGCGAGCTGCTGGAGCCCGTAGAAGTTGTTCATGCCGGTAGCGTCGCAGGCCCGTTTGTCTTTCGCCCAAAGGTTAAACTCCCGCTCGGTGGTTTTCTGCCATTCTTCGGCCTGCTCCGGCGTGAGTCCCAGCACCTCCCTGTCGATCCGGCTTTTCAGCCGCAGGCCGACACCCACCACATTTGTGCGGTTGGTTTTGATCGCTGAGGTGGCGACGGGGGCGGCCATGTAAAGCATACGGGAGCGTTGCCGTAGGGTGTAGTTGTTAAAGTCTATGTCCTCATGCGAGGATCCACTGGGAGCATTGAAGCCCTTCACGGCCCGCTTTCTCCAGCTGGCCCCAGCTTCCCCGTACCCTTTATTCTGTGGCCGCACGTCGTCGGGCAGATACATTCCCATTTCCTTGTGGTATCTGATTTTTCTCACCTCCTTGCATGAAATAAAAAACGGCGCAGCCGTGGAAGTAAAGGAGCGAAAACCTCCTTCGGCCGTGCCGTAGTAAAGCCGGAGAGATCTGGCGTTTACCCTTTACCAGTCGCGCGGGACAACGCCCAGCGCTCTGCGAGGGGCTCGCCCCTCCAGTTCAGCCTCCAGCTCCCGGATCCGGGCGCGGAGCTTCTCGATCATGTCCTGAATATCTTTCAGGGCGGTACTGTAATATTGGATATTGCGGGAGCCGATCCCGTAGCTTTGCACGCCGTTCTTTGCCAGCATGTCAGCCTCGCGATCCAGATAGGCGTCCAGCCTCCGGCGCGTGGTTTCGAGCTCCTGCTGTATGGTCGCTTTCGTTCGTGCCATAGTGTTGCCTCCTTACCATTCATCAAAATACTGCGCCGCATTGTTCTGGCGTCGCTGTGGTGCTGCAGCCTTTTTTGGCCGTGGATTTTCCGGCATGTTTCTGAGTCTGCGTTCCACCGCCTCCATGTCCGGGTTGAGGATCCGGAAGCCTCCGAGTGCATAGTTTCGGCAGTCGAGGGCTTCGTTTCGTTCATGTCCGGGGATCTTTACCCACGCCCAGCGGTTGCCCCGCTTGGTCTGGGTAAGCTCCAGCTTTTCAGACAGCAGGCCGTTGAAATAATAAGAGTCATACCCGTAGCTTTCGCCCCGCGGGAAATGGCAATATTTCGCTCCCGGCTCCTGCACCTTTATGTTTGACATGATCGCCTCTTTCCCGGCGTCTACACCGAAGGTATAGAGCCAGCAGGTGATCCGCTTGTTGTCCTTGATCGCCACTTTCGAGGGCGGTGTGACGAATGGGATCCCGTCGCCGCCTTTTCCCTTGATAGCAAAGACACGCTGATTTTTCCGCGCCCGGCAGCGCGTGTAAACTTCCTGCGTATAGTGGCCGCCAGAGTCCACACATGTGATCGAGATCCTGAGCCCCCGCTTGTTGTCTTTGAAGCGGTAGACATGCCCGATCACGTCGTCGAGCTGCTGCCATACGTCGTCGGTGTCCGGTTTTCCCATGATGTAGCCTTTTTTTATGCCCCATGTTTCGCCATAATAGCCGTGCCCCACAACTTCGTATTCCAGCCGGTTGTCCTGTGTATCTACGCCGCAGGTCAGCACAAGCACGCCCTCCGGCAGTTCCACCGGGGATCCGTCTGCATTGGTTCCGTAGTCCTCGCGGCGGGCCAGCATGGTGTCCTCGTCGATAATGCCGCCGCGATCCTCCCAGAGTTCGCCCAGCAGCGTGTTGTAAACAACTTTCAGCTTTTGCGGTTCGTCCTTTGCCTGCAAAAATTTGAGGACGATCTTTTCCCATGGTGTCCACGGGGACGAGAAGGCGTTCAGCCAGAAGGAACGCACTCCGGTAGCGTAGGCGTCCGGGTTTTCTGCGATCCACTTTGCAGGCTGTCGGCGCATGGTTTCCTCCGGCACGAGGCACCCGCAGTTCGGACAGGCCCATGAGATCGGCCCGTCTATGCTGTACACCTTTTTCCCGCGCACCTTTTTGACAGTGTGCTTGTAGTGGATCCGGTCGAATATGATCTCGCCATACTCGCCACACTCCGGGCACTTGTGGCACCAGCGTTCCTGTGTTCCTTGGTAGTAGCTGCTTTCAATGTTCGAGGCTCCTTTTATTGTCGGAGTTGATACCTCGACGGCCTTCGCATTATAGAAGGTGGTCTGTCTGGCTTCTGCCAGAGCCCACGGATCGCCCTCGGTTCCGGCGCTGATCGCCCAGCGGTCGCGCTCGTCGCCGATAATGTAGCGGGCAGGAGTGGAAGCAAGAGCCGACGGGCTGTTGGAGCCCGTGATTGTCAGCATACCGCCGGGGAAGGATTTCTGGAGGATCGTGTTCCCAGAGTCCTTCGCCTTAATATCCGAAACCTTGGCTTTCAGCACCTTGCTGTCTCGGATCATGGGAGCGATACGCAAGCGGGAAAACTTTCTGGCGTCGTCAAGCGTTGGCTGCACAAAAATAATAGAGCCCGGATCTTGGTCTATGATGTAGCCGATTATATTCAGCTCCAGCTCAGACTTACCTACCTGAGACGCTGCCACCATGACGATCTTGCGGATTTTGGGATCCGTGAACGCTTCCATAGGTTCCCGGAGGTATGGGGTTCGTGACGTGCGCCACGGGCCTGCCTCTGCTGAGGTTTCCGGGGAGAGTCGCCGGTGCTTGTCGGCCCACTCGGCCACCGTCAGTTCTTCCGGCGGTTTGAAGTTTTGGACTGCTGGGCCTATGGCCGCGTTCAGCCTCTTGGCGGCTTTCTTACTCGTCGGCTTCTTCATCTGCGAGCGCGTCGCTCCAGCCTTCGCGATCCCTCACGCGCCGCCGGTATGCTTCGGGATCGTATTGATAGCCCGCGAGCTCGTCCAGTATTTTGTAGCACTCAGTCCGGATCAGCGCCGAGGCTTCGTTGGCGCTGCCTGCCTGCACAACGTCCATGGCGAGGCGGCCGGGGAGTGCCATTATCATGCTGCGGGCGGTGTAAACGAGGTCGTTCGTCAGAGCCTCCACGTCCTCGCTGCGGTGCATTTTCCCTTCCAGCTCTTTAAGCTGGAGCTCGGCGATCTTGGCCTTGCTTTGTTTCAGATCCGCCTCTGCCCGTAGCTTGTCGGCCTCAGCCTTTACAGTGTCGGCCGTTTTGGCCTCTTTCCCATTTGCCCGATCTCGCAGGTAACGAATGTACGCCTTAACGGTTGGGAGAAGATCAAACTTGTAGGGCCTTTGTGACGCTGCCGGGAGAATACCCTCCTTTGCGAGCTGCTGCACTCGACGGACATCAAGATCGAAAAGTTTCGCTATAATGTCGGTGCTTTGTAGGTTCTGTTTCGGATTTTCTGCCATAGCGTCACCTCCTTTCCGTGCGGTCAGGCGAAACGAAACGGCCTGAAAAAATTTTTCTGAGTCTGCGCGTGTTTTGGGCTCGCCAGCACCGCAGGGCTTTTCGGAGTGTCACAGTACCTTCCGGGCGGCTTGCCCGGTTTTGGTTTGGCCTCGCCTTTGGGTTGGCTCGGCCTCCGGCCCGTGTGCCCTTGCCTCTTGGTGCCCCTGCGTTGTGGCCTTTTCTTTCTTTTTTCTTGGTGGCTGCGCTCGTGGACTCGGCTTTCCTTGCTGCCCGGTGCCTTGGCCTTGCCTTCCTGCTGGTTACTTCATAGCCTGCTCTATGTGGTGGTTGAAGCGTTCGCCCAGCTTCTCGTTGATTGTCTGCTCGATTGTCTCGCGAGCTCTGCCGTCAATCATCTGTGGCACGGACAAGGTACGCACTGCCTCGATAGGAGAGCGGCCCTCTCCGGTGCGCTGGTATGGAAGGACGGCCCCGCCTTTGCCAGCGGTCAGGAAGGTGTCGCTGCTCATGGCTGTACGCTGTCCTTTTATGATCGTCACTTTTACAGTGTACTTTCTGGGCGGTCTTACCATAGCAACGGGAGAGCCCCCGGCTATCAGCTGGCCCGGTATTCTGATCGGTTTCTTTTGCTGTGCAGAAGGCCGGGCTTTTGGGCTCATTTTGAAGTGGATCGGTGTCAGGGTTCTGCCCTTATATTCCAGAGTTGCCCCGTCCACGGATATGCCAGCGACACGGATCGAAGTCCTTCCGCGCTTCGGTTTCTTGGCTGCGTCCTTTATGGCCGCGGTGTCTACGCCGTAGTGCTCGCGGATCCCTTTGGACACCCAGCCGGGGCCTCTGCTCGTGAAGTCTGATACCGTTCGCTTTATCGCCACTTCGCCTCCGTCCTTTAGTTTCTGGATCCTTTTCACTATGTCGCCCGCTCCAGAGTAGGAGACAGTAAAGCTGCCGCTTGTTCTCCGGGCCGGGCCTGTCCTGAATAGGTCGCTCATGGCCCGCCTCCTTTCCTTCGGAAACGGAAAAACCGCCCGGAGACTTGCAGTGTCTCCAGACGGTTTCCGCTGTCTTATAGTGTAGCACATGGGTTTATCCCTTTTTATCCCCTTTTGTCCCCTTTTATCCCTTTTTATCCCCTTTTATCCCCTCGCCCCGGAAACACTGATAAAATGGGCGTTTGCGGCCGTTTTCAGGCGGCATTTTGGGCCCCATTATTTTGTTAATAAAAATTTAATAATTATTTTTGCCCGGTTTTCCACATTGTCCTCCTGCTGCCTGTGGACAAAAAACGCCCGCTTCCAGCCTGTTGTGGCTTTTAGCGGGCGCTGAAATATTTCTATTTCTGTGCGTATATTTTCGCCAGCGATTGCAAAGCAGAGCCGTGGATCTTAAATGTCCGCTTTAGGTACCGCTTTTCGTGTTCTTCGTAGTCCTCCATATCCCCGAACAGGGCAGCGCTTACTGCCCACCACCGTGCATGATCGAAGTATCGCATTTCAATGACGGTTTGTTCGTCCGGGTTTTTCATTTTCCCGATCAGCAGCTCCAGCTCCATGCGCTCGTCGTATTCCTCCTGCTGCATGGCATTGATCGCCTGAGTAAGTTCATCTTTTTGGACGACCTGCCTTTCCGTTTTGCTGGTTCCGTCTCCGCCGCCTCCCGGCATACCGGAGAGGTTCGGGCTGGAAGGTGAGCCCATGACGGACTCCAGATACACGAGCCGCTCGATCTTATTCTCGATCCGGCGCTGGAAGGTCGCATAGTGCTGCAGCTTCTCCTTTATTGCGTCGGTTTCCTTCGGCCGCTTTCCTCCCGCCGCCTGTTTTTTGTGCCCCATGGGCCCCGCCTCCTTTCAGTCTCATTTACTCAAATATCCCCTCGAACACCTCGCGGGGCTGTTCGGATCCTTTCCTTATGAGCCGGATCCCGGTTGTTTTCCCGGTGGTTCTTATGTAGCGCCTCACGATCGTGTCCACAAATGCGGGCTCCATTTCCATGAGGAACGCCTGCTGCCCGACGCTCTCTGCCGCGATCAACGTCGTGCCGGATCCTCCGAAGGTGTCGAGGACGCCCTCGGCCCACTGGGTATTGTCCAGCAGCTTCTCCAGTATTTCGACGGGTTTCTGCGTCGGGTGCAGTTCATTCCCGGAGCGTGTGGCCTCCAGTACGTTGCCGTAGCCTTTGTGATTATCCCACTTCGGCTTTGTGCGGTGTGCAAACATGATGAGCTCATGCTGCGCCCTCCAGCCGTTACCCATGCCGGGGCTTTGCTTATTCCACACAATCATATTTCTGACGCCCAGCCCGGAGCCTTCCACGAGGTCAAAGAGATAGATCCACATTCTCCAGTCCGTGAAGATATACGCCACTTTTATGTCCGTGGCTCCGAGGACGTTCTTCATTAGCACCTGATAGCCTCTGGTTGATAGATTGTCGGAGCTGATCGTCGGAGTTGTAAATCCGCCCTTTCCGTCGGACTGTTTGCTTCCAATGCTTCCGGTTACTCTGCCGGACTCCTGAAAGCCGCCGGAGCAGTAGGGTGGATCGGTGAGCAGGATCTCCGGGTGGGCTCCGTCAAGCAGCAGCTCCCGATCCTGTTCGTTCGTGGCGTCTCCGCAGACAACGCGGTGGCGGCCGAGGATCCAGAGGTCGCCTTTCTGAGATATGACGGCCTCTGCCTCCGGTGTTTCCGGTATGTCGTCCGGTTCGTTGAGGTCATTGTGAAGGGCTTCGGACAGGGCAGTGACGAGGCTTTCCACCTCGTCCTCTGTGTAGCCTGTCAGCTCCATGGGGATCTCCCCGGTGTCTATATCTGCGAAAATGTCAGCCAGCAGCTTATTGTCTGTCTCTGCCAGCTCTGCGATCCGGTTGTCGGCCACCAGATCAGCGTATTCCTCCGCTTCGTTGGTGTAGTTCTGGTAGTCTACGGGTGCCTGCTTCATACCTTCCAGAAGGGCAGCAGAGAGGCGTCCGTGTCCTTTTACGATAAAGCCGGAGCGTTTGCTGACTGTGATCGGCTGTCTCCACCCGGTTTGCCGGATAATGCGGCCGAGTAGCTGGATCTGGGCGTCCGGGTGCTGGTTCGGGTTCTTCGGATTAGGTACCAGCGTTGCAACGTCCACTATTTTGTCATGGGCGCAGAATACCGGCACGCCGTCAGCGTATGCTTTCGGCTCTGCCTCTGTTTTATAGTCCATTTATTTGCCCTCCTGCCTTCCGGCGCTTCCTGCCGCTTCCATGATCCTGCCGCGGAGCTGCCGGTCTGTCTCTCCAGCCTCGCGCTGGATCCCGTACTCTTTGGCGAGCAGCTCCAGAGCTCGTCCTCCTGCCGCCTGTGGTGTCCATGCCCCGATCGCTTTTGCCTGCCGGATAATTCGACGGTCTGCGACTTTGCGGCGGCGCTTTCTCTTTATGTGGGCGATCAGGATAATGAGGGCAGCCACTCCGCAGATCAGGCACATAAGCACGAGTGGGAGCCAAAACAGGCCGAGGGCTACGCCGATCCAGCTTATTCTTACCACGCCGAGCAGTTTCAGGAATATGAGAACGATCCAGAGCAGGAAAGAGGCGAGAGCGTACAAAATCCACACGCCGATCGGGTTGTTATCTTCGTGCATTTCTTTTCGCCCTCCTTCTTTGCTCCCGGTTCCCGCCGGGCTTTCTCCTGTTTCTGGGATAGTCTGACAAAAATCCCGCTTTTATGGCGCACTCCGTACAAAGATAGGTGACGTCCTGCGCCTCTTTGAGCTTGTCGGCTGCGGGCATTTTCCAGCACTTCTGGCCGCAGAGAGGGCAGTCGATCAGTTCCCAGTCCGGGTGTTTTTTCTTGGTGTCTCCGTTCAGGTTCTTGTCGAGCGGCAGGCAGAGGATCCCGCCCTTGTCGCTGTATTTTCTGGGTGTGAGATCAAAGCCGCGGGCCCGGAGTTCCTCGCGGGTTTCGTTCCTGACTTCCTCCTGCAAAACTTCCACGACGTCCACCTGCTCCAGCGTCAGGCAAAAGGCCCCTTGTGGCTCCCACTTCTTTGCCTTCCATGCCTCTGTAAAGCCTTCCAGTGTATCGTAGAGGCAGAGCCCGGCCGCTGTTTCCGTCTGGTAAGTCGTCTGCATGACGGACTCGTCGTCCGGCTCGTCCCAGCCGTAAAGGTGCCAGCTCTCCCGGTTGTCGTAGTCCCACTGGGAGAAGTAGAGTGTGTGCCCGTCAATCGGCCAGCCGGTGCCTTTTACGGTTCCTTTTATGATTTTCGGTCTATATTGCACGGTGTTGTCCTCCTTATACTTGTACTGGGAGGGCCGGAGCCCTCCCTCTGGTTTTTGGTGATATGCGGGGCTTATGCGATTATGGTTATCTGCTCCCGGTTGGGAATGTCGGCCAGCGCGTCCATAAGATAACTCTTTACATTGTCAACGGCCACCGCCTCCCAGCGCCCGCCATCGGCCGATACCAGCTTAAAGGCAGGAGCGCCGCCTCTGCCTTCGGTGATCCGAAAAACAAACTCACTTTCCGGCTGCTCTACCTCCAAAAATGTGCGGTAGGGGATAAGTCTCACCGGGTTGGGGATAATGGCGTTTTCTTTCTTTGTGACGCCGGTTTTCATTACAACTTGCTGGCTGATCCCGTCGTCCGAGAATGTGGCCTCCTGTGTGCTCACGATATTGCTCGCCACCTTCGTGACGTCCTCCCGTTCCTCGCCGGGAGCGAAACACGCCTGCATAGATACGAGGAAAGACTCCTGATCGTACTCCCGGCCATATTCAAAATGGGGCAGCAGCGCGTTGACCTCAAAGAGTGTCTCACGATCCCGCTCTGGCAGCAGGCCGGAGTAAAGCAGCACCTTGGTGGCGTTTACTACCTGAATAATCATGCGATCCCTCAGTTCCTCCCGGCTTTCCTTTATGTAGTCCACCAGAGAGGTGAGCGTGGTCGCCCGGATCGGCTCCGCTTTGTCTGCCTCGTCGTACCGTTTGAGAGATTTCGTGCAGTACGTCCGGCCGTTGATCTCTATGGTTTCCGGTTTCTCTGCCTTTACGGCCAGATCTGTGATAAATGCGATCGCTTCTCTAATTCCTTCCATGGTTTCGTCCTCCTTTTCTTATGCCTGCGCCGCGGCGCGTTCCATTACTACGATTTTTCCGTCGTTTTTCGGTTGTTCTTCGGTCTGTCCGTCGTTTGTCCGGCGGTCGTCCTCCGGTTCGTATATTTCCCCAGTTACCGGATCGAAGTCCTTACCGGGTATCAGGCGGCCTGCTGCCTCCGGATCCGGATCTGCCTCTGCCTGCTGCCGTGGCTCCGGCTTCCTGCGTCTCATATCAATGGGAGCACCGGTTGGAATGTCCTGCTCCCGCTCGGCCTCTGCCGGTTCGGCCTCCTGCTGCCCGGCGGCTTCCTCCTTCTGCGGTTCTTCCTCTGCGAAGTCGAAGAGGTTCATCTGCCCACGGATCTGGCCGTCATACTCGGCGATCTCGATCTGCCCGGTTCTGATATTGACGCCCATCACCATTTGAGTGTCGATTGCCTCCGTAGCTGCGAGCTTGGTCGTGACGGAGATCTGGGTATTGATTACTTGACGGCTCTTGTTCGGTGCGAATTTTATCGCTATGTTGATCTGTCTCTTGGTGGTGGCTTCGGTGTTCGGGTTCTGAATGTTCTCAGCCACCTGCATGAGCGCCTCGTTGAGCTTCTCAGCGAAGGCCCCGCCTGCCAGTCGTTCGAGGTTGATCTGGCTCGTTACTTTCTGCTTCTTCATGGTCGTGTCCTCCTTTTGAATTTGTCCGGGGCGTCGCATGTGCTCCAGTGTGGAACGTAGCCCCAGCCTTGTGCCTCTGCCGGATCTTTTACCGCCTCGCAGCTTATGACGTCACCGGCAGGCGTTACCAGCTTTGTGTCCCCTCCGTGTTTTATGCGGTAGTTGACCGGCTTTGTATCGCACGGCATTGAGCGCCCGGTTCGTGTCCTGATCCAGAGGATCTGTTTCCCGCAGCTTTTACATGTCCCAGTGTTCACTCCTTTGCGCCTCCTTCCTGAGCTTTCGCAGTCTCCGGCGACTCGGCCCGATATATTTCGCATGATCCCAGTATGCCGGGTTATACCGGCAGCCGGGACAAGCGTTTTCTTTTGCGCCTTGGCAGCCGGGGCACTCGTGGATCTCGCCGTACTCGTCGAAGCATGGCCCGAAGATACACCGGAGCCCGAACACGATCAGGGCCACCATGACAGCGCCGACTATGGCCGCGCTTGCTAAAATGATTATGGCGAAAACTGCTATTATTGCGTCAATCATTGAGGAAGCTCCTTCCTGCGCCATACCGCTTCGGTGGCCGTGGAGTGTGTGGAGCGTCTACGCCCGCAGGTTTCCACCACGCCCATGTCTTTGAGCTCTGAGAGTCTGGGCGCTACATAGTTGCGGTTGTAGTAGGGGATCCGGCCCGCTTTCACCAGCTCGTCCGTGATTTCGCTCACGGTCATGCTCCTGCTGCCGAGCGTTTCAAGGATCAGGCGGCTGCGTTCCTTTGCTTTGGGGATAACGGCGTCATAGCTCGCCCGCCGGGTTTCCTTTGTGGTTTGGTTTGTTCCCATGAAATACCTCCTTTTCTGCCTTCCATGCGATAGCAGAGCGCCCCGTCACGCTGCAATCACGCTTTCCGGCGTTTCTTATCAGTCCAGCCGCCTGCGCTTTGGTTAGGATCGGGCCCACGTCGCTGCGGCTTACCTGCTGCCCCCTGTCTGACAGAGTGGCGGCGATCTCGTTCGCGGTCATGTCCCTGTCCTTTATTAAATCCAGCACCATGTCCCGGAGGCTCTGGGCCATGTCCTTGCTGCGCCAGATCACGACGGCCGAAGGGAAGGGAGCGGAGCACGGCCGCCCTTTGGCGTCTTTGGTCGGGTTCCCGTCCTCGTCCGTGAATGTGAGCCTCCCGCGGATAAAGCGCACCTCGTCGGCTTTTCCGTGGAATATGTAGTCGTGGAAGTAGGACGTGTCCGTGCGGGCCGGTATGAGCATTACCACGAGAGTGCCGGGTTTCTTGCTTTCCTCGTAGCCCTTCCGCACCCAGTCTGTGATCTGGCGGCCGTAGGGCGGATTACAGAACACGCGACACCCCCCCCAGTCCGCTTTCAGGCCGTCGTCGGCCGGTGTAAAATATCTCGCGCACTTGGCGCTTTTATCGGTGGCGGCCGGATCGAGGTTAAAATGAAACTCCTGATCCAGCTCGCTGAAAAAGTCGGCCGGAGTACACCAGCCCATGTTTTTGCTGCTTAATAGTGCTCCGTTCATGTCTGTGCTCCTTTCTTATGCCTTTACGGCCGCCATGTGTACCGCCGGGCCGCATTGTGTCTCTGTTGCCTCCGCCAGCGTGAGGATCGGGCAGCCTTCGCCCAGATTTCTGCACATGTTCCGGGTGGTTTCCTTATCCATATAGGCCCGGATCGGTTCGCCGGTTTCCCGGTTTTTCAGGATCCGGCTCATAGCGCTGCAGCACGCTTTCCCTTTATGCTCCCCGAAAAGCTGGATCCCGCTGCACTCATGGCACCATTTTCTTTCAAAATTCATAGCGTTTCCTCCTGCTCCCCATATTCCAGCTCTATGCCTTCCAGCAGTTTGAGCACTCCGGCGATATACTGCACCCGGAAGGGTTCGAGCTCTGCCTTGTTCATGTGTTTATGCCCGTACAGTTTCCGCATATCCCGCCACACGCCCCACGGCACCCGGTAGAAGTCTTGAAGCTCGACGCTCACAAGGATAAAGGCGGCAGCGCCGAGGCGGTCGTGCTCTGCGAGGCTGTTCAGCTGCTCCTGCGTCAGCCTGTTATAGTCGATCCGGTCGCTGTCCGTGTGTTTTGCCTCGAATACGACGGCCCGGCCTCCCGTGAGGGTTCCCTTAAAGTCTGGCTGTCCCGCTTTGATGTAGCAGGCGAGAAACTGCCCCTGCCGGTTCGGTGGTCTGAGCGGTCGCATGGGCTCCGGCGTCTTTTCAATGAAGGCCACGCCCTTGTCCTTGTACCAGCCGAGGCTTGCGGCGATCATATTCTCGAAGTGTTCGCCCGCCCGTTTACTCTGGAGGCCCCGCTGGCTGCGCTGGACGTTTGAGAGGGCGGCGGCAGCAGTCGGATCCGGATAGCCCTCTGCATTTTTCCCCGGCACATAGTCCCAGCTCACGCCTCAGCCTCCACGGTGATGTCGTGGCCGCGGTTTCGTCTGAGCTCTGCTGCCAGCTCGACGATCACCTCTCCGCTGATCCGCACGGTGGTGGACTCAAAGGCGGCGACTCCGTTTATTGCTCCGGTATGGGTGGGAAGGACGAGAAGGGCGTCGCCCAGCTCTTTGTCCTCCTGCCGGTTTTTCTCCTGCTCCCGGAGGCGGTAGAGGTCGGCGGCGTCTTTTACCGGGATCCCGTGCTCCTTGGCGTAGGCGATTTCCTTTTTCATGCCTTCGCTCGGATTGTTTATGCCGTACACCCATAGCTCGTCGCACATGTCCAGCAGCGCGATCCCCAGCTCCATGCCCGCCTCCCGCTCCTGCGGTATGGTGTCGTCAAGAAACTGGGTGCAGTAGACATGAGGCGCGATCGGTATCACGTCCGGCCAGAGATCCACCGCCTCCCGGCAGTAGCCCTGTGCCTTCTGAATGTTCTTTTCAATGTCCCCACGGAGAGGGGAGCAGATATATATAAGCCTTTTTCTCATGGTTTGGCTCCTTTCTGGCAGCAGGCGTCAAGCCTCTGCCTGATAATTTCGCAATAGTCCGGGTTGATCTCTATCCCGATAAAGTCCCGGCCCTCCTGCTCGGCCACGGCCCCGGTGGTACCGCTTCCGGCGAAGGGATCCAGAACAGTGTCGCCGGGCCTGCTGCCCGCTAATATGCACGGCCTCGCGAGTTCCTCCGGGAATGTGGCGAAGTGTGCGCCCTTATATGGCCGGGTGGCGATTGTCCAAACACTTCGGCGGTTTCTTTTCCCGCTTTCGTTTGGGGCGAGCCCGTGGCTTTCCCGCTCCACGGTGGCACTGTTGTGCTGTGCCCGGTCATGGGTGTAAGCACCGCCTCCCCTGAATGTCCGGGAGTTTCCGCGCCTTCTGGTGTTGGGTTTTCCCGTTCCGGCGCTTCCAGCTGGCGCAGCGTTATAAAATCCCACGGCTGGCTCTTTCACTGCTTCGGCGTCGTAGTAGTAGCGGGAGCTTTTGCTCAGAAGAAAGATGTACTCATGTGCCCGTGTTGGCCTGTCTTTTACGCTTTCCGGCATGGCGTTGGGCTTCTGCCAGATAATGTCCGATCGGAGATACCAGCCGTCTGAACGGAGCGCGAAGGCCAGCAGCCACGGGATCCCGTTAAGGTTCTTCTGTGTGTAGCTGTCCCCGATATTTACCCAGAGGGTGCCGTCGTCTTTCAGGACTCTGCGGACTTCCCGGAAGATCTTCACGAGGTTCTCAATGTACTGATCCGGCGTATTTTCGAGCCCGATCTGTCCGTCTGTGCCGTAGTCTCTCAGTCCGTAGTAGGGCGGTGAGGTTATGCAGGTGCGGCAGCAGGAGTCTGGGAGCTTTCTCAGGGCGTCCAGTGCGTCAGAGTTTATGATCTTGTTCATGTGTCGCTCACCTCCCCGACTTCCAGCGCCAGCGGATCCGCAGCTTCCAGAGCCTCCCGTCGGTTCCAGCCGGAGAGTGCAGCATAATACTGTTCGCGCTTCCTTCGGTCGCTTTCCCGGTCTGCGAGCTTTTTCTGCCCTTTGTCCGGCAGAGAGGCGGCCACGGCGTCGATCTGCGTTGTAAGCTCTCCCGGTGTCATGTCTCTGGCCTTTTCCCGCTCGTACATGGGCGTGTACTGCTGCATGAAGGCCACCCGATCCATGCCGGGCTTGCCGCCTCCCCAGTGTCCCCGGTGCATTTCCCAGAGGTTGTTCCAGCCGATCGACTCCACGGCGCGGGCCACAAGGGGCGGGAGTTGCTGCTTTAGATCTCCGTGGTTAAATTCTCCCTCGGAGTAGAGTAGATCGCTGACTGCGAGCCACGCCTGATCCGGAGCTATGAGATCCGGGTGTGCAATCTCCAGAAGGATCTCCCGGAGTTCTGCCACGCTGGGCGGCCACTTGCTTGTTGCTATGTGCTTTTTGACGGCCAGCGCCACCAGAGGGGCGTCCACGTCCTCAAACATCATAGCCCAGAGGCTCACGGTGGCCTTTACGCTGTCGGCGTCCCTGAATTTGTCATAGTTCGGGTATGCGGTGACGACGATCGCCACAAGCTGAGCTGCGTCCTTTTTTGTCATAAGTCGTCGCCTCCTTCCTCGCCTGCGATAATACCGGCCAGCACGTCCATGGTATTGACTCGTCCGGGGCGATCCGGCTGCGCCTGCTGCCTTCCCGGTGTCTGCTGCCGGTTGTCGGTGTATTTGCCTTCGAGCACCTTCGCCATGTTCCCGGAGTTCATCAGCCAGTTAAAGTCAGCCGTCCAGTTCCGGTCGTTCCTGCCTTTCAGGAAGGGGGAGGCTTCGGCTTTCTCGAATAGCTCCCGGAAGATACTCAGGTCTTGCCCGTATTCCTTCCAGCGGGCAGCGATCGCCTTTTTCCGGTTTGCGCTGATTTTTCTCAAAACCGGGTAGCTTGTGCAGATTTCGTGATACATGTCAACGATCTGCTGGAAGGGAGTCGGCCCCGCAGACAAAACGCTGTCAAGCGTTTCACTTTCTTTCTCTGGTGTAGTCTGGTCTGGTGTAGTCTGGTCTACTCTGCCTGCGGTTTCTCTCTGGCTGTTTCCCGGTTTGCCCGCTGGCTGTCCTTCGGTCTGTCCGTCGGTCGTCCTGCGGTCGGCGGCAGCAGCAGCGCGGCGTCTCCGGGATCTCTGTTTCTCTGCTTCCCGCTGGTCGATCAGCTTACCGGCATACTCGTACCAGTCGTGGATCTCCAGCGTTCCGTCCTCGGTTATGTCCAGAAAACCGGCGCTTTTCATGGCTTCCACGAAGGTGTCCGGCTCCTTGTTCCATTGAGCTGCCCGCGCTATGTTCCGGTTGCTGATCCCTTCCAGCGAGCCGCTGGGTGCATTGTCCAGCGCCCAGAGCCAGAAGGAAGTCAGAAGGCCCAGCATGTGAGGCGGTTCGATCTCCAGCTCGTCGGCAGCCGCCAGCAGCTTTCTGTGATCTTTAAGTTGTTGGTGGACTTGGATCCATGCCACTGTGAGCACCTCCTTTCACGGTCGCCTTTCGGCTTGTTTCTGTATGTTCTCCGGTCTGTCCGGCGGTCGTCCTCCGGTCAATTAAACGGGAGCTCGTCGTCCACGCCGTCCGGGATCGACATGAAGCCGTCCCCGGCGTCTGTCTGCTGTGCGTTGCCATTTGTACCGCCTCCCTCGTAGTTGCTGTCTGCAAAGTAGATCCGGGAGGCCGTAACCTCTACCGCTTTGCGGTGTTTCCCGTCATTGTCCTGCCATTTCCTCGTTGTGATCCGGCCCTCGACGACTACCTGCCGCCCTTTTGTGAGGTACTTCCCGCAAAAATCGGCCCATTTATCCCAGCAGACAACGGGGATATAGTCGGGAGGCGTGTCCTTCTTTTTACTTGGCACCGGCACGGCCAGATCGAAGCGTGCTACCGGGGTGCCTCCGGTGGTGTATCTGATTTCCGGCTCCTGAGCCAGACGGCCTAAAAGGCCCACATGGTTAAACATTTTAGTTTCCTCCTTGTCCTTGCCTTCTTGCTGCGTCCAGTGAGTTGCAGATCTCGTCATACTGCGCCCGCGTCAGCAGGTGGGGATCCTGTTGTCCGTATTTCTGCCGGATCCGGTCGTCGATCTGCTGCTGGGTGTAGCCCACGTCCTCGCCCTTCCGGTACATGCGGGAGAGCTGGGCGTCGGTGAGCGGTTTCTGAGCCCCTGTTTGCCCGTTTGAGGCGGGTTTTCCTGTCTGCTGGGTATTTCTACCCGCCGGGCTGTGCTTGCTGAGCTTGCGCTGCTCCCGTGAGGTTTTTCATGTCCGGATCGTCCTCTCCTTGGTCGATCCCGAACTTCTCAAAAAGGTAGTATTTCAGGCAGTAGGTCAGAGCGCTGCCTTTGGCCTTGTCCGGGCCGCCGTCGTTGGTTCCGATCGCGTGGAGTGTAACCTCCAGAATGTCCTCCGGGTTGTCCGCATTTGTCCAGCGGATCGTGAGATCTTCCTCGTACACCCAGACAGTACGCTGGACGCCGCGCTCGTTCATGGTGTAATAGTGATAGTAAAGGGGATCTCCTTCCGGCGTGTGCCGGGTGGCGGTTTCGGCCACAATGTCAAAGTTGACGCCATGCTCATTCATGGCCGGAGTAAGCAGCCGGTACACGTCGCTGATCTTTGCAAACTTGTACTCGACGCCTTCCGAGTGCTTCGCTTTTACAATGGCCGGGATCGCCTCCCGGAGCTTGATAAACTTCTGTTGCAGAGTGAGAGCCTTCGGCCGGGGCGTTTTCTTTGCCGTCGCCTTAGTGGCCGCCGGTTTCGTTTCCGCTGCTTCCTGCGTCATGGTCTGCCTCCTTGAAAAATTTGTGATTGTTGATTGTCATTACATACGCCTGCGACTCGTGCCACTCGCTGTCGGTCAGGGCGGGAGCATAAAAGTATTTGATCGGCTCCGTTGTCGCCACATGCCCGAAGTCAAACACGGCCGCCACGGCTTCCAGAGCCTCGTCCGAGGGCTCCGGGCGTCTTTTGCTATACGAGTACATGCTGAGGACTTCGTGCGGCCGCATGTCGGTGTCCTCGCATGTCTGTAGTATGCACTGGGCCACGGCCACCTTACCGGCGAAGGGTTCGCCGTCGGCCTCTGCCGTTAGTACCTGCGCGATCTCCAGCCTCTCGTCGTCGGTCAGCTCGTAGCGCTTTTCAAATCCAGCCTCCGACGCCCATGCCGCTGTAAGCTGCTCCATGTCTACCGCGTAGCCTTCGCCGTATTTGAAAATATAGCCTTCCGGCTCCACGGCTGCCTCTGCGGCTCTGGTTTCTGCGGCTGCTTCGGTATCGCTGCCGCGGTTAAGTAAATGCGACACGCCCCATACTGTGGAGGCTGCCGCTCCGAAGATCAGGAGCGCCGCCCCGATCCGGGCCCAGTTATAACGCTTGCAAATTTTCCGCAGGCGGTATAAAATAGGCTTAGACTTTCGGCCATTTCTGGCCGGGTTTCTGGAGCGTGTACCCTGTTGCTTGGTAGGTTGAGGGTAGGCGCTCCTTTTGCTTTGTGCGTACATGTTTACCTCCTTCTTTTCACTCGTGCGGGTAGAGTGTAGTGCGGCGACTGCATATAATCGTTAAAATGCTGCGGCCAGTAGGTCACACGCGGGAGCCGGTCGCCGGTGACTCCATACTTCGGGTTATATCCGAACACATTGACATAGCTCAGCAGATCGGCCCGCTCGTTGTCCATGGCCTTGCACACTTCCAGCAGAGCCTCCACGTCGTCGATCGCCCGGTGTGAGTTCTTCACTTTGTCCTCCAGCTTATAGGCGGCGATCGCGTTCGCCAGCTTATGCGGGTATGCCCGGCGGTCTTTGTAAACTGTGAGGCTGTCCAGATAGTCGCAGGGGCTCAATATGTCGCCGCTTTCTGAAAACTCTGTGAAGCGTTTTAACATTTCGCGGGCAAACAGGAGATCAAACTGTGCATTGTGAGCCACAAGCAGCGTCCGGCCGCTGTAAATCATATTTGCGAAGGCTGCCGCGGCGTTTCCCTCTGGTATGCCTTCGGCTGCGAGCCTTTCGTCGGTGATCCCGGTCAGCTCCACGATCTTGTCCGGGATCCTTTCGCCTTCCGGCAGCTTTATGAACATGTCGGCCCGGTCGGTTTCTATGAGGGATCCGTCTGTTGCCTTCTCGATCCGGATCGCCGCCAGTTCAATGATCCGGCAGCTTTTGGCGTCGAGGCCGGTCGTTTCCGTGTCAAAGAACACGGCCGCCTCGTACCTCTGGAATATGTTGCGGAGGTTATTCATGGTCGCCCTCCTTTTTGATCGTGATCGAGGTTGTCATGGCGAGCTTTGTCTGCTCGAACGCCTGCCTCATGGCGTTGGCTGCTATGTTGAGCTGTGCCAGCTGTGAAGCGATCCGCAGCGTCTCCTTGATTTCTTCGTCGCTGGCGTTGTATGCCATTTTCTCGAATGTGAGTAGATCCTTGCCGCCTGCGGCTGTGTAGATCTCCGTCAGCACTTTGGTGAGCATGAGCTTCACGACTCCCGGAAGTGTTTCCGGCAGAGGGAAGGGCCAGCTTTTCGCCTCGTCTCTCTGGTTCAGCTTATCGGCGTTTTCTTTGATCGTGGCTTTGAGCTTATCCGGTGCGCCGCTCAGGTCGGTGGGATCGTCGTCCAGATGATCCAGATCGCCAGAGTCTCCAGAGTACCGGACTAAAGCGGAGCGGAAGCCGATGTCCGTGTGGGAGTAGGAGCGGGAGTGGAGGCCGTGGAGGGCGAACACGCCCGCGCTCGTGCCGTTGTACCAGGAGCCCCCGCGAGACACGCAGTGTTCGCCGTCGGTGTCCAGCCAGAAATATTCCTCGCTTTCATAGTCGGGCGCGGGATAGAGGCCGAGCTCGATCAGCTTGTCCGGCACTTCCATGTCTGTGCGCTCGTGGAGGTCGCAGAAGGGAACGCCGTCGTAGTCCTTTTCCTTCGGGGCGGTCGGCTGCAGCACGATCTCGCCGTCTTTTACGTTGTAGTAAACCGGATCCCCGTCTGGCGTATAGATTGCCGTCCACTCCTTTGAGTCTGGAGACTGATCCGCGCCTGCTGCCGCTTCGTTGTCCGGTATGATCTGCACCTGCCCGTTAAGGAAGCGGACGCCTCCGACGTGCTCCCAGACGTTCCCCACCATGTCAGCCACGCCTTCCGCTGTTCGGTCGTGGTTCCACTCGATCGGGCCGGAGCCTGCCAGCGTTTTTCCGTAGCTGTCTTTGTATGTAGTGCCCGTCTGCTCCGGGTGGCTGTGGCTTTTGCCGCTGTTGGTGTTTCCGGTCGGCACGGTGTCGTTCTCCCAGCTCTGGCGGCCCAGCGCCGCCCACTCGTCGTTAGTGATAAGGTGCCAGCCGGGGCCCTTTGCCTCGCAGAGCCGGATCGCCTCGTCGTGATTGACATTGACGGCCGGAGGCATGAAGGGGAGAGAGTAGGGCCTGCCGTCGATCATGGTGTTGGGGTACTTGCTGATCGCGTACTCCTTCACCTTCCTGCCTTTTAATGTGTCCGGGAGCTTTAGCTCGTCCGGTGTGAATACCACCAGAATGTCCGGGCGGCCCCGGTCGTCAAAAATAACCTCGTTTCTCATGTGTTGCTCCTTTCTATGCGTTTCCATTTGCTCCTACACCGCGGGCAGCGGTAGCCGTACCACGGTAGGGCTAAATCTTTGCTTACATTCCATTCCAGCCCGCACTCGCCGCATACCTCATAGCGTGCCCCTATGCGCCGGGCATGAGTACGGGCTCGCGCCGGTTTCCGGTTGCCAGTTGTCCGGCGCTCTGTGCTGCCGGATCCGGCTCCTGCCACCTGTCTTTGCAGTCGCAGTGCTCGCCGTGGTCTAAATGAGCGCCGCAGTTTGGGCACTCATGGTATGGCTTGCTCACGTTATCACCTCCAGAGGATCGGGCGCAGCTCTGAGGCTCTCAATGAGCTGCTGCATGAGCCGCTTCCGGTATTTTTTACGCACGCGGTACTTTTTGGCGTGCTTGTATAGGTGCCACCATTTCGGGTGGGCGTTTACTGAGTAGAGCATGGCGTCCATGAATTTGCTCAGCGACTCGGCCGCGATTTTTGCAAACTCCCCAGCTACCTGAATAGCCCAGTCTATAAACTCCCGCGCCTTTTGGGCGGCGTAGTCGATCGCGGGCTGAACGGTCTTTACTACTTCCTGAGCGATCGCCTTTGCCTGATCCGGGCTGATCGTCAGTGTCAGCTCCATGGTTTTTTCCGGCTCTGTCGGTTCGTCTGGGAGCGCGGTTGAGTCGCTCAGCAGATTGTAGCCATTTTCATAATGCCAGCGGATCCCGGCCGCGATTTCGAGCGCGTTCATGTCCTCGCCGAAGTGTCCGCAGTAGTAGCCGTTCAGCATGACGGCGTTCGGATCTTCCGCTAAAACCTCGCGGGCCTTTTCCAGATCGTCAGGCTCGAAGGTTTCCGTGTCCGGATCCAGCCATGCAGCGTACCCGTGCCAGCTGCGGTCTGTTTTCCATATAATCACCCACGCGATCCCGTCCCGGATCTCGTCAGCGAAGTAGCTCGCTACTTTGTTGAGTGCTGCCATGCCTCTGCCTCCTTTCTGATATGCACAACGGTTACAATGTCCTCAACTTCGTGCTGTGTTATGTATGTGTCGTCCGGGCTCAAGCCGATAAAATTCAGCAGCGGATCGAAGCCGTCCAACATAAGGCTGGTGACAGCTACCGCGTTGAGCCGGTAAACGGTCGTTTCTACAATGCAAGGGCGGTTTCCCGCTTCCAGTACCGCCGGGAATGACGCGCGACTCAAAAGGGTGGCGTCATATCTAAAGTCTTTTTTCATGTCTGCGCTTTCCTTTCTGAGACGTTACACCTTCACGGCTTCGGCAAGATCCGAGTGATCGGCTTCATCAGTTTTCCTCCCTCGCCTTTTGAAGTTCTCCGCGAGGCGGCGCTGGGCCAGTGTGGCGCTATACTCTCGCCGCATGTTCCGATCGAGCCCTCCAGTTTCGCCTCTTTTCAGTTCCTTATAGACGGTCGCCACATGGACGCCGATCTGGTCGGCTATATCCTGCACACGGTCGCCTTCCAGATAGAGGGCCTCCAGCGTTTGCCGGTCTGCCAGTGTCAAATATCTGTATCCGCTCACATTTTCACCTCCTTTGCGGGGCCCTTGCCGCACCCGGCCACTTTGTAAAATCTGCATTGTTGGGCGTGTGCTTTTCAACCGGCTTCCACGCGATCCGGCGGGTGCTTTTTTGTCGGGAGGCCCGAACCGTATCAGCTTTCACCTTAAAAGCTGCAAACCTGTTGAACGACATGGAGCCTTTTAGAGCGTTGCTGCTCTCCACCGCTTCCGGGTTTTCACCTTAAAAGCCCGGCAAAACCTGTCAACCTACACCGCACAATACAGACTTTATAAAGCGGCCGGGTATGGCCTTTTTCTCTGTTTCTGGGTAAAAAAATAATGCGTCGGGAGGCTTTCGCTTCCTTTCGCATTTAATGTTACATTTTTCAAAATAAAAAACTTTACACATGGCTCTTGACGAAACCCCTGTCCAATGCTATAATATTTTGGCAATAAAAAACACGCTACTGTGGCTCAGTTGGTAGAGCAGCGCATTCGTAATGCGCAGGCCGTCGGTTCGAGTCCGACCAGTAGCTCCACGTCGTCGCGGACTTTGTATCGTTCGCGACGACTTTTCTTTTTGAAAAGTCATCGGCTCACACACGCCGTCGCTCCTCCTTTCCGAAAAAGGTCACGTTTGCTGCGGCTGCTCGCTTGCAAGCGCGCTCCTGGCGCTTACGCGGCACTACCAACCATTTCGGGTTTGTTCTACGGTAACTTGTGGGAATCTTCTTTGTTAACGCTTACTGCAGGTGAGCCGCCGCGCCTGGGTGATGCGCCTCACACAAGTGGGGTACATTTTGGTGAGGTCTATATATATTGTGCAACAGTAAAAAGGCCCGGCTAAAGCCGGGCCTTTTTACTGTTGCCAAAAACAGCATACCTTTTCATTTTTTATACCATACATACAACCTAAAACAGTTTACACCGGCTGTGCACAAACGGATTTTTTAAGCGAACAAAGAATCCATGCTGTCCAGCTGCAAAGGCGTGTTTGCAGACATAATCCCGTTTAAGAACAATACCTCTGTAATATTGTTGTCCTGACAATATTGCTTCAGGTTTCCCTCATAGTAGCGGAAATCAATTACATGCACCTCGTCATAATTATAAGCCAGATACGGGGCAAATGCATTTCCGTAAGATTCCTTAATCAGCGCAATTTTCCTCCCGGACGTATTTTCCTCATTATCAATTACCGTCAACGGGTTGTCTCCCCAGATAAATACGCCATAGGCATTACTGCCCGGCTCTGCATTGGGGTAATATATATCAAGGGGTTCCTCCGAGATGGCAGGAATCGAACACGTATATTCTCCCGGAAATACATAATAGTCAACAGAATCCGGGTGCGCATTCAGTGCGCTGTCGCCCGAAATTGTATAAAGCGACCCCACAAAAGGCTCCACCGTCTGCTTCTGTGCATCCTCCAAAGACAGAGGGGTAAGCCCCGCCGTTTCTGCAAATGCCGTATAGGCATAATAGGCGCCAAGCCCCGTCCAATGATGGTCGGTATTAAAATAAATATATTCCGTTTTATGTGCATTGAGCACATCATAAATATCTACGGCTTTTACATCCTGCGTATAATTGTCAAATACAGCAGACATATTCTGCCGCTGGGATTTTGTCTCCCCCGTTTCCAAAAGCTGTTTGCTTAAACGGCTGGGCAGGCCAAATTCTGTATGATTTGGTACTACCATATTATAAACGGTAATATCATTGCCCAGCGCCTTTTTATAATCCGATATCCTCTGGGCGTACGTCTTTGCGGAATCATCCCCGCCAAAGAACAGCTCAAAGCCTTTATTGTCCCATATATAAATACCGCCGGACATGTGGCCTTCCTCGCCGTTGTCTTCAATTTCCCTAATCTGTGGCCGGCTGGGCTGCTGCGTTGCTGCCTGGGTCGGCGCAAGCGCTGCTGTCGTAGTAGGTTCTGTTTCGGCCTGTGTAGCTTCTTGCGGTCCGCCGGCGGAGGTACTGCAGCCTCTCACAATTCCTGTAATAACCAGTATCAGAACAAGCAGAATAACAAGCCCCGCGGAAACAAGCAAAATTCTGTTTCTGCGGCGGCGCTTCAGCCTCTGTTTTCTTAAATATTCCTGCCGCCTTGCATAATTTCTCTGGAACCGATCTTCACTCATATAAACTCCCCTCTCGCACTGTCTTCCCGCTGGCCTTCCACACAGGCAGGTTTCTTCAAACAACCATCTTCGTTCTTTATCTCATCGCAAAAGGCAACGTGTTTTCCATATTCAATCATATTTTCACCGCGCAACAAAACCAATCTTCTTCATTGCTTTGTCAAGCGTCCGCTGTGAAAAATGCAACGCTGTTTGCGCGCCTTTTTCATAACATTCCTTTAAATAAGCTTTATCGTTCATCAGACGTTCATATTCTTCCTGTACAGGCCGCAAACGGTCAATCACGCTCTGTGCAACAGCCTCTTTAAACTGCCCATAGCCGCTTCCTTCAAATTCCTTTTCAATCTGCCCGGTCGTTTTTCCAGTCATGGCAGAATAAATTCCAATCAAATTGTTAATACCGTCCTTGTTTTCTCCATAGCACACCTTTGCATCGGAATCTGTCACAGCGCGCTTAAATTTTTTCATAATTGTCTCCGGCTTATCCAGTACGCCAATCCATGCGTTGCTGTTTTCATCCGACTTGCTCATTTTCTTTTGCGGCTCCTGCAAAGACATAACCCTTGCTCCTACGTTTGGTATATAGGGTTCCGGTATTTTAAAGGTATTGCCATAAAGGCCGTTAAAGCGCGCCGCTATATCCCTGGAAAGCTCCAAATGCTGTTTCTGGTCGGCTCCCACTGGCACCATGTCCGCCTGGTACAGCAGAATATCAGCCGCCATCAGGCTTGGGTAGGCAAACAGCCCTACGTTTACATTATCGGCATGTTTTAAAGACTTATCTTTAAACTGCGTCATTCTGGAAAGCTCCCCAAACTGGGTGTAGCAGTTGAGCACCCACGCCAGCTGCGCATGGGTAGGCACATGGCTTTGAATAAAAAACGTGCTTTTTTTCGGGTCTATTCCGCAGGCAAGCAGCAGCGCATATGCCTGCATCGTATTTGCCCTGAATTTTTGTGGGTCCTGCCGTACTGTGATGGCGTGCAGATCGGCAAGCGCATAGACGCAATGAAACGTTTCTTGCATACTGACCCAGTTTTTGATCGCACCCAGGTAGTTTCCCAGGGTAATTGTCCCGCTGGGCTGTATCGCGCTGAAAATAATCTTCTTTTTCTCTGTTGTTTGTACATTGTTTGGTTGCATGGTAAAACCCTCTTGTTTTTATAATTACCGGATCATCTCGTCTGCAAGTTCCCCTAAAATTTGTATGCCCTTTTCCAGCTGTGCATCTGTAGGGGTGGAAAAATTAATACGAAAATTTGCACAGGGCTGCGTTTCATCCGTTAAAAACGCGCTGCCCGGCACCGTACACACTTTGCGCAGCACCGCCTGTTTGCAAAAATCCGGCATATCTACATTTTGGGGAAGCGTGCAATATGTAAATAAGCCTCCCGTAATTTTATTATAAGCAATTTTCGGCGCCAGGTAGCGGTCCATCAAATCCATGGTCAGTTTTGCTTTTTTGCTGTATAGATTGCGTAAATACTGCAAATGCGCCTGGTAATCATAGTCGCGCATAAAACGTTCGCAGACCATTTGCGACCATATATTGGTATGTACATCCTGTCCCTGCTTGCACACAACCAGCTTTTGAACGACCTCCGACGGCGCAATACACCAGCCCACGCGCATGCCTGGTGAAATCACCTTGGAAAAAGATCCCGCATAAATCACAATGCCATCCTCATCCAGAGACTTAATACACGGGATATACTCTCCTTCATACCGCAGATCTCCATAGGGGTTGTCTTCTATAATCATTACACCGTATTTTTTTGCAATCGCATACATGTCTTTCCGTTTTTTCAGGCTCATCGTAATACCGGAAGGATTTTGAAAGTTCGGAATTGTATAAATAAACCGCACATTTTTTTCCGTCTTCAGTACATGCTCCAACATATTTATATCCATACCGTCGCTTTGCAACTTTACTCCAGCCAAACGGCAATTATAAGACCGAAACGTATTTAAAGAGCCTACAAAGCTTGGGGCTTCACAAATAACGGTATCGCCCTCGTTACAAAGCGCTTTGGTCGCAAGGTCCATAATCTGCTGCGCGCCGGAAGTAATAATCAAATCGTCAAAAGCACGCCCAACAGCATGCTTTTCCCGCATATATGCTTTAAGCTCTTCCCGCAAGGGCGTATATCCCTCTGTAACGCTGTACTGCAATGCAGCAATTGGGTTGTTCTGCAAAAGATCGTGCGAAATTTCTGCAATCGCCTTAGCCGGAAAGGCCTCCGGCGCGGGGTTCCCGGCAGAAAGCGAAATCACCTGTGGATCTGCCGCATATTTAAATATTTCCCGGATAGCGGAAGGTTTTAACGTGTTTACTTTGTTTGAGAATGTATACTCCATAACGGACCTTTCCTTTCCTGCGTACAATTATTAGAATTTTAACACAAATTTACGCAATAATCAACCAATTGAAGCAAAAGTACGCTTGGGAAGATGCACAAAACATGGTTTTTAAAGACATAACAGCCTATTCGGTCATTTTCTGTATTGTAATTTTCCCTGTTTTATATTATACTGTTTGAATGAAGAAGTAGCACCATCTTTCTATTCTGTAGTTACATTTATGGCGCTCGCCTGCATTTTATGCGGTGAGAAAATGCCCGCCAGAAAGGATTGGAACGATTATGGCAGTATACAGGGCGCCCAATGGCGGGAAAAGGAAAAACCCGTCCCAGGGAAAATATTACAGATCGCCTTCCGGCAAGCGCAGTATAGACGACCGAAAAACCTACTATAAGCAAAAAGAAGCCGCACATAAAAAAAAGCGGAAATATGTGGTTGCCGTCATCGTTGTGCTTTTGCTGATTGCCGCTGTGACCTTTTCCATTATTTTAATCGGCCGCGGCTGCAGTGCAGAGCAAAAGCAAGCTGTACAACCTGCACCCACGCAGCCAACTGCAGCTCCTACGGAGCCGACTGTGCCGCTGTACACTCCCGCGCAGGTAAACCTGCCGGAGCTTGAAGACAACGGCGCCGACGGCTATATGGACGATAATATTTACATTTGGAACGCAAAGGGCTTCGATCTTTTTCTTGGAAATGAAAATTCGGCGCTGAACTATGCAAACGCCATATCCTCCTTTAAAGAAGCACTGGGTAATGCTATTACCGTATATAATATGGTTATCCCCAATCATACAGAGTTCGGCCTGCCGGCGCGTTTGTCGCAGGAAATTAATTCCAACCCGCAACGCGACAATACAACGGTGATCTACAGCAATTACAGTACCGCTGTTATCCCCGTGGACGTATATAACGCGATCGGGCAAAAGCGCAATGATTATATGTATTTCAACACCGATCCCCGCTGGACCAGCCTGGGCGCATATTATGCCTATACTGTTTTTGCTCAGACAGCCGGCTTTGAGCCTGTAAAGCTTGACCAGCTGGAGCAAAACACCCTGTCTGATTTTGCCGGTTCTTATGTGACCTCTACCTGGAACGAAGACCTGATGGAAAATCTGGACACGATAAATTACTACACACCGGCTTCCAATATTGAATGTTCGTTGTACAGAACCGACGAAGACGGCCGCACCTCCTCCTCTCCGGAAAAAGTCCCGCTTTATAAAGAGATTACAGACGGAGAAGACTACTACAGTGTGTTTCTGCACGGCGATAACGCCAGAATGGTGATCGACAATAAAGATCTGTCGGACGGCAGAAAGCTAGCGCTTGTAAAAGACGCATATGGAAACGCCATCGCGCCGTTTTTATGTGAAAATTACGATGAGGTGCATGTGATCGATTTTCGTTATTTCGACGGCAACTTAAAGGATTACTGCACACAAAATAAAATTGAAGAAGTGCTCTTTTTAAACGGTATTATGTCTGCAAACAGCGCGTTGCAGGTAGAAAACCTGTCCAGGCTCTTCCAGTAAGGCCGCAATCTTATAAATGAAGTGGAAGGAGGGAAACGATCCAATGCTCGGCACGCATGCGACAGCCGCCCTGTATGGGCAAATATCCCGCCGCGGCGTTTATTCCGGCTACCTGTGCAACGGTCCGGCCAAAGGCAAACCCGCATACATTCTTGCAAGCAAAACACCGTGTGAGCAGTTCGACTGCACTGTCATCGCGCTGGCGCCGCAACCCGGCGGAAAAGAAGTTAAAATTATTGTCGCGCCGGAAAACGATATTTTTTACGAGCCGCAAATCCGTGAAAAACTAAAAATTGTACGCAATCTGGACATTTCCCGTCTCTCCTGCTTGTACGAAAAATCCTGCGGCGCAGTGGTTTTTTACCGATCCGCGCAGGGAATACGGATTTTGTTGGTGAAAAACCATAACGGTAAATATTGGAGCTTTCCAAAAGGACATGTGGAAAAGGGTGAAAATGAAAAAGAAACCGCGCTGCGCGAAATTAAAGAAGAAACGGGCCTCAGCGTAAACATTTACGAAAATTACCGCCAGATCAGCGACTATTGCCCGTTTGGTAAAATTAAAAAACGCGTGATCTTTTTTCTTGCCGAAACCCCCACCGACCAGGTGCATATTCAGCATGACGAAATAGACAGCTATGTATGGGCAAGCTTTGCGCAGGCACAAAAAATGTGCAGTTATGAAAACGACCTGCGCGTTTTGGAAACAGCGCGGCGCTATCTGGAGGCTAACAGCAAGGTACAGGAATAAATAAGCGCAAACCCGCTGATAAAAATAAAACTGTGGGCGGCCCGTTTTCCGGTCTGCCCGTTTTTTGGCACAAAAGGATGGTACAAGAATATGATTATTGTTATGAAACGCACGGCAACACAGGACGACATTGCAAACGTAGAAAAGGTTTTAAAAAGCCACGGGTTGGGCGTACACCGGTCTGCAGGCACTGACGCGACCATCATCGGCGTAATTGGCGATAAACAGAAACTGTGCGGAACCAGTATAGAATCTATGGATGGCGTAGACAGCTGCGTTCCCATTATGCACAGCTATAAACTGGCAAGCCGGGATATCTGCCCACAGGGCAGAACGGTAAACGTAAAGGGTTTTGAAATTGGCAGCGATACGCTTGCCATGATAGCGGGGCCCTGCGCGGTAGAAAGCGAAGAGCAAATTACCAAAGCAGCCTTTGCGGTAAAAGAAGCCGGTGCACAGTTTTTGCGCGGCGGGGCGTATAAGCCGCGCACATCGCCCTACGCCTTCCAGGGATTGGAAGACCATGGCTTTAAGCTTTTAAAAATGGCAGCGGATTTAACCGGCCTGCGTGTCGTCAGTGAGGTCATCAGTGAAAATCAGCTAGAAGTTGCTGCCAAATATTGCGATATGTTTCAGATTGGCGCACGCAATATGCAAAATTTCCGCCTTTTGCGTGCAGTAGGAAAAAGCGGCGTTCCCGTTTTGCTTAAACGCGGGATCGCCTCTACAATTGAAGAATGGCTGGACGCTGCTGAGTACATTATGAGCGAAGGAAACTATAACGTCGTGCTTTGTGAACGCGGTATCCGCACATTTGAAACCGCCACCAGAAACACGCTGGATCTTTCCGCCATTGCGGTTGTCAAAGAACGCAGCTGCCTTCCCATTATTGTGGATCCGTCGCACGCGGCAGGCAAACGGGCCTATATTCCTTCTTTGTCCCTTGCGGCTGTTGCCGCAGGTGCAGACGGCCTGATTATTGAGGTACATCCAGAGCCCCAAAAAGCTTTGTCCGACGCCGCGCAGCAGCTGCCGCCACAGGCCTATAAAACACTGTCCTCACAGGTTTTTGCCGTGCATCGTGCTTTAAAAAACACATTTTAATTCCATATATCTCTGAAAAATATACCGACGCCTTGGTATATTTGCAATATTTTTACCAATCTGAAAAGCAGGAAGCGCTGTGCAGCGCCTCCTGCTTTTTGTTTCTCTTCATCACTTGGCATACAGTTTTTTATACATTGGGGTAATTGGGGAACTCATTAAGAGGGTTGTATTTCTCACCCATATATCTTGTCTCAAAGTGCAGATGCGGGCCGGTCGAATGCCCGGTTGTACCTGCATAGCCTATTACCTGCCCCTTCTGTACGGTATCGCCCGCCGATACAGCCAAAGATGAAAAATGCGCGTATAAGGTAGAATACCCATTGCCGTGATCAATCATTATGTAATTTCCATATCCGCCGCCGCAGCCGCAGCTGTAGCTCATGGGTTTGCCCCAGTTGTGCGTGCAGCCGGAATAAGCAAACGCAACCGTTCCCGATTCTGCCGCCACGACCCTGGCGCCCATGATTCCCGCGCCTGCAATATCAAGCGCGCCATGGTTGGCATAACCTCTGTCCTCATCCCACAAAGAGGTCAGCGTTAAGAAACCGGGCGCAGGCCACTGGTAACCGGAGCCTGTCGGCGTTACATCACCCGACCCGGAAGAACCTCCGGCAGACGATCCGCCGCTTTGCTGCGCCTGCTCCTGTTGTTTTTTCAACTCTTCCTGCCGCTTTTTTTCTTCTTCCGCCTTACGTTTTTGCTCCGCATAATATTCCTGTATCTCGTTTTCAAGCTTTTTGAGTTCTTCATTATTTTCATCCAGCTGGTCGCTGATCTCTATCTCTTCGTCGTGCAGCGCATTTAGGAGATCCTTGTTTTCCTCTACAAGTGCCTGGTAATTTGCCTGCTCCCGGTCCAGCGCCTGCTGCTCCTGCTCCTGCTCCGCTTTAGACTGGTCCAGTGCAGATTTTTCTTCCTGTTGCCTGGTAAGATCCTGCTTCAAACGGTCTATCAGCTGCGCGTCGTGTGCAGAAATACTTTCAACCAATTCCAGCTTGTCCAAAAAATCTGAAAAGTCGCGCGCACCCAGTATAATTTCCAGATTGGTCGCGTCTCCCGCCATATAAATGGCTCTGATCCGCTGCTGCAGTTCTTTTGTACTTTTCCTTACATCCTGGTCGGCTTGCCGGATATCCTCCTGCTTTTCTGAAATTTTTCTATCAAGCTCCAAAAGTTTGGCACGGCTTGCGCGGATTTTTTCATCAATCTCTGCAAGCTGCGCCATCAGCTCTTCCTGCCTGGCCTCTTTTTCCTCTATATCCTTTTCGTTTTCTTCCTTATCCTTCTCAAGCTGCTCAAGCTTGCTTTCCGTTTTATTTTTGTCTTCTTCCAGCTGTGAAATATCTGTGGCCGAAAACGCCACAGTCTGCATGCATAACAACATGGCAATCAAAATCCCCAAACCCTTTTTCAACAATTCACATCATCCTTCCAATTTATAGACGTCTTCCTCTTTTATATCCTTTTTTCCCAAACGCTCTAGCCCTGCTTACCAGCCAAGAATTTCATTTCCTTCTTTTTTCAGATATTTGCGGATTGATATAAATCCTCCAACTGCGCCAACCAGCATTCCCGCAATAATAAACGCTGTGGTAACCGGTACAGCCACGGTATTGTAGCTGATAGAGGTAAAGGGAATAATATGTTGTGCTGCGGACATAACCGCATTGTATAAAAACATGATTCCTGCGGAAGACAGCACGCCGGACAGCAGGCCAATGACCATTCCTTCCACTACAAACGGAATCCGTACAAATGCGTTGGTCGCACCGACCGATTTCATAATGCTGATTTCAAAACGACGGGCATACATTGTCATGCGGATGGTATTAGAAATAATAAACAGCGATATAATCCCAAGAATCACCACAATCCAAAATCCCATGGTCGCTACCAGGTTATTCAGGCTGGTCAGCTTGCTTGCTATGTCGCTTCTATTGCTAATTTTATCCACCCCGTCAATCTGCTGGATACGCGTTGCGGTATCCTCATACTGGGAAAGATCCTTCATCGACACATGGAACGCGTCCGGCAACGGATTTTGGTCACCCTGCATTTGGGAAAAAACATCACCCAACGCCTCTTCAAACTCTAGTATGGCAACATCCTTCGGGTAAAACTCGCATGTTGCTACATTTTCTATTCCGGCAATCTGGTTGCCTATCGCGTCCGCCTGTGTTTGCGTAATGTCATCCTTTAAATAAACGCTTACCATGTTCGTATCCCCTACAGATTCTACTACCGCCTGCACGTTCATACAGATCAAAACAGCCGTCCCCGTCAGAAGCAGGCAGGATATCAGAACGCCAATAGAGGCAAAGGACATCATACGGTTATGCCACACATTTTTAAAGCCCTCTTTTATCAAATAGCCAAAGCCCTTCATACATCATTTCCTTTCCCTGGCGCAGTGCGCCGCCGCATTCTTCCAAAATCAACTTTCCCGGTCGATTTCGCGAATCAGGTCTTCATATTTGGATGTGTCCAGCGCAACCTCCTCCATATCCGGACTTTCCTCGTCAGAGGCGGCCGTATCCTTTACCACCCTCCCGCGTTCAATCTCTATTACTCTTCTTCCAAACTGGGAAACCAGCTCATGCTCATGCGTTACAACTAAAATTGTTGTTCCCATTTTATTAATCTCACTGAGCAAATCAATAATTTCATACGACATCTCCGGGTCAATATTTCCCGTAGGTTCGTCGGCAATGATCATCTTTGGATTGTTGACAAGCGCTCTGGCAAGGCTCACACGCTGCTGCTCCCCTCCCGAAAGCTCGCTAGGACGGCTGTTTGCCTTATCGCGCAGTCCAACAAGGCCCAATATATAGGGCACACGCCTGGACACCGCCCGCTTGGAAGCACCAATCACACGCATAGCGAAAGCTACATTGTCAAATACCGTCATCTTGTCAATCAAGCGAAAGTCCTGAAACACAATACCCATTTTTCTGCGCAGGTATGGAACCTGTTTGCGCTTCATATGGACAATTTCCTGCCCATCTATAAAAATTTCACCCTCAGACGGCGTTTCCTCATGCATAATTAGTTTTAAAAACGTACTCTTTCCCGCGCCGGACGCACCCACAATAAAGACAAATTCCCCGTCTTTTATGGAGATATCGACATTATTCAGCGCATGTGTACCGCTCGGATACGTTTTCGATACATTTTTTAATTCTATCATACCGTAACCCTTTCCCAACTCGCAATGTTAAACACAAATCCTTACGGGCTTTCAATAAAGCCCGTCCCGCAAAGCGCCAAAGCAACTGCAAAATGAACCCTTCTTTTGCAACGGTTGCCGCTATCTGCCGGCTCTTTTCCGGCATCCATAGTAAACGGGAGTGTGCATATCAAAACACCCACTCCCGCAAACATATCCGCTTTAAAAACAATCAATACTTAATGGGGTTCGCCGTAAGATACTTTTTAACCATTAACGCCACTTTAAATACAATCGCGTCTTCAAATTCCCTCAAATCAAGGCCGGTCAGTTTTTTAATCTTCTCCAGCCTGTATACCAGTGTGTTGCGGTGTACAAACAGTTTTCTGGAGGTCTCAGAAACATTCAAATTGTTTTCAAAAAAGCGCTGAATCGTAAAGAGCGTTTCCTGATCGAGCGACTCAATCGAACCACGCTTAAATACTTCTTTTAAGAACATCTCACACAGGGTTGTCGGCAGTTGGTACACCAGTCTTGCAATCCCCAGATTGTCATAGCTGACAATCGTACGCTCCGTATCAAATACCTTTCCAACCTCCAGGGCAACCTGCGCTTCCTTAAAGGAATGCGCCAGATCCTTAATACCCGTAACTGTGGTACCAATGCCCACCACACAGTGCGTGTAAAATTCACTGGAAAGCGTATCTACAATAGAGCTTGCCAGCTTCTCCAGATCCTTGGAATCAATTCCGGAACGTATTTCTTTCACAAGCGCAATATCTGTTTCATTAATATTGATCACAAAGTCCTTGGACTTATCCGGGAAAAGATTTTGCACAATATCATATGCGGAAATGTCCGTTTTGGAAGTAATTTTAATGAGCATGCATACTCGGGTAACCTCTGAATTAAACCGGAGCTCCCGCGCTTTAAGATAAATATCCCCCGGCAAAATATTGTCCAGTATAACATTCTTAATAAAATTGCCCCTGTCATACTTTTCATCATAGTACTGCTTAATACTTGCAAGGGACACCGACAGCAGCTGTACATACTTCTGCGCCACCTCGTCATTGCCGGAAACAAACACGGCATATTCCGCGCGCGCGCTGCTGCCAAAGGACTTAAATGTCTGTCCGTTGATCACAAACGGGGCACTTGAGCTAAGTGTTTCCGACGTTACGCTTTCAATCACTTCGCCAATTCTCCCCAGCTCGCTGCAGGCAATTACTACGGAAGTTTCATCAATGACCCCAATTGTTCTGTCAATCGCATCTCTCATCTGATGGATAACACCCTGAAACAGTCTGTTTGACATTACACAATCCCTCAATTCTTTGAAAAATAAAACAGATAAAACTATCAGTTCGGGGTTAAAAGTATATTCTGCCCCATTAAGAATGTTAACATATACATTTTACACAAATTTTTTTTAAAAAGCAACCTCTAAGACGATTAAAAAATGTATTTTTTCCTAATATTTTTTACTTTTAATCTATTTTTATCTGTTTTTGAAAAAAAATTCTATTTAAAGCGTTTGGCCCGGCAGGTTCGCGCCGGGGCAAACAACATTTCTGTTTTTCAAAGCAAAATACAACTGTATTACTCCAACGGCACTAAATCCACCACCGTAATTTCAGGCGGGTTGTTAATCCGGGGCAGCCACCAGAAATTGCTCCCCAGCCCCTTTGAAATCAATATAGTCGCACTGTCCGAACTGTGCATCCCGTCGTCATATTCCGGAAAAAGACCAGCCTGGTTTGGCGCGACCATTCCGCCCAAAAACGGTATGCGCACAACACCCCCATGCGTATGACCGGCCAGCATAAGATCTATATTGTATTCCTGATAACGCCATATATAATGCTCAGGAAAATGGCACAGCAAAAGCTTAAAATTCTTCTCCTGCGTAAAGGCATCCAGAAAATGGCGCTGGTTGTTGTCATAGTCCGGGGCATATCCGTCATAAAATGGATATTCGCTCATACCTCCAATTGTAATCGTCTGCGCCCCAACGTGGTAATCCACCATTGCATTGTCCAAAAACACCGTTCCTGTTGCCCTGATCTGTTCAATAAAATCTTCCAGATTATCCAGCTTATATTCATGGTTGCCCAGGGAATAATAAACAGGCGCCAGGTGCACAAGCCTTTTAAGAAGCGGGAACACCACCTGCTTCTGGTTGGAATCGTCCGCGTTCATGTCGCCGGTAACCGCTATTATATCGGGCGACAATGCCTGCACCTTTTCTATAAGCGCTGCATTGTCCGGGCCAAATTCTCTATTATGCAGATCGCTTAATTGCACAATGCGGACTGGACTGTCCAGCTTTTCTGTACGGATCTCGTACTGCGTCGCCGTTAAGTTCCACTGGTCCCATACCACAAAAATACATAACGCCAAAAAGATTGCCAACGCCGCCCATATTGCCGTTCTTCTCTTTTTTCTTTTCTCCTTACACTTTTTCATACCTTTTCATTACCTTTTGCCCTCTCTGTTGAACATACGCTTAACCCTGTTTCTGACCCGGCTTACAAAATAAGCCGTTTTTTTTGCAAGCTGCACCGCTCCCGGCGACTTCAAGCACTTTTCCACCAGCACGTCAAACGGATATTTTTCAAGATTTGAAAAGAAAAAAGCTCTTCTTCTGTGTGGTGCGGAGGCCTTGACCAGCGACTGGTTAAATAAAACGGCTTTATGCATATCTGCCGGCTTCCATGCTATCGCGTCGTGTAGGCTCTCAAACAGCCTTTGCCCTTTTTCAGAATGGATAAACACCAGGGATAGCCCCTTATCGTCGTCCAGTTCCGGCTCAAGCTGTTCTGCGCCCCAGTAATCTGCAAGCGTAACATCCGCCGTCTGCTTATAGCCCTTAAAAGCGCATGCCCCGCACGACGGGCGCAAAGCCAAATTTCTGACAAACGCTTTCATATAAGGGTCTTCCCAAACTGTCGCGCTATAAGCGCCGCCCTTCTTTACAATTTTAAGCCTGTATTTTTTCCATCCGGTTTCCTTATTTCTGAACTGCACGCCTTGCACTGTATCTTCTCCGGCAATAAAGTCCAAATATTTTTTCCATACTTTCGGGGAAGGTACGCCATGGCAGATCATGCTTTGCGTTATCAAATTTTCATAATCCTTTTTTAAATAGGCCCGCAGCCCCGCAATCTGGCAGGGCGTTCCGCTATTAAAGCACCAGCCGTCCCTGCTCCAGCAGTGCGCGCGCCTGCCCGTATGTTCCGCCGGTTCTGCTTTGTACATATTTTGACGCCCGCAGCTTATAAAGCGCCTGCTGCCGTTCTACACAGATATGCTCTACACAAAACGCCCCGTCAAAGGCAGCGCCAAACACTGCGCCTCCATTCTCAAGAACCCGCCTTGCAAGCTCTGTAAAAACACCGCCGGAGGAGCTTTCCCTGCGCACTGCCTCATCCCGGCTGTATGCAGAATACGTCCCCTGTATAGGCAGGCGCTGCGGCATATGTAATACCGGGCAGACCGTCCGGCATGCCTGGCAGCTTGTACAGCGCTGTGTATCCATCTGCGGGTAAAGAAAGCCCTCTTCGTCCGGCTGCATGGTAATACAACCCTGCGGACATACTGCACCGCAGCTTCCACAGCCGCAGCATTTTTCCTTATCTATGATCATAGCCATCATACTTTTTCCTTTTTAAACAACTTGTTTTTTAATTTTATTACCGGGTCCCTGACCATATTCCTTTCATATTGGTTCATCATCAGAAAATAGGCCAGCGGCACAAACAGCAGCGTATAAACAATTGCCCCTAAAAAGAAACGCCCCCAGGAATCTATACTGAAATACCGGGTTGCAAACAGCCCTAAAAGGGTCATTCCTACCGCCACCGGGCTCATCTTTATAATATTGCGCCAAAACAGCGGGATATCAATCCCCGTCTTCTTATAATAATACCAGTTCATAATCAACCCGTTGCCCAAAATATAAGCGGCACACGAGCAGGCCGCCGCGCCAATTATTCCAAAATACTGCACTGCAAAAACGGTAGAGATCGCGTTTACAACGGCAATAACAGCATACATAACAGAGCGGAAGCGGTGCTTGTTTTGCGCAATCACAATGCTGATTCCCGTATTCTGTATCAACGGGATCAAAATCGGAACCAGCGTCAGCAATGCCACAGGGTACGCCTGTGCATACGCTTCCCCGGCCCAAAGCCGTATAAATTGCTGCCCAAAAACAATAAAGGCAGAAATAATAAACGACACAAGAATATACTGCAGCCTTCCCACCCGGATAAATATATCTGTCAATTCCTTTTTCGAGCAGTCGGTAAACACCATATTGGTAATGCGCGGCGTTAAAACACCGCTGATCGCGGAAGAAACAGACGTCACAATCGTGTTGAACGTAGCGCCCACATTATATACGGCCACCGCCGCGGTACCAATCATCGCTCCAATAATGAGCTTGTCGGTCGCCCAGTAAAGCATATCGCCCACCATGCCCAGAAAAACAAAAGCAGAAAAAGCAACCAGCTCTTTCATGATACCAAACGGCATATTTTTAAACCTGGGCCGGATTTTCAACACCCGCAGGCAGTAAAATAAATTCGAGCCATACATAAGCAAATGGACGATCGTTGTTGCAATAACCAGTCCGACCGAAGCAAACCCCATAAAGAGCATCAGCAGGTTCATGCAGGGCGCCAGTACGGTGGACAGCATTTCCGTCAGCTTTTTAAATACATACCGTTCATGCGCCAAAACCACAGAGGTAAACGCACTGAACAAAAACGTAATGGCGGTATTGATGGTCATTAAGAAAATCAGAAGCTGCATGCGGCTGAGCTCTTCCCGGGTAAGCTTTGCAGAATATACCAGGCCGCAATTTAACGCGCAGATTGTACCAACTATCAGAACAAGCAACGTCAGCGCGCTGTAAATAACAACAAAAAGGCCAAGCATTCGTTCTTCGCCTTTCCTGTCGTTTTGCGCCCGGCATTTGGTCAAATACCGCACAACTGTGCTTCCAATCCCAAAGTTTAGCAGGGAAAGATAGCCTACCACAGAATTTGCCAGGCTGTAAAGCCCATATTCGGACTGCCCAAGTATCTGCAGCATAACAGGGGTATAAAGAATCGGTATAGCACTGCTTAAAGCCAGATTAATATAAGACAGAACCACACCTGACTTCAACTGATTTTTCTTCAAAACAAATTACTCCTTAACAGGTCGATTTCTTTTCCGGCTTCCATTGCTTTTGCGCAATAAGCAGGCATTATGGTGTGCAGATGGTTCCGGATAAAATCTTCATTTTTCAAAAGCCACGCAAATGCATGAGCCATATCTTCCCTGTCTCTGATCGCCTGTACGGGGAGCACATAGTTTTCATATGTTCCAAACAGGTCCTTAGCAATACCCTTTGCTTTGACAGAGTAGCCGATCACCACTGTCGGCACACAGCAGGAATACGCCGCAATCGTTGCGTGCGTCCTGGAACCAATAAACATCCTGCACCGGGCAATGTACCCTTTAAGCTCCATACAGTTGTGGTCCTCCACACAAACAACCCGGCCCGTATCCTTAAAAATATCGTACAGCTTTCTATGAACCGTGCGGTCGTCTTTTCCTTCCCATACAACATGGGGAATCAGCGCAATCTGCATCTTGGTAGCCCGCAGAATATACTCCATCAAGGCAATTGCGCTGTCAAATGTTTTTCCTTTATTTTCTTCATAGCTGATTACCGTAGGGCTGATATTAAGCCCTACTACATTTTTTCCGTCAAAGCTGTCGGGCCAGGGCAACTCCTTTTTCTCCAGCACAAACGCAGGGTCCGGATACAACCTTGTCCGGGGGTTAATTTTTTTTAACGCCTCAAAGCTGATACTTTCCCTTGCCGTAATCAAAGAATACCCCGCAAGGTCCGCCTTCATAGAAGCGTCCATCATTTCCGGCTCTACCGAACAGCCCCACAAAACGGTTCTGACGCCCTTTTTCCGAAAACCGTCGTTCAATATCCGGTATTGCTCAAACCCGCGGTAGCAATAATTGTCTCCGCCAATCGACAGCGCAATATCCCCCCTGCCATATGTTTCAAACAGATGCTTCAGCGGAAGACGCTCTGCATAAGCCGGTCTTTTCAGCCGAACCATAAAAGACGCCCACATACGCTGCGGCGACAGTCTGCTGTATGCCCTTCTGTGGTCTTCAACCTGCAAAAGGCTCTGTAAGCCGTATCTTTCGTCCTCCTGCCTTTGCAGCGAATACAACACAAGCTTACGCTCATCTGCCTGCAGGATTTTGCATGTTCCTCTTACAATCGCTTCACAGCCGTGGTTTCCCGCGCCGCCATGCGAATAAAGAACAATTCTGCTCATAACTTTGTCCTTCTCCTTTATCCGTATACACCGTCTTTACAGGTCATAACCAATCCTTCCATCCAGCTCCCTGAACATGGTTTCCTTTTCCTGCGGCGTTTTCTCCGTAAACAGCGTATTATAAACGGGCGCTGTTTGCATCTGCGCTCGATTCTTCTCCATATATGCGTCAAATGTACAAAGCACCCGCCAGGGGTTCCCTGCAATCACCACGTTGTCCGGAACATCCTTTGCAACCACCGTGCCGGCCCCCACAATTACCTTGTTCCCAATCTTTGTATTCGGGAGGATTACGCTTCCATACCCGATAAAAACATCGTTTCCAATGGTTACACGCCCCACCTTACTGTAGCCCAGCGTTTTTTTTGTGCTGGCGTCGTGCGCAAGTACCGTGGAATTTGTAATGGTCACATTATCGCCTATTGTAATCAGAAAGGGATGGCAGGCGTCTATTTTGCTGTTTACCAGGTCTACATTTCGGCCTATCTTACATCCGTTCTCGCGCAGATACTCTATTTGGCTTTTGGGCTTTATAAACAGTCTTTTAATTCTTCCAAGCATTGTTTATCATACTTCCTTTCCCGTATTCTCCAGCAGGCTGTAAAATTTTTGCAGTACCCTTTCGGGGCTGTATGCTTCTACCGTTTCCGTCGCTTTTTTCTTTATCTTCTGCAGCAGCGCCGTATTGTGTGCAAGAGCCATAATGCCGTCGCATATGCTTTGCGCCGGTGGTTCTGTCAACAGCCCGTTTTCCCCATTGCGGATAAATTCCTCCGGCCCCAAAGACCGCACCACAACAACCGGTTTTCCAAGCGCCATCGCTTCCAGGATGGAAAGTCCCTGCGACTCCACCAAAGAAGGATGTACATAGATATCCGCCACATTTATGTACGGGTACGGGTTTTGCAAGCTGCCGGTATATACAATCTCCTGCTGCAACGCATATTTGCAAATTTTGTCTTTAAGTTCTTTTTCCTGTGTGCCGCCACCAATTATATACCATTTTACCCTGTAGCCGTGTTTCTTTAAAAGCGCGCAGACCTGCAGACATACAAGCATGTTTTTTTCCGGCGACAGCCTTCCCACGCTTACAAGCTTCAGAAAACAGCTGTTTGTGTCAACCTCCGGCTGATAAAGCCCTGCTTTTTTTTCTATTTCTCTTTTATCTACCAGGTTTGGGACGGTTATAAATTTATCCTTCAGGTCAGGAAACGCACGCGCTAAAAATGTCCGGCAGCCCTCTGAAACCACCGCTACACAGTCCATTTTCCGATAAGCGCGCTGTAAATTTTTTTTGCTTTTTTCACTCATATCCAGCGCGCCGTGATGCCACCAGCTTATTTTCTGCTCCGCCTTGACGGCGTAAGCTGCAAAATCCGTACAAAAGCCCGACCTGTACGCAATCACGCAGTCATAGCGCTTTTGCAGCCTTTTAAATAAAAAGCTGCAAAGGCGCAGGGTTTTTCCTCCAAACAGCTTTTGAAGCAATATGGCATTTCTAAACGCAAAAGTAAAACCATCCCTATGCCTGGCCGCACGCCCGATACAAGCCATATAAGAGCCAAACGCTTTTGTAATATCATAAAAAATAACGCGAACCTCGCCCGGCAGCTCCTCTGCATACGGCCCAACGTCCTCAAACAGCAAAAGATCTACGTCATATCTGGAAAAATCCATATGGCAAAGCAAATCCGCCAGGGACCGCTCACATCCCCCCGGCTTCATATGGCCATTGATAAACAAAAGCTTCTTTTTCAAAATATCACCCCAATTATCGCCAAAGCAATGTCTTTACAACGTGATAAGGAGAAAAGTCCGCCAGAGGCTTTGCCTGTAAAGAAATTTCTTTTTGCAAAAATTTTTGGATCATCTGCAAAATGGCGTCTGTTTCGTTGCTGCAAAAATAAAATCTGTCGTATGGCTTAAAATACTGTATAATCTTTTCCTGTTCCTGCGCGGTTCCGTCTAAAATAAATAAAATTGGCTTATCTGTAGCGCTGTAATGATAAATTTTTCCCGGGATCTGCCCACCCTTTAAATTGGATAAATGCACCAGTACGGAAGTTTTTTTCTGAATGGGATTGAGCTTTTCCAGCGTCAGGCGCCCAAAAATTTTCACCTGCTCCGTACTGGTAAAATGTTCATTTGTATCGCCGCATATGTATCCGGCGGCGCCCGATCTGCAAAGCGCCTGATAAAACGGGCGTAAATTTCTTACATGGGAATAATAATCTCCAAAATAACCAAACAAAATCTGCGTTGGCTGCTTTTGGTCCATTTTCTTCACGGCGTTCTGATCCGTAACAAGGTATGGCAACGGTATAAACCGCATCTTTGCAGCACAACTTTTAAAATATTTCTTCTGGTTTTCCAGCGTCAGCGGACTGACATAATAAATTTCATCCGCCTGCTCCAAAAGACGCCGTTCTTCCTGCAATATGGCTTCTTTCTTTTTCGTTGCATACAGGTCATAATACCAGGGATCTTCCCAGATTTGGATCCATTTCTTATATTTTATATGGTTTTTGCATTTTAAAACAGACACCAGCTTATGTCCGGAAGCAGGGGAGGAATTGGAAATTACAACGTCATACAGTGTATCGCTTTTAAAACGCGCGGCATTTTTCAGCCATTTTTTATCCAAAAGATAGGGGTGATCCCTGTTAAAAAAAACGGTATAAAGCTTCTTTAAAATTTTCCTGAGCCTTGCCTTAACCGCCGGCCTGTTGTCCTGCTGTTTGCCTGCCGGCGCGGCCTGCAGGCTCTGTTGTCCGGGAGCGTCCACCCTTTTTTTCACCTTGTTTTTCAGCTTACTGGAAAACGGTACGGAATTATATTCAAAATAGTTCGCCTCACGGAAAACGGGCATGGCATTGTCCACCTCGCCAAAGCTGATGTTTTCCATAATAATGTCAACTTCAAACCCGTTTTCTATCAGTCCCTGCACATAGCCGTTATGGCTCATATTTGCAGATGTATTGCATCTAAGGCAGCTTCCCACAACATACAATGCTTTCATGCGTATCTCCTTTATAATCTGGTTTCCAATATGTCCGCTATGCGCTTGCAGGCAAATCCGTCGCCATACGGATTGGAAGCGCGGCTCATCGCATGGTATGCCTGTTTGTCCTGCAGCAGGCTTTGCAGTTCACCGTAAATTGTCTGCTCCTGTGTACCTACAAGCTTTAAAGTTCCCGCTTTTACACCCTCCGGGCGCTCTGTGGTATCGCGCATAACAAGGACCGGTTTCCCAAGAGAAGGCGCTTCTTCCTGAATCCCGCCGCTGTCTGTCAAAATTAAATACGCACGGGCCAGAAAATTATGAAAATCTAAAACGTCCAACGGCTCTATGATTCGAATCCTATCACAGTCCCCCAATACGTCCTTTGCCGCCTTTCTGACCTCCGGATTCATATGAATCGGATAAATCACCTTTACATCCGGCGTTTGATCCACAATTCTTTTGATCGCACAAAACATATGAACAAGCGGCTTTCCCAGATTCTCCCGCCTGTGCGCGGTGAGCATGAGCAACCTGCTGTCAGACGCCCAGGCAAGCTGCGGGTGGGTGTAATCCTTCCTTACCGTGGTCTTTAGTGCGTCTATGGCAGTGTTCCCCGTCACAAAAATATGCGCAGCCTGCTTTCCTTCCTTCAGCAAATTTTCTCTGGCAAGCTGCGTGGGTGCAAAATGATAAGCGGCCACAATCCCCACCGCCTGCCGGTTAAATTCTTCCGGGTAAGGTGAATAAATATTATACGTGCGCAGTCCTGCCTCCACATGCCCAACGGGAATTTGCAGATAAAAGCAGCAAAGCGCCGTCACAAAGGTTGTGGATGTATCGCCATGTACAAGAACCATATCCGGTTTTTCTTTTTCCAGCACACCTCTTACGCTGTGCAGCAAATTTTCAGTAATATCAAACAGGCTTTGCTGCTCCCTCATAATATTCAGATCATAATCGGGCTCTACCTGGAAGGCAGCCAGCACCTGGTCGAGCATTTGCCTGTGCTGTCCGCTGACGCAGACCTTTACAGCAAAGGCGGCGCGCTGCTTCAATTCATTGACCAGCGGGCACATTTTAATCGCCTCCGGCCTTGTTCCAAATACCAGTAAGATCTTTTTCATAGCTACTCTCCCATGTCCTGTCGGGTCTTTTTCCTTCCCGCATAAAATGCCGGTTACAAAGCTTATTTATATGGCGTCTGCGCCTGTGGCGCAGGCACAGACGCCTTTCTATCCGCTATTCCTGCTCGTTCTGCCCCCGGAGCTTATTGCGCAGCGCAACCAGGTTCTTCTTTCCAATCCCCGCCGTAATCACCCTTTTAACCGTCTTTTTCATCTGGGTTTTCCACGGAAGCCACGTTGCATAAAAATGGTGTGCACAAACAGAATTTTCTGTTTTTTCCATAACGCAGTTACCGTAATCATAAGGCGAAAAATATTCCTTTGGATACACCGCAATTCCATCAGGCAAAAGCTGAAACGTATTATCCCGGACAAGGCCCTGTTTTTCCAGTAAAGCGGTAAGACGTTCTACATTTGTTACCATGTTCATCCCGCCGTTGGCCGTTTCAAACGTGGCGTTTTCGTATTCCTTGTCAAACACCTGCAAAATACTGTGCCCCTTTTCGCAGGCGATAAAGCTCGTAGCAACCCAGTTTCTGTACTCAAAGCCCAAAACACAGCGATGCTCCAGCACGCTGTCAAAGGGTTTAAAAACCTCTACATCCGTATCCATGTAAATTCCGCCGTATTCCTGTAACGCCTTAATTCTGGCCACATCGCTTACAAAGGCATACTTTCCGCACGCGTAAGCCTGCTTTGTATAGGAATACATATTCACATCAAAACGCTGCTCATCCCAACGCATAATCGTATAACCTGGAAGCTGCCGCTCCCAGGATTCCATACACTTTTGCAGCTTTTCCGGCATATCCGCCCCGCCAAACCAGCAATAATGAACGATCTTGGGAATCATAGCGCCTTCTCCTCCAAACGGTAAATTTTTTCTACTTCTGCGCGGTTGCTGTAATCTGCCTGCGCACAGTTTTCACCAAGGCGACGCAAGCTTTCCGGGTCGTCAAGCAGCTTTTCAAGCGCCTGGGCGCAGCCATTGTTGTCCATAGGCACAATCATGCCGTCCACACCGTCTGTTAACTGGCTTTTCGCTGTCGCAAAGTTTGCAATCGCTACCGGCTTGCAAAGCATTTGCGCTTCCCGCACCGTAACGGCCTTTCCCTCTGCGCGCGAAGGCTGCACATACAGGTCACAGCTTTCTATATAAGGGTACGGGTTGACCTTCTTTCCAAGCAATATCACATGCCGCTCTACGCCGCATTGCTTGATTTTCTCTTTTATCAGCTGCTCATCTGCACCATACCCAATGATATACCATTTTACACTGCATCCCTTTTCAAGCATGCGCCTGCATATATCGGGTACATTGTCAAAATTTTTTTCCTTTGTAAAGCGGCCGACTGAGCACAAAATTTTATACCTGCCCGAAAGATCCATTTCCTTTGAAACGTCTGCCTGCCGCGCCTGCTGCCGAACAAAAGCAGGCGACAAAATATTTTCCACCGTAATGGCTTTTTTCTTATATTGCGGATATTTCTGCACAAAAATATTTGTACATTCCTGTGACACGTTGACGATATAATCCAGCCGGTCATATACCTGCCTGTCCATTTTGGGATTCGGCGCAAGCTGGCCGTAATCGGTATGAATCCATCCAAGCTTTATTTTGGCCGTAACCTTTTTTACAAGAATATCATGTATACCCAAAAAGCCAATGGCAATATCGTATGTACCTTCAATTTTCGGAAGCAAGGGCAAAATACAGCGTGTATTATTCTGCAGGGATACCCAAACCGTTTTTTTAATAGAATGTCTTTTACAATACAGCCGGGTTTTCACCTTTGCAATCAGCCTTGCAACGCCAAACAAGAACCTTTTGCTGCACAAAAGGTTCTTGATCGGGCGGTCAAGCGTATCGTACTGCGGCATATAAGGAAGTATACGGACCTGCTTGGGAATAAAGGGCAAAAATTCCCCCTCATGCCTGTACAAAAGCAAGTCCACCTGATATTTTGTATAATCTATTGCAGAAAGCAGGCCAATCAGGCTCCTTTCCGCACCTCCAATATACATAGACGTCATGGTAACTAAAATCTTTTTCATACTACCGCCCTGCTGTAAAAATCACTGGATTTCCCTGACCCGCAGCGTTCTGTCCTGCGTAACGATCGAGCCGTCGGGGATTACGCCGCGCACTACGCAGCCTGCGCCGATCACACAGTTCTTCCCAATTTTTGTATCCTTAAGGATCACCGCATTTGCGCCAATCCAGCTGTTTTCTCCTATGTATATTTCTCCGCAGCTGTGAACGCTTGTGCATACGCCTTTCTCTTTGGAAAAGGTGTGATTATTATCTATAACCGTTACATTTGGGCCAAAAATACATCCGTCCCCAATCGTAACGCGGTTTTGGCAGCTAATATAGGCGTTCACATTAAAATATACCCGGCTGCCCAGCGTAAGGCTGCCGCTTTTCCCTACAAAAACCGTTCCATGCCGGCTGATACAGGTATTATACCCCAGTGAAACATGCGCGCCCCGTTGAGTCAAAAAGGCAACGCCCGGCCCAAGCCTTTGAATATACGCAGCCTCAAACGCCCCTTTATGCCGTATCTTTTTCCCAAGTATTTTAAAAAAGGACAAAGCCATTACAAAATATTCCCTCATAGGTTCCTCCCATTTTCATCCGCCGTATATCAACACAACGGAATATGCAGCACGTCGCTTTGATAAACATAGCCCGACGTATCCACAATAAAATAAATCAAATAACACACAATGCACAGCGCATAAAGCAGCGCGCGCTCCTTTTTTTCAAACGTCTTTTGCAACAGCCACGGCAGCAGCAGCATGCTATACATTGTAAAATAAATTGGGATCCTTCCAATATAAATCCCGCTTGTAAAAGAAGACAACAGGTAAAAGCACGTCGTCACGACCGACATATTGATGCATATATCCATAATGGGCGAATCCAGCTGTACAATCTGCCTGCGCTTCCAAAATGCAAGCACACATGGAACGGCAGATATCACCACCCGGACCAAGCTGGAACCTCCCGTTTCCCGCATGTTGTCACCGTATCCCGTTGCGTCGGCAAAAAAGTCCGTAAACTGGTCTGCAAAAAACACACAGCCCAATATAACCACAATAAAAAACAGGATCTTTTTATTCCACGGCGGCCGAAATTTGACAACAAAATAAACGGGTATCAGCACCAGAACGGAATTATGGATTGCAGATAAAATCACAATCAAAACAATATACCGAACTGTTCTTTTTTCAAACAGCCAGTCTGCAAACGCAAACAAAATGGCAACCACCAAAAATTGCCGGATGCCGTTGATCATCCATATATATGTGCTCGTCGCAGAAAAAATAAACGCCGTAAGTGGAAAATCCACAGAATACTTATATAGGGTACGCATTACGCACAAACCGCTTACAGCGGCAATGGCAAACAGCCATACCTGCGCGTCTGCAGATATAAGCGATTTAAACACACCCGACAAAAACCAAAAGCCCCATCCCTTCTCAGCCGTATCAATATTTGCAAAGGCGTCAAAAAAAGAGTTCGACAGGCTGTTAAAATGGTTGACATACACGGGCGTATCTGCAATGCCTCCGCGTAACCCGCAAATCACAATAATATACCCAAAAATCAAAAGCGCAAAAAAGAGCCTTGTGGTCTGCTGGTTGTCCGTATTTAATTTTAATTGCGGCCGGGGGAAATAATAAGACACAACTCCCAAAAAAGCCGTGACCCCCAAAATAGACCAGTAAATCGGCATAGCGCATTCTCCTGCAAAGTTATCTGGTTTTCATTTGAATATATATATACAGCGCAAGCCCAAACGGCAGTGCTAAAAACGTCAACGCCTTCTGCGGCGATTCCTTGACAAAATGCGCCTTGTGCGCCAGAATCGCGCTTGACACATAATGCACACAATTTTGGAATTTTGCCTTTGCAGATACGGCATACCGCATTTTAATCTTACGCCACTGCATCCAGCCGTTCGGGTTTCTTTTATACTGATACAGCATCGTGTTGGAAGATCCGTTGGGTTGGTATTCCACATTACAGACAATTTCGTTGAGCGCCAACATTTTATAATCCTGATCGCACAACAAATACTTATAGGAAAGGGAAAAATATTTCTCCCCCGGGTACACCGGATAAGGCGGGTACTGTTTCATAATATCCGTGCGGTAAATCAGCTTTTTATCTCCTGTTCCTCCACGGTTATAATACCCGCTTACCGTCGTTTCCTGTAAATCCCCCAGATCCTTTCCGATCACCTGGTTGCCAAAGGTTGCATCCAGCGCTATAATCCCCGCATACCTGTCGCCGCCATGCGCCTTCCAAAACGAAAGGATTTTTTCCACCGCGCCGGGCGCCATAATATCATCAGAATCTATACACACGTTCAGCGGCGTAGTTATGTTTTCATACGCCGTGTTGTGCGCTGTGTGCATGCCGCCGTTTTCCTTATAAATATATACAATTTTAAATCCGCAGTTCTCTTTTTTCCAGCCCTCTACCAGCTGCCTTGTATGGTCTGTCGACCCGTCGTCAACCACCATCCAGATAAAATCCTTATTCGACTGCGCGCAAAGGCTTTTATACGTCCTGCCCAGGGTATGCGCGCGGTTATATGCAGGGGTAAAAACGGTCAAGCTTTCCATACTGTCTCCTCTTCCATTATCCATTAATCAAAATCTTCAGCTTGGGATGGTTCATTTTTTTGACAATTATATAAAATATAACGCACAGCAGCAATTCTATAAACATCACTACCAGGCCGTTTTTCTCCAGATTTTTATCAATCAAAACCAAAAATATAAAATGCGTATAATAAATCGTCGTGCTGAGCTACCGCATGGTAAAAAATATTTTTCCAAAACGGAAAGCTTTAAACTGATTGCAATTAAAAAGAAAAAATAGCCTGTCCCACTTGAAATAACATTAACTGGTTTTCCTCAAACAGCTTTACAGAGCCCGTCTCAGCCATATGTTTTCGTTTTTTCAGCATATTTTCTTTCATCATTTAAAATTCCTATCGTAAAATGAACCGCTTTTCCTTCCTCTCAGCCGCTTAACAAGCTTATCGGAAAAAACGTGCAAGGCAACGGCAACGCCGGCCGTTACAAGCAAAAGCAGTAAAATATTCAAACCTCCCACGGGAAAAAAGCGAATCGTCAGCGGCCCTGTAATAAACATGTAGTGAACCAAATAAATTTCATAAGACACACAATCAACGGAAAGCACAATTCTTTTTACCCTGAACAGCAGCTCATGGTACTTACAGGTTAACAAAAACAGCAAACAAAAAATGGAAAGCCCCAAAAGCTGGTGCGATACCGGCGCGATCAAACGGTCATAAAGCAGCGTGCCGTCTATCACCAGGTTTGCAGATACCCGAAGTGCAACAGCTGTAAACATCGTAATTACAAAAACATAGCAGCGCAAGGAAAGCAGCGATTTCATAAACAGAAAGCCAATCATATAGGAAAACACCGTAACAATGGTTGTGCTCACAATCGCCGGCAGGCAAAATACAGAGGAAAGCAACACAGCAAAATACAAAACAATTACCAGCAACAGCCACCGCTTTTTCCTGTTTTCCAACTTTCTTTGCAAGCTATACAGCAGCGGCGTCAGCAAATAACACAACAATATATCTGTTACAAACCAAAGATGCTCCGCGCCGTTTATATAGTCTTGCGTAAATCCCTGCAGCGGCACAACGTACAAAAACCATTGGACCTGTGAAATTGAATCGATGCCAGCGCATATGACATGAACCAATAGCAACAAAAACAGAAACAAATAATAAGGCGCTAAAATACGGATTATCCTGTTTTTAAACCAGATTCTGTACGACGCAGGCGCCGGTTTAAGCGCAAACAGAAATCCGGAAAGCATCATAAACATTGGAACCCCTACATTTAATATCTGGCCGCTTTTCTGTAACAGCGCGCTGCCGGAAAGCTGCACAGCGTGACATAAAAAAATACACAGTGTTGCAAACACCCGGGTCACAGAAAGCGCGTAGCTTGTTTTTTCATTCATGGACACAATCGTATGCATGTAAATAAAACGCCTCCAGCCACTTTACGTTTTTCTGAATATCAAAACCAGCCTGCGCAACCTGTGCGCGCATATTCCGGCGTACATATCCATTTTGAAAACGCAGAATTTCTGCGGCCCAGCCCTCTGGCGGACATGTAAGCGGCATCTGCCTTACGTTTTGCGTGATTACACACTGCGCCGGGATCGAATCGGACATCATACACTGCAAGCCCGCCGCCTGCGCTTCTATCATTGTAACAGGGATTCCCTCGTTTAAAGACGGGAATACAAACACATCCATAGCCCAAAGCAGTTCGGGCACGTCGCTGCGCACGCCGGTAAAGCGCACATCTTTTTCCAGCCCAAGCGCGCGCACCTTTTCTTTTACAGGTTCCATCAAATCTCCCTCACCCACCAACAGCAGGCAGCTGTCCGGACGTTTTTGCTTCACAGCATGAAACACGTCTATTAAAAACATATGGTTCTTAACAGGGAAGAAGCGTCCTATATGCCCAATTACAAACCGGCCCTCAAGCCCCAAGTTCCGCCGCGTTTCCTGCGCCTGCCGTGCATTGTAGGCATAACGCGCCGCATCTATGGCGTTTGGCACAATCACTGCCTTTTTCTGTGCAAGCCTTTTTCCATACAGGTACAGCGCGGCCTCTTCTCCACAGGCAAAAAAGTCCGTGGCAGCCGTGCGCAGCGGTATGCGCAAAGCCTTGCGAATCATTCCGTTTATCCCGCTTTCGGCTTTGGAACTGTGCGAATGCGCAATCCGCACCGGAATATGGTTCCTTTTTGCAATTTTCAACGGAAAGTAGCTTTTGCTGGACGTATGCGAATGCACTACCCTGTATTGCGGATGGTTTTTAAAAAAACGGTCTACATCCTGCATATACTCCCAAGGGCGCGTTTTGGTAAGCGGGCGGATCCTGTTAATCCTTCCTCCCAGTTGTAAAATTTCATCCTCATAATCATACCGGCCGGGCGTAGTCAGCAAAAAGTCAAACTGTACTTTGCTTGTGTTTATATGCCTATAATAGTTCATAATCATCGCTTCTGCGCCGCCCCGGTTCATAGAAGCCAGCATATGTAAAATTCTGATTGGTTCCTGCATATTCTCACCGCTGTATTTTGTTCAATTGCGGCAAACGCCGCTCTTTATATATACTTTATATTTTACAATAAATCCGTATATCCTGCAACTGTACCCATTTTATAAAAACCATTATCAGCAATAAAACGCATATACGTCCTTTTTCGTAGAAATCCCATTGTTTTGCGGCAGCGGCAAATGCTTCAGTCCTTCTCCCGTAAACTGCCCATTTTTAAAAAACGCAACTCTTTTCAGCGCCTGATACCACAAAAGAAGCTTATCCATGCACGGCGTCTGCAACCGTGCAAGCAGGGCAAAGCTCTTTAATATACAAAGTCCGTAGGGAAAATCCTCCTCAAAATATCTGGAGTCCAGGTCGGGAATCCATTTCCCATCGTGCAAAATCATGGGTGCCTGAATGCCCTGAAAACTTTGGATACTTTTAATCTTATCCGTCATAGCCTGCACACTGTCCGCTTCATAATGCTTCCTTAACGGCACAACGCCTGACAAATCTATACCGTCAAATGCTTTACATATATTTTGCAGCTCTTGGTCGCATCGTAAAAGAATCTGAGAAGAAAAATTGTCCCACTGGTCATAAAACCCAATTGGCGCTTCCCAGCCTTTCCCTGCCTGATACGCATGAAAAAGGCCATAAAGCCTCGCTGTGTGCAACACAGGGTTTGATGGGGTAAGCGTTACCGTAAGGTAATTTGCAAGTCCCTTGCAGGGAATTTTCAGCAACTCTTCCAGCAAGGCGCATCCTTTCGGCGTCCAATCCGACGGAATCGCCGCCACCTGCAGCTGCGGCTTTGTACTCAGGCAGGCCACAGATTTCCCATATTCCTTTACTCTTGCAATATACGGAACCCTCTGCAGTCCAAACACCTTGCAGCCTTTTTCAAGCAAGCTTTGACAATAAAATTCCACCCCGCCTGTACCCGGTATAAACCCGACTGCCGCACCGGGCTTGAGCAAATGGGCATAGGCGCAAAATTTCCGGGCAACCACATTGGACGGCAGCGTTACAAAAACAACATCCGCCTCCGGTAATATTTTTTCGGGATTATCTGTAACCATCCGCACTTTTCCCATATATGTTGTACATTTTTCGGTATCTTCCACATAAACCGTATGGCCCCAGGCTCCGGGTCTGGAGGTTAGTAACGACACCACACTGCCTTTCTGCCTTCCCAGTACCCCAAGCAGCACCGTGCCAATATTGCCGCCGCCAACAACACAAATCTGCATACACTGCCCCCGTATTTATTCCATAAGCTTTTGAACCGCTTCTGCAAAACGGTCATTTTCTTCCCGGGTTTTTACTGCCACCCGTATATATCTGTTTTCTTGAAACCCATTTTTTGACGCGCAGTCCTTGATTAAAATATGATACTGATCCAGCAGCTGTTCTGTAAGCTGCGCGCTGTTATAACGGCCGTACACTTCGCACATAAAATAATTTGCTTGTGAAGGAATCACCCGGATCCCTTTTATTTGTGAAAGCTTATGCATAAAATCTTTTCTGCTTTCTTTAAAACGCCTGATTGCCAGCGCATATGTCTCTTTATATTTTTCAAAAATCTGTAAATAAAACTCTGCAAAAGAATTAATATTCCAGATCGACAGATCTTTTTTTATAAAAGCGACCAGCTCCTGATCGCCGCAGGCAAGAACCCCCAAACGCAAACCAGGTACGCCATAAGATTTTGAAATACTCTTGACAACAACCAGGTTCGGAAATGTCTGCAGTAATGCGCCGTCAAGCAGCGTTGCCGGCTCTTCTGTTTCTGCAAAATCCACAAAAGACTCGTCCACAATCAGATGGATCTTCTTTTCCTGCGCCCATTTCGCCATGCGCAGCACGTCGCTCTTCTCTATAAAATTTCCGGAGGGGTTATCCGGGTTAATCAGCAAAAGACTGCGAATATCCTTATCACTGTAAAAATCCATCAGTTCGTCGGCCCGGTACGCATAATCCGTGCGGCTCACCCAATAAGGGACAATATCCTCCTGCTTTTTTCTATGCGGATATTCTTCAAAAGTAGGGTAAATAATCCCTATTTTCCCCTGCAAATACAGCATCAGGGATTTAATCAGCTCCGCGGCACCGTTGCCCACGCAAATTTGCCGCTGCCCAACCCCAAAATATTTTGCAGCCAACAGACTGTTGACTTGCTGGCCGGAAGGATATTGCGTCAGCAGCGTTTCAAAATTCACCTTAATTTCATCCATCAGCCGCTGCTCCGGATAATACGGATTCACCAGATAGCAAAAATCCAAAATATTTGGATACCGCCAGTAGCCGCCGTAACGGCTCTGCATTTTTTGCAGCTTGTCCTTACTGTCTGTAAAAATAGACTGTGCAATGTCCAAATCCTGCAAATCGTCAATTTCATACCAGGCTTCACCGTCAAGCCGCAACGCCCAGATATCCGGCTTTTCCAAAAGCGTAATTACCTTTAAAACCTGCTCGTAATACGCATTGTTTCCAAGCGCCTTGGTATAGGCTTCTAAAAACGGAACATAATGAGTCCGAGAAAAGTACCGGCTAAATTTATAAAGGTTAACCGTTTTATAATACCCTGGTATATCCGCAAAATTAAATTTGCTGCCCGGTACAAACGACAAGATATTATCGTTTTCATCCAGCGTTACAACCGTTCCGTCCATCCAGCTTTCATATTTATCCACCAGCGCAAGCGTCTCGCGGGGATCATCCAGCAGCTTGTGCAGAACCGCGTCTTCAAAAATCAGATCAGATTCCAGTAAAAGCGTATCGTCCTGAAGCAGGCACTCTCTTGCAAGAAACAGCGAGTATATATTGTTGGTTTTATCGTAAACCGGGTTTTTTATAAATACGACAGGGGTACAAATTGAAAGCGTTCCGACATAGTCCATCAGCTTTTTCCCTTCATACCCCACAACCATTACTATTTTTTCAAGCTTCAGCGCATCCAGCTGCCGGAGCATACGTTCAATAAGCGTAACCCCGTTAACCTTCACCATACATTTTGTATTGTTCGCCGTCAGCTCCTTGAGCCTTTTTCCCATACCGGCCGCCAATATGATCGCCTGCATACCATCATCTCCGTTTTGCCTTATTCAAATTTTATAAAGATCGGGTTGTGTCCTGCTTTTCGCTGCTCCATCGGAGGCAACTGCATATAATCGCCGTAAGAAGTGGTCAGCGATACATCCCAGTCCGCAAACGCCATATAATTTGTATCTTCAAAGAAAAGCTCTGTTATATGGTCAAAAATATCATACGGCAGTATATTTTTCATTGTTCTTACAATGGAAAAATCTGCGCACGGCAGCGTTTTGCACGTGTTATACTTTGTAAACTTTTTATAGAAAAACCGTACGCATTTGGGGTACAGCCTTTTGGGCGTAATTGCCAAAATCACCTTTGTTCCCATATAGAGCAGCTTACTGTTGTTGTCTGGATAGGCGCGTACATACAGCTGGTAAAAGCAGGCGCAAAGTTTTTGCATTTTTCTTTGAAAAGAGCCGCCTGCAACTCTGTCAAATGGAAAAATGTCAATAAAAATGCCCGTATGATACCGGACGTTTGTCTCAAACGGCTGAACAAACGCTGTGTTACATTTCCTGATCTTTGTAAAAGACTGTGTAAAGTTTGCGTTGGTGTCGATATTTTCCAGCATATAATTTTCAATCTTTTGCGACTGCCATACCTTGATAAACCGGTCGTATTCCTCGCGGATCATACAAATATCCAAATCGTCGTCCCACGGGATAAACCCCTTATGGCGCACTGCGCCTAGAAGCGTCCCGCCATACAGGGAATAGGAAATCCCATTTTCCCTGCAAACCCGGTCTACCACCTTTAAAATTTCCAGTTGTGTCAGCTGCAGCCGGCGCAGCGTTTGCTCGTCCATACCTGTCCTCATTCCTTATATATCGCTTTCAGCTCATTTAAAACGCTTTGATCTTTATACGGCTCCGCGCCGGCTCTTGCATTTTCGCAAAGCTGTGTGTACAACGCCTGGTTTTCCATCAATGCAATAACCTTACCGGCATAACCTTCTATATCTTCCGGTTCTACAATATAACCCGTAAGGCCGTCTTTTACCAGCTCGCGATGGCCGCGGTTATTGGAAGCGATTACCGGCTTTGCACAAAGCATGGCCTCCATGACGTTCAGTGGCAGCCCTTCACGGAAGCTGCAGGTAACAATGATATCGGCAATATGTATATACTTCTGCAGATCCGTCCGGTAACCCAAAAACTCTACCGCGTCCTGCAGCTTCAGGTCTCGCGCCAGCTGCATAAGCTGCGGGCGGCAAGGCCCATTGCCTGCAAGCAGCAGTTTTGCCTCTGGAAAGCGCGCGGTTATGGGCTGCATCGCCCGGATAATTGCCTGTTGGTTTTTATTTTTAAGCAGCTCTCCTATGCACAAAAGCAGCGGCGTATTTCCCTTATAGCCCATTTCCTGCCTCAAATGGGTTGCCTGCGCCTGTGTAACCGGGTAATATTTCTCTGTATTTGCACCCATGCCGTGCAGACGTACAACATTTGCGCCAAGCTTTTTTCGGGCAAGTGCATAGTCTTCATCTGTTATGGTAATCAACGTGTCCGTATAGCGGGCAAGCCATTTTTCCACAGGGTAATACAACAGCCAGTTTTGTACGGGTGCGCCCTTGTAAAAATGAAAACCGTGCGCCGTATAAAACACTTTTGTACCGCTTTTGCGCGCCTTCTTTGCCGCAAGGCGCGTGACCACGCCTCCCACGGGCGTATTACAGCTGATAACCTCATACTGCATACCGCTTATAATTTCTTTTATCTGCCTGTATGCGCGAAGATTTGTCCTCCCAAACGGAGAACGGGAAAAAGGCACGTCAAATACCCGGTCTGCATATACAAGCTGCAGCCCGTTCTTTTCCGCCAGATTGTCCTTCGCGGCAACGTGCACCTCATACCCATTTTCTTTTAATAGCCGCATCAGGGGTTTATGGAACTGCGCAACATGGCTTTGCATGGTCGCTGTTATCAACGCTTTTTTCAAAACTCCCACCACTTTACCTGCTGATATATTGCAAAAGGTTGTTATAAATAAGCGCAAACAGCCGAGCGTTTACTTTGTCGGACACAAAGCTGTTATGCGGTGTAATGACCACATGGTCCATGTCCCAAAGCGGGCTGTTTTGCGTGAGAGGCTCGTCTTCAAACACATCAAGCGCCGCGCCCAGAAGCTTGCCGTTCGCAAGTGCGGTTATCAAATCCTCCTCCTTGATAACCGCGCCCCTTGCAACATTGACCAGCACCGCGGCATCCTTCATTTTTGCAAATCGCGCTCTGTCAAACAAATGCTTTGTGTCCGGCGTCAGCGGCAAAGTCAGCACTGCAATGTCGCTTTGGGCAAGCGCCGTATCCAGCTCCTGCATTGGAAAAACGTGATCAATAAAAGGGCTATGCACATCGCAAACATCCACCGCCTTCACCACAACGCCAAAAGCCTGCAGCCGTCTGGCCGCCTCCTGCCCAACGCTGCCGGCCCCTACAATGCAGGCAGTTTTTCCGTTGAGTTCCAGCAGATTTCTGTTTTTTTCCCACCGTTTTTCCTTTTGCCGTTTATAAAAGCCCTTGGAATCCTTATAAATTTCCAATATTTTCAACACAATCCATTCTGCCATGGGAACACTGTACACACCGCGCGCGTTTTGCAGCGTAATCCCATGCTCGCGTATATAGGCAAGCGGCGCCCGCTCCAGCCCTGCGCTTGTCAGCTGTATATACTGCAGCCTCTTAAACGCCGCTATGTCGTTATATAAAAACAAGCTGTTGCAAACCACTGCGTCAAATAAAGCGCAGTCTAAAGAAAGCGTTTTCCGTTCTTCCTGCACAAATTCCACAGTACAGCCAAGCTTTTCAATTTTTCTGATCTGCGCCGCATCATAGGGAAACGCTCCCGTCAGCAAAATGTTCATGGCTTTTTTCCTTCCCTTTTTCCTATCAGAACGGCAAAACAGAGTTCAATGTAAAGATAATATTCAGCATAAAGGCCCGAAAGTCGGTTTCTTTCATGTTGACCACCCGGATATGCATATCATAAAGCTCTGGATTTAAATATTTCTTCATATCCAGATGGTGCTGGTCCGATATACGTTTTTCAAGCGGCACGCGGAAAAGCGTGTCTAAAAACACACGGTTGTTATAGGCCATGGTAATATCAAAACAAAATTTCATCTCGCTGATGTTTACTCCGCCCCAGCTGCCCCAGGTAACCTCCCAATAATGCATATCGGCGGGCGGGTACGCTGCGGGTATGTTTTCATAGGCAAAATCCCTGATATATTGTGCGAAAATACGGTCTACCTTATGGGCCAGGCTACGGTTTAATATAAAAATTTTATACAGATTGCGAAACAGCTTTGGTGAAAGTTTCGGCATGGATTTTCTTCCATAGTGCTTATACCAATAACCCCGGATCGTTTCCGACGCCCAGGATTTCACCTCCACGCCCGCAGTGCATTCCCTTTGTAAAACGCACCGCTTACGCAGCTCATTTGGCTTTCCATCCGCTATATAGCCGTTATTATGGCGCAAAACCCGGACAATCTGGTCATATTTTTCAATTCCTTCGTCCGTCTGCGGCACCCTGTACAGGGTATGCTTTACGCCAAAACGCTTTGCAATCTTTTCTGCCGCCTCCACGTCCGGTATTTCCTTTTCCGCAGAAAGATAGCTGAAGGTTTCGTACTTATCGTAATTTCCATTTGCCGCGGCAAACGTGGTGTTGCTGTCAATTCCTCCCGTCAGGGAAATTTGCGGGCGCTCCCACTTGCGTGCAATCAGTTCCATGTTATTTTTTAAAATATCGGCTGCTTTTTTAATTACAGCATCATATTCCCTGCTATTTGCACACTGTGTCATCTCTTTGCGCGGGTAAAAACGGGTATGCCGTACCGCGCCGTCTTTATAACAAAAGTCAATATTCGGCACAATTCGCTTAAGTTCGGAAAATGGCGTCAAATCTCCCGGAAGGTATGGTCCCATAACCCTTCCGTACCATTTGTAGGAAACCAGCTCTTTTACCAGGCTGTCCATCGTAAGGCCGCACAGGTCGCCCACCAGCTGCGGGTGTGAAGAAATATAAAACGCACCGTCTATTCTTCCATAACAGCCCGACTGCATACCCGATGGGTCGATAATAAAGCAAATCTGCTCCCGATCCACATAGCCAAAAAGAAAAATCCCCGTAAGCTCGTCAACCGCATCGTAATAGGCCGCTTCACCCTGCACATAGGCCTGTGCAATCCGTAAAAGGATCTTTTCTTCATCTGCTTCCATTGTAAAGGGATTGTACGCATGCCCAATTAAAAAAAACGTTTTATCCCCTTCCCTGACAGAATACAGGTTTATGAGTCGATGTGTTAAAAAGAAATAGTTCTCCAGCCTTTTGCAGTTCCAATTTCCATAAAACGGGTAGCCGTCCATATTTGCAAACTTTCGATCTGTAATTAAAAATCCTCGGGTAAACAAATGGATTTGCAGTTCTTTTTCACGGTCCATCAGCGCCTTGATCATGCCTTTTCCTCCCCAGACAAATCTGCCACAATTTTGTTGACGATCTGCTCAACCGACTTATGGTTATTTGCAAAAAAGGTGTCGTCCGCGCCAAGTAGTCGTGTTTCATACTCCCTGATATCCTTAATCCCCATAAGAAAATACTCGTTGATCGCATGCAGGTCGTTAATTTTATCCGTATTGCAGAAGCTTCTGGACAGAATCGCCCTGGTCGACCCAAGCCTGTAATGTTCCGCAATTACATGCTCAGACGGCAACAGCCCCTGTCCCAGGCTTGCTATCCCGCCAAAGCCGTAAGGAATTGCCTTTTGCCGGAACTTGGTGCACAGCCGGTCCACCGTGCCGTTTGTCAAAAGCTGGAACATAAAGTGCATTTTATATCCCAAATGCATGTCGTTGAGCCCAATATATACTTCGTCAATGCCGTCAAGCGCCAATATATCATCTGCAAGCTCCACAGATTCCGGCGTTTCAAACAACAGGCAGGTTTTTGCCCTTTTTCCAACATATTCTATAAATTTTTTTGGTTCCTCCACCGTTTTAAAAAACGGCAGCATGACAATGTCCGCGCCGTTTGCAACAATCGCATTGATTTCTTCTCTGGAGCCGTCGTATATTGGATTGCTTCGCACCAGAAGCTCCGCATTTTTTATGCAGTCTTTGATTGGAGCAATATCCGCAATGCTGTGCCGGGAAATCACCGTGTCCAAATGCCCCTGGCGTTCCAGCTTACCAAGAATTTCAAGATCCACAAAAACGCGGTCTACGCCTGCTTTTTCCGCTATTTTAGCCACTTCCGGCTGGTTTGTGATATACATCAGTTTCATAGGCATTACTTCACCGCACGCTCCTTTTCTGTGGATTCTTCCTGTAGTGTGGCCGGCGCCGTTTGTGAAACATTTACGTTGTCCGCGTTTGTAAATACTTTTCCAATCGTTTTAAAAAAGATCTTCAGATCAAACAAAAAAGACATATGCTCTACATATTCTATATCATAGGCAATGCGCTGCTCCCACGGCAGCCCCTTTCTGCCGTTTACCTGCGCCCAGCCTGTCACACCGGGGCGCACCAGAAAACGCTTCTTCTGCCGGTCGGTATATTCCTCATACGGCCATGGGTGGTATGTAAGCACAGGGCGCGGGCCAATAAAACTCATTTCACCCTTTAAAATATTTACAAACTGCGGCAGCTCATCAATGCTTGTCGCACGCAGCACTCTGCCTACCTTTGTCACACGCGCATCATTCTTGCCGGAATATACACCGCTTCCCGTTTTCTCTGCACCCACGCACATGGAACGGAACTTATAAATTTCAAACACTCTGCCGTCCCTTCCAATCCTCTCCTGCTTAAAAATTGCCGGCCCTTTTGATTCCACCTTAACAGCCACTGCCGCTACAAGCAGCAGCGGAGACAAAACCAAAAGGCCCACGCAAGATAAGAGCACCTCGAAAAGCCGCTTTATTTTTTCATACATTTCCTACCAACCCTTGCAGCAGATTTTACAAAAAACCACTTTTCCTCCAAAAAACAATCCAGAAAAAACAAATATATCTCGCACTCATTATAGCATATTTTAATTCAAAATCAATAATCTTTTGCGGAATTTCTGTTTTTTTTCACATAAAATTTCGCTGATTTTGTGCTTTTTTCCCTTTGCAATCACATTTGTACCAAAATAAAGTGCCTAATTTTGTAATTTATCCCATTTCTGTTTATATTTGCTCATAAATGTGTTACAATGTAAACAAAAAACAGAAAAGGGGATGTGCAAATGGCATATACACAACAATCTTACCAACAACTGCTCTGCACGCTCAAAGAACTTGGCGAAGAAAGCTTCAAAGCATTCAACTTAAAACTCATCCCCGGTAAAACGCAGGCCTGGGGCGTGCGTGTGCCGACGCTGCGCCGCCTTGCAAAGCAAATTGCCCATGAAGACGCGCAGGGCTTTCTTTCAATTGCAAGGGAAGACACGCTGGAAGAATGCATGCTGCAGGGCATGGTGATTGGCGCGATGCGTTGTTCTCTTGCACAGCGTTTTGCACTGACAACGGAATTTGTACCCAAAATAGACAACTGGGCAGTATGCGACGTATTTTGCGGGGACCTGAAGGCAATAAAAAAGGATCTGCCCGCCGGCAGGGCCTTTTTGGAACGGTACGAATGCTCTGATAAAGAATTTGAACTGCGCTTTCTGGCCGTTATGCTTATGCAGTACTATACGGGAGATGCCTATATAGACAATACGCTCAAAGTCTATCAAACCATCCGGCACGAAGGGTATTATGTAAAGATGGCTGTAGCATGGGGTTTGTCCGTCTGCTTCATCAAGCAACGTGAAAAAACACTGCCCCTTTTGCAAAACGGAGCGTTTGATTTGTTTACGCACAACAAAGCCATACAGAAATGCTGCGAATCCCGCCGTGTTTCACCACAGGACAAGGCTCTGCTGCGGAGGCTAAAATACATAAATCCGGCGGCCAGGATAAAATCCGTATAAAATACGCCGCAGAAAGGTTGCGGAAAAAACGCGCCCGGCAACTGCCGGGCGCATCCTTTTATATAGAAAATGCATACCTTGTTTATTTTAAGAGCACGGTTGTCCTTGCCGGAATGGTCAGAGTCGTGCCCTCCAGCTTGCACTGGGGATAAATATTGTTGCCGTCCGCGTCGGTGCCGGTTGGGTCAAGCGCCGTGAGCTGTGCGCAGATCCCCTGGTAATCCAGGTAATCCTTCGATATCTCAACTACCCGCTCTTCCTCGCCAAGATTATGCATCAGCATCAGCGAAGAATCTTCATATTTTGTTACATAGCCCGCCACGTTGCCAATGTCGGTTTCCACAATTTCCTGGATCGTGCCTCTGGCGATCTCCGGGTTCTGCAGCTTAATATCAATAATTTTGCTGTAAAACTGCATCAGCGAGTTTTCATTTTTCTGCTGCTCTTCTGCACTTTCTTCAGGGCTCCACAGCTCTACATTTTCCTCAACAACACCCGGCGGCGGCTCTAAAACCGTTCCACTTCCGTCGCCCTCATACGACCACGGCATTGCAATTCTGAAAGAAGCGTCATTGTCCGTACCGCTTTCCAGCCCGACCTCTTCGCCGTAATAAATAAACGAATTACCCGGCAAAAACATATAGAGCGCCGCTGCCGTTTTCATCTCCTGCAGGTTGCCGCTAAACGCGTTTGCACTGCGCGCCATGTCGTGATTAGAAAGGAACACCGCGTCTATCGCGTTTTCGTTGCGGCCCTTGAGCAGATCGTTCCAGTTTTTCGCCGCGCTGAGTATGCTTTTCGCATTTTTGGAATTCACGCCGGAAAGAAGCCTGCCGCCCGAATTCGAAAACGTAAAGTTGAACATGCTGTCCATGCCGCTTTCATAGCTTTGGGCAATTGCGCTGTTGCCATCCCAGTCCTCGCCGACAAAGTAAATGTCCTCTTTAATTTCCCGCCCGGCTTCATTGAGCCACGTCATAAATTCCACACGGTCCGTGTCGGGCGAGTCAAAATATTTTACCGCATCCAGGCGGAAACCGGAAACGCCCTTATCCACCCAAAACTGCATAATCTTTTTAATTTCCTCCCGCACGGCTTCATTGCTTAAATTCAACTCCGGCATACCTCCGGAAAAATTACACTCATAAGAGTAATTGGTTCCCGGGAAAAACTGGTAGCTAAAGCCGGAAACCCGCGCGCCGTCCGCCGGCATGCTGTAATACCGGGCGTAACCGTCTGTCTTTCCCTGTTGCAGCTCTTCCGAGGCCGCTATAAACCAGGGATGCTCGCTGGACGTATGGTTGAGCACCAGATCAATAATTACATCAATCCCGCGCTTTTCGCATTCGGCTGTAAACCGCTCGAAATCCTCCAGCGTGCCATAGTCGGGATGAATATCATAATAATCGGTTACATCATACTTATGGTAAGAAGGTGAAGGCATTATCGGCATAAGCCAAATGCCGTCGATCCCCAGATCATCGCCTCCGTTTGGGTCACCGTCGTTTAAATAATCCAGCTTTTGCGTAATACCGTTTATATCGCCAATCCCGTCGCCGTCTGAATCACAAAACGAATAAACAAAAATCTCATAAAAGTTTCTGTACTTATCGTCTGACGCAACTGCCGTTGCCTGCTGAGGCTGCGTATTGCAGCCTGCAAGAAACGTCAGCGCGGCCATGCTGCAGGCAAGCAGCAGGCACAAAGCTTTTTTTGCCACGGTCATCCTCCTTTATATAACAAAACGGCAGGGGCGGAAGAACAAATCCGCCGCCTCTGCCAGACTGTATATTTTTGCCTTACCCTTTGACTGCGCCGCCGGTAACGCCTTCTACATAATACTTCTGCATTTTTAAGAACAAAGCCGTGATCGGGATTGCAATCACAACCGCACCCGCACAGAAGTTCAAAAAGTACTTGTCGATATACTGCTTGTCGACCATTTTCCACAGACCCAGAGCAATTGTATAGTTGTCTATATTATCGCCCATAATAACTCTTGCAAGAATAAAGTCCGCCCACGGGCCGGTAAACGAAGTCAAAACCGTATATACAACAATCGGCTTGGACATCGGCAATATAATCTTCCAGAAAATCTGATTTTTTGTGGCGCCGTCAATTGTGGCCGCCTCGTCCAGCGCTCTGGGGATCGTATCGAAAAAGCCCTTGGCGATAAAGTACCCAAGCGCGGCGCCCGCGGAATATACAATAATTAAAGACACCAAATTCTGCGTTAGGCCCATGGCCTTGAGCAGGTAATAAACGGCAATCATCGTCATAAAACCGGGGAACATTCCCAGAATCATACCGATATTCAAAAACTTTTTGCGCGACTTAAACCGCAACCGGCTGAACGTATAGCTGACCATCAAAACGGCAACGGTCGAAATCACACAGGAGCACGCCGCAACCACAAGCGTGTTCAGGAACCAGCGTGGGTAATTGACAACCGACGTATCTGTAAACAGACGGATATAGTTGTCAAACGTCCATTCCTTTGGGAAAATATAGGGAATATACACCTGTGTTTCCCCGCGGAAAGAGGTCATGACCAGCCAGGCAAGAGGCATAATCCATATAATAGCGCTGACCGTCAGAATAATATAAATAATTGTATTGCTTATATTTCTTTTTAACTTGTAGCTTTTTATCATGAAAACTCCTCCTCGCTCTTTGCAGACTTGGTAGAGTTATATGTGATAAGTGAAACCGCCGCACAAATAATAAATACCAGAATACCGATCGTTGCTGCAAGGTTGTAGTCGTTCCTGTCCATTGTGAGCTTATACAGCCACGTTACAAGCAGGTCGGTATCACCCGCGTTGTAATAGTTATTGTTTTGTGGTCCGCCGCCGGTAAGGAAGAAAATAACGTTAAAGTTATTAATATTGCCGATAAATTGCTGGATCAGATACGGAGTCGTGACAAAAAGCATATACGGCATGGTTATTTTAAAGAACGTAACCACTGGGCCTGCGCCGTCGATCCTGGCGCTTTCATACAGCTCCTCGGGAATATTCATCAAAATACCGCTCGTAATTAAAATGGTATATGGAATACCTATCCACATATTGACCACCACAACGGTGATCTTTGCAAGCCAGGGGTCTGTCAAAAATCGTACATATTCCTGCTGGCCAATAAAACCAAGCTCTCTTAAAAGCACATTGAACACACCGCTGTCCGCCAGCATCTGGCTCATCAGAAGAAGTGTTACAAACTGAGGAACCGCAACGGTCATAACAAACATGGTTCTGTAAAACGACTTGAACCGGATCCCCTTTTTATTGATCATCAGGGCAAAAATCATGCCCAGTATGTAGTTGGTAACAGTTGCCAGCACCGCCCAGATTAAGGTCCAGACCACCAGGTTCTGGAAGGTAAGCGCCTTTCTTGGCTCGTCGAAGAAAACATCGGCAAAATTGCCAAAGCCGACCCATTCAAACAACTTTGCCGGCGGCTGATGCGCGCCGTCATAGTTTGTAAAGGCAATCAATATCATAAACACCAGGGGAAGCACCGTAAATGTACACACCAAAATCGTCGGCACGGAAAGAAGCGTAACATGGTAACGGTTATCCAGCAAAGCCTTCACATCTTCTATAAACGTCATTGGTTTTTTGCCCTGCTTTTTCACTTCCTGCAGTTTCAAAGACGACTTAATATTTGCAATATACATTGCAAAGAAAATAGCCGTTACAAAAAGTGCCATAACGCTGTAAAGCAAAATCAGCATGGAGTTGTCCCCGGCTCTTACAACCTCTACACCGGTGGCATAGTCCATTTCCCTGATCTGCGAGACTGTACCCAAAGTGAAAAGCTTGGATAAATAGTTGTTCCAGGCAAAGAATACCATAAAGCATATGTATCCAACTTCCATTGCCAAAAAGAGCAGCCCTTTGATAATTTGCCCCTTTGCCAGATTTCCAAATCCCATGATTACATAAGAGATTTTTGTGGACCAGTCGCCTTTTACAAATCCCACGCCGTAATTTTTAAACCCTCTGCCAATTGCACAGAAGAACGCCGCGATTTTACATCCCAAAAATTTAAAAAACCTTACAAAGTTTGCCGGCAGATTGATAAAGAAGCATTTTATCTTATACCACATTCTTTGAAAAGGATTTAACTGGATGTAATCAATGTACTTCATAGGTTCACTCCCCTTTGTCCAAAATGTAGCAAGTATCAAATACATAAAACATTAAATATGTATAAAATACCTATCCCTTGTCGCTATTTCAAGCAGCCTGAAAACTCAGGCTGCTTGAATCAAAACATATGGATTGTAACGCTGTTAGCCCATCTCAATAACTTCAACCATGTCGTCATACTGCTGCTGCATGGTTGTTTCGTCATGCTCCTTGGTGGAATCAACCACATAAGCCGCATAGGTGCCTGTGGGAGTCCAGAAGCCGGTAACGATATTCTTCTGGGGGAGTGAATACTCTTGCTGTTCATACAGCGCTTTCAGGGCTACGTCGTTCTGTACCAGGTCAGATTCGATCAGAGACGTAATAGACGGACCCCAACGGAGTTCTTCGGTTCTTTGCTTCTGGCATTCTTCACCAGACAGGTAATAGGCCAAAGACTGCGCTGTCAGCGGGAAATCTGTCTTTGCATTTACGCCCAGGTACTTATAGCCATATATGCTGATCATCTGCTTGTCTTCGCCGTTTACATTAATGGTAGGCAGCTTTGCAACGCCCATGTTTTCGCCCAAAGCGCCTTCAATATCTGCAATTTTCCAGGCTCCTACAACGCCTGCTGCATGCGTGCCGTTTTTAAAGCCTGAAACAATTGTAGAGTTAACAGATTCATTTTTAAAGAATTTGCTTGTGGAACACAAATCGCTAAACGCCTGTGCAACCGGGCCGATCTGCGCATAATCATAATTGAGAATCTGCGTCTCCAGATCGTCTTCCAGGTCAAGCGTGCCGCCGCCTGTAAACGGGATTACACAGCCGTAATAACCGTCGCCCATTTCCATCAGGAAGTTCTTTTCTTCTGCATTGCACACTTCCATAATGCCTTCCAGCGTTTTTACATCGTCTTCTGAAAGAACTCTCTTGTCATAAAACAGCGCATAACTGTTTGCGCCCTCTTCCGGATAAGCGTAGAGGTATGCCTTATCGTCGCTTGCAGACTGGAACATTGCTGTTTCTACAGCTTCTTCCATATGCGTTTCCTGAATAGGCTCAACATATCTTAAATTCACTTTCAGCAGATATTCGTCTTTAAAAAGTGCAAGTCCCTGGTCGCTTGCAAAGCCAAATACGTCGGCCGCTGCGTCGGGATCGGTGCGAACCTGGGCCTGCGCGTCGCTTTCGCCCTGCGGGTTTACTTCGATTGTAATGGTTCTACCCTGTTCTTTAAAATTTTCTACAAAAGCGTCGCACTGCTTCTGAAAAACATCCAATGCGTCCTGCGGGCACCAAACCTTCAAGGTAACGTTATCTTCGTCGCCCATAGCGATCTGCGCATCCGCCATCATTTCATCAACCGTCACGCTCTCAATCTGTGTTGCACTCCCACCGGAGCTTGTACCGGAATCCCCGGTGCTGGAAGTCTCACCCGTGCCCCCATTACAGCCCGCAAAAACAGCGGCAAGCATCAGCACAGCTAAAAGAACGCCGACAACTCTTTTTGATTTGCTGAACATTTTGTTTCCCTCTTTCTCTGAAAAATAAAATATAAACACAAGCACGCTTGTGTTTGTGGAAGGGCACCCCCGTTTATAGGCTTTTTCCAACAAAAACAGAGGAAAATGTGCCCAAATCACTGAAACAATAATAGCATAGCCACCTATTTATTGCAACTATCTTTATTTATTTTTATTAACATTGATAGATTTATCTTTCTATTTTGTGTATTTTGCACACAAAATTTGCCATATGCTGAATTTTTACTCTTTTTTTTAAGGCTTTTCAGCATTTTTTATAAATTGGGATTGTGAATCTTTACCAATTCATTTCTGCTTTTCTTTTCTCTAAAATAAGTCTTTTCCAGCAAAGGCTTGTTTTATAATTCTTTCAAGTGTATAATAACATTGTTGTGCTCGATTTTCTCTGACTTTCTCCATAAATTGAACAAAACGTGTTTTTTGTGTTGCGCATGGCAACGGCATGGGCATAAACAGTTTGGCATACGCCATAGTATTATTGTAAGTTTTTGATCTTAGCTATACGATCTTCATACTAACAATATATTCTTTTTGTTTTAAAACATGCACAGGTTGTACAATTTGTCTGCCCATACAGATTTGGGGGTATTGTTATGAAGCTTGCAGATTTATTAAAAGACGTTGCCTTTACCTGCCTTTGCGGCAGGATCGACATCCCGGTAACAGATATTGTTTACGATTCACGCAAGGCGGCCGAAGGCTGCATATTTGTCTGTCTCAAAGGCCATGAAGCCGACGGCCACAAGTTTGCTGCGGCGGCGGTAAAGCAGGGGGCATGCGCCGTTGTTCTAAGCGACCCTATCGAGCTGCCCGGGCATGTAACCGTTGTCCGCGTGCCGGATACCCGGCAGGCGCTGGCCTTTATGTCCGCCGCTTTTTTCGGGCATCCGGCAAATGCCCTGCAGACCATTGCTTTAACCGGAACAAAGGGAAAAACCACCACGGTAAGTATGATTCGTTCCATTTTGGAAGCCGGTGACATCAAGACAGGAACAATCGGTACGCTGGGCGTCGTTATAGGCGACAAAGTGTATAAAACAAACAACACCACACCCGAATCTTATGAAATCCAGCAGGCCATGCGAAAAATGGTGGATCAGGGCTGTAAATGCATGGTGATTGAGGCTTCCTCTCTTGGCCTGAAATGGCATCGAACAGACGGGCTGGTCTATGATTACGGCATATTTACAAATTTTTCCCCCGACCACATCGGCGATGCCGAGCACGCAACGCTTGCAGAATACCTTGCCTGCAAATCACTTTTATTTCGGCAATGTAAAACAGGCATTGTCAATATAGACGACGCACACGCTGCAGGTGTTTTGGAGGGGCACACCTGTAAAGTTGAAACCTACGGTTTTGACCCGCGTGCCGATCTTATCGCCTATAACGAAGAACTTGTAAACAAACCGGGGTATCTGGGCGTGCATTTCAGCACAAAAGGCTGTATTGCGCTGGATGCCTCCGTGCCGATTCCCGGAAAGTTCAGCGTCTATAACGCGCTGGCTGCTATTGCCGTGTGCCGCCACTTTCCCATTTCCAAACAGGCCATCATAGACGGCTTAAACCAGGCGTCGGTCAAAGGGCGCGTTGAACCTGTTCCCGTACCGGGAGGCTACACGCTTTTAATTGATTACGCGCATAATGCCGTGAGTATGGAAAACGTACTGACTACGCTGCGGGAATACCACCCCAACCGCCTGGTCACTCTGTTTGGGGCAGGGGGAAACCGCCCGAAGGCCAGACGCTACGAAATGGGGGAAATCTCCGGCAAGCTTTCTGATCTTTCTGTTATTACAGAAGACAACTCACGTTTTGAAGACGTTATGGATATTATACAGGACATTGAAGCAGGTATGCATAAAACAGACGGCAAGTATGTGGTCATCCCCAACCGAAAAGAAGCCATACGGTATTGCATAGAACATGCACAGCCGGGCGATATTATTGTCTTGGCTGGAAAAGGGCATGAAGATTACCAGGAAACCAGAGGCGTAAAACGCCATTTTGACGAACGTGAGATCATTGCCGGCATTCTGCAGGAACGTCAGCCTATATAAAAAGCCTGCTGAAAGGCCGGCGCAGCGATGGCAGGCTTATAAAAAACATATTGACAGAAAAGCTTTGAAATGCTATTATATTATCTGCGCCGCAGCCGGTGCAGATCGATATAGGGGTATAGCTCAGTTGGTAGAGCAGCGGTCTCCAAAACCGCGTGCCGAGGGTTCAAGTCCTTCTGCCCCTGCCAAAGATGCCGGGTAGCATAACGGTGAACGACAAACTTTTTCATCATGCAGAAATTGCTTTTGCAGGATTGCGCGCCGTTTATTCTTCATTTTTCATCCTTCCGGCTTGTGCTGGTATAGCTCAGTAGGCAGAGCGCATCCTTGGTAAGGATGAGGTCAGCAGTTCGAATCTGCTTATCAGCTCCAAAAAAGGGACAGGGCATACGCTCTGTCCCTTTTTGTTTATAAACGCAGACCGGCATAGTCATCAGACTTGCCGGCCCTTAACTTTTCTGAAAGTTATACGGGTTTGTCAAACCCGTCGATCATATGGGCAATATACTGCTGCATACGCAGCACGTCTTCTACTTCAATCGCGCCGCTGTAATTGACGTCGCCCGCTGTAATCTGCGCCTCTGTCAAAGTACGTATTTTCGCAATATACCCCTGCAGGGCAAGCACGTCTTCTATATTGACTTCGCCGTCCCCTGTTACGTCGCCCATTTCTATCTCTTCCTCCGGGGTAATATACTGTTTATAATCCTCCCAGGTTCCATTGTAAACCATCCACTGGCCCTTTTCAATTACCAGCCCCGGTTCACCCGACGCAGGGTATTGCGCACCGTTTCCGTTGCTGAACATCACCCTGCTGTTCTCATACTCCTCTGGGAGCACCGCTGCATACATGTTTGACCCGATCGACTGCATGGGGACACCGGGCCATCCGTTGTCCATGTGCGGGTTTTCCGTGTACATATAGATATATACACTTTCCCAGTCATACTGGTTGTCAAAATAAACAACCGTTTCGCCTTCCAGCACAGGATAGGAAAGCTTCGTAAACGTATAAGCTTCTTCCGTTACGCCAAACGCATTTTCAGCACGGACTGTCACCGTCACCGTATCGCCGTCGCGCATATCAGCGCCAATCTCAAACTGCGCTTCTTCTTCAAAAGGCATTTCCGTGCCGCCAAGCGTATACGACGCGCTTTCAGCATTAACCGCCCGCACTGTTAAAGACAGAGATTCACGGAAATTACCGCCCTGCTGTGAAATAGATACATATGGCTTAGTTTGCGACTTTTCCCCTGTTAAGACCAAAATCTGGTGGGCGTCTGCCGTTCCGGTAAGTGTCCCGTTTTGAACTTCATAGGGCTCGTTTGTCACTTTGTCATAATAAATACCATCCTCAAGCTCTGTTTCCGTTTCAACGGAGGCCGCCTGATCCGTCGCGTTTACAATGACCGCTCCCAGGTTTGCACGCTCAATCATAATCACGCCGGTGTTTCCGCCCGGGTTGCGCAGCGTTTCATCCAACCCGGCCATTGTATTCCGAAAGCTGTTGACCGCCGCAATGTCAGGATTCTTAAACAGGTCGCTTCCTGCGGCTCCAATCAGGTTATCGCCCCACTGGTTTGTGGTGCTGCTGCCATGCGGACGGCTGAAAAACAACGGTGTTCCTCCGCTGCGCGCCGTGATCACAGCCCAGGCTTCCTTTACCTGCTGCTCATCCAGCATACTCCAGCTTCCGTCTCCACAGTAATTGTCGTGCGATTCCACCCAGGTAACCAGCCGGTCCTGCGGTACATTTGCATTGTAATTGTCAATCCGGCTCACTTCATAATTTGCGCTTGCCGCAGCGTTTCTGATGATTCCTCCATAATTTGACGCCGTTACATGCATGTAGTTTGCATATACATCAATCCAGTCCGCGCCGCCCTGCAAAATTTCCCCATATTGAAACTGTGCGCCGTTTTCCAGCACTACCGGCCAGAAATCACTGGCAAAAGAGGGGTCGTCTTCCGGAAGTTCTATATGCTTTGCCGCATCATACCGAAAGCCGTCTGCCCCCGCCGCTACGCATTCCTTTAAATAATTTAAAATCAGCTGCTGCACGTTTGGGTTCTGGGTGTTAAAATCCCACAGATTTAAAAGAGAATTCTGGGTAAAATCCTGTCTGTTATTATAATTGGAAATCCCATTCATCGGGTGGAACGCGCCGCCAGGGAGCTCTTTTATGGAATCTGCAATAACAGAATAATCCGAAGACATATGGTTTGCCACCACATCCACAATAATGTGAATTCCGTATGTTTCGGCTTCCTCACACAGCGCTTCAAAGTCAGCCTTCGTACCCAGCTGGTAATTGCCAATTACATAATCCGCGGGCTGATAATGGTAATACCATTTCCCGTTGCCCATCAGCTGCATGCCGCCGTTATCCCCAACCTTGCACGCGTTGATCGGCGAAGTCTGCACAGAGGTAAAGCCGGCCCGCGCAATATTTTCAAGATTCTCACGTATGGTGTCAAACGACCAGCACCAGGCATGCAAAATAGCGCCATCCTCTATATTTTCGGCAAGGCCGTAATCCTCTTTTGACAGCACCGTGTTTTCCATTGTTACCTGCCTTGCACCTGCCTGCGTAAATAAAAAGGACGAAGCCAGCAAAAGCAGGCACAATACAGCGCTGCATATTCTTTTCTTACCACTAATCATAAAAATATCTCCTTTAAAGCCATTTTCTATATCAAACACCGTGGTACTCCCGTTTAGAGCCGCACAATATTTTCCACTGCAAAAAGTATTTTTTATTTCTATGTCAAGTATATATTACAGATGTCCCAATTGCAATCTATCTTACATCTGCATAATTCACAAATTTTTATTCGTAAATATAGGTTAAATAACCAGAAATTTTTTATTTTTTCAAAAAATGTTTTTCTGTTTAATGAAGAATGATTGACAAATGCAATAAAATCTGCTACGATAGACAAACGTGATTGAGGGAGTAATTGGCGTAATCATACGCGGCAAGTCAACATTCTGGCCGTCTGGCCTGGCTTGTCTGAAATAATGAGACTCATGTACGGTGCCTGTCGCCGTGCCTGCGTCTTTTTTTATTGAAACAAAAAAGGGAAACCATCGCTTATTTTTCTGAAAGGATGTCTGAATATGGGTTTTGCCGAGCTGTTTTTTATTGCCGTCGGGCTGTCTATGGACGCTTTTGCAGTATCCTTGTGTAAAGGTTTGAACATGCGGGTATTTAATAAAAAATACACCCTTTTAATTGCGCTGTTTTTTGGAGGCTTTCAGGCGCTTATGCCGCTGATCGGCTGGCTTTTAGGCACGCAGTTCTCTCGTTATATTACAGACTTTGACCATTGGATTGCATTTGCCCTGCTATGCTTTATCGGTGGAAAAATGGTGCTTGAAGCCGTCCGTAATACACATGAGCAAGAGCCAAAGGAAGAAAGCCTGCATCTGAAAGAACTGCTTATGCTTTCCATTGCCACCAGCATTGACGCGCTCGCCGCCGGCGTTACCCTTGCGTTTTTGCAGGTTAATATTTTCTCTGCCATTTCTTTAATTGGTATCATTACCTTTACCCTGTCTCTGGCAGGCGTCGCTATCGGCAACCGGTTTGGAATACGCTTTAAAAGCAAAGCCGAGCTCATCGGCGGCATTGTTTTGATCCTGATGGGAGCAAAAATCCTTTTGGAGCATTTGGATATCCTGTAAATTTTCAAAAACAAAACAGGGGGATGAACCAGCCGGCTCATCCCCCTGTTTTCAGGGTAATGCATATTTTGTTTTAAATACATTGTACTCCTCTTTAAAATGTCCCTCTTCTGCACCGCGTACTTCATGCAGGTACTCGTGCGTTTCAAAGCTTTCCTTATTAACCTGGATCATACAAACGGCAATATTAGAGCAATGGTCGGACACCCTTTCGTAATTGGTGAGCAAATCTGAAAATATAAAGCCCAGCTCGATCGTGCATGTACCCTCCCGCAACCTTTTAATATGCCTGCGCTTGAGGTTGTCCTTGAGTCCGTCAATCACCTGCTCCAACGGCTCCACCTTATCCGCCAGCGCATAATCTTTGTTTTCAAACGCATCAATTGTAATCGCCAATATTTCCGTCAGCGCCGCTGTTATTACTTTAATTTCGTCTTTCGCCTGCGCAGAAAAAGCAATTTTCTTTTCATACATTTCTCTTGCAACATCCAGCACGTTAACTGCATGGTCGCTGATTCTTTCAAAGTCGCCTATACAGTGCAAAAGCCTTGAAACCTCTTTACTGTCGCTGATTGTAAGGCTTTTACTGCTCAGCTTTACAAGGTAAGAGCCAAGCACATCCTCGTACATATCAATTTTATTTTCATTTTCCTGTATCTTTTCTGCAGTTTTTTCATCATAACTTTCTACAAGCGCCAACGACGCAAGAAACGTTTCTCTTGAAAGGTGCGCCATCTTTACAGCCATAACGTCGCATTGCTCCACTGCAATTGCCGGTGTGTTAAGAAACCGTTCGTCCAAATGCGGCGTATCGTCGTCTTTATCTTTATCTCGCACCGTAAGGCAGGCAAGTTTTCCAAGGTATTTGGAAAACGGCAAAAGGATCGCTGTTGTCAATAAATTGAAAGAAGTATGCACAATCGCTATATCTGCAGGCGTAACAAAATCGCTTACAAAATCGAACTGAAAAATTGCGTTTAATAAGTAAAACAACGCAGACATAACGACGGTTCCTATAATATTAAAATACAAATGGACAAACGCCGCGCGTTTTGCATTTTTTTTCGCCCCAATGCAGGAAAGCATTGCGGTGACGCATGTTCCAATATTCTGGCCCATAACAATTGGAATTGCTGTAGCAAAGGTAACGCTGCCCGTGGCAGAAAGCGCCTGCAAAATACCAACCGACGCGGAAGAACTCTGGATTACCGCCGTCAGCAATGCGCCTGCCAGCACACCAAACAGCGGGTTGGAAAATACAGTAAGCAGATTTGTAAATTCCGGCACCTCTGCCAAAGGTTCAACCGCACCGCTCATGACCTCCATGCCATACATTAAAACGGCAAAGCCAACCAAAATTGTGCCTATGTCCTTTTTCTTGCCGCGCTTTGCAAACATTAAAAGCGCAATCCCAATAAACGCAAGGATCGGCGCAAAACCCGTAGGCTTTAAAAACTTTAAAATAAAGCTCTCGCCCTCAATCCCTGTAAGGCTGAGCAGCCAGGCCGTTACGGTCGTTCCTACATTTGCGCCCATAATCACACCGATTGCCTGGGCAAGCTTCATAATCCCGGAATTTACAAATCCGACCACCATAACCGTGGTGGCGGATGAACTTTGGATAACGGCCGTTACGCCCGCCCCCAGCAAAAAACCCTTAAACGTGTTATCTGTCATTTTTTCAAGCGTTCGTTCAAGTTTTCCTCCTGAAAGCTTTTCCAGTCCGTCGCCCATTGTGTTCATGCCAAATAAAAACATGGCAAGTCCGCCCAGCAATGTAAATAAGGAAAAAATATCCATATGCTTTTTCGTTCCTTTCTTCCCCCGACGCAGCTTGCAGCCAGCGCCGTCCAAAAGCCGTTTTATAAAACAGTCTTTGGGCCGCAATTTTTCACTTTGGAGTGCAAATGTATAATAGAAAAGGACAAAATGAAAGAGCGCATATAACCCCAGAGCTCAAACCGTAAAGCTGTTTTTGTTTTTATTAAATAAAACGCTACTTGGATTTCTCACATTTTTACGGTCCGAGTGGTGTATACAGCCCTCTTTTTCTAAAATATTGTATTACAAAGCGCTTACGTATATCCTGCCGGATTATTCTTTGTAAAATCTGCGCAAAAAGTATCGCCCATTTTTAAAGTCTACGTAAACAAATTGTAAATTCCCTGTATAAAATGTTATAATATTTACCCCATGGCTGTCAATACATAAATAAAATAAATTCTTGTAAAAACCAAAAAACACAGCAAAAATATTGTTTTACCACCGCCCTTCTTTCATAACAGACAAATATATAATACGGAAAAGCCCCGTGTAAATGGAAAAGCATCTACACGGGGCTTTTTTGTTTTTTCTATTGTTGTATTCAGCAAAAATTTTGATCCATTCCTTGTCCGTCAACATAATCACGCATTTTTTCCGCCGCTGCGTTTCCACACGGCCAAGCCGCTGATTATGGCCGCCGACCCAAGCAAAAGTACAAAACAAACAACCGGAATGTTGCCGCCGGTTTCCGGGAAGCCGGCGCTTCCTTCTTTCCCCGGCTGTTCGGGCGAGGTTTCCGTTTTTTCTTCTTCCCCAGACAATTTGGGCAGTACTTCGATTTTCTCCTCTCCGCAAATGCCGCACATATATTTAACATAGCCGTCCTGCTCATTTGTAGCCTCTACGCGCTCAGTCTCCGCATAGCGGTGAGCTTCCTCCGACCCTGCAACCAAAATCTTAATGCGGCCTTCTCCGTATGGATTTCCGTACAGATCAGCCGGAATCGTCCCGTCAAGATTTTCCTGCAGATACTGAATCAGCAAATCCTGATCCTTTCCGCAATCAGCCTCAACGACTCTGGCATCTTTGAACATTGTATAGCCGTCGCCGCCGCTCTGCAGGGTATAAGCGCTGCCCGCCAGGGTATAGGTGGCCTCCGGGTTAATAATTTCCCCGTTTACTCTAACGTTCTGCACCCGGCGGGGCCTGCTTTCGTCAATGCCGGTAAAAACGCCCTGGTTGTCGGTAAGAACCGGGCTTTCCTGTACATGCAGATTAATCTCATAGGTAAGGCCTGCCGTGTGCATGAAACCGCCGTTTTCCGTTAAAGCCGTTTTATCCTCGTTAAGCGGCGCATGGGCGCTCCATTCCAAAGCGTCAAGAATCTGCCGGCCGGTAACCTCCAGCACACACATGGTATTGCCAAAGGCGTTGACATCCATCAGGTCCTTGCGGGCGACGGTTCCCTCTGCTACATCCGCTCGAATACCGCCGCCATTGGCAAACGCAATATCCGCCCCAGTGGTCGCTCGGTAGGCGTCGGCCACAAAATTCCCCATATTGGTTTCCTGATTACGGATTATACGGTCGCCGGTTTCCGGGTCTACCGTGGTCAAACTGACCTCAGAGAAGCCAACCTCTTCATAAGTAAACTGCTGCAACTCTTTGTATTTGTCAATGACCTTCTGTGTCTCGTCATAGGCAAACTTTGCCGAAGCGGTAGCGTCTACGTCCACCTCTTCAGGGGTAATCAGCTCGCTTACAATTGTGCCGTCTTCAAAAATGGTCATTTTACCAAAGTTTGCAAATTTTGTGCCGGTGGAGGTGAGCACAACCTCCTCGCCGTTTTTGTTGTCCACCAGCTGTTCTTCTATTGTACTGTGGGAGTGGGCGTCTATAAACGCGTCAATTCCGATGGTGTTTGCAATTACATCAGTGGAGCGCCAGGGGCTGGAGGCAGCGTCAGTTCCCAGATGGCCTACGGCAATTACCAGATCAGCACCCTCATCCATGGCGCTGTCTACCGCCGCCTGAATTGTATCATAGAATAAAGTGTCGTCTTCGCTGCCTTCGCAGAAGCTGTAAATATAGTTGCCGTTTTCGTCCTGAAAATAGGCCGGAGTGGATTTGGTATAGGTTTCTGGAGTGGAAATCCCCACAAAGGCCACATCCTGCCCGGCTATTTTCCGAATTTCATAAGGTTCAAAAACAGTCTGGTTTGTTTTTAAATCCAAAAAGTTGGCGCTTAAATATTTGTATTCGGGCATGACGTCCGTTTTCACCTGGCCGGAAAGCGCCTTAAAGACGTCCATTCCATAGTCGAACTCATGGTTGCCAGGCACTGCATAGTCATAGTTTACCGAATTCATGATTTCCACAATCGCGGTGCCGTTGGTCAGCGTACCGATCACTTCACCCTGTACGGCGTCGCCTGCATCAACGGTAATGGTACGGTAGCCCGCGTCCAGCATCTGCTGCCGATAGGAAGCAACGGCCGCATAATCCTCCATGGCGCAATGCACATCATTGGTATAGAGGATAACCGCATCGTTTTGGATAGGGGTATATACAGGCCCTTCCGGCACCTCTCCAACAGCTTTACCGGCAAAGGAATAGGCTGCTACCGTGCCGGAAACCTCACAAGCTGCAAGAAGCAGGGGCTTGCCGTTGATTGAAAGAAAACACAATCCTTCCGGGGAAACATCTTCTTTTATCTCCTCGCTGAAATTACGGGTGTTTATATAGTTGACATAGGTTGCATTTGCCGGGTTGGTTATGTCGTACACCATCACACCGCCAATTCTCTCCAGAGCGATAAAGGCATAGGTTTTTTCACCAATCTGACCAACCGTAACGCTTTCCGCCTCAGGTCCTTTTTTTGCACTGCGGCTGTCCGGCTCAATATCATCGTTAGAACAATTAAACCAGTTCGGAAGATACGCGGCCGTTTTTTCTTCAAAATCATTTCCACTTTCATACACCAGTTCCATGGTGTCCGCGTTGTAAATGGCAAAGGAACGACCGCCGTAAAGATATTCTTTGCTTTCGTCCGGCACAGCAGTCAGATCCTTGTCCAGCACACGGACCTTTTCGGCTTCCGTATTGTCGGAGGCAAGCAAATTTTCTTTGGCTTCATTAACATAATCGCCCCACTCCCTGGCATCGCCTTCGTTGGCGGTTACCAAATAGCTGGCGCCGTTTGCTTCAAAAATGCTTAAGGCGTCCGGCATATATACCCCCAACGCGTTTGGGTAGGTCTTTGGCTGATAGGCCCCATCTTCCAACAGGTCGATCGCGTTCTTTTCATCGCTTAAATCTTTAAAGCCCATGCTTTTAACCGCGGTGATCTGTACGCTTTCTAAATCTACCGTGGCAATCGCGTTGGCCTCCTGTAAAGAAACATAAGCTTTGCTGTCATCGGCAGAAACAGCAATATATTCGGGCTCCAGATCAACGACTGCTTCGTTCATCTTCCCATTTGCTTTGCCAATCAGAACACCTTGTTCTGCAAGCTCGGCAGAGTCAAATTTTTCAAATCCTGCGGTTGTCACAGTATCTTTCATAAGATCAATTACAGAAACCGAGCCAGCAGGGTCGGTTGTACCTTCGCCATAGCCTTCCCTCGGCTCTCCTTCATTGGCGGAAAGAATGAACCGGCCGTCATGAGAGAAGGTCACCATATCCGGCTGTACGCCTGCCTCATAGACCGCCAGCAGGTTAAAATCATAGTCCAGCAGCACAATTCGGCCGTTGTCTGCATAGCCGGCAGCCTGGAGCGCTACGGCTATATGGTCGTTGACGGTGTCAACCGCCACGCTGGTCATATCTCCGTAGGTAAAACCCTCCACCATGTCGCGCATATCTTCGTTGCCGGTTTCTGTCAGACCGGTCTCCATTACAGAAAAACGGTACAGCAGGCCGTCCTGACCGTTGACCACATAGGCTTCCTGCCGGTCGGCATTATAAGTTACAATCTCCGCTACGGCTCCATCCGGGTTGGGAACCCCAATTTGTATGCTGCTTAAACGCTCCATCGTTAAGGGCGCGTTTTCCTCAAAACTGTTTTCCCGGAACGTGCCGTTTGACGGTCCTTTTGCTGCCGAAACAACAGCCATTCCGCCGGATATGGCTGTAGCCGTCATAGCGGCTGCCAATAGTCCAGACAAGAGCTTCCGTCTCCATAAATTCTTCATAAATGTATCTCCTTCCTATTGTTTTCGCTTTATTTTATCAGTTTCTCCGCTTTGCCTTCCAGCATAGTTTTGCAATATTTATGTAAAATTTAAGGCAATTTACCGCATTGCGCATACGCTCCGCAGCTTTGGTTTGTGAAACTTAATTACCCGTTATCTACAATGTAGACGGATAGGAAAGAAAAAACAATGGATCAAATGCAAATCGGCAAATTCATAGCCGGAACAAGAAAATTAAATAATTTTACCCAAAGGCAACTTGTCAAGGCACTATCTATCAGCGATAGAACAATCTCAAAATGGGAGGCGGGGGTTCACTTAGATGAATATCCCACACCACCCCCACGCTGACTTTTGTTCAACCAATACAGCCGGAGGGCTGAAAACAAGAAAAAGCGGTATGCGCCCCTGTAGGGGCGCATACCGCTTTTTCTTGTGGGGCTAAAAGGGGGCAACGCCCCCATTTGGCACACAACTTTGCTTGCAAAGTGCAGTTGTTATCCGCTCTGTCGGCATTATCGTGAAAATGCCCAGCCTGCCGGTATTCATAGACATTTGCAAGACTTTGAAAATCTCGCCGGATTATCTTCTTCAAGACGAATTGGAAGAAAATGAAATCAGTACCATCCGGGAGATAGAAGCACTCTGGGAAGATACTTCTCCCAGTAAACAGGCGCTTGTATTTGCCATGATTAAAGCGGTGTTGAAGCATAAGGAGTAACAGAACAGCCAGCCGGTTCCGGCTGGCTGAATTGCTCATGGTAACAGTCTATTCGATAAGCTGGGATTTATCACTTGGCCTTGCTTTTAATCATTTTAATAAATTTTATACTCATTACAACCATACATATAGCTAACAGGTCAGACATTACTAATTGGAGTATCGCCGCCCATGCTACAGGTTCTAATGGCCACGGTTCAATAAATGTAGCAAGTGCCGCCCGAATAAGCCAAACAATACTATAAAAGAAATATAATTCTTTTGATTCTTTATTGTCCGTAAAAACACGCTTACCCCAAAACACCAAAAGCAGGCTTCCTCCGAATAATAATGTTGAAAAGCAATAATTAGTATAGTCAATCCCCACAATCAAATTTTCATATTGCATTGGCAAATAATCATACCATTGAAACATTGTTGGGACAAAGAAATGCCATAGACCAACAAACATACTCATAACTGTTGTTAAATAATATAAGGCTTTCCATCTTTTCATTTTTGTTTTTCTCCTCCGCAAATTCCGGTTTATCACTCTGTTATCTCTGCGGTAATTTCGTCCGGCTCCAATTCAATCACATCTAAAATACCACAATTCAGGGTTTCGCAGATACGAACCAGCGTGTGCCAGAGGGGTTTATAACTTATGTGCATTTATCCTCCTGCCTTTCTCCCTGCTCCGGGGTTTCTGCTCCCATTATATCAAATTTCTTGCTAACTCACAAACATTTCTTGACACAACCGCCGGTTCCGTCTGGATTGTGCTTTTCCTTTCTTTTCTTGATTACATCTACTTAGCCATAAGCTGGTTCATCGGTGGACAGCATCTTGAAAACAAAATGTCCGGCTGGAAAGGGATGTCCGGCGTGGGAAGCGTTGATAAAAAAGACGCCGTACACAAACATGGGCTGTAAAGCAAGCCCAAATCACAAAAGGTTGCTAGCAAACCAAAGCCGCGCGTAATCTTTTTCGGAAAGGATGCGCGACGGCGCGCGTGCGCCGATGATTTTTCAAAAAAAGTCGTCGCGAACAATACAAAGTCCGCGACGAGATGGTTGCGGAGGCAGGATTTGAACCTGCGACCTTCGGGTTATGAGCCCGACGAGCTACCGAACTGCTCCACTCCGCGATATATTCTTTTATTGGAACTTTTTTATAATACCATAACTTCATGCGTTTGTCAAGGCATAAGTGAGCTTTTCTTAAAGAAGTATATGCGCACAGTTCTATATTATTCCAAGCACCCAATCATTTTCTGCTTTTATTTCACAGCATACAGTCCTGCCTGCATATATGATGCCCAAAGCAGCTCCACTGTCTTAAATCCGCATTCCTGTAAAATTGCCGTTTGTTGCTTCAATGTTATCGGAAAAACCTGTTGATTCATTCTTTGCAAATGCGCCCGTATCTCTTCTTTTTTTCTTCCTTTCTGCTGCTGAAAATATGCCCATCGCTTCAAGCCGGCCGTCTTTCCAGCTTTGCTGTTTGGCAAAACATTTTCAAAAGAAATAAACACCCCGCCTTTTTTAAGCGCGCTGCAGCAGCGGCTTACCGCCTGCTTGCGCTGTTCCAAAGACAAATAGTGGTGCGCAAAAACAGCCGTTACAATGTCAAACTCTTCTATAAAATCCATTTCCTGTGATGGTATGCAAAAAAAGCTGTAACCCTTATTTGCAAGCCTGCGCGCTGTTATACACAGCATTTCCTGCGATGGGTCGCACAATGTAAAAGACGCATCTGGAAAACGCTCTTGCGCCATTTGTACCAGTGTGCCCGTGCCGCAGCCCGTGTCCAGCCAATTTGGTTTTTCAAACGAAAAGGCAGCCGCCAGATCCAGAATCTGGGCGCACATATCCATATAGTACGGGATAACCGTCGTAATCCTCCGATCATACTCCCACGCCCCAAAAGCACTGCTGTTGTGTTGCTTCATCGTCATACTGAACCTTTCTTTTGATTTACCGGCGGATGCGCCTGTATATATTCCTCCAGAATTTCTGCCGCGTCTTTTATCAAAAGAGGGCATGGCCGTTTTTTATAATAAGCCTGCGTACGCAACGAAGGAACAGGCGATTGCGGTTTGTCTTTTGCACGGATTCCCAAAAGCTCTCTGCAAACAATCGACCCGTTTTTTTCCTTAAAACGGTTTGCAATTGCCTGCACCGTTTGGTAAAGATTCTTTTTTTCTGTGATTGCCTTTGCATCATTATAGCCGTATAAAAGGCTTATGACCAGCATCATACCTGAGACCGCGCCGCAGACCTCGCGCATTCTGCCCATACCTCCTCCAAAAGCAGACGCAAGCAGCGTTGCGTTTTCAAAGCTGTACCCTGTTTCTTCACAAAACGCGCCAAAAACCGCCTGCGCGCAATTATACCCCTGTTCAAACAACGCTTTTGCTCTTTCTCCTTTTTCGCTCATACTCTATCGCCTCTTTTTTTCTGTCTCTTCCTGTTCCGGCTCTTCCTGGCGGATATCTTCCGTTTGCTTATCCTGCTGCTCCTCTGTTCGCCCGGCGGTTTCCCCTTGGGCCTGCTCTCTTTTTCTATGCAGTCCTGCCGTATAAGCAACCGCGACGACTACAATAACAATAACAGCCGCTGCCACGCCGCAAAGAAACAGCACAAACCCACCGTTCCCAAAAACCGTTTGATCCTGTCCGCCGATTGTAAGCGTATCTGCAGGGGCATAAGAGCCATCCTCCAGCAGCTGCGGCTGCTGCGTATTGCCTTCTACCAATATACTGCCCCCGCCGCCGGACATAGAGCTGGCCGAGCTTGCAGACACCCTTCGGCCGGAGGCCGACGCAGATGAGGCTGTTTCCTTTTCCTGTAAAGTCACCTGGTACTCTACCGGGTCCTGAACCGCCATTTTTTGTTCATTTATATCCACCGCCTGCTCTGTATACAGCGTTAACGTTGTTTTGCACTGGGTAGACAACGCAGTAAAACGCAACAGAATCACAGGAGCTTCCTCCGCCGCAGGCAGGGTTGTCCCGTTTGCGTTTAAATATACAATTTTAACAAGGCCGCCGTCTTCAACGGCGCGCATCTCTCCCGGCATTCCGTCAGCTATATCCGCCTCTTTATAGGTAAGCACGTTTGGGTCGTACCGCACAGTAAAAACGGCGGCGCCCAGCTGTACGCCGGAGGGGCTTGACAGGCATAGTTCTGCCTGCGCGCTCTTTTTCAATGTAATCGCCGCAGGGATATCCATACTGTAATGAAACGGCCGGGAGGCATAAACGGTACAAACCGGCACAAGGGCCAACAATATGCACAGTGCCGCCACAGCTACCACTTTTTTCATGGCGTTGCTTCCTTTCCCCTGAGCAGCTTTGGATCTATACCGTACATTGCGCAGGCGTTTTCCGCCGTCGCCCTCAATAACGTCTCCACAGGCATCCCACGCAGCTGCGCCATTTTCTCTGCAGAATAAAGAATCATCGACGAATCGCATCGTTTGCCTCGAAACGGCACGGGGGCAAGATACGGCGCGTCTGTTTCAAGCAGCAACCGGTCCAAAGGCGCGTCCCTGACCACCTCTGTGCTGTGGCGTGCATTTTTAAATGTAACCACGCCGCCCAGACTGACAGACATGCCCAGCCTGTACAGTTCCCTTGCCATTTCCACACTGCCGGAAAAGCAGTGCACAAAACCGCGCGGCTTATACTTTTTGAGCAGCTCCATCGTGTCCTGATGGGCCTGCCTGTCGTGTACCACTACCGGCAGGTCCAACTCCAGTGCTAAAACAATCTGCTGTTCAAACACCTTTTTTTGCAGCTCGCGCGGAACGTCGTCCCAATAATAATCCAGTCCAATTTCCCCAACCGCCACGGCTTTTGGATGCCGCAGCAACTGCTCCATCTCGGTCAAATAGCCTTCTCCGGCTTTATCGGCGCATTGCGGATGATACCCTACCGTCGTCCAGAAAAACGAATATTGCTCCGCATATTTCAGTCCTTCCTGCGCTGTCTGTGCGTTGGTAGAAGCATTCACCACCGCTGCTACGCCCTTTTCGGGCAGGCTTTTTAAAAGCGTTTCGCGGTCCGGGTCAAAGGCTTCGTCGTCGTAATGCGCATGCACGTCAAAAATCATGGTTTTCCCTGCCCCCCTTTAAAACAGAATAGAAATATTCCCCATCGTGTCTGCCGACGGCAAAGCACCGTGTTTTACATGTGCTCCGCCTTCTTTTCCCCGGTATATTCTCTTTATCTGATCCGGCTGCCTGCAGGTATGTTTTCGTCTGCAAACAACACCTTTACGCCTGCATCCTGCACGTCTGCAGCCAATAGCATCCCTTGGCTTTCCACCCCGCACAAAACGGCCGGTTTTAAATTTGCAACCAAAATTACCTTTTTGCCCACAAGCTCCTCCGGTTTATAATATTGCGCAATTCCAGAAACAACCGTGCGCTGCGCCATGCCGTCGTCAAGCGTCAGCTTTAAAAGCTTCTTTGCTTTCTTTACAGGCTCGCATGTAAGAACCTCCGCCACGCGCAGCTCCACCTTTGCAAAATCCTCTATCCCAATCTGGGCAAGCCCTTCTGTCTGCGGCTTCTGTTCCCGCTTTTCATCAGCAGATGTTTCTTTCTGCTTTTTCGCTACCTGGGCAAGCATTTTTTCCGCGTCAATCCTTGAAAAAAGCGGTACGGGCGTCCCCACCTTTTCCCCTTCTTTCAGCGCACCAAACGCAGAAAGACTTTCATAGCCGGTTTGCGTACAGCGCAGCTGGGCAAAAATTTCCTTTGCTGTGTCCGGCATAAAAGGGGACAACAGCACGGCTATAAAACGGATGCTTTCCAGCAGATTGTACAGCACCGTGGCCAGCCGCTCCCTCCTGGATTCATCCCTGGCAAGGATCCAGGGCGCCGTTTCATCAATATATTTATTGCTGCGCCGCGCAAGACTCATAATAGCGTCCAGCGCGTCGCTGATACGGAACTGGGCAATCAACTCATCCACCGTTTTAACCGTTTGCAGTGCAAGGGAGGAAAGCGCCTGGTCTACCGGCTCGTTACAGGAGGGCGGCAGAATTTCCCCGTTAAAATATTTATTGCTCATGGCAATCGTACGGTTGACAAGGTTGCCAAGCGTGTTGGCAAGATCGGAATTAAAGCGTTCAATAATCGTTTCATACGTAATCGAACCGTCAGACGTATAGGGCATTTCAGAAAGCAGATAATACCGCACGGCGTCCACGCCGAGCAGCTCTACCAGATCATCGGCATAAATGACGTTCCCTCTGGATTTGCTCATCTTGTCCGTCCCAAACAGCAGCCACGGATGCCCAAACACCTGCCTGGGCAGCGGCTCCCCAAGCGCCATCAGCATAATCGGCCAGTAAATGGTGTGAAACCGCAGAATATCTTTCCCTATAATGTGTACGTCGGCAGGCCAGTATTTTTTATACAGTTCCGACGGGTTGTCCGGGTCATAGCCAAGCGCCGTAATATAGTTGGACAACGCGTCGATCCATACATAAATGACATGCCCCTGATCAAAATCCACAGGAACGCCCCATTGAAACGAAGACCTGGACACACACAGGTCCTGCAGTCCCGGTTTGATAAAATTGTTGAGCATTTCTTTTTTACGGCTTTCCGGGTAAATATAGTCGGGGTTGTCCGCAATAAACTGTTCCAGCTGCTTTTGATATTTGGACAGCCGCAGAAAATACGCCTCTTCCTTTGCTTTTTTAACTTCCCTGCCGCAGTCGGGGCATTTTCCGTCTACCAGCTGGGATTCTGTCCAAAAGCTCTCACATGGCGTGCAGTACAGGCCCTCGTATTGGCTTTTATAAATATCGCCCTGCGCATAGAGCTTTTTAAAGATTTTTTGCACCGTTTTTTCATGGTATTCGTCGGTAGTACGGATAAAACGGTCGTAGGTGGTGTTGAGCAAATCGCAGATCCGGCGGATCTCCCCGGCTATCTCATCTACATACTGCCTGGGTGTCACGCCCGCGGCCTTTGCATATTCTTCAATTTTCTGCCCGTGCTCGTCCGTACCCGTAAGGAAGAAAACATCATATCCCTGCATTCGCTTATAACGCGCGATCGCGTCTGTCAGCACAATTTCATAGCTGTTGCCGATATGCGGCTTGCGTGATGTGTAGGCAATTGCCGTGGTAATGTAATACTTCTTTTTAGACATAACCTTTCTTCCTCCAGCCTTCTATTTAACCGTATGCGGCGGTACCCGCCGGGCGCCGCTGCCGTGTCCGGTTTTATTATTATAGCATTTTGGTATGCAGCGCACAACGGCTTGCGTAAAATTTTCCCATAAAGTTTGAAAAGGGTCTTTTTTCTTTGGTGCTCACCTGCTCTGCGGCTTTGCAGCCAGATCGTCTTCTTCCACCAGCTTTTTATACTGCTCATGCTGGATATCTGCATATGCAGAAAGCATAGGTTCAATAATTCTGGGGTTTTTGCACGCCTTGCGCTTTACATAATTGACCGTAATTTTTACAACAATACCCGAAAGCGCCAAAACGCCGATCAGGTTTGGCAGGGCCATTAACCCGTTGAGCGTGTCTGCAATTCCCCAGGCCAGATCCAGGCTCATGGTAGCGCCTACCACAATAAAGGCAACAAACAAAACTTTATAAAGAATGGTCGCCCTCTCGCCAAACAGATATTCTGCCGCTTTTGTCCCATAAAATGACCAACCCAGTACGGTGGAAAAGGCAAAAAGCAATATGGCAACCGCCAGGATAATTCCGGCGAAATCTCCAAAACACTGGGAAAACGCAAAGGTAACCAGCGGTATGCCCTGCACCTTTTCTATTTTCACCGATGCGATAACCGGATTTCCGTTTTCGTCCGTCACAATCCTTCCCTGCGTGTCTGTCTGCGGAATCCCCTTTACCGACATAATGTTGGTAAAAATATAGTCTTCTGCTGTTTTATCTGCCGTGCCAGCGGTATAAATTGTAAGTTCTTGCCCATAAGCCGTCTGCACATGCAGGGGCCGTCCGCCTTCCTTGTCCGTTTGCCGGATAGCCTCGTTGTATCTTGCATCGATCAGGGGAATTTCTCCTTCATAATCGCTGCCGTTTGCAATTTGCACATACTGCGTCTGCGTGCTGACACCGGACAGCGCCTGGTCAATCGGTACTGCGTTGCCGGTTGTGCTGGAAAGTAAAATAAACGCGGTCAGTGTACAGACAATAATTGTGTCGAAAAACACTTCAAAAATACCCCACATCCCCTGAATTGCAGGCTCCTTTACGTCTGACGAGCTGTTTACCATCACGGAAGAGCCCAGCCCTGCCTCATTGGAAAAAACACCCCGTTTAAAACCTATTTCCACCGCCTGTCTGACAACGGCTCCGCCTACGCCGCCGCCAATTGCCTCAAAGCTGAAGGCGCTTGTAAAAATACTGCCGAATACATACGGTATTTGCTCAAAATTTAAGAAAAAAACAGCCAGCGCACCCAGTATGTATAAACCCGCCATAATCGGAACCAGCTTCTCTGTCACCTTGCCAATGCGCTTGATCCCGCCTATAACAACAAGGCCCGCTATAACGGCCAGAACAATGCCCGTGACAAGCGGCGGGATTTCAAACCCAAACATGGGGGTAAACGCCGTTTCCAGAGATGTGGCAATAGAATTCACCTGCGTCATATTGCCTATGCCGAAAGAGGCCAATATGCAGAAAATTGCAAAAGCAACGGCTAAAAATTTTCCTAGCCGCCTGCAGCCTTTTTTTCTGCTCAGGCCGTTTTCCAGATAATACATGGGGCCGCCGGACCATTCGTTTTTATCGTTTTTCTTGCGAAAGAAAATTCCCAGTACGTTTTCAGCATAGCTGGTCATCATGCCAAAAAAAGCCGATACCCACATCCAAAATACCGCACCCGGGCCGCCAATGGAAATAGCGGTAGCCACGCCGGCAATATTTCCTGTACCAATCGTTGCCGCAAGCGCGGTGGACAAAGCCTGAAACTGTGAAATTGCCTTTTTATCCTTTGTTTTTGTAACGGATTTTTTTCGGAATATGGCAAGAAACGTTTCCCCAATAATATGCTTTGCTTTTCTTATCTGAAAAAATCTTGTTCTGAAAGACATATAAACGCCCGTGCCCAAAATGAGCACCAGCATGGGTATCCCCCAAACCAGTCCGTTTAAAAACGCATTCCCCTGCGAAACTGCCGCTATAATCTGTTCTGCCAGCTCCAAATTTTTTCACCTTCTTATCGTAAATTTTTCCAAACAATCCCTATTATACCAATATATGATCCTATGGACAATGCATACCTGTTGTTTTTAAAAATTCATAAAAACGGGGCGCTTTTTCTCTCCCTGCATTTTCTGCAGGCCGCTTTATACGGCCTTGGTTTGCTGCAGGCTTTTACTCCTCCAGCCTTTGTCTGTCCCCGCCAAATTCTCGGTAAAAGATATCCTTTCATACATCCTGCATTTTGTCACCTTCTTATTATAAAAATTAGAATTTACTATATAAAATATAATATGTTTTT
>UQLR01000004.1 GCA_900541975.1 uncultured Oscillospiraceae bacterium | reverse complement strand
AGCTGTCTGTTTTCCATAGCCCTTTCCATAGCATTTACAACGGCCTGCCTGAGCTGTGTACAGGCCTTTTGCGCAATTTCAGACATAAATTAACCCATCCTTTGCATGCATTAAAGTTCAAGAGCGGTGTTTGCCCTTTTTATATCGATATGAAATTCATTTTTACTGGCAAAATCGGCGTTAAAATCCAGTGAGTAGCTTACATCTAACTTACCTCCGTCGTCGTGCAGATCGGTGGCGATATTTTCGGTAAACACGCCGATCATCAGATCGCCTGCAAGTGTTCTGTAATGGCACTGGTGCCGTCTTCCTTTTTCCAGCAAAAGACGCGACTGGTATTCTCCTGCACGTATAATAGACACCTTATTTTCGTTTTCAACCTTTACGATCGTGGTTTTTTCGCTTTGCCTGTTTTCCTCAGGATATTCCTTATACATAATGTATCGCGTACCGTTTTTGACAGTGTAATGGCCCAATGTCATAATCTCTACTTTGTCCATTTCGCCGTCAACATATTGCGTACCTACGATATTGATAATAAAATCTTTGCGCATAAAATCCCCTTGCTTTTCAAAAAAGGAACAGTCAATACTGTTCAATATCAATTCTATGTACATCCTCAGTGATTTCTTTTTGCAGAAACATACCTGCCATGTGCGTGAAGCCGTCAGGCTGGTCGCTGACGTAAAAACTGCATTTTCCCTGAGATGTATTTTCTGTATTTAAAAGGCTGCTTTCGTGTAAAAGCCGCGCAGCGTACAGGGCCGTTTCCCTTCCGGAATCCACAAGAGTTACACGATTGTCCATCACCTTTGAAATAGCAGCTTTCAGCATGGGATAATGCGTGCAGCCTAAAATAATGGTGTCTACACCGTTTTCTTTTAACCGGCTTAGATAACGCGCTGCAATTGTGGTAACCACAGGATCTTCAGGTGACAAAAAGTTGTTTTCGACCAATGGAACAAACAGTGGGCAATCCTGTTGAAATACTCTGATATTGGCAGAAAGTTTTTGCAGGGCCCGTTTATAAGAACCGCTGCGAATCGTAGCGGTGGTACCAATTACACCAATATTCCCGTTTTTTGTCGCCGCGGCGGCCGCGGCAGCCGTAGGAGCAACCACACCGGTAAACGGCACGCGAAATCTGCCGCCCAGTTCGCTTGCCACGGAGCTTACCGTTCCGCACGCGGCAATCAACAGTTTAACACCCTTGGAAAGCAAAAAACCTGCATCCTGTTCGGCGTATTTTATAATGGTTTCCCGGCTGCGGTTTCCGTAGGGGACTCGGCCTGTATCGCCAAAATAGACGATATCCTCGTGTGGTAAAACGTGCAACAGCTCTTTTACGGCGGTTAAACCGCCAAGGCCGGAATCAAAAACGCCAATCGGCTTTGAAGACATAGCAGGAACACCTCTTTATATGACGGTCGGGTAATTTCTAAAAAACTATCTTAACATAGAATTCAAAAGTGCGCAATTGTTTCTATAAAAAAGTGTGGAACATGAAGAGAAAAACAAAGAAAAACAGAAAAATTGCTTTAACGCCTTGCCATTTTGCCATTTGGTTTTTATATTGCAAAAATTTTTCGTGACAAAACACAAAACAGGCTGTATAATGAGATGACAGATAGAAGACTGATGGTTAAGGAAGGATCTGGATGATTGAAAAGGCATTTGAAATAATCAGCAGCAAAGTGGAAAAGGCGCTTACAGCACGCGGCTTTGTACGCGTGGGCGTGACAAATGTGGACAGCAGTGAGATTGTCTCGCTTTTTACCTCTGAGGCTGTTGCATACAGCGTGGTATATTATAAAAGAAAAAAACACATGGTGCTGGAAACCTGCGCGATGACGGACGACGGCCCGGATAATGATTGGAAAACCCTTTCCACATGGATGTTTGACCCGGAAAGAGATACAGAAAAGGAAGCCGAAAGCATTGGCAATGATTTTGTACAGAGTATTTCGGCCCCCACGCGCGAAAAGGCTGTGCGCAGCGCGAAAAAGAAGAAAAAGGATGACGAGGGCAATGCAACCCCCCTGTTTTTTTCAAAAAGGCTTGTCAATGTGTTTCCGGAGCTGAAAGAAGAAATTAAAGCAGAGGAAGACGGCTACGACCCGTTCCGCGGCGTGACCTTTGCCAAAGCAGGCATTGTGCCCAGGGTGAACACACTGTTGCAAAGCGGCTCCAAAGAGGATGTTGCAAAACTGGGGGCGATTCTGAGCGCACAGTATGATGCAGGGGATATGGATACACGCTCTATCATTACCATTGTTGTGCTCAACGGAATTTCAGATAAAGAGAAGGAAGAGCGCCTGCAACCTGAACTTAGCGAGGCGCTTTTAAAGGCATGGGGCTATGCAAAGCGTTTTAAGGGAAAGAAAGTGAAGCCTGAAAAGAAGAAAAAACCCAAGAAAACGCTTGCGGAACGCCTGGGGCAGTAACGCCTGAAAAAGTTGTGGCTAAAAGAGGGCTGGCATAGTAACCCGCCCTCTTTTAAAGATTTGTACAAAACGGAAAAAAATGCTTGACTGGGGCGTTGTATTGTGATATAGTATTTATACCTCAAAAAGGGGTCTATTTTTTTGTGCCCAAATTATGAGGGAGGCTGAATAATAACCGCAAATCGGGGGTGCCGTTAAAATGAGAGTAAAAATTACATTAGCCTGCACAGAGTGCAAACAACGCAATTATAACACTATGAAAAACAAAAAGAATAATCCGGACAGACTGGAAATGAACAAGTATTGCAGGTTTTGCAAAAAGCATACCCTGCATAAAGAAACCAAATAAGTAAGCGGGAGGAATAAAAATGGCTGACAATAAGGTCGAGAAAAAGGCTCCTCAAAAGGCAGATAAAAAGTCGGATAAGAAGCCGGGCATTTTCTCAAAAATTGCAAAGTACTTCCGCGAATGCAAGGGTGAAATAAAAAAGATTACCTGGCCTGCGCCCAAAACCGTATTTAAAAATATGGGGATTGTGGTAGTAATGATCACGGTGATTGGTTTATTTATTTTTGGCCTTGACCAGGGGCTTTACGCGTTGCTTGGTCTCATCATGAATGTCGCTTCAATCTAATAAGACACGGGAAGGGTGAATAACAGTGCCTGAAGAAGCAAAATGGTATGTTGTTCATACCTATTCCGGGTATGAAAACAAGGTTGCTTCAAATCTTGAAAAGACGGTTGAAAACAGAAACCTTCAGGATATGATCCAGGAAATAAAAGTTCCGACCGAAACGGTGACGGAAATTAAAGACGACAAAACGCATGAAGTCGAGCGGAAATTATATCCCGGATATGTATTTATTAAAATGATTTATACAGATGAAACCTGGTATGTCGTACGCAATATACGCGGATGTACAGGTTTTGTCGGGCCCTCGTCCAAGCCAGTGCCGCTTTCAAACGAAGAAGTGCACAGGATGGGCGTTGAAACAAAATCTGTGGAAGTTTCCTATCAGGTTGGTGATTCTGTACGGGTAGTTGACGGTCCTTTGGAGGATTTTGTCGGGACGGTCGATGAAATTGACACAGATAAAAATATGGTTCGCGTGACAGTTTCCATGTTTGGCCGTGAAACGCCGGTGGAGTTGGAGTTAAATCAGGCAGAACCATTGGAATAATATGGTTGATAATCCGGATTTGTCCGGTTTATTGTTGGAGGGACGTTGTCCCTTGTGGGAGGAACGGGAAAAATAACCGTTTCGTATGCAACCACGAATTATGGAGGTGCAAAAAAATGGCTCAAAAGGTAGTAGGCTTTATTAAGCTGCAAATACCTGCCGGTAAGGCTACCCCGGCGCCGCCAGTAGGACCTGCTTTAGGTCAGCACGGCGTCAACATCATGGCGTTCACTAAGGAATTTAATGAACGCACCAAAAATGACGCGGGGCTTATTATCCCCGTTGTTATCACAGTGTATGCAGACCGTTCTTTTACTTTTGTTACAAAGACGCCGCCTGCAGCTGTTTTAATTAAAAAGGCATGTGGGATCGACAAAGGGTCAGGCGTGCCGAACAAGACGAAAGTCTGTACCATTACCCGTGAGCAGGTCAAAAAGATTGCAGAACAGAAAATGCCCGACTTGAACGCTGGCAGCGTAGAAGCGGCAATGCGTATGATTGCAGGCACCGCGCGCAGCATGGGCATTGATGTTGTCGATTGATTAAGCCCGGGTGGGAGGAAATGATCCGATTTTACCACTCAATAGGGAGGAAAACCAATGAAACACGGAAAAAAATATGTTGACAGCGCAAAGCTGGTTGACAGGACAAAACTTTATGATGCGGACGAAGCACTTGGCCTTTGTATCAAAACGGCTACCGCCAAGTTTGATGAAACGGTGGAGGTTCATGTAAAGCTGGGTGTTGACAGCCGTCACGCCGACCAGCAGGTCAGAGGCGCTATTGTTCTTCCGCACGGCACAGGAAAAAATGTCAGGGTGCTTGCAATTTGCAAAGGTGAAAATGAAGCGCTTGCTAAAGAAGCGGGCGCCGATTATGTGGGCGCAGAGGATATGACACAAAAAATCCAGACGGAAGGCTGGATGGATTTTGACGTTTTGATCACAACGCCTGATATGATGGGCCTTGTAGGCCGTTTGGGTAAGTTGCTTGGCCCCAGAGGGCTTATGCCGAACCCGAAGGCCGGTACGGTTACGCCCGATATTGCGAGGGCTGTAAAAGAAGCAAAGGCTGGTAAAATAGAGTATCGTCTTGACAAAACGAACATTATACACTGCCCGATTGGAAAGGCTTCTTTTGGTGCACAAAAGCTGCAGGAGAATTTTGACACGCTGTTGGGCGCTATTGTGAAAGCAAAACCTGCGGCGGCAAAAGGCCAGTATATTAAATCTTGTGCGGTAACAAGCACAATGGGTCCCGGGATCCGCATTAATCCGAACAAGGTTGGCGGTCAGGAAGGCTAATGACAGCCTGTAATCCCAGGTGCTTGACAAAGCGATTGCTTTGTGTTAATATAATACACGCTGTTCTTTTCCTAAGACAGCAGGTGCATATTGCATAAAGGTTTTACCTGCCTGCCGAGGTTGAGGCTTGTGATTGTTCAAAATAGCAAGCGCCGGTTTGCGCGTTGCTGGTTTTGTATGGTTTTAGCTCCCCTCTGCAAAAAGCAGGGGGGCTTTCTTTATGCATGGGTCCATCTCAAAAAACGGAGGTGAGTAGATTTTGCCAAGTGAAAAAATTCTTGAACAGAAAAAAGCAGTTGTTGCAGAGTTAACAGACAGGCTGCAAAATTCTGTTGCAGGCGTGCTTGTAAATTACAAGGGTATTTCGGTAGCGGACGATACCAAGCTCAGAAAGGAGCTTAGGGAAGCGGGCGTGCAGTATACGGTTGTAAAAAATACGCTTTTGCTGCGTGCAGCGCAAAATGCAAATCTTGCAGGGCTTGAACCGGTTCTTGAAAACACAACAGCGCTTGCAACAAGTGCGGAAGACTATGTGGCGGCGGCAAAGATTCTTTCTGCTTATGCAGAAAAGAATAAGGATTTTGAAATTAAAGCTGGCTTTGTTGACGGTGGGCTTTTAGAGGTTGATGAAATTAAAGACCTCGCAAAGCTTCCCGGCAAGGAAGAGCTTGTTGCCAAAGCACTGGGCGGCTTGAACGCGCCTATCAGCGGCTTTGTTGCCGTACTTAACGGTAATCTGCGTGGACTCGTTTGCGCATTAAATGCCATTGCACAGCAAAAACAGGAAGCATAAATGAAAGACAAATAATTAAATTTAAAAAATCGGAGGTATTTATCATGTCTGATAAAGTTGTTAAATTAATTGAAGATGTAAAAGCACTTACCGTTCTGGAATTAAGCGAGCTTGTTAAAGCTTTGGAAGAGGAGTTTGGCGTATCTGCTGCTGCTCCCGTAGCCGTTGCTGCTGCTCCTGCTGCTGGTGCTGCTGGCGGCGCCGCTGCAGAGGAGAAAACAGAATTTGACGTAGTTCTGAAGGCTGCAGGCGCAGAGAAGATTAAGGTTATTAAAGTGGTAAGAGAAATTACAGGCCTTGGTCTTAAGGAAGCAAAAGAAATGGTAGACGGCGCTCCCAAAACACTGAAAGAAGCAGTTTCTAAGGACGACGCAGAAGCGATGAAGACAAAGCTTACCGAAGTTGGCGCAGAAGTAGAAATCAAGTAATTTTTTAAACTGAAAAAGGGCGGAGTTTTACTCCGTCCTTTTTTATTTGCAGTATATGGAATTTTGCCGAATTTTAGTTATATAGTGCAAAAAAAGTTTTTACGGCTTTTGTGGACTTAACAAGCTATGCCATTGTTATAAATTATATAAAAAATCGTTGCATTTTGCATAATAGCTGTGCTATACTTATATTAAACATCCAAATTTGCAGGAGATCTTCTTTAGAAAAACAACTTGTTGCCTGCATTTTGGGAAAGGAAGATTTTTATGAATCCAATTATCTTAAGAACATTGTCTTATGGTATGTATGCAATCGGTGTTCGCGGTGAGCAGCGTCCCTCCGCCTGTATTGTGAATACGGTTGTCCAAATCACAGCGGATCCTATGATCATAGCGGTAAGCGTTAACCATGATAACTATACCAATGAAAGAATTAAAGCAACAGGAGAGTTTGCCGTTTCTGTCCTCTCAGAAAATACTTCGGGTACAGTCATTGGAGCGCTCGGCTTTAGCTCCGGCAGGCATGCAGATAAGTTGGCCAATGTCAATTATAAGGTGCTTCGCGAGGGTGTTCCTGTATTGCGGGAAGACATATGTTGCTGGTTTTTGTGCAAAGTGATCAACAGTATAGAGACTTTGACACATACGGTTTTTCTTGCGGAAATTCATGCCGGCAGCGATGAATATAAGGGCGTGCCGATGACCTACGAATATTATCACCGTGTTATTAAAGGGAAAGCGCCGAAGAATGCACCAACTTATCAGATTGAAGATGACCAGCAGGATACAAGCCCGGAAGAAAGCTATATCTGTCCCATATGTGGTTATGTGCATGACGATCCACAGCATCCCTTTGAGGAATTACCGGACGATTGGGTCTGTCCGATCTGCGGCGCGCCCAAATCTGTCTTTCAAATAAAAGGATAAGCAGCAGGGTAACGCCTGCGACAGCACCTTTTCAAAACGAAAAGGTGGCCGCCATGCAGAAATACTGAAAAACCGCAGCCGCTGCGAAGTAAACGCTCCGCAGCGGTTTTTTCTTATTGTGGCAGGTAATAAGCTCAATGCCTGGGCTACATACGGTTCAATGCAGAGAATACGCGGTTGTATGGAAAAGATAAAGCAGAAAGGAAATTTGTTTTGTTCCATTAAAATCCGAACAGATTGAATGTGGTTTGATGCAACAGGACAATATGCTTTAATAGTGTGAAAGGCGTGGTTGTAGATGAATTCTATTTGATAAAATGCAGAAAGCTGCCCTTGCTGCATTTGCATGCCGGAAACGGGGCGGTGTCGGTATGCAACATGATGGCCAGCCTTATACCTGTGGGAGCGTCGATTGCGCTGTATGAACATACCACAAACGGAGAAATCAATTGTGTTTTGTGTGGAAACGAAAAAGCTGTTTGTGATGGTAAAGAAGAAGCGTTACAATTGCTTTACCCGTAAGGTGTTTTTATACGAATATATACAAAATATCCCCTGCTGCAGTGCTGTTATGCGCCGCAGCAGGGGAATTTGTTGCTTGTTCTGGGTTTTCACAAGATTAATATTTGCTTCTTTTTACATAGCTCGTGTGTAAAATATTGTGCGCTTTATGACTGCCCGGCTGTTCCAGATATTCCGCATAAAGTTGTTTAATCACCGGGCTTTCGTGCGACTTGCGAAGCGGCAAATTTTTGTCCTCTTCGTACAGTGCTTTAGCGCGTTCGGCTTTCAGGTCTGTAAAATTCCTTGTATTTCCAGACTGTATAGGCTGTCCGCCGCCGTTTACACAGCCGCCAGGGCAGCACATAATTTCAATGAAATGGTAATCCGCCTGCCCGTTTTTCACGCGGTCAAGAACAGTTGCCGCGTTGGTAAGCCCGCTTGCTACGGCAACCTTTACATCCATACCGGCCACATTGTAAGTAGCTTCTTTAATTCCGTCAGTGCCTCTTACCTCCGTATAATCAATGCTTTCCAGAGATTGTCCGGTTAGCACGTCTGCCGCGGTGCGCAGCGCAGCTTCCATTACGCCGCCTGTTGCGCCAAAAATTGCCGCCGCGCCGGTGGTAACACCCAAAGCGGGATCGAAATCGCTGTCAGGCAAATTTTTAAACTGAATCTGTGATTGTTTAATCATTTTTGCAAGTTCTCTGGTGGTAAGCGCAATATCTACGTCCGGCACGCCTGCAGCACTCTGATCTTCGCGCTGTATTTCAAATTTTTTGGCAGTACAGGGCATGACAGAAACAACCACAATATCTTTTGGGTCAAGCCCCTCTTTCTCAGCATAATAGGTTTTTATAATCGCGCCGGTCATCTGCTGCGGCGATTTACAGCTGGAGAGATTGGGAATAAATTCTGGATAATAGTGCTCGCAAAATTTAATCCAACCCGGTGAACACGAAGTAATCATTGGCAGTGTTCCACCGTTTTTCACTCTGTCTAAAAATTCGGTCGCTTCTTCCATAATGGTTAAATCCGCGCCAAAGTCTGTGTCAAATACCTTATCAAAGCCAAGCATTTTCAAGGCTGTAACCATTTTTCCTTTTACATTTGTGCCAATCGGCATATCAAAGCATTCCCCAAGCGTTGCACGGATTGCGGGTGCAGTATGCACAACCACAAATTTTTCCGGATCTTCAAGCGCTTCAAATACCTCTTTTGTCTGGTCGCGTTCTGTCAGTGCGCCAGTGGGACAGACTGCCGTACATTGGCCGCAGGAAACACATGCGGTATCCGCAAGCTTTTTATTAAAGGCGCAGCCAATTTCTGTATCAAAGCCCCTGTTATTTGCACCGATCACACCCACAAACTGATCATTACAGGCTGCAACACAGCGGCGGCACAATATACATTTATTATTATTGCGTACCAAATGCAGGGTAGAGGTATCCGGTTCCAGATCCGGGTTAAATCCGTCAAAACGGGAAGCATCCTCTACGCCAAAATCTGCGCACATCTGCTGCAATTCACAGGAACCGTTGCGGGAACAGGAAAGGCAATTTCTGTCGTGGTTTGACAAAATTAATTCTAATGTCATTCTTCTGGAATCCTGTACTTTTTTGCTGTTGGTAAAGACTTCTGTGCCTTCCCTTTCAAGCGGATATACGCAAGAGGCGACAAGCGAACGCGCCCCCTTAACCTCGGCCACACACATGCGGCAAGCGCCGATTTCATTAATATCCTTTAAAAAGCAGAGTGTTGGAATATTGATCCCTGCCATTCTCGCCGCCTCTAAAATGGTCGTACCCTTCGGTACGCAGAGGGGCATGCCGTTGATTTGTACATGAATGTTTTCCATTGCTGCCACTCCTTTCTTAACCCTTTACGATTGCGCCGAACTTGCATTTTTCGAGGCAGGCGCCGCACTTAATACATTTTGTCGTATCAATCGTATGGACTTCTTTAACCTTACCGCTGATCGCGCCCACGGGACATACTCTTGCGCAGGCCGTACAGCCGCGGCAGCTTTCTGCAAGTATGGAATACTGTAAAAGCTTCTTACATACGCCCGCCGGACATTTTTTGTCCTTTACGTGGGCTACGTACTCATCGCGGAAAAAGTGCAGCGTGGAAAGAACGGGATTGGGAGCCGTCTGTCCAAGGCCGCAAAGCGCGTTTTCCTTGATATAATAGCAGAGCTGTTCCATTTTTTCTATATCTTCCATTTCACCGTTGCCGCTTGTAATTTTTTCAAGCAGTTCCAGCAAACGGCGTGTACCAATGCGGCAGGGCGTACATTTGCCGCAGCTTTCGTCAACGGTAAACTCCAGGAAAAACTTTGCAATATCTACCATACAGGTTGTTTCGTCCATAACGATCAAACCGCCGGAACCCATCATGGAACCAATTGCAATCAGGTTGTCGTAATCAATGGGGATATCCAGATGTTCAGCAGGAATGCATCCGCCGGAAGGTCCGCCTGTCTGGGCCGCTTTAAATTTTTTGCCGTCCGGAACGCCGCCGCCGATTTCCTCTACAATTTCGCGCAGGGTGGTCCCCATTGGAACTTCCACAAGGCCGGTATGCCGGATCTTGCCGCCCAGGGCAAAAACCTTTGTACCCTTGGATTTTTCCGTGCCAACCGCGTTAAACCAGTCTGCACCATTTAAAATAATTTGGCATATGTTGGCATACGTTTCTACATTGTTTAAAATGGTGGGTTTGCCAAACAGACCTTTAACTGCAGGGAATGGGGGCCGGGGGCGCGGCTCTCCGCGGTTGCCCTCAATGGAGGTCAGCAGGGCGGTTTCTTCGCCGCACACAAATGCACCGGCGCCCAATCTTAGCTGAATGTCAAAGCAGAAGTCTGTTCCGAAAATATTGTCGCCCAGAAGGCCGTACTCGTGTGCTTGATCAATGGCAATCTGTAAGCGTTTAACCGCAATAGGATATTCTGCGCGGACATATATGTACCCCTGTGAAGCCCCAATTGCATATCCGGCAATCGCCATGGCTTCCAAAACGGCATGCGGGTCGCCCTCTAAAACGGAGCGGTCCATAAATGCGCCGGGGTCGCCCTCGTCAGCGTTACAGCAAACGTATTTCTGGTCTGCCTTTTGCGCGGCCGCAAAGCTCCATTTTGTTCCGGTGGGAAAGCCGCCGCCGCCCCTGCCGCGCAGGCCGGAGGCCTTAATTTCATCAATAACCTGTTGTGGCGTCATTTCTGTAAGTACTTTGCCAAGCGCTGCGTAACCGTCCATGGCAATATATTCGTCAATAACTTCCGGGTTAATGACGCCGCAGTTGCGCAAGGCAATCCTTCTTTGTTTTTCATAGAAGGGTGTGTGGTTTAAAGATTTTATTGTATCCTTTTCAACGGTTTCCTGATACAACAGGCGTGTGACAATACGGCCTTTCAGGAGATGTTCCTCTACGATCTCCGGAACGTCTTCCACTTTAACCATACTGTAAAAGCTGCCTTCAGGGTACACGATCATAATTGGGCCCAAGGCACAAAGGCCAAAGCAACCTGTACGGATTACGTTTACTTCTTTTTCCAGCCCTTTTGCCTGAATTTCCGTTTTTAAAGCTTCAATGATTTTTTCACTGTTCGAGGAGGTACATCCGGTACCGCCGCATACCAGTACATTGGAACGATACATTTTGCCGCCTCCTTTTATGAATTTGCACCGATGGTATATTCGGCCACAACATTATGATTGACAATATGGTCGTTTACAACCCGAACCGCCTTTTCAGCGGTCATTTTTACATAAGTCACCTTGTCCTGCCCGGGAATCTCCACTTCCACAACCGGTTCAAACTGGCAAATGCCAATGCATCCGGTCTGTGTAACGGTTACGTTTGTAAGGCCGCGCTTTGCAACCTCGTCTACAAATGCGGTTAAAACGGGCCTTGCCCCGGCAGCAATGCCGCAGGTTGCCATGCCGACCAAAACGCGTATTGCATTGGGGTTTTCTTCTCTGATGTTGAGCTGTGCTTTTGCTTTATCTCTGATAGCCTGTAATTCAGCCAGTGATTTCATCTGGTGTTGCACCTCCGTATAATATTTGTGTTTGTTCTGCTAAAAAACCGTTTACCCATTCCATTACATCCGGGGTATCAAGCGCTACATCCGGTCCCAAAATCTCACGAAGCTGCCGGGTGTCCAGCATAAATTGGGCATTGTCTGCTTTATGTATAAAACAAAAATCAATATCCGGGTTGCAGCGAATCAAAATACTGATTGTCGAATTGATGTCACCCAACGGGGTCATATCCACATGCCCGGTATGAAATACCGCGTTTACGGTTGTGCCTGCACCCTTGTGCGATACAATGGTAAGGTTTCCGCCTGTCTGCTCCGCCGCCATTTTAAAAAGCGGTATGCCAAGTCCAACCTTCCGTGTGGTGCGTGTGGTATAAAACGGATCCAGCACTTGTTGCGTCTGCTGTGCAGTCATCCCTTTTCCATTGTCCTTAATTTTTATCACAAGTGTCTGCGCGTGCGTATCTTCTGAAACGGTAATTTCTATAAGGCTTGCATCCGCCGTAATGGAATTTTGCGCAATATCCATTACATTTAATGAAAGCTCGCGCATATTCAGTTCATGTATTTGGCTAAGATTTCGTCCATATCCTCAGGTGCCAGACGCCCGTATACTTCATCGTTAATAGTAAGAACGGGCGCCAGGCCGCAAGCGCCGATGCAGCGGCATGCAGTAAGCGAAAATCTGCCGTCTTTTGTACATTCTTCCGGTTCAATTCCCAGCTTTTCGGTGATCTTTTCAATAATTTTACCGGCCCCTTTTACATAGCAGGCCGTGCCAAGACATACAGAGATATTGTATTCGCCCTTTGGAGTAAGAGAAAACTGCGAATAAAAAGTAGAAACCCCGTATACCTCTTCCAGTGGGACCTGCAGGCCCTCTGCAATCATAGTCTGTACTTCAATCGGCAGATAACCATACACTTCCTGTGCTTCCTGAAGAACGGGCATGATCGCGCCTGGGTCGTCCTTATGTTTTTGAATAATTTCCTTCAGCCTTGCCTCCTGTTCAGGCGTGCCTGAAAAAGGATTTGTGCTGATTTTTTTTTGCATATTTCTTCCTCCCTGCAATTTAAAATCATGCTTAGATTTATGAGGATAAGTCCATATCGCCACATAGGTTAATAATACTATAATTCGTCGAAAAAGTCCAGTTTTTCTTTTACAAAATCCCGAAGAGACAGGAAAAATACCTGTAAACATTTTAGTAGAAAAAACAAGCAAAAATTACTATGGAATATATACAAAAAACAGCCTAAAAAAATTCTGTATACACGGTTTATGAAAAAGAAAACAGGGCTTGGTGCCAGCCCTGTTTGAAAAATAGATATGTTTTAAAACCACAATATGCGTTTTTAATTATAATGGAGCAATACTGTGTGCAATCATTTTTTGTATCAGGAGAACGTCGTCCAGCGTAAGAGTATTGCCGCCGTTTGTATCCGCCTGAAGCGGTTGTTCCTGTGTGAAATGTATGGAGCGCACAAGGTTTTTTACAGCGTTAAAACATCCTTTACGTTGACAACGCCGTCCAAATTTACATCGTCTGTTCCTTTTACCGAAGTTACCTGCAGCTGCTGGCTGAACGCCGCGCTGTTCAGAATTATATTGACATGAGCACAGATGCGTGCGGTGTTGGCGCAACATACGCCTGTGTAAATTGGGATTACCGTCCCCAGTGTATAGAGCCATTTTTTAACGCGGAAACCAGTGCAGCCGGGGAACGTTCCGGAAGTTCTAGCCAGGCTGCCTTTGCTGCAATGTTTTCCAGATAATGTGCATCACTGTTTTTGAGCAGGATCATATCCGTAAGTCTGGTGTGTTGCGCCTGTAAGGCGCTGATATCGCCTTTTTCTGTAATTTCCACACAGGTGTATGCTTCTTCGGGGGGAATCTCTCCCAATGATGCAAGTACGCTGTAGCTGTCGCGGTCAATGTGCGCAGGAAAGCATACGCCGCCAAATGTGTCTACCAGTGTGCGCAGGCCGCTTATACTAATATCTGTGGCAGTCAGCAAAAGTTTTTCTTCCCTTCCGGCAGGCTGGTCCTGTTCATCCAGAATTATCTGTGCCCCGTAAATATCTTCGCGGTTTTGAATGTCCATGATGTGAGCATAGACATAGCTGTCAAAACGCATTGCCTGTGCAAGCGTGGGAAAGAGGCATACAACATGAATTTCTTCCGATGTGCAAAGTTCCATACCGGCAACGCCGCAAAGTCCGTACTGCTGTGCAGCCTGCAGGAAAGCAGGGCAGTTTTTACAGCTGTTGTGGTCGGTAAGGGCAATGGTATCCAGGCCGCACAGTTTTGCCATACCGGCTATATTATACGGCGTCATGTCTTTATCCCCGCAGGGGGAAAGGCATGAGTGAATATGCAGGTCGTAATAAGCTTTCATTCGCTGCCATCCCCAAGCAGCTTATAAATATGTACAGCGGTATGATAGCTGTTTTCTTTTGTCTGTAAAACGGCTATTTGCTGCTGTTGAGCCTTTTGTTTTGCAGCCTCGTCTAAAGGCGCATTTTCCGTTAAAATGATACAGGCCGTATCGGCAAGGGCAGCAACGGCAATTGCATTGATATTCCCCATCACGGTCAGCCATGCGTCGCCCTCCTGCGCGCGTCCCATTACCCAGCTTAGCAGGTCGCCGGTATAGCAACCCTGAACCTGCCTGTCTGCGGCAGCTTCCCCTGCCAGTATTTTTAACTGCAGCTTTTCAGCAAGATCCCGCACGGTCAATTCTGGTCATCTCCTTTATGCTCCTTGTTCTTTCTGTCTGCAATAAAGCCGCTGCCCATCAGCGAAAGCGTGTCGGCTACATTGCGTACCTGTTCGCGCAGAATAAAAATACAATCTGTTTCCTTGGCAAGCCCTTTAACGACGTCCTCTGCCATCGCACGGCAGGAGGGGGCGCCGCAGCTTCCGCAGTCCAAACCCGGCAGTTGCAAAAGAATTTCATCCATGCGTGTCATCATTTGCATGGCCTGCTCCAAATCGTTGCTTAAATTTAAAACGTTGGAATACTCCAGCGCCTTTTTCCAGCGCATTGTATCCGGGACGCTACCTTCCAGATGATTCTGTGAGACAGGCAGATATTTGCGCAGGCGCTGGATACGCGCCTGGGCCACATATGCGTTTTCTACGTTCAGTACGCCGCCGACGCAGCCGCCCGAACAGGCGTTAAGTTCCAGAAAATCCACATCGTTAATACGCTGATCTTCAAGCTCTTCAAGCACGCGAATTACATTTTCTATCCCGTCGGCTGCAAGATATTTTTCATTTAATGTCGCCACGGCCTCTCCACCTGAAGAAGCCCAACTGACCCCAATAATGCCGGAGCAGGCAGTGGAGATGATTTCTTCCGGTTTCAGTTTATCCATTGCCTCTGTCAGCATAGGGTATATGCGGCTGATAGCGATGGCGCCGTCTACCCAGGATGTTTCTTGGCCGGTTGGATTCTTTACATCCGTAACCTTTGCAGGACATGGTGTAAGAAAAAACGCGCCAATCCGGTCCAGCGGCAGGCCGGTTTCTTGTTTAGCCTGCTCCTTGGCAAGCCTGGCGGCAACCTCCATGGGCGCGTTGAGCGGCAGTACGTTGTCAATCAGATCGGGAAAACGCAGCCGGATCAGGCGGACAACAGCCGGACATGCCGAACTGATCACCGGTGTTTTTAGCTTACCGTCGTGCATTAGCTGTCTTGTTGCCTCCGACACCAGTTCGGCCCCGCGTGCGACCTCATATACGCTGTCAAAGCCCATTTTTTTCAGGCCGCTTAAAACAATATCGATATCATCCAGGTTTTTAAATTGGCCAAAGAGGGCGGGCGCCGGTATTGCAATGGTATACGCCCAGTTTGAAAGCTCCGACAAATTTGCCGACTGTGCGCGCTTGGCATGGTGCGGACACACGCGTATACATTCACCACAGTCTATGCAGCGCTCCGATATAATCTGCGCCTTTCCGCCGCGCACGCGAATTGCTTCCGTGGGGCAGCGTTTTATACAGTTTGTGCAGCCGCAGCATTTGTCTTTATCCAGTGTAACGGAATGAAAATATGCGGGCATAACGATCCCCCCTCCAATAGAATTTCGATCCCTTTTCTTTACTGATTGACATGAACGGAAAGATACATGGTCGTACCTCGCCCTATTTGGGTGTCAATCTGCATTTTATCTGTATATTTCTTTATATTCGGCAGGCCCATGCCGGCGCCGAACCCAAGGTTGCGCACGTTGTCAGGCGCAGTAGAATACCCTTCCTGCATGGCCTTTTCTACATCCGGGATCCCGGGCCCGTGATCAGTCAGCTTTACGTCGACCCTGTCGGGATAAATTTCCACGTCGATCTTTCCGCCGCCTGCATGGATAACCATATTGATTTCCGCTTCATACATGGCAATGGCAACACGGCGGATTGCATCCTGATTATAACCAAGACGTTTGAGGCTTCGTTTTACAGCGCCGGAGGCTTCGCCGGCCCTTGTAAAATCGTCGCCCGGCACGTCATATGTAAGGTTGATTACGCTCATTCGTTTTCACAACCTCCCCGCAGGCCGTTTGCATACAGCATGCCGCACGCGGTAAACATCCGGTAACGTGTGTTGATCAGGGTAATACCTCTGCGCTTTGCAAGGTCGATGATCGTTTGGTCCGGTGTTTTTCCACGGACAAATATAATACAGACCATATCCATCATTTCAGCGGTGCGTACAACCTGTGGATTGACAAGCCCGGTCAAAAGGACGGACTGATCCTTGACAAACGCCAGCACGTCGCTCATCATATCGCTTCCGCAGGCAGTTTTTACCTCCGCCTCTAGGTCTCCCTCGATTATGACCTTTGCGTCCAGAATTTTAATAATATCGTTTACTACCATATTATAAGCCTCCCGACTAAAAATTCGCTTGCATATTGCTATAAGCACTTTTATCATAGCATAAAATAACAGAATATTGCAACTGTTCGAAAAAGAATTTTGTGTACATTTGCATAGAGATGCATATGGGACAGACAAAGAAGACAAGCGGGCATAATCCCGGCAGAGACAGGCATACAATGTACTGTTGTCCAGGTTTTATGCGTTTTTGCAGGGGAAAAGCATATAGTTGTTTTGTTGACACAAGCAACGGCGTGTGCTATGCTTGATGCAGAAAAAATTGTTGTAGAGCAGGCTTATATGGAAGGATTTGCATCTGTCATTTTGTGCGCTGCTCGGGGTACAGAAAAGAGTGCGAAAATTTGATGAAAACCGTAAACGAGCTCAAAATAGGGCAAAAGGCAACCGTTGTAAGCATTGGCGGAAAGGGCGCGCTGCGCAGAAGAATCATTGATATGGGCATTACGCCTGGTGCGGTGATTATTATGCGCAAGGCAGCGCCCTTTGGCGACCCGATCGAGATCAACGTAAGAGGATATGAACTGAGCATCCGGCGTTCCGAGGCAAAAGAAATTACGGTACAGGTGGAATCTGCAAAAGGGAGGGACACTGGTGGAACAGACGCTGCGACCTTTGGCAAAAGCGGCAAAGAAAACCGTTAAAATTGCGCTTGCAGGGAACCCGAACTGTGGAAAAACAACGCTTTTTAATAAGCTTACAGGCGCCAGCCAATATGTAGGCAACTGGCCGGGCGTTACGGTGGAAAAAAAAGAGGGCAGGGTTAAGTACAAAAACAGGGATATCAGTATCATTGATTTGCCCGGGATTTATTCGCTTTCGCCCTATACGCCGGAAGAAATTGTCACCAGAAACTGTTTACTGCACGATAAACCGGACGTGATTATTAATATAATAGATGCAACCAATATGGAGCGCAACCTGTACCTTACTACACAGCTTGCAGAGCTGGGCAGGCCCATGCTCCTTGCGCTCAATATGGTAGATCTGCTTGAAAAAGAAGGAGATCGGATTGACTACGCCCTTCTGGAAAAGGAGCTGTCAATTCCGGTTGTTCCCATTTCAGCCAGCAGGGGAAAGGGTATGGAGGAGTTGATTGCCCGCGCACTGGAGGTAGCAGACCGCTACGATTTCATGCCTGTAAAAAATATTTATTCCGAACGTGTGGACAGTGTGCTTACAGACATTGAGGACGCGCTTAAAGAGGTACAGCAAACTGATCCGCGCCACCGGCGCTTTATTGCGGTTAAGCTGTTTGAGGGGGACAGTGTAACCTGGTCGCGCTATCACTTTACAAAGCAGCAGCGCGACCATATAGAGTTTCATATTAACGAAATAGAAACTACGCAATATATTGACCGAGAAATGATTATTGCAGACGAACGGTATAAATATATATGCGCGGTTTGTAAAAGAGCGGTACATAGAAGACATCCGCAGGGGTATGTAACATTTTCTGATAAAATAGATCAGGTAGTTACCAACCGCTACCTTGCGCTTCCTCTGTTTCTGCTTTTGATGCTGGCGGTATTTTTTATTACCTTTGGGCCGCTGGGGACCTGTTTAAAAGATGGTGCGGAATGGTTGATTACAGACGTGTTTTCCGGCTTTGTGAGCAACCTTTTAACCGCATGGGGCGCATCTGCCTGGGCGCGAAGCCTGCTTTTGGACGGGGTTATCGCGGGCGTGGGTTCGGTTATTTCGTTTTTACCGCAGATTATGCTTTTATTTACGCTGCTTTCCGTATTGGAAGACAGCGGCTATATGGCCCGGGCCGCTTTTATTATGGATAAGCTTCTGCGGGGGATTGGTCTTTCTGGAAAAGCATTTGTGCCTATGCTGATGGGCTTTGGCTGTACGGTGCCGGCAGTGCTTGGGACCAGAACGCTTGAAAATGAAAAAGATAAGCGGTTGACCATACTGATCACGCCGTTTATGTCCTGCAGTGCAAAGATGCCGGTTTACCTGCTTTTTATATCGGCTTTTTTTCCAAATACAAGCTTCCTTGTCATCTTTGCGATCTATCTTTTAGGGATGTTTATTGCGGTGCTGACTGCACTGCTGTTTAAAAATACGCTGCTTAAAGGGCAAAGCGCGCCGTTTGTTATGGAGTTGCCTCCATACCGTATGCCCGCGCCAAAAAGCCTGTGGCTGCATGTATGGGAACGTTTAAAGGATTTTTTAATTCGTGCAGGCACTGTGATTATGGGCGCAAGTATTCTTATATGGTTCTTACAGTCGTTTGATTTTTCCATGCGCATGGTAACAGACAGTTCCCAGAGCATGCTTGCGGCCGCCGGTATTGCTATAGCGCCAATTTTTACTCTGTGCGGCTTTGGCCACTGGCAGGCTTCTGTGTCGCTGGTGACAGGGCTTGTGGCAAAAGAATCGGTGGTAAGCACCATGGCGGTATTGTATGGTGGTTCAGCTATGGCTGCAGCTGCAGATTTTACGCCGCTTTCGGCCTTTTCCTTTATGGTTTTTGTGTTGCTGTATACGCCCTGCGTCGCGGCGCTGTCTGCCATCAGAAGAGAAATGGCAAGCGCCAAATGGACCATATTAGCAGTTGTATACCAGCTTGCAGCGGCGTGGTTTGTTTCGGCATTTGTATTTCAAATAGCTACGCTGTTTGAAAATCTTTTTTAAACCATTCCTTTTGGCCAAACCTATTTCAGAAAGGGGGATTGCCACATGTTTGCGGATTTTCTTATAGGTACTTTTGCAGTGTTCTTTGTCTGTCTTTTCTTTTATAAAATCTGCAAAAGAGGAAAAAACAAAGGAGTATGCGCCTGCTGTAAAGGCGGCTTGGGCTGCGGTGTAAAAGGCGTCTGCCCACAGCAGACGCCTGAAAAAGAAGATTGCGCAGACAGCCGTATGGAATTGAGGTGAAAATAAAAATACAACACCGTTATATAGAAAAAAGCGTTGCCGGGACGAAAGCTTATTTTACAACAAAAGCAGTTTTTCTTTCTATACATCGGCAGAAGCATTCTTTTAAACCACGCGACTATCGCGTGGTTTTCTTTATGGAGAACAATAGCAGGTCATTTAAAAATTTGTAAAAATTTCATGGGAACTTTTAATACAGTTATTTTTTGACATGGTATTTTTACATGAATTGAATGGGGAATAAATTCACATAATAACTGTAATTTGTATTTTACTAAGGTGTGCAAAGATAATTTGTTATAAATAAAAAGGCTTTTTAAGGCGCTGTAAGCGAGCGCTGAGGTTTGTTTTGCCAAGAGTCGCTTTATAAATTTTTAATTCGTAAAAGCGCTTTTGTAAAAATAAATTGAATGATTTTGGCTGTTTTTTGCTATTTATTCTGATTATTTGATTGAAAATGCTTGACTTTGATTTAAATTGCTGTTATTCTGATTGCAAGGAGGTCAATTGTCTTATGCTTACAGAGGAACGGTATACACAAATACTGCGTATTTTGCAGGAGAAAAGGGCTGTAACGGTAACAGAGCTGACCGCTTGCCTACATACTTCTGAATCGACTATAAGGCGTGACCTGAACGCCTTGCATGAACAGGGGAAGCTCAATAAAGTGCATGGCGGTGCAACGTTGCTTACAAATAGCTTCACCATACAGGAGGAAGACGTACGCACCAAAGCGCGCCTGCATATCAAGGAAAAAGAACGGATTGCAAGATATGCCGCATCCGTTGTTAATGACTGCGATTTCGTATATATTGACGCAGGGACGACAACGGAAAAAGTAATCGACCATTTGCAGGATACCCGCGCCACATTTGTTACAAACGGCGTGGCACATGCTAAAAAACTGATTCAAAAAGGCTTTAAGGCTTATATTATCGGCGGGCAGCTTAAGCTTTCTACCGAAGCAGTTGTTGGTGCGGAAGCTGTGCTTAACCTGAAAAAATTTAACTTTACAAAGGCTTTTCTGGGCGCGAACGGCATATCGGATGATCACGGTGTTACTACGCCCGACGTTGAAGAGGGCTTAATAAAAACAGAGGCGGTCAACAGAAGCTATGTGGCCTATGTGCTTGCAGACAGCAGCAAATTTGGAAAAATTTCATCGGTAACCTTTGCGGATTTGTCGCAGGTGTGTATAGTTACGGACAGCGTTCCCGATACTAAATATCACGATAAAGCGGTTATAAAGGAGGTGTAAAATTTGGTTTATACGGTAACATTCAACCCAGCTTTGGATTATGTTATCCATATTGACGACCTTATAATGGGGCAAGTGAACCGTACGACGGCGGAAGAGCTGTTTTGCGGAGGAAAAGGGATTAACGTATCCACTGTTCTTGCCGCCCTTGGGATACAAAACCGGGCGCTGGGCTTTATAGCCGGTTTTACGGGCGACGCTGTTGAAAGAGAGGCGCGCGCACAGGGAATAGAAGTCGAGTTTATCAGGCTTCCAAAGGGTTTTTCGAGAATCAATATAAAAATCAAAGCAAAACAGGAAACAGAGATCAACGGCCAGGGGCCGCCTATACCGGCGCAGGCGATCCGTTCACTTTTGGAAAGGCTGGACCAGCTGCAGGCGGGCGATATGTTGGTTCTTGCCGGGAGTATCCCAAAAACTTTGCCGGAGGATATGTATGAAAAAATTCTTTCGAGGTTGCAGGGGAAAGGCATTCGTTTTGTAGTAGACGCAACAAAAGACCTGCTGGTAAATGTATTGAAATACCGACCGTTTTTAATTAAGCCCAACAGTATAGAGTTAGGGGAGATTTTTCAAAAAAATCTTAAGACGGACAATGAAATCAGAGCATGTGCGCAGAAGCTGCAGGAAATGGGAGCGCAAAACGTATTGGTGTCTATGGCGGGCGAAGGTTCTATTCTGCTGGATGAAACCGGGCGTTTTTATAGGATGGGCGTGCCCGCGGGAAGGGTTGTAAACTCCGTTGGAGCAGGCGATTCCATGGTGGCTGGTTTTATTTATGGGTATACATGCAGCGGGGATTACGCCTATGCACTGAAGACCGGTACGGCGGCGGGCAGCGCTACGGCCTTTTCCCCGGGCCTTGCAACCAAACAGAAAGTAATGGAGCTGCTGGAAATTTTATAAAGAAAGGAACGGGAATTATGCGTATTACAGATTTGCTCAAAAAAGAAGCAATTCTCCTGCATGCGAAGGTCGCTTCAAAAGAGGATGTGATCCGAACAATGGTCGACCTGCATCAAAAGGCGGGAAACCTTGCAGATGCAAAAGCGTACACGCAGGGGATTCTTGACAGAGAAGCGGCAGGAACTACCGCAATTGGCGATGGAATTGCCATTCCGCATGCAAAAAGCCCGGCGGTGAAAAATCCGGGTTTGGCTGCAATTACAGTACCGGACGGGGTAGATTACCAGGCTATGGATGGAAAGCCCTCCAATCTTATTTTTATGATTGCAGCGCCAATGGACGGCGACCTGCACCTGGAAGTGCTTTCCAGATTGACAGTTTTGCTGATGGACGAAGCTTTTCGCAGCGCGCTGCTGCAGGCCAAAACAAAGGAAGAATTTTTAGCGGCCATTAATCAAAAGGAAGCGGAAAAGTTTCCGGAGGAAGTAAAGGCGCAGGCCGCGCAGCCCCAAAAAGAGGGTTTTCGTGTACTGGCAGTTACAGCATGCCCTACCGGGATTGCCCACACCTATATGGCGGCGGAAGCGCTTGAAAAAGCGGGGAAAGAGCTGGGATGTCCACTGAAAGCAGAAACAAACGGCTCCGGCGGGGCTAAAAACGTGCTGACAAAAGAAGAGATTGCAAATGCCGACGGTATTATTATTGCCGCCGACAAAACAGTGGAAATGGCGCGTTTTGACGGTAAACCCGTGCTCAGCGTCAAGGTGGCAGACGGTATCCATAAGCCGGAAGAACTGATCGGCAAAATTATAAACGGGCAGGCGCCTGTTTACCATCATACGGGTACTGCGCAGACTGCTGCTGTACAGGAAAGAGAAAGCTTTGGCAGGCAGATTTATAAACACCTGATGAACGGTGTTTCACATATGCTTCCGTTTGTGGTTGCCGGCGGTATTTTTATTGCCATTGCCTTTTTGATCGATACCATTGCAGGCGCGCCGCAGGACAGCAATTTTGGCGTGGCCACGCCGGCGGCCGCTTTCTTTAAGACCATCGGCGGTTACGCGTTTAATTTTATGATTCCGATCCTTGCAGGCTATATTGCAAGAAGCATTGCAGATAGGCCTGGCCTTCTGGTCGGTTTTGTCGGCGGCTTTCTGGCTACAACAGGCTCTACATTTTCACTGCCGGGCGGCGACATTCCCTCTGGTTTTCTGGGGGCGCTCTTTGCCGGTTTTGTCGGCGGCTATCTCATGTTGGGCCTTAGAAAACTCTGCGATAAGATGCCGCATGCTTTAGAAGGAATTAAGCCGGTTTTGATTTATCCGCTTGTCGGCCTTGGCTTGATTGCAGTGGTCATGTGTGCGGTGAATCCGTTTATGGGTATGATTAACACGGGCCTTACCAATTTCCTGAATTCTATGAATGAGGGCAGTAAGATTGTACTTGGCTGCGTACTTGGCGGTATGATGGCGATTGACATGGGCGGCCCCTTTAACAAAGCCGCATACGTGTTTGGTACGGCGGCCATTGCTTCCGGCAATTATGACATTATGGCGGCTGTAATGATCGGCGGTATGGTGCCGCCCCTTGCAATTGCACTTGCGACCACTTTTTTCAGGAACAGGTTTACAGCGGAAGAACGTAAAAACGGTATTGTCAACTATATTATGGGGTTAAGCTTTATTACGGAAGGTGCAATTCCCTATGCAGCGGCAGACCCGTTGCGTGTTATCCCGGCGTGCGTATTGGGCGCTGCAACGGCAGGCGGTATTTCCATGGCGTTTAACTGTACGCTTATGGCGCCGCACGGCGGTATATTTGTGTTTGCAGTGGTTGGCAACTGGCCGGTGTATTTGGCGGCGCTGGCAGCGGGAGCCGTGGTCGGTATGCTTTTCCTCGCGCTTTTTAAAAAGCCGGTTGATAAACGGAAAAAAGAACAGGTAAAATAAAACGGTGCAGAAAGGGATGTTTCCCTGAACAATAGTAAAGGAGTGCTTCACAATGGTATCAAAAAAAGTAACGCTTACAAACGGACAGGGGTTTCATATGCGCCCTGCAGGTGTTTTTGCAAATGCAATGGGAAAATTTCAGTCCGACGTATGGATCCATTTTAACGGGAATAAAATAAATGGAAAGAGTCTGATGAATATTATTGCCGCATGTATTAAATGCGGCAGCGAAATTGAGATAGAATGCAGCGGTCCTGATGAGCAGGAAGCGCTTGGCAAAGCGCTTGCGTTGGTTGAATCCGGGCTGGGGGAATAATGCCTTGTGCAAATAATCAAGGGGTGAATGCCATGTTAAAGGGAATAGGTGCTTCCTCAGGAATCGGTATAGGCAAAGTGTTGCTGATCAAAGAGCATGACCTGTCATATGTGCCTAAAGCAGTTGAAAATGTGCAAAGCGAGCTTGCACGCTATCAGAACGCGGTCGAAGATTTTTGCAGTGCAACGCTGGAAAAAGCGGAAAGGCTAAAAAAGACTGCAGGTGAAAAGGAAGCGGAAATTCTGCGGGGGCACGTTTTGATGTTACAGGACCCATATATGCGTGAAGAAATGGAAAAACTCATAGAAAGCGGACAATGTGCAGAAAGCGCACTGGAAAGCGTGTGCGATATGTTTATTTCTATTTTTTCTTCGACGAATGACGATCTTACCAACCAGCGCGCAACGGATGTAAAGGATATTAAAAACGGTATTTTACGTATTTTGCTTGGAAGGGAAGAGGTGGATATTTCCAAGGCTCGGCCGGGTACGGTGCTTGTCACGGCAGAGCTGACACCTTCCATGACGGCCGGAATCTGCAAAGAGAATATAGCCGGAATCATTACGCAGACCGGTTCGAAAACCTCGCACAGCGCTATATTGGCAAGGGCGCTTGAAATACCGGCGGTGCTCAGTTTGGAGCATGCCGCAGATATTTTGCATGACGGGGATATAGTGATCCTGGACGGCGACAGCGGCAAGGTATTGCAATCGCCAGATCCTGCGCAGCTTGCAGACTATACCGCACAGCAAAAGGCCTATTTAGAAGAAAGAAAGGCGCTTAAAGTATTTATCGGAAAACAAACAGCCACAAAAGACGGCTGTATTGTGCAGCTTGCAGCCAATATTGGTACTCCGCTTGACGCGCAGGCGGCCTTTGACAACGACTGTGAAGGCATTGGCCTTTTCAGAACGGAGTTCCTGTTTATGGATCAAACTGCGCTTCCTACGGAGGAAACGCAATTTGAAGCGTATAAAAAAGTTGCGTTGCTTATGAAAGGAAAGCCGGTTATCATCCGTACGCTGGATATTGGCGGCGATAAAGAAATTCCATATTTGGGTTTGCAAAAAGAAGAAAATCCTTTTTTAGGGTTCCGGGCTGTACGTTTTTGCCTGAAACGTACAGATATCTATAAGTCGCAATTGCGCGCTCTGCTCCGCGCAAGCGCATATGGTGATATACGAATCATGGTGCCGCTTGTAACCCGTGTAGAAGAACTGCGCCAGGTCAAAGTGCTGCTTGCGCAGCTTAAAGACGAACTTACAGACCAGGGTGTGCCGTTTAACAGCACCATTCCGCTGGGTGTGATGATGGAAACGCCGGCGTCGGCCGTTATTGCAGATCTGCTTGCAAAAGAAGCTGATTTTTTCAGTATTGGAACAAACGACCTGACGCAGTACACCATGTGCGCCGACAGGGGGAACGCCAATGTTGCATATTTATATTCCCATTACGACCCTGCCGTTTTGCGTATGATCCGGCGTATTATAGCTTGTGCAAAGGATGCGGGTATTTTGGCAGGAATGTGCGGCGAAGCTGCAGCGGATCCATTGCTGATCCCGTTGCTCATATCCTTTGGACTGGAAGAATACAGCGTAAGCCCGACAAGTATTCTTGCAACAAGAAAGGCCATTGCCGCATGGAGTAAGGAGGAGGCGGATCTGCTTGCGCAAAAGGTTATGTCCCTTTCTACACAGCAGGAAGTTTTACGGTGTCTGACTGAACATGCCCGCAGATAATCACATCCGACAATTGTGTGGGACAAACCGGAACAAATGTATATCTGCTATATGTTGTTTGAACAGAAATTTTATAAAAGTGGCTGTAAAAGCAGCGCAGTATAAAAAGGACGAATTGTAAATGAAAAAGATTTTAATCGTGTTTACAGGTGGCACAATTGGCAGCCGTACACAGGGCCGTATCATCAATGTGGACCGGCGGCAATCCCATGCACTGCTTAGCCAGTATGTGCAAAAATATGGAGAAACAGCAAACTTTCTTCCGGTACAGCCGTTACAGCTGTTAAGCGAAAATACAACCTACAGCACCTGGAATAGATTATGCGCATATTTATTTTCAATTGATTTGCAGGCCTTTGACGGTGTGATTATCACGCACGGGTCAGATACCTTATCCTATACTGCGGCGCTTGTAAGCTTTCTTTTGCGCCACACGCCTGTTCCTGTTATGTTGACGGCAGCAGACCGTCCGCTTGCGGATGTAAAAAGCAACGGGCTTGAAAATTTTAAGGCTGCGGTGGATTTTATAACAAACGCGGGGTTAAAAGGCGTTTTTGTATCTTATCGCGACAAACAGGGGAAGCAGGCAATTTATCTTGCTTCACGTCTGTGCCAGGCGGATGCGTATCTGGATGTGTTTACGCCGTTTGGCGGTGCGCCTTTTGGTTATATGGAGCACGGCGCGTTTATTCCAAATATAAGCCCCTGTAATCCAAAGCCCGAAGAACTGCGTGCTGATCAAAAGCCGGTCTTCACGCAACCGCCTGTTTTTATAACCCCTGTGCTTATGGTGCAACCATATCCAAATATGCAGTATGATCTTTTCCCCGTTCAAAATACAAAGGTGGTACTTTTGTACCTGTATCATAGCGCAACGGCCTGTACACAGGGGGAAGAAGCAACCAGTGTGCTTCCATTTATAGAACGTTGCCGCCGGCAGAAAACGGCGGTATATGGCGCATCTTTTAAAAGGCGGCAGGCAAGCGGCCTGTATGCAACGGAGCATGCGCTTTTACAGGCGGGCGTTGCGCCCCTGTTTAACATATCGCCCGAGGCAGCGTATACAAAGCTGTGTATCGCATATAATCAAAATGAAACAGAACCGGAGCGGTTGATGCAACAAACCCTGTTTTTTGAAACGCTTCCTGAAAAATGAACAAAAAAAGCGCACCGTCTGCAGTGGAAAATTGCGGACGGTGCGCTTCCTGACAGTTTGCCAGGATATTTTTAAGCGCGCAGGGCTTTTTTAAAAACAGGCATCTTTTTCTGCCTCAAAAATCAAATGCGGCATATCCATACCGTAGTAATGCTTAATAAACCGGCCTTTTTGCACCATGCCGCAGCGCACGGCCACTCGCTGCGACGGTAGATTGTTGTCACGTATAATGGAACAGATTTTGTCAAGTTCTAAAATGGAAAAAGCATATTCCATGCACCCGCGCGCTGCTTCTGTAGCATATCCACAATGCCAGTACATTTTTTTTAACAGATACCCAATTTCCGGCTCATACCCGGTAGGCAGTTCCTGCATAGTAATGCCTGCCTGCCCGATAAACGCACCAGTCTGCTTTAAAATAACGGCCCACAGGCCAAAGCCATCCTTTCTGTAACGCTGCAGCTGTGTTTGAAGCCATTGCGTAACTTCCTGTGTATCAAAAGCGTGCTCATAAGCATACATAACGTCTTTATCCTGCAGCAGGCCGCACAGGTTTGCAAAATCGTTCTGCTCCAGTTCCCGCAGAAGCAGACGCGGTGTTTCAAATATCGTTTTAGAGTTTCTGCCTCTGCGTTTACAGTATGGAGGAAAACGTTTATGCTGGCGGTGGTATAAAAGGCATTCTCCGCATTTTCCATATCTTGAACACGTTTTCTTTTTGCATGGACAGTGCATCTCAATTGTTTTCTCAAACTTTTGCATACAAGTACCTCGCCTTCAATACATTTTAAAGAATTATGAAATACGGCGTAAACCTGCTTTATACATCTTATATTTTTCCGGTTTTCTCCAAAGAAGACGATAAAATACAGACAAACAGCAAAGGAACAGAGCTTGCTCTGTTCCTCCTGCCATATTTTATTCTTTCACCTCTGTATAGAAAACCTGCAAAATCATTTCATAAAGCGCCTTTTCATCCGGATAAAACTCGGCATATTTCTCTCCCTGTTTTACTGTTCCCGGCACGCTTTCAAATACAGGCTCCATACCTCCGTGCGATATGGAATTCAGCGCAAGATAAGTTACCTTGTCCACAGAAAGGTTGGTTACCATATAGGGAGAAGCTGCTTCGTACAGTTTTAGAGGGACGGAAAGGTCTTTTTTAGTCGAGGTCAGCGCTTTGTTAAGAAACGACTGCAAATAGTTTTTTTGCCGTTCCATCCTGCTGTTGTTTGAATCCAGTTGCTCTGAATCGCGATACCGCACATACCGTTCTGCTTCGTCGCCTACCAACACTACGGTATCTCCGGCGCTGAGCGTTCCGCCATAGGGGGACTGCATGTTCTCCTGCAGTGTGACCTCCACGCCACCGACCGTATCGTTCAGCACGCTAATGGCCTCCAGATCAATTGCAAAGTAAGAATGGATCGGCAGACCGTAGAACAAACGGGAAACAGAACGTACTGTATTTTCACAGCTTGTTTCCTTTCCGTCGCCATAGGCATAAGAAAGACACAGCTGCATCTGGTCCGTTTGCAGGAACTGCCCGCTTTCTGAATAGAGGTTTACATCCACCATTGTATCTCTGGAAATATTAATTACGGTAATCTTCCCTGTAGCGGTATCCAAAGCAACCAGAAAATCTGCGTCCGCCTGCCCGGCAGTACCAATTGTGTTGTTCTCCAGCACCAATTCTTCTTTATCAACACCCATGCATAAAATGCTGGTAACAGTTTCATTAAAGCGGTATGTCTTCCCGTTATAAAAAACAATTTTCCCGTCCTGGTTTGTCTGTACAGGCACGTCGTCAATCACAGGAGCAGACATATCAACGTCCTGATAATCCAACAGCTTGTCATGTCCTATGCTTTGCAGGATAAAAACAGTAGAAACGGTCAACGCGACAAATCCGGCAAGACAGGCAAATACAATCAGCAGGATTTTGCGGACTTTATGTTTTTTGTGCCGTTTTTTTCTTTTAACAAAAATATAATCGTTTAAATCGTCGGTTGCAGTAGAAGCAGACGTGGTTTGTCTGCTCATTTCAGAACCGTCCGTGGGTTCCGGCATATTGCTGTTATCTTGTGAGCTCATCTTTGATCAATACCCCCTGCACCAGATATCTGACACTTTTATTACTGCCAAGACAGGTGCTCAATGTAATAATTTTATCATCCGTGGTAAGCGTCGTATCTTCACGTACATTGCAAAGCATGGAACGCGGGTTTAAACAGTCTTCCAGGTACTGCGCAAAAACGGCTTCATCGGAAAAATCAAACGAATTTAAAATATGCCTGTCGTCGTATTGATAAGCGGCAAATATCCTGTATGTAAGAATATGGCCCGGTGTGTAAATATAAAGCGTATCGTTTTCATTAAAAAAAACAGGATCCTGAAAATAATGCAAGTTTTGAAACATGGTCCCGTTGAGCATATTATGCCCGTATAAAACCGTGTTGGGGTCAGAGAAATCCTTACTGTTTTTCTTTTCCGTATAGATTGTGCCGGCAAATTCATATTCTTTGTATATATTGTGATCTAAATAAAAGCTGTCGGCCTCATAATATGCCTGCGCTACCGGATAATCAATACTGGTATTTGGAATTTTGATCCATGCGTACAAATCCGCATTGATTTCCTGAAGTTTATCAAAATCAATTGGATTCTCTTTATATATAACGCTGCTTGTATCAGTAGCGTCTGTTGCCGCGTTTGTGGAATCGGTAGGCGTTTCCACCAGACCTTTTAACTGCTGCGACGTATAGCCGCTGGAAAAATACCAGATGGCTATGCCAGTGCCAATGGCCGCTGCCACAAGAAAAATGGCCAGCAGCGCAATCCAGAGCTTTGTACGTTTTTTTGTTTTCATATGCAACACCGTCAGCTTGTAAGCCTGAAAAATCAGATCCGAATAAAGAACCTCCGCTGTTCAATAAGAGAAAAGCGGAGGTTTCTAAGCTTCAAAAAACTTTATGCGTCTATTTCGCCTTGGCAGAACGTGTTTTTACCGCAAACAGCGTAACACCCAAGAGCAACAACACGGACAAGCCTGCAAAAACAAAACCATCATAGCCCGTCTGCGGGGAAGTGGGCGAATCATTGCCTGGTCCCGGGGCCGGTTTTTCTGTAGGAGAAGTTGGAACATCTGCCGAAACAGCCTTAAATCCTGCGGTTGCATATATGTCAGAACCGGGGCGAACGACAATACGTTCTGATGAAAGAGTACCTTCAACAATTTCATATTCGCCGCTAATATTCCAAGTGGTAAATATATACCCGTCGTCCACAGTTGCAGTAAGGATAACCTGGTCGCCTTGTTGCATGGTGTCGACAGAGGAATGCGCGCTACCGCCCTGCTGCGCTTCAACCGTAACATTATAAATTACAGGAGCGGTTGGGCTTGGTGCTGCCAAAACCACAACAGAAGAAGCCGAAATCCATAAAACTGCAAACAATACAGCCAATATTTTTTTCATTTTGTATAACCTCCACATAAAAAGGTGAACATATCGTCTATAACTACGTTAATTGTAGCACATCTTTCTAATAAAGTAAATACCTCTTTGCAAAAGTTATAAAATAACTCCTTTGCTGACGAAAAAACTATTTTTATATGAAAAACAGAATCTTCGGGGAGGTGGACGAAACCTTTTTATTTACTTTTCTCTTTATTTTGTTTTTGACGCTTAATGACCTTTAAGCGAGAAAATTCCTCCCTGTCTTTTTCGTCCAGAGCGTCTGTGATAAATTTCACTGTTTCAGTAAAGCGCGGGATCAAAATGTTTTTCAGAGCGTTTGCGCGCTTTTGCGTTTTCTTAATAGAATCCGCCAGCCGGTATACGCTGTTTTCCACTTCAGCAAGCTCGGCGGTCAGCCGTTTTACCTCATTGAATTTCAAATAAGCATCATCCAGTATGGAGTTTGTGGAATACATTCCATAACACAACGGCGGCGTCTCTTCGCTGTCAATAGATAAGATTGGAATTTCAACGCCCATAACGCTGCGATAAGAAAGTTTTATACTGTCTTCCACAGGAATGCTGCGTGAAAGCTCGTCGCAAAAGCCAAGCGTTATGTTGGCTTTTTGCAGCGCGGTATAAGCAGTGCTGTAAGCATTGTCTATCTTGTCCTGAATGGCATTGGCATGCTCTATCAGAGACATCATTTCGCGTATTAAAATGTTGCGTTTTCTGTCCAGAAGCTCATAGCCAACTCTGGCAAGCGCCAACGATTTTTTTGTGTTTATCAAATTTCCCTTGGTGGGAACTGCCTGCACGGCCACAAAATGCACCGCCTTTCAAGTTTAATTTGTATTATGCAGTAACAGAGCAGGGTGCATTACGCAAGCACGCTTTCCTGGTTTGTTTCTTTGTAGTACTGCTCCAAAATATTATCGTCTATACGGTCAAGCTCCGCTTTGGGTAAAGTGCCCAGAAGCTTCCAGCCCAAATCTAGGCTTTGTTCTATCGTACGGTTTTCCGTAAAGCCCTGGTTTACAAAATAGGATTCAAACAGCCTGCCAAACGTAATATATTTTTTGTCGATGGGAGAGAGCTCCTCTTCGCCGATAACAGATGCGAGCGAACGTGCATCTATGACTTTTGCGTAAGAAGCAAACAACTGGTTTGCAAGTGCAGAATGGTCTTCACGCGTATACCCCTGGCCAATTCCATCTTTCATCAAACGGGAAAGCGACGGTAACACATCGACCGGAGGATAAAGCCCCTGTCCTTGCAGGGAACGGCTCAGGACGATCTGGCCTTCTGTAATGTAGCCGGTCAAATCGGGAACCGGGTGGGTAATATCGTCGTTGGGCATAGTTAAAATTGGAATTTGCGTAACGCTTCCGCTCTTTCCCTTGATCATCCCGGCGCGTTCATACAGGGAGGCAAGGTCGGAATACAAATAGCCGGGATACCCCTTCCTTCCCGGGATTTCGCCCTTGGAGGAGCTGAATTCACGCAGCGCCTCCGCATAAGAGGTCATATCGGTCATAATCACCAGTACGTGCATATTCAGGTCAAATGCCAGGTATTCTGCTGCAGTCAGAGCGCAGCGCGGCGTTAAAGTACGTTCAATGATCGGATCGTTGGAAAGGTTTAAAAACATGACGACTCTCTGTAATACGCCCGACTGCTCAAAACTGTGACGAAAATACTCCGCAACATCATTTTTTACGCCCATGGCGGCAAACACAACGCAGAAGCCCTGCCCGGATGCATCGGCAATTTTTGCCTGACGGACAATCTGAACGGCAAGTTCATTGTGCTTCATGCCGGATCCGGAGAAAATTGGAAGCTTCTGTCCTCTGATCAGCGTCATGAGTGTATCAATTGTAGAAACGCCGGTGTTAATATAGTTTCTGGGATATACTCTGGAAACAGGGTTAATCGGCGTGCCGTTGACATTTAAACGCTTTTCTGGAAAAATCTCACCCAGCCCGTCGATCGGTCTTCCTACGCCATCAAAAATACGGCCAATCATTTCCGGTGAAAGCGGTAGTTCCATTGGATGGCCTGTCAGCCTGGTTTTTGTATTTTTAAGCGATACGCCGCGAGTTCCCTCAAAAACCTGGACGACTACGCGCTGTCCCGCTATCTGGACGATTCTTCCCTGGCGGGATGTACCGTCGTCAAGGCGAATATCTACGATCTCTTCATACGAAGCGCCTTGCACGCCGTCTATAACGATCAGAGGGCCGTTAATCTCTTTTACGCCCACATAATCTATAATCATGGTTTTTTACCTTCTTTCGCTGGTGTTATGTCAGGATTCCGTCAGAGAATCAATTGCCTGGTCAATTTCCTTAAGGTAGGCGTCAAACATTTCGGGCTTATCATTAGGGATGTCATATTTCATTTTTGTCAGCTTATCAAACAACCCAAGTTCCAATACTCTGGAAATGGGGATTGCGGCAGAAATCAGATGTTTTGCTTTTTTATGCAGATGCAAAATGGTTTTCATCATCAGCTTCTGTTTGTCAAGTGGTACAAAGGTATCGTCGGCATGGAAAGCATTCTGCTGTAAAAAGCCTACCCGAATAACCCTGGCCGTTTCAATAATCAGTTTCTGATCGTCCGGCAAAACGTCCGCGCCAATTAGCTTTACAATTTCCATTAAACGGTTTTCTTCCTGAAGAATACCGTTGATCTTTCTGCGGTATTTAATAAAATCGTTGCCTTCTTGGGCAATGAACCAGGGATCCAGATCTGTAAAGTATTCGCTGTAGCTTGTGATCCAGTTGATTGCAGGATAATGCCTGGCGTAAGCAAGACTTTTATCAAGCGCCCAAAAACAGCGCGTAAAGCGCTTGGTATTTTGTGTGACCGGTTCGGAAAAATCTGCTCCCTGTGGAGAAACGGCGCCGATAATTGTAACGGAACCTTCACTGCCGCATAAAACGTCGGCGCGTCCGGCACGCTCGTAAAATTCAGAAAGCCTGGAAGGCAGATAAGCGGGGAAGCCCTCCTCAGCCGGCATTTCTTCCAACCTGCCGGAGATTTCGCGCAGGGCTTCCGCCCAGCGCGAGGTGGAGTCGGCCATAATTGCCACGTGATACCCCATATCGCGGTAATATTCCGCAAGGGTAATACCGGTATAGATAGAAGCTTCACGCGCTGCCACAGGCATATTGGATGTGTTGGCGATCAGCACGGTTCTGTCTGTCATGGGGCGCTGTGATTTTGGGTCGATTAGTTCAGAAAATTCATCCAGCACTTGGCTCATTTCATTGCCGCGTTCGCCGCAGCCTACATAAATAATAATGTCGGCATCGCACCATTTGGCAAGCTGATGCTGCGTCATGGTTTTTCCTGTGCCAAACCCACCGGGGATAGCAGCTGTTCCGCCTTTGGAGATAGGGAAAAGCGTGTCAATGATCCTTTGTCCGGTAATCAGCGGCACAGACGCCGGCAGCCTTGTCTGAACGGGACGTGGTATACGGATTGGCCATTGTTGGCAAAGCGTCAGGTCATGTGTTGCGCCGGTATTGTCCTTGATTGTAACAATTGTGTCATGCAGCTTATATTTTCCGTTTGGAGCTGTATAGACGACCTCTCCGGAAAGGGCCGGCGGCGTTAACAGCCGGTGCTCAATAATGGCGGTTTCAGGCAAGACGGCATAAATCTGCCCACCGGCTAAATAATCGCCCGGCCTTACCTTGATGGTGACGTCCCATAGCTTTTGCTCATCCAGGGAAGAAACGGAGGCGCCCCTTTGGATAAATGCACCGGCCTTTTCCTCAATTGCTTTGAGAGGACGTTCAATCCCATCAAAAATGTTGTCGATGATGCCGGGCCCCAATGTTACGTTCATTGGCGCGCCTGTGCCATAGACGGGGTCGCCGGGTTTAAGTCCGGTTGTCTCTTCATAAACCTGTATGGTGGTAAGCTGTTCGGTAATTCCAATAATTTCACCAACAAGCTTTTCCTTTCCAACATAAACCATTTCCATCATTGAAAACGATTTTGTGTTTTTTATGGTAACAACGGGGCCGTTTATTCCATATATCACATTTTGATTTTCCATAAAAACCAATCCTCTCCGATTGCTGTGCACGCAGGCGGTAAAGTGTAAAAGAAATTATTTGACCTTTAATCCGGAATTTTGTAAAAACCATTCCTTTTGGTCAGAAAGCCTGGTATCCAGCGTCTGGTCTACTACAATCCCCAAACTTTCACAATAGGCGTTTATACCGCCGATTTTAATGTCTTTGCTGGTTTTGACCGAGCAAGGTCCGTTAAAGCATGCAGAAAGGTCGCCTTTGAGTCCCTCGTCCTCCGGCTTAATATACAAGACGCAATCATGCCCGTTTAAATAGGCAGAAATCTCTTTTGCGCATTCTTTCATGCGTTCCTTGTACGCATCTGTTTTTGTATATGCGACCAGCTTTTGGGTAGCTTTAGAAAATATATCTTTCATAATCTCTAAACGCTTTTGATAAAGGCGCTGCCTGCCCTGTGCCTCTTTTTGCGCCGCTTGGCTTGCTATACCGGCGCGCATAGCCGCCATTTCTTTCTGAATCAGGTTGTATGCGTCCCGCAGGCCTTCGTCTTCGGCTTTTTTAAGCTCCTGCTGCTTAAAATGTTCAACCTCAGATTCAATCTTATGTTTCTGTTCGTCGGCATACTTCTGTATTGCATGCAGAAAATTGCCTGTTTTATCTTCTCTGGGTTCCATGGTTGAACCATTCCTCTCCGCATAAATTTCATTTAAAAACGCATAGGGGGTGCATTCCCGCTACTATGTATGGCAGCCGGCTTACAGCTTTACGCCGATTGCTTCCTGTACGTACCGTGTAATAGAATCCTTTGTACGGCCGTTGCCATGACGGTCCGGAATTTCTACAATCAGGGGGCGCTGCCTGTTCAACTTCAGGTCATATACCAGTTCAGGGCATAACGACATCAGGCGCTCCGTCATCAGGATCACGCCTACGTCTTCCATTTCCATAGCTTCCTGCAATGCTTGCCTGACTTCATTGTCTTTATGGATGACAATGCCTTCTATCCCGGCAAGGCGCATGCCTATCTGTGTATCTACATTATCACTGATTAAGTAAAAGCGCATAGCTTCACCTGTTTTCCTGTTCTTCAATCGCCGTGGTTTCCAATTTGCTTCTGTTTATCAGGTAAACAAAAGAAGAATGGAAACCAACAGGCCGTACAGGGCGATACCTTCGCCCAATGCAACAAAGATCAAAGCCTTACCAAACGCTTTGGGATCTTCTGATGTAGCACCGATTGCCGCGGGAGCGGCTGCGGCAACGGCAATACCACCGCCAATACCGGAAAGGCCGGTAACAATTGCAGCAGCAAGATATTTCATCCCGTCGGCACCGGCCTGCGCTGCTGCCGCAGCCTGTGAGGGATCTGCATTTGCCGCAGAAGCAACCAGCGGGGTGCATACGCACGCCAAAGCGACAAAAAAGAACGAAATCATCTGGACAGCAACAGCTTTTTGCTTTTTTGCCCCCCTATGGACAGCGCGAATTGCCACAACGACAGAGCCCACAAGAAACACAACTGGAATCATAAGCAGTAAATATTCCATACTAAAACCTCCAAAATGTAAATAAATTTTATTTTATCCGCAGAAGCTGCGGCTAAAAAACAAAAAGTTTTTTATTTGCAAATTTACGGTTCCTTAACCCGCACAGGATCAAATTTTCGCCCTGCGCCAATATAAAAACGGCTGAACATTTCGTAAAATTCAAGCCTCAATACCTGTATGCATACAAGCAGCGCTTCAAGCGCCATAATAAAGATGTTGCCAAGAATGACGATCACAACATACCCGGGAATCCCCAGCGCCTTCATGCCAAGGTCTGCAAGGGTGAAGACAACCAGCATCATACCGGCGTGTACAAGGACGAACGCGCCCACGCGCAGAAACGACATGGTGTTGGTTACATAGCTTAAAAGGGTTTCTAAGAGCTCAAAGGCATTTTGCATGCAGTATTCGCCCCAACTTTCGGGTTTCCAGTTTTTCTTTCTCGCAACAAGCTTTCCAAGTGGTTCCCGCAGAAAAATTAAAACTAAGGGAAGAATAATCAGGCAAAGCACGTAAGGCAAATTCATAACAGGCAAACCAAATACAAGCTGTATTACAGCGCCGCCGATCAGCGAAGCGTAAAAGATAAAACCCGCAAGCCCGCTTGCGCCAAAAAGTCCGTTTTCAAAATCGCGCCGCTTTAAAGAAGAATACATGTTTAAAAACATGGATATACAGACAAGCGTAACGCCGATAGCGACAGCGGCAAAAATCAGCGTCATGGCGTTTTCCATAACCTCAAACGGCTTTTCTGCAAAACCCAGCGCTTTATAAGCAGGGTCAAGCGCGTGTTCATATCCAAAGACAGAACCGTATGCACACCCAAATATTGCCGAGGAAATACCGCAGGGGACTAAAATTTTGCCTACGGCCAGTTTTTTAAGTTTCCACATGAGATACCCTGCAATTGAAACACAGATACCCTGTCCCAGATCGCCAAACATAATCCCAAACAGAACAGTGAACGTAATGGCGACAAAAGCAGTCGGGTCAATTTCGTTATAACAGGGAAGGCCGTACATATCCACAAAAAATTCAAACGGCCTTGTAAAAATATTGTTTTTCAGTTTGATCGGCGGGGAATGCTTAAGTTCGTCCTTACCGTCGCTGACTGTGCATTCTACGCTGCTTATTGCGTTTAGCTTTTTTAAAAAACCGCTTTCCTCTTCCTGTGGAATCCATCCGACAAGAATAAAGCTTTTATGATATTTTAAGACATTTTTCCTGATGTTGTAGCAGGTGTCAAGCGCGGAAAGCTTGGAGTAATATTTATTACACATGCCAAGCTGCGATTCTTTGAAAAATTCTACCTCTGCCGTAGCCTTTTCCAAGTCTTTTTGTAATGTGGCAAGCGCATTGTTCAGCTTTACATAATGCCGTTCCGGCGTGCTGTCTATGTCGGAGATATCATAACGTTCAAAAAACAGGTTCGAAAAAATCCGGTCAATTTCTTCGCTTTGGTCTATAGGCGCAATATATACGCCCCAATAATGCGTATCGTCTCTAGTACAGGGAAAGAAAACCAGATATGGATTGCTGCTGTAATTTTTCAGCTTTTCAAAGCTTTCCTTTGGCAGCCTGCCAAAAGTGGTTTTTACATACCGGCAGGCGGAAATTTTATCCATTTCCAGGTCTATGCCAAGAAAGTGCGACGTTTCTTCTATGCTTCGTTTACATTGTTCAATTTTTTGCTCGCATTCTGCCTGCTTTGCAAGAAGGCAGCCGAGTTCCCTCGTTAAAAACCCCACGTATTCGGAAAGCTGCGCTTCATTTGCCTGAAAACGTTTTATGTCGACAAGCGACGGCCTGATGCCAGCCATATCCAGAATTTCCTTAAGGTCTGCAAGAAGGTCGCTGTATGGATTTCGGTCCGTAAGCGGTATGAAATTTTTTGTGTCCGAATAAAAGTTGGAAGCTTCATCCGGATGGAAAATCTGGGAATCCCCGCACACCCTTATTACCTTGTCGAGGTCGGACATCAGTCCTATAATCCCGATAGATTTTACTGGTGCGACTGCCATTTTGTACCCTCCCTTAACTGCAGAAAAATGGAAAATCCGCTAACTGTAAATCAAAAGCTTTTTGATCTCTTCCGGGTCGATTTTGTACCGGACCCCTTCAATAATATTCACAACATTAGAAAGTTCGGCTTCTTCCAGAAAAATGTAGGACATCATGACAACGGTGGGGTATGTCGAAAAACGAATGCTTTTCCGGCCCAGATTGTATCTGCCCCTTGCAGATATTTCACCTGCATAATTATACTCCATTTTAGAAATCGCTCTGCCTGCAATAGTACCCTGCATAATAGAAAAGAGTTCTTTAGAGGTCTGCGCGTTGCACATGTCGGCAATATGTTTTTCGCTCAGCGTGCCAAATGGCAAAAGCTGAGGTTTAATGAGGTCGCTGTTCAGATGGTAATACTTTTTAAGGCGTAAAATACGAACAAAATTAACCAGGTCAATATTGCTGGTAAAAAGATGGCGCAATTCTTTTTTTTGCCTGCCGTGTGTATATTTATCAATAATTGAAAAAACAACGGTATAAAGATACGTATACAGCGCGTTTTCAATCGAAGGCAGGTCAAGCTGGCTGTGCTCTTTTGGAATAAATTTTGTAAGGATCGTTTTATAAGGTGTGTTTCCCAATGTATTTAAAAAGTCGGCGTATGTTTTGGCCTTTGCCAGGGCGTTCAGGTCAATGTTGGTATGGCTGTTAAAATACATGGGCAGCGCGTACAGATATTCTTCGGCTTTTCCGGAGTTTAGCAACATCAAAAAGTGCATGATCTGTTTGATTTCCGTGCGAAGAATAATATACTGTGAAAAATGCTCGCCTGCCGATATTTCATACCGGCATAAAGAGGCAAAATCATAAAACAGCTGTTGGCGCAAAATCAGTTCCAGCTGGCCGCGGTGTACGTCGCGTTCGCTTACGCTGTTTAAAAGCGGTGCGTATTTTGTATGGTTTTTCAAATAGGATAAGACCTCAGGTACGCTTGTACAGGCAAGCAGACCGGCGTAGTCTTTTTCTGTCAGGCGCTTGCCATACATCGCTCTTGCTTTGGATAAAACTGCGTTTGAAGCATATGCAATCGCCATCAAACCGCTCCTTTCCGCATGTCCTGTGTAAAAAAAGTAAAATCTTCAGCGTAAAACCTGCTTTACAATTTCCTCTATCCAGCGGTCGCCGTTTTGCTGATACAGCGCCTCCATTGCCTGCAGGCATTCTTCCTGCGCAAGCGCCGTGTTTTCCAGGCGGTCCTGCGCAATTTTACGCTCTGTTTTTTCATTTATCTTTATCCTTTGCCTTGCGCGCTCTATAAAATCATTGTAAATTTTTTCTTTTGCTTTTACAATATCCTGTTCAGACGTAGCCTTCTCACGCTGCGCCTGCGCTGTAAGCTCCCGCGCTTTTTCATCCATTTCAACGATTTTTGCAATCATATCCTGCATAAGGCAATCCCTCCCTGCAATCTGGAAATCCAATATACATCAAAGGCGAGGTTCGGTATCCCTCGCCCTGGCGTAACACGCAATCCTTCCATATATGATAAAATGTTTGATAAAATATAGTTTACGCCCAACTGCTGCTATTATATTCCTGTTTTTTTGATTTTACAATGTGCAATTCCGCCAACAAAAAATACACATTGCAGTTTCTAATTTAGATAACCTAACAGAGATGGAAACATATAAAAACAGCTTAGTTTTTCAAGCTTTGCAGCGGCGCGGGAATTCTGCCGCCTCTTGCAATAAATTTTGCGGGGGAGGCCGTGTTGACCGGCATAACCGGGCCGCCGCCCAGCAGGCCGCCAAAGTAAAGCGTGTCACCCGCTTTTTTTCCGATTGCCGGAATCAGCCGGACGGCTGTCGTTTTGGAATTGACCATACCAATAGCCGCTTCATCGGCAATAATAGCCGATATTACCTCTGGGGGGGTATCGCCGGGAATATTGATCATATCCAGCCCCACAGAGCAGACCGCTGTCATGGCCTCCAGTTTGTTGAGAGACAGGCAACCGCATTGCGCGGCTGCAATCATGCCTGCGTCTTCCGTTACAGGAATAAACGCGCCGGAAAGACCGCCTACGTGGGAAGAGGCCATTGTTCCCCCTTTTTTAACCGCGTCGTTTAAAAGCGCCAGTGCTGCGGTGGTGCCGTGGCAACCGCAGGTTTCAAGCCCCATTTCCTCCAAAATATGGGCAACGCTGTCGCCTACGGCTGGTGTGGGCGCAAGGGAAAGGTCGACGATTCCAAACGGTACGCAAAGACGCTTGGATGCTTCCCGCGCCACCAGCTGGCCAGTGCGCGTAATTTTAAACGCCGTGCGTTTGATCAAATCTGCAACAGCGGTAATGTCGCAGTTTGGGTTTTTGGCAAGCACCGCCCGCACGACCCCGGGGCCAGAAACCCCCACGTTAATTACGCAGTCCGGCTCGCCGGGGCCGTGGAAAGCACCAGCCATAAACGGATTATCTTCCGGGGCGTTGCAAAAAACCACCAGCTTTGCGGCGCCAATGCAATCTCTGTCCGCCGTCTGCTGCGCCGTTTGCTGAATAATCCGGCCCATTTTCGCAACGGCGTCCATATTGATGCCGGCTTTCGTACTGCCTATATTGACCGAAGCACATACGTGTTCGGTTTCTGCGAGCGCCTGCGGAATACTTTGTATCAACGCATAATCGCCGGAGGCAAAGCCCTTTTGTACAAGCGCGGTATAGCCGCCGATAAAGTTCACACCCGTTGCATTGGCTGCCTGTTCAAGCGCATGGGCAAATTTTACAGGATTATGCGTGGGACAAGCTGCCGCAATCATGGCAATCGGCGTAACGGAAATCCGCTTGTGTATAATCGGAATCCCATATTCCTTGCTGATATTATCCCCTGTTTTTACTAAATCTTTGGCGTAGCGGCAAATTTTATCGTAAATTTTCTGGCATGCGCTGCTTATGTCGCTGTCAATACAGTCCAGCAGGGAAATCCCCATCGTAATTGTACGCACGTCCAGATTTTCGTTGTCTATCATTTGTATAGTTTCCAATATATCATGGGAATTGATCATAAAAACCTCCGTGTTTCTTCCGTGTTATAAAAACGGTTGCTTAACAGGCCTGTGTTAGATTCTGTGCATGGAGTTGAAAATGTCCTCATGCATTACATGAATTTTTAATCCCATTTCACTGCCGAGCGCTTCCAGTTCATCGGAAAGAGTTTCCAGTGAAACGGTTGCTTTTGCAATGTCTACAAGCATGATCATAGCGAACATTTCCTGCAGTACCGACTGCGTTACCTCCATTACATTTATGCCGGATTCGGCGCATTTTTGTGAAACCTTTGCAAGAATCCCGACTGTATCTTTGCCGATAACGGTAATAAAAGCGCGCATATGCAAATATCCTCCGATTTTATAGAAATTTTTTCTTGCAAAATATTATCTTCTTTTTCCTGTCGCGTGTCAATAGAAAACAGGGAAATTGCCAAATTTCCAGCTGTGTTTTCCATAAGCGGAAACCGCCGTTTCTTGTGTGAGATGGGGCTTTATGTTATAATAAAACGCAAAGGATGTGTGATAAAAATGAAACAGATTCCAATATGCGACAGCCATGTGCATAGCAACTGTTCGTTTGATGCGCAGGATTCTGTCGATGCAATATGTGCGCAAGCTGAAAGGCTTGGCTTGTATGCCGTTACCTTTACAGATCACTGTGAGGTCCCCATGTATGAAAAGCCGGATCGCAGTGAATTTGGGGATTTTAAAGCTCTGCTGCCGCAGGCGGTGCGGCAGGTGCGCGATGCACAAAAGCAATACAAAGGCAGGTTGCGCGTCTATTGCGGAATAGAGCTTGGCGAGCCCTTGCAGGATCTTACGGCGGCGCAAAAGGCGTTGGCGCTTACAGAGTACGATTTTGTACTTTGTTCCCTGCATAATATAAAGGGGGAACGCGATTTTTACTGGCTTAGTTATGACAGAAATACGGTGCACGATATATTGACCCGTTATTTTAACGAGCTTTTGTGCAGCGTGCAGTGGAATGGTTTTGACAGTCTTGCGCATCTTACGTATCCACTGCGGTATATTAAGAAAAACGGGAAGATGGATGTGGATTTAAACGATTACAGTGCGCAGATTGATGCAATCCTGCGCGCCCTTATCAAAAATGGGAAAGCGTTGGAGGTCAATACCTCCGGACTGCGGCAGGAAATTGGTCAAACCCTGCCCGGGGAAATTGTTTTACGGCGCTTTAAAGAGCTGGGAGGACGGTACGTGACAGTCGGGTCGGATGCGCACCGTTGTGCAGATCTTGCCAAAGGGATAAAAGAGGGGTATGCGCTTTTGAAAAAATGCGGGTTTACACATTATACAGTTTATGAAAAACACACGCCGGTTGAGATAGCGTTATAATGAACCATAAAGGGAAAATGCAAAATAGCCGGCGTCTCATAAGGGAATAAATCGTTTTCAGGTAGAAACCGGCGTGACTTAACACGCCGGTTTTGATTTGTTTAAGGCTTCTCCTCCAATTTTCAAAGGGATTTGGATTTTTTCTGCATTGGTAAAGCACCTGTTTTTGGATAAATTTATATTTATAAATTTACTTTTTTAGTAAAGAAAAGATACCGTGGACCCGTGTTTGATAATTGCTTCTGGCATTACTCCGCTTCTCGCAGGCGGTTTACAATTGTTTCCCTGTTGAGAGAGCAATACATTCTCTCAGGCGTTATAAAGCAAACTGCCAGGATTGTGAAAGCTATGATTGCCGCAGGAATAAACGGATAGGTAAAGACAGCAAAGCTCACTTGCTGCTGAAACAGTCTGAAAACACCGTATGCAATGAGATTGCCAACAGATAAAACGAGAAGCAGCGTGATACCTGCATAGCAAAGCCCTTCGCTTATCAGCATGTTCCGAATCTGCCTGCGGCTCATCCCAATGGATTCAAGCGTTGCCAATTCACGTTTGCGGGCCATAACGCTAACCGACATGATATTTACAAAATTGAGAATTCCAATGAGAGCAATCACAAGCGAAATACTTCCGCCAAGAACCAGTACGGCCATTTTTGCACGGCTGAGTTCTTCCATTGCTTCCATTTTTGACGTCAGTGAGATTTCAGAATCATTTCCGATGATCCGTTTTAGTGCAATCAAAGCGTTTTGTTCATAATCGCTGGAAACATTCAAGTCAAGCCGCATTGCAGTTGGCTTTCCAAACCATTCTTGCATCACAGTATTTGACACAACCACAGTGGGCGAGAGGCCGGACCCAACACCTTTATAGTTGAAGGGAACAAAGCCACCGGGGGCTATTTTCTTTCTTTGGAGCTTGGCATTGTCGTTTTCACCCCGATCAAGTGGTGAAATTGTCAGCTCGTGAATATTTGAGAATAATTTGGGACTGTCTGTCGCAATCAGCGCAATTTCTCCACGCTCAAAAGCCGCAACATCAACCGGATTGCCAAGTGTGTCACGATAGTCTGCCAGCGTTTCCCCGTCAACACCAAGAATGAATCCGCTGAAATTTTCAGCGATATCTTGTTGTGTTAAACCGGCAATCTGTTCCTGTCTGGGATGATTGGAAATATATTCGCTGAAAGCGTCCGAGTAATCCATGCTTATTTTTCCCCAAGTGGTGGTATGCAGGCTTTCCACTCCAGGAATTGACGCTGCCTGTCCTGTGAAGAAATCATCAAACTTTTGCGCCGGCCATACCTCGTTTTCCAATACAAAATCACTATCAACGGTGGAATCCACATAGTTTGTGACGTCTATGCTAAATACCAGTGTAGTAATCGATAAAAATGTCGTTACGCCTAAAAACAAACTGAGTAATACCACGCCGGCACGTTTTTTATCCCGGAAGACAGTACGCCAGGCCATCCTGTACGGTTTTCCATGCACAAATGACCGGGTGTTTTTTATTTTACCTGCCGCTTCCGTATATTTCTGTGCTTCTATGGGAGAAATGCTAGCCGCTTTTCTGGCTGGTTTTGACGCGCCTAATAGCGCCGTAAGCAGCGGAAAGGCCACCGCGCCTGCATAAATAAGCGGAGAAAACGACACAACTGCTTCATTTGCAGAAACGGCCCCAAGTTCTGAAATAAAGAATGGAACAATTCTCAGCGAAAGCAGCAGCGAGAGGATAATTCCAACAGGTATTCCAATAAGGCAAAGACGTATGATCTGCCTGATGACAATTCGCTTAATCTGTTTCGGCGTTGCTCCAAGCGTTTTAAGAAGCCCGTAAAACCGCACGTCACGGGAGATAGAAATATACAGGACATTATAAATTAATAGATAACCTGTAAAAATCAGGAAAACCACGATAGCGCATAAAGAAAATAATGTAGTGACTTCACGTCCCACATCCGTATTATAAATTTGTACTTCTGCAACCGGCTGATCTTCTGACAACCCCAGATCAGACGCCAATGCGTCGCAATATTCTGAAACACGCGATTCGTCCGCAAACAAAAGCGACACAGAGCCGTCTTTTTCCACAGTTTTTCCATATCTTTGTGATAGTTCCTGCGAAACAAAAATTACATCCGCAGCATCGGTTGATTGAACAAACGCATAACTTGTAAACCATCCTGACAAGCGGAAGGTTTCCTGAATCAGCGCCCCCTTGTTTTCGCTGTCTGTATAGTAAGCAAGGGGGATTTCCATATCAATAGACGGGGCGTCAATTCCCATCCGTTTCAGTACGGAAAGAGAAACCATGATTTCATTTTCTTTTTCAGGATAGTTTCCCTGTATATCCACATAAGCGGGGGCGCGCAGTTTTTCCCATTCGGTTTGGTCAAAATAGTGCAGGGTCAAACTGATTTTTCCCATTTCCACCGTATTCTTTACAAAACCGACGCTGTTGCCGGTGCCAACCGCTTTTACATAATCCAAAGTGTGAAGCCGTTTCAACTGTGAAGCGGTGGGATGCCCCACTGCGGCGTGCGCCATCGTGCCCGCAAAACGTATTTGCTCCATTTTTACAGATTCTAAAAGGCTCATGCCAATGCTGAAAACAGACCCAATCAATAAGGTCGTAAGCATAATAGCCATGACAATAAAAAAGTTTCGCCTTTTATTGGTTTTCAGGCTTCTTTTTGTCAGTTTCTTAATAATTGCGCTGGTATCGTTTTCAAATGGCAGCGTCATTTTCCCACCTCCTCAGTTTACAATCCTGCCATCCTCAATCCGAACAATACGGTCGGCAAGTTGGGCAATCTCATTGTTATGCGTAATCATCACCAGGGTTTGGTTGAATTCCCGGCTGGTGCGTTGAAGCAGGCCAAGAACGTCAGCGCTGGTTTTGCTGTCCAGGTTGCCGGTAGGTTCATCGGCCAGCACGATGGCCGGTCTTGTAATCAGAGCGCGAGCAATCGCCACACGCTGCTGCTGGCCGCCAGAGAGGTGATTGGGCATATTCCGGAGCTTGTCTTTCAGCCCCAGCATCTCCACTGCCTCGTCCATAAAACGCTGCTTCACCGTATCGCCGTCCAGTTCCACGGGCAGAACAATATTTTCATACACATTGAGAATCGGAACAAGATTGTAGTTCTGGAACACAAAGCCAATATTGCGGCGGCGGAAGATGGTAAGCTGTTCGTCGTCCATCTTTGCCAGTTCCTTGTCCTGTACAATGACGCTGCCGGATGTGGGAATGTCCAGCCCGCCCATCATGTGCAGCAGCGTAGATTTGCCGGAACCGGAAGTACCGACCACGGCCACAAATTCCCCTTCCTGCACAGAGAGGTTCACACCGTCCAGAGCACGGGTGATGTTCGGTTCGGCGCCATAGTATTTTTTCAGGTCTGTTGTTTGTAAGATACTCATAAGAATACCGCCTTTCTTCGTTTGATAGGAAAAGAGTAACGGCCAAATGTTGCAGAAATGTCCTAAATTCAAGCCCTATAAAATTTTTTGTAAAAAGCGGCGGTCCGTACAGAGCAGACCGCCGCCTGATTATTTCCGTGGCAGAAACGCCGAAAAGGTGGAGCCTTTCCCAACCTCGGAAGTCACCGTGATATAGCCGCCCTGCATGGTGATAATCTCTCGGGCAAGGTACAGGCCGATGCCGATCCCGTCCACATCATGTACAGATTCCTCCCGATAAAAACGCTTGAAGATCGCTGCCTGTTCGCGCTCCGGGATGCCCCGGCCCGTGTCTGTCACATCAATTTTCAGATACATCTCCCAATCCTGAACGTCCACTCCCATGCTGCCGCCGGCAGGCGTGTATTTCACCGCGTTGTCCAGCAGATTGAACAGAGCCTCGGAAGTCCACCGGCTGTCATGGAAAACCGTTAGCCCCTCTGGGCAGTTCACGGTCAATGTAATGTTCTTTTTCTCCATCAGGGCCAAAATTCCATTGATGGCGGCCGCCAAAGCATCTTCAATGGGAGCGTTCTTTTTTTCCAGAGCAATCGCACCGGACTCCAGCCGGGAGGTTTTCACCATCGCCTGAATCAGAAAGTCCAACTTGTCGAGCTGGCTGCCGGTAGCCTGCAAAAACGTCTTTCGCTGCTCCCTGGTAATCGAGCGGGTCAGCATAGTTTCATTGAGCATCTTCAAATTGGCGATGGGTGTTTTGGTTTGGTGAGAAATATCTGATAACAGCGATTGCAGATTGTCTTTCTCCTTTGCGATGGTATTTCGATTTTTCTGCATGGTATTGTAAAGCCGTTCCAGGTGGTGGCTGATCCGCGCCAACAGCGTTTCCGCTTCATAGGCCATCTCCGGCCGGGCGGCGTTGTCCATCATATCGTCCAGCGTCCGGCACAGACTGTCGGCAAACAATGTCAGCTTCTTTTGAAAAAAGTGCAGAAAGATCCCGCCCCATACCAGGAGAGCGGCGGTGAACAACGCCCCGTACAGAACCAGCCACAGGTCTTTTGTTACCAGAAACAGGCAAAGCAGCAGGATTGCAGAGGCCGCAAGGATACCGCAGGCAATGAGCCACAGGAATTTTTTCATGGACAGTTTTTCCATTTTATTTTGTCTCACCGCCGATCCACTGATAGCCCATGCCGTAGGCCGTCTTAATATACTTGCGATCCTCTGTTTCAATTTTTTTGCGGATGCGGCTGATGATGGTCGTCAGGGTATGCTCGTCCACAAAGTCCCCATCAATGTCCCACAGTTTTTCTAACATCTGCCGCTTTGTCAGGATGATACGGGGGTTTTTTACGAACAGGAACAAAGTGCGATACTCCTTCGGGGTAAAGTCCAGCGGCTTTCCGGCAAGGGCCGCGCTCTGCTCGGAAAAATCGATTCTCAAAAAGCTGTCGTCAAACAGATCGTGCCGAGGAGCGTGCAGTTCCATATTGGCAAAGACCGCCGCCACCTTCTTGCAAAGCACCGTCACAGAAAAGGGCTTTGTCACATAGTCTGCGCCGCCCGCTTCGTAGCCCCTTAGTATATCGTTTTCCCTGTCGTTGGCTGTGATGAAGATGATGTAGGTGTGCGGGCCCCGCCCCCGGATTTCCTCGCACAGGTCAAGCCCGCTGCCGTCGGGCAGATTGACATCAAGGAGAGCAACATCAAATTTATTTTCCTTCAAATGCGCAATGGCATCCTTGTATTTGTAGGCCGATATAACATCGTAGCCATCCGACGACAGGTTATATCCCAGGGTACGGTTCAAAAGGATATCATCCTCCACAATCAAAATCTTTTTCATGCGTTCACTTCCTCTCTTTTCAGTATGCACATTTTTTATCTTAAAGCCGAAATGTTGCAGAAATGTCCTAAAATGCAAAACTTTTTATATTGTATCACTACTTGCAAGCAATGCAATGATCTGCCTGTTTGCAATCTTGGGTCGAAAAATTCGCCCTAAAAGCGTTTGTTGAGAGATAATCCCCCAAAGCCCCCAGGATTGCCGCCTTTGGCAGCAACGGCGTGTCCCGCGGAGGCCGAAAAATTGTTGGAAGAAGAAAAGAAAAACCCTATGTAAATGGTTATCCCATTCACATAGAGTCTTCTTATTTCCCGTTTGCTTGGCACAGGTCAGTGTTCTATCAATATTTCTTTATGCTTCCCTGCCATTTGCATCCCCTTTTTATCTGGTGTTTCCCAGAGAATTTTGGCTTTCCGCCTTCAGATAAGCGTTGATAAAACCGTCTATGTCCCCGTCCATAACAGCGTTTATATTACTCGATTCAAATCCTGTACGATGATCCTTTGCCAGCGTGTAAGGCATAAAAACATACGAGCGTATTTGTGACCCCCATGTGATTTCTTTTTGCACGCCTTTAATGTCCTCAATTTTGTCCAGATGTTCACGCTCCTTGATCTCCACCAGCCTGGAGGTCAGCATTTTCATGGCAACCTCCCGGTTTTGGTGCTGGCTTCTTTCCACCTGGCAAGAGACAACAATGCCCGTTGGAATATGTGTCAGACGTACGGCCGAGGAGGTTTTGTTGACCTTTTGGCCGCCTGCTCCGCTTGCGCGGTACACATCCATCTTAATATCTTCCGGGTTAATGTGCACTTCAATCGTATCGTCAATTTCGGGCATAACCTCCAAAGACGCAAACGAGGTATGGCGCCTGCCGGAAGAATCAAAGGGGGATACGCGCACCAGTCTGTGTACGCCCGCTTCGCTTTTTAAATACCCGTAAGCGTTTAAGCCTTCCACCAGAATTACGGCGCTTTTAAGTCCCGCCTCTTCACCGTCAAGATAATCCAGCGTTTTAACCTTGAAATCATGGCGTTCAGCCCACCGGCTGTACATTCTGTAAAGCATTTCCGCCCAGTCCTGCGCCTCTGTCCCGCCGGAGCCCGCGTGAAAGGTTAAAATAGCGTTCTTGCCGTCGTACTCCCCGGTCAGCAGCGTGGAAAGACGCTGTGCTTCCAAATTGTTTTTTACCTTTTCTACTTCAGCTTGCGCTTCCTCAAGCAAAGAAAGGTCCTCTTCTTCATCTGCCAGCTCAATGAGGGCGTGGGTATCTTCATACGCAGCAGTAAGTTCCCTGTAGTTTTGTACTTTGTTCTTGAGCATGCTTGTGCGCTGCAAAATTTTCTGGGAATTTTCCATGTCGTCCCAAAAGCCTGGTTCGGCAGCGCGATGTTCCAGCTGCTCTATCTCAGATTCCATAGCCTTCAGGCCAAGTGCGTCTGCAAGGTCTTCTATTTCCGGCAAAAGCCTTTCCAGCTCCAGGCGCAACTCCTCAAACTGTATCATCGTATCATCCTTTAATCGTTATTCTATTTTATTATATTGTATTTATATGGAAAAGTAAAGGCTTTCCACCTGCCGTGTGATTTGACATTTTCCATGGCTTGGCTTATACTGAAACGCAGATAAGTTTTAATGAAAAGAGCGAAAGCTTATGATTACCGATATGACAAAAGGCAGCCCGGCAAAGATGCTTTGGGCTTTTTCTCTGCCCATGTTGTGCAGCAGCATTTTTCAGCAAATGTACAATATGGCGGACAGTATTATTGCAGGCCGGTTTATCGGGGAAGATGCACTGGCGGCAGTTGGCGTTTCTTACCCGCTCACAATGATTTTTATGGCGGTTGCTATGGGCTGCAGCATTGGCTGCAGCGTTATTATTTCCCAGATGTTCGGTGCAAAGCAGTACACGCAAATGAAGTTGGCGGTGAACACCTCGTTTATTTCCTGTATGGTGCTGAGCGTTTTGCTGACTGTGGCGGGTTTGCTGTTGTGCAATCCGCTTATGTCGCTTTTAAATACGCCAAACAACATTTTTGCAGACAGCGAAACCTACCTGCAGGTGTATATTTTAGGCTTGTTTTTTCTGTTTCTGTATAATATCAGTACCGGTACGTTTACCGCGCTGGGCGACTCAAAAACACCGCTTTATTTTTTGATTGCATCGTCTGTTGCCAATATTTTGCTGGATTTGCTTTTTGTAACCGCGTTTCATATGGGTGTGGCGGGCGTTGCCTGGGCGACGTTTCTGGCGCAGGGGGCGGCTTCGGTGCTTGCGTTTACTTTTTTGGTTTTCAGAATGCGCAGGATTCCATCTGCAAATAAAGCTCGTTTGTTTTCGCTGCTTATGCTGAAAAAGATCGGCATTGTCGCCATACCAAGCATTCTGCAGCAGAGCTTTATCTCTGTGGGTAATCTGTGTATACAGGGGATGATCAACAGCTATGGCTCCGCCGTTGCTGCAGGCTATTCAGCCGCGGTCAAACTGAATACTTTTGCACTCACGTCGTTTACGGCCCTTGCCAACGGGCTTTCAAGCTTTACTGCGCAGAATATTGGCGCGGGGCAGGCGGTACGTGTGAAAAAAGGGTTTCGCGCTGGCGTTACAATAGTAATGCTGGTGTGTATTCCGTTTTTTGCTGCGTTTTTCTTTTTTGGCAAGAGTATGATCGGCCTGTTTCTGGACAGTGCGCAGGCACAAAGCACGATAGCAGTAGACACAGGTGTACAGTTTTTGCAGATTGTTTCCCCTTTTTATTTTATTATTGTAGTCAAGCTGATGGCTGACAGCGTTTTGCGGGGAGCCAGCGCTATGGTGCCGTTTATGGTTACAACCTTTGCAGACCTTGTTCTGCGTGTGGTCTTGGCGTTTGCACTGTCGCCTGCATTTCATACCACAGGGATATGGGCGTCCTGGCCGATCGGCTGGGTTGCCGCCTCTGTAATGTCGGTGGCGTTTTACCTGGCTGGGTTGTGGAATCCGCAAAAACGGCGGAAAGAAAAAGCATATTGACAATGGAGGAAAAGCCGTGCCCCAAATTTATTATACCAAAGCAGAATCTGCGCAGTGCCACGTAAAGCATGCGCAGGCGTATCTTTCGGCGCAGAGATACCAAAAATTTCAAAGGCTGTATTTTGAAGACGACAAGCTTCGTTGCCTTGCAGCCGGAATGCTGCTGCGAAAAATTTTTGGTGAAGAGAAAACCAGAAATGTCCGTTTCAATGCGTACGGCAAACCATATATTGAAAACGACGCGTTTTTTAGCCTTGCGCACAGCGGGGAATTTGTTGTGCTCGCCGTGGACGAATTCCCCGTCGGGATAGATATTGAGTTCCGGAAAAAAAGAGAATACATGGGGATTGCCGGTTTAAGCTTTCATCCGGAGGAGCTCGAGCAGCTGCAGAAAAGCGCTGACCGGGAAAAAATGTTTTACAGCCTGTGGGTCCTAAAGGAAAGCTACGTTAAGCAAAAGGGCGTGGGGTTCCATATGCCGTTGAAAAGCTTTTATTTTGATCTTTCAAACGGGGTGACGCTACACACACAGCAAAAGGAGGAGCAGCTGCACTTTTACCTGACCGATGCTTTTCCAGGCTATATGGCGGCTTTATGTACCCGTTCGGCCTTTTATAATAAAACGTTTGCGTATGTCCCGCTTTCATAAAACCGGAAACGGCAAATTTGGCAGATAAAATCTAGGTGCTTATGTATTCCTTTGTGTTTTTTGTCCGCTTCTTAAAAAGTATGCCTACCAATGACCAAAATTGTCTATATTTTGTATGTGTAAATTAGAAAACTCTACAATTTTACAAGATTTTGTGTTTCATATAGAAAAAGCAAACGATCTGTGCTACAATGGACCTATAATTTATGGGTTTGGTTGTGCAAAATTATATTTTGTTGCAATTGCAACTGTATAAATTCTTTATGCGCGTTAAACTGAATAAGGACTTTATATGCCTGACGGGTAATTGTGGAGCACCACAGTGGCGTATAAAGCCGTGTAAGCCGACCGTCTGGGCAGTCCTGTTTTGCTGGGATTGCCTTTTTCTTTTTAAAGTAAAAGAGAAAAATAAAAAAGATTGCCCGGGTGGTCATGAAAAAATACAGCCGCTTTTTAAAGGAGGAATTGCTATATGTATGCACAATGGAAAGGCTTTCAGCAGGGAAACTGGGTAAAAGAGATCGACGTACGTGATTTTATTCAGAAAAACTATACGCCGTATGAAGGCGGGGCGGATTTTCTGTGCGGCCCCACACAGCGCACAAAACAGCTGTACCAAAATTTAAAGGGCCTCTTTGAAGCGGAGCGCGCGCGCGGCGGCGTGCTGGATATCGACGTCACAACCGTGTCTTCCCTTACGCATTATGCGCCCGGGTATCTGGATAAAGAAAAAGAGCTGATCGTAGGGCTGCAGACAGATATGCCTTTAAAACGCGGGGTAAATCCCTTTGGAGGGATCCGCATGGCAAGGCAGGCGTGTGAAAATTACGGCTACAAGCTGTCGGATGAAATAGAAAAGGAATTTGCCTTCAGAACCACGCATAACGACGGCGTTTTCAGGGTCTATACGGATGAAATGCGCCGTGCAAGGAAAATTGGTGTAATTACCGGACTGCCGGATGCATATGGCAGAGGTAGAATTATAGGCGACTATCGAAGAGTGGCGCTTTATGGTGTAGATCTGCTGATTGAAGGCAAAAAGCGCGATAAAGAACAGATTGGGGCGGGGATTATGAATGCGGAAAGCATTCAGCTCAGCGAAGAGCTTTACCGCCAGATTTCTTTTCTGGAAAAATTGAAAACCATGGCGCAAATGTATGGGTTTGATATCGGCACTCCAGCCCAAAATGCAAAAGAGGCCGTGCAGTGGACCTATTTTGCGTATCTGGCGTCTATTAAGGAGCAAAACGGCGCGGCCATGTCTTTGGGAAGGGTTAGCACATTTTTTGATATTTATATGGAAAGAGATATGCAGGCGGGTCTTTTAACGGAAGAAGCAGCGCAGGAGCTGATAGATGATTTTGTCATGAAACTGCGTATGGCGCGCCATCTTCGCACGCCCGAATACAACGAGCTGTTTGGGGGCGACCCAATGTGGATTACAGAGAGTCTGGGTGGTATGGGGTGCGACAACAGAACGCTTGTGACCAAAAGTACATACCGTTTTTTAAATACGCTTTATACAATGGGCCCCTCGCCGGAGCCAAATCTTACCGTACTGTGGTCGAAAGAGCTGCCGGAAGCATTCAAAAAGTATTGTGCAAAGACATCTGCCGATACAGATTCCATCCAGTATGAAAACGACGATCTTATGCGTCCTGTTTATGGAGACGATTACGGTATTGCCTGCTGCGTTTCCGCTATGCAAATTGGCAAGCAAATGCAGTTTTTTGGGGCGCGTTGCAACCTGCCAAAGCTTTTGGGGCTTGCCTTAAACGGCGGATACGACACCTTAAGCGGGCTACGGATTGGCCCACAGGAGAAGCCCTACGAAAAGGATATTTTAGAGTATGACGAAGTGATTGCACGCTTTGACCGTTACAGAAAATGGTTGTGTGCGCTGTATGTAAATACGATGAATGTCATACACTATATGCATGATAAATATGCCTATGAAAAAATACAAATGGCGCTGCACGATACAGACGTACACCGCTTTATGGCTTTTGGCGTAGCGGGGCTTTCCGTTTTGGCGGATTCGTTGAGCGCAATCAAATACGCAAAAATAAAAGCGGTGCGCGACGAACAAGGCTTTATCACAGACTTTATTTGTGAAGGCGCGTTCCCCAAATTTGGAAATGACGACGACCGTGTTGACGGGATTGCCGTTGTGCAGCTTCAAAAAATGTACGAGGAGCTGAAAAAAACGCCGGCTTATCGCGGCGCCGAGCATACGCTTTCCGTGCTTACCATTACTTCGAATGTTGTATATGGAAAGAAAACCGCCTCTACACCGGACGGAAGAAAAAAAGGAGAGCCATTTGCTCCGGGGGCCAATCCCATGCACAATCGGGAAGAAAACGGTGCGATTGCCTCGCTCAACTCCGTAGCAAAATTGCCATATGACTGCTGCCGCGACGGTATCTCCAATACTTTCTCTATTACGCCGTCTACGCTTGGAAGAACGGAGCAGGAGCGCGTCCATAACCTTGTCAACATACTTGACGGTTATTTTTCAAAAGGCGCGCACCATATCAATGTCAATATTCTGGACAGGGAAAAGCTGGTCGCTGCATACGAAGACCCGCAAATGTACCCCAATTTGACAATTCGTGTTTCCGGCTATGCAGTAAATTTCCATAAGCTGTCAAAGGAACAGCAGCGCGAGGTAATCAGCAGGACATTCCATACGTCGGTTTAAAACAAGGGGAAGGATCATGACCGGATATATTCATTCAATACAAACGCTCGGTACGCTTGACGGACCGGGCGTGCGCTGCGTTATTTTTCTGCAGGGCTGTCCGTTGCGTTGCCAATATTGCCATAATCCCGATACATGGAAGATGAAAACGGGGACGCGTATATCTGTAGAAAATCTTTTAAAGCGTGTGCTGCGTTGCAGACCCTATTTTGGTTGTGATGGAGGTGTTACCGTTTCGGGCGGAGAACCGCTTTTACAGGCAGGTTTTGTAACGGAATTTTTTAAAGCCTGTAAAGAAAACGGAATCCATACTGCACTTGACACATCCGGCTGTATATGGAACGAACGTATAGACGACCTGCTTTCCGTTTGCGATTTGTGTCTGTTGGATATGAAAGCACTGTCAGAATCGGCTTACCGGGAGCTGTGCGGAGGAAGTTTTGTACAGACAATGTTTTTTTTGAAAAAGCTGCAGAAGAAGGCGGTTCCTGTCTGGATACGCCATGTGGTTGTTCCCGGTTATAACGATGCGCAACGGGACATTATTGAGTTGAAAGCAGCGCTTTCAGACTATACCTGTGTAAAAAAGGTAGAGCTTTTGCCGTTTCAAAATCTATGCATAGAAAAGTATAACGCGCTCGGCATTTCCTTTCCTCTTGCAGATACACCACAGCTGGAGCAAAACGTTCTGCAAAAATTGCAGGCACTGCTTTAACCGCTTTCAGAACAAGCGATCTTCATATTGCAGTTTTGCGGCGAATTTGTTATAATATTCTGGATAATGAACAAACTCCCTGTATGGAAAGGGGATTTACGTAATGGATTATACTGGTTATACTTGTCCTGTCTGTCATGAAAAATTTCAAAGTGGCGAAGACGTTGTGGTTTGTCCCGAATGCGGTACGCCGCATCATCGGGCCTGCTATGCGCAAAACGGCAGTTGCGCAAACGCCGCCAAACATGGTAAGGGCTACACTTGGGGCGAATCAAAAACATCCGGCGCGCAAGAGGAAGACACACAAACGGTTGCATGTGCGCGGTGTGGATTCAAAAATAATAAGCAGGCTCTTTTTTGCAGCCGTTGCGGTACACCTTTAACAGAGCAGAGCGGACAACACCCTGGCCAGCAGTCCCAAGGCGTTCCCTTTGGGCCGGGAATACCGGGGATGCAAAATATGTTTGACCCAATGGCGGGCGTTAATCCAGAAGAGGAGTTTGCAGACAATGTAAACGCGGGGGAGTTGGCGGCGTATATAAAGGTTAACACGCCTTATTATATGTCCGTGTTTCAAAGAATTAAGATGTTTGGTTCCGGCCGCTTTAATCTTTCGGCGTTTTTCTTTTCAGGCGGTTGGCTGCTGTACCGTAAGCAATATGTGGTAGGTGCAATTGTTACAGCTATTTTTGCGCTTACAACAATTTTCTCGTCTCTGTATTTCAACCATTTTGCACAAATTTATGAAAGCCTTGCGCAGGCGGTTAACAGTACGTCGCCTTTTGCAATTGTGCAAGCTTCGTTTACCCTGCCGGCAGACCAGATGTTTCTGTTTTTGCTGTCGCCGGTTTTGAACCTGCTGCGGTTTATCCTTATGATTATTTGCGGCATTCTTGGCAATAAGCTGTATTATAAGCATTGTATCAAAAAAGTAAAAGCGGAAAAAAGTGTTTCAAGGCCGGGCGCTTCTGTAGCGGAAGCACTGCAGCAAAAGGGTGGTGTAAATACAGTACTTGCCATGGTGCTGCTTTTTTCCTATATTATTATGAATATGCTAATCGTTTATCTGTCTGCGGGTATAATGTATCCCGTCTGAACAAAGAAGATTTGAGGAGAGAGAGCTTATGAAAATCACGAAGGCCGTTATCCCCGCGGCAGGTCTTGGTACAAGAGTGCTGCCTGCAACAAAGTCTATGCCCAAAGAAATGTTCCCTATTGTGGACAAGCCTGCAATCCAATACATTGTAGAAGAAGCGGTTCGTTCCGGCATAACAGATATTTTAATTATTACCAACCGGGGCAAGGGGCTGATTGAGGACCACTTTGACAGAGTTCCGGAACTGGAAGACAATTTACAGAAATCCGGGAAAACAGCTGTTTTAGAAGAAATTACAGATATCACGCACCTTGCAAACATTTTTTTTGTCCGTCAGCGCGAAACAAAGGGCCTGGGGCATGCGATCAGCCGTGCGCGCTCGTTTGTGGCAGGAGAGCCGTTTGCCGTTTTATATGGAGACGACGTTATCATCGGCGATCAACCGGCGTGCGGGCAGTTGATGCGTGCGTATGAAGAATACGGACTGGGCGTGCTTGGCGTAAAACAGGTAGCCAGGGAAGACATTCACAAGTACAGCTCTTTACAATTGCAACATTTGCGTGAGAACATTTTTAAATGTACAGACATGATTGAAAAGCCGGATCCAGAGCATGTTATGTCGCTGTATTCCATTCTGGGCAGATGCATACTTCCGCCGGAAATTTTTGATATTCTTGACAATACGCCGCCGGGAGTGGGTGGCGAAATCCAGCTTACCGACGCCATGCGAACGCTGGCGGTTACACAGGGGATGACAGCTGTTGACTTTGTGGGCAAACGCTATGATATGGGAAATAAGCTGGGCATTTTACAGGCTTCTGTAGAAATTGCCCTGCAACATGCAGAGGTAAAAGACGGGTTTAAAACGTATTTAAAGGAAATTGTAAAGACGCTGTAACTGCCAAAAGGGATTTTGTGAACCGGCAGCCTGCTGTCGGACGCGCGATGGAGAAATCTTTCAAAGAGCCGGTTACAGCTTTTATAAGCATGAGGCGCGCCCTTTTAGACAAGCGCTTTGATTGCGTGGGCGAAATCCGCAAGAGTGCAGCAATAAAGTCCACCGGGAGGACTTGCTTTGACGATGGAAGCATATACCGGAGGTTGGTGTTGATGAATAAGGGATTCAAAAAAGACAGGCGGGTATTTTTGCCGCTGCTTCTTTGCGTGCTATGTGCTGCTTTAGCAGCCTGCAGCGCCGGAAATTCTACGCTGTCGCCTGATGCGGCAGATTCTGCCGCAGGCTCAGTGGACGTTGCAGAATCGAAGACCATTTCAGAAAATGAGGAGTCTGAAATTGCGTCTGAAGATGTGGCGGATTATACCGAGCCTGCTACTTCTCAGAATGAATATATAATTGAAGATTTTCCTGTGTTACTGCAATTGCCGGAGCTGCCTACGGGTTGTGAAATTACGGCTTTGACCATGATGCTGCATGCTTATGGTTTTGATGTGGACAAGGTCACAATGGCGACTTCCTATCTGCCAACGGAGTTCCTTAACCTTTATTACGGGGATGACGGCACATTGTATGGGAATGACCTGAATAAATATTTTATTGGAGACCCTACGACTGCAGGGGGATATGTCTGCGGAACGGGGGCAATTATAACGGCTGCAAATGGGTATTTTAGCGATTGCGGCAGTTCCATGCAGGCTGTGGATATGACAGGCGCATCGCCGGAAGAGTTGTACCAACTTGTCAAAGAGGATACGCCGGTCCTTGTATGGGTTACCATTGATATGCAGGATAGATACGCTCCCACAGGAATGTGGTATACAGAAAGCGGCGTATATGTGGACTGGAGTACAAACGATCATGGAGCAGTTTTGATTGGCTACACGGAGGATACGGTCACAATTGCCGACCCGCTCTCCGGACTGATGGTGTACGACAAAGAGCAATTTGAAGAGGTGTTCGCTTCCCGTTCCAATCAATGCGTAATTTTGCAATAACCAGCAACGCTTGTCTGGGAAGAATACCAACATGAAGTTAAAAGATACTATTGGTATATTGCTTTGATCAAACTGAATGCATTACAAAGAACCGCAGGCGATTGTACAATGGCCTGCGGTTCTTTCTGTGGAAAACAAAAGAATGATATAAGCGGCAAATTTTTAATTTGATAAAGCTTAAAAACAAGAGAAATAGTTGGCAATTTGTTTTTACACACCATTAAACCGTATTCCATGCGTTTTCAAAGCTTGCGGTTTTGCTTGTAAAACACAGCAGGGGTTTTCCGTCTTTCAGCAGGCTGTACCGTACCATGCTGGAAAGACTTTCATGTATAATACGGTTCATACAGCCGCTTTGCGGTGCATAAAGCGGCTGAGGGGTTTGCTGCAGAAGACGGGCTTCCAAAAGAAGAGGACCCTGGCGGATTAGTACAGAATGGCTGCTAACATGCAGCACCTTTGCGCCGCAATAGGTGGCAAGGCGGTATTGCCGGCCGCCTGTTAATACAATGGCAATACAGCCGGTAAAAGTTGTTGGACCAACCGGCACGTCTGCAACAGCCAGTGTAACACAGTCCTCATTTTGATTGCATTGTGTCCATATATACCGACGCGGAAAAGATCTGCCGCGGTCGCCCTCTATATAACCTGTACCGTTATGGAATACATACTCTTTTCCGTTAATTGTAACGTTCCCGTTTACCCGGTGGTACAGACTGAATATGCCATGCCGGCATTGCAGTGCCGGCATAAGGCAAAATATCCCCATGATATCGTAGTCTGGCAGCGTACTTTTGCCATAACGTAAAACGCCTTTGGCAGTAATACCATCTGCGTTTAAGTCCAATTTGCATCCGCGCGGGGAAAATATGCAGTTTTCAAGACGGATTGTACGGTTGCCGTTATAAGCGATATAGGCTTCCGGCGGAAACGTTGTAAGGTAGGAACCAGTGTCTGTAAGAATCTGCAGGGTTGCACTTTGCTTTCCTTTTTTGTCCGTATGCAAGGCCGGGATAAAAGCAACAGCGCCATGTTGCCCCTGTTGCTTGAAGTACAGCCCCTCAAAGCGGCATGGTTTTGTCAAGCAGTTTTTACTCTTCATTTGAAAGATCCTCCTGTGCGGGGCCGTCTTGCAGGCGACCGATATAATCAAACCGGGAACCGTGGCATGGACAATCCCAACTTTTTTCTTCGGGGTTCCATTCCAGCTGACAGCCCAAATGGGGGCAACGTGTGGAAACAGATACCATTTTTCCGTCGTTTGTCTTGTATACCCCTCTTTTTTTTTCTTGATGTTGCACAATACCGCCGCGTCCGGGCAAAATCTCCTGGGATTTTGTGCGTGGCGTTGTAAAGAACTGGCGGGAAAGGCCTTTTATTGCATGTGCGCCTTCGTTTAAAAAGTTTTTTGCAGACGCGCGCGGTGTAAAGCGCCGCGGGGAAAAAAGCGCCGCTTGGGGGAGTGGCTGTTCTGTAATCAGGCTGCATAAGAGAATAGCCGCCGCCATAGCGTTTGTCATCCCCCACTTTTGGTAGCCTGTAGCTACATACCAGTTAGGCCGGGAAGGAGAAAAGCGGCCGATATAGGGAAGGCCGTCCAGCGTCATACAGTCCTGTGCGGACCACTGCAGATATGGCGTGCTTCCCGGAAAAAGCGCAGCAGCCTTTTGAAGCAGTGTTTGGTATTGCCCGCCGTTTTTATTCTCCCCGGTACGGTGTTTTCCTCCTCCCAATAAAAGCAGATCTCCCGCGCTGCGAAGCGACCAGGCATGATCGCTGTCGACGCCTAAATACATTCCCTGCAGAGAAGGGGCGTTTTGTAACGCCAGCACATAGCTCCTTTCCTGATGCATACGCATGAAATAATAGCCTGGTATATTGATAAAGGGGTAATGGCAGGCAAAAATAATGTGGTCTGCCTTTACCGTTGCGCTTTCGGTACGGATATGATCGCCGGAAACCTCTACTACCCTTGTCTTTTCAAAAATACAAAGCGGCTGTGCAACAACGTTTAAAAATGCAAGCGGGTCAAATTGCGCCTGCTTTTCAAATTTTACAGCGCCGGCAACGGCAAAGGGCAGTTCTGTCTGGTCGGTAAATACAGCATCAATCCCTAGCTTTTGCGCGCAGATTGCTTCCTTTTTTAGTGCCTGCGCATCTTTTAGTGTATAAAGATATGCAGGAGCGTCCTGAAACCCGCATTCAATCTGTTTTTCTTTGATTATTGTGCGATAAGCGGCAATGGCCTGCTGACCAGCGTCTGCATATTGTCTGGCCTGTTGTATTCCAAGCTGCGCGGCAAGCCGTGAATAGAGCAGGCCATGCTGTATTGTGATTTTTGCAGTTGTATTTCTGGTTTGTCCCTGTCCGATCCGGTCTGCTTCTAAAATAACCGTTTCCATGCCATGTTTTTCCAAATGATGGGCGAGTAAAACGCCGGTAAGGCCGCCGCCAATTACAGCAGCCTGCGTGCGGATATTTTTTGTCAACGGGGGGCGAGAAGAAATTTTGGTATGTTTGCTCCAAATGGATTCCATGGTTTCACCTCTTACTTAGCCTTTTCAGAATCTGGAAAAAAATACATGCAATATAAAAAATTGTTGTTTTGTTCTATATAAGGCAACGCCACAATTAAAGCGGTGTTCATGTATATAGCCGGTAGATTCTTAAAACCGGCCTTTATAAATCAATATCCCCGGGGTGAACTGCCCCAGTGAAAACGGGCAATAGACAATATCCCCCTGATGTAGTACTTATATTTTCCTACATCAGGGGGATATTGATTATTGGAGCCCATACTGGGCTTGTTTTGCAAGCTGCTCTTCAATGCGCAGCAGCCGGTTGTATTTTGCCGTTCTGTCTGTGCGGCATGGCGCGCCGGTTTTAATCTGCCCGGCGTTTACGGCAACGGCAAGGTCTGCAATGGTGGTGTCTTCCGTTTCGCCGCTGCGGTGGGAAATCACCGTGGTAAAAGCAGAGCGCTTTGCCAGTTCAATTGCACTGAGCGTTTCTGTAAGCGTTCCAATCTGGTTAATTTTAATTAAAATAGAATTGCCCGCCTGCATGGTAATCCCCTGCTTAAGGCGCTCTGTGTTGGTTACAAACAGGTCGTCGCCGACAAGCTGCACTTTTTTACCGAGGCGCGCAGTCAAACCAGCCCATCCCTGCCAGTCGTGTTCGCTTAAGCCGTCTTCAATCGAAACAACAGGATATGTGTTGACCAGCTTTTCCCAGTAATCAATTAAATCGCCTGCGTCCATCTGTGTGCCTCTTTTGGGAAGCCTGTACCGGCCGTTATCGTACCATTCGCTTCCTGCTGCGTCCAGCGCAATTTTAACTTCGTCAGTTCTGTAGCCTGCCTTTTCAATGGCTCTGACAATCAGCTCAATCGCTTCTTCATCTGTACGTAAATCCGGTGCAAAACCGCCTTCATCGCCAACGCCGGTGCTTTTACCCATTTCCTTCAGAAGGCTGCCCAGCGTATGGTAAATTTCGCAGCACTGTTGCAGCCCTTTAGAAAAGCTTTTCGCTCCTATGGGCATGATCATAAATTCCTGAATGTCCACATTATTACCGGCATGCGCGCCGCCGTTTAAAATATTCATCATCGGGACAGGCAGCGTGTGCGCATAGCTGCCGCCCAAATACGCGTAAAGCGGTATGCCCACCGCTTTTGCCGATACTTTTGCCGCAGCCAAAGACACCGCAAGAATTGCGTTGGCGCCCAGCTTGGATTTGTTTTTCGTGCCGTCAAGCTCAATCATGGCGCTGTCAATGTCCATCTGCAGCAGCGGGTTCATGCCAACCAGCTGCGGCGCGATTTTTTGATTAATGTTCAGTACCGCATTCATTACGCCTTTTCCAAGATAACGCGGCTGCCCGGTTTCGCGCAGCTCATGCGCCTCATATTCGCCTGTTGACGCGCCGCTTGGGACACTGGCTTTGGCTGTGGTTCCGCAATCCAGTGTAATTTCTGCTTCCACCGTGGGGTTTCCGCGCGAATCTATAATTTCGCGGCCCTTAATTTGTATAATTTTATGCTCCATACATGCTACCTCCTGTACTTTTTGTTATTATCCTCTGCACAGAATGGTTTTATTCCTCCCTTTGCCCAAAAAAGCATACAGTACAGAAACAGGCTGTATACAAAAAATACACCGAAAATACAGATTGCAACAATCACATTATTGCCCGGTGGAGTATATATTATAGTAGGTTCTAAGGCGCAGAAAAAGCTGTAACCGTTTTTTCTGCGCCTGAAAAGGAAAGGAGAGCAAACATTTTGACAACAATTTATTATACCGTAGAACCGGGCGATACCCTATGGGGCATTGCGCAGTACTTCGGAACAACAGTAAACGACATAGCAAGGTATAACGGCCTTGCTTTTCCCGATAAGATTTTTCCGGGGCAACAACTGCGGATCCCCACAACTGCGGGCCAGGCGCCGATGTGGTATGTAGTTCGCCCGGGGGACACGCTGTGGAGCATTGGGCAAAGATATGGAATTACTGTACCGGAAATATTGCAGCTGAACAATTTTGAGAACCCAGACGTAATTTATCCGGGCCGCTTGCTCCGTTTGCGCGCCCAGTAACTTTTATATTATAAATTATCCTTCTTCATATCCTATATAAAAAAGCTTCTTCGGCACAATGCGAAGAAGCTTTTATTCTTTATAATCCGTTGCGGGATGCCTATGTAGCTTCCCGCATTGCATGGCTTGACGCAAGGCCGAAGCTTATGGAAATCGCTTTGTCAACCATGTCCATAGAACGCCCGTCGAGGCAGCCCATTTTTTCCTTCAGACGGCGTTTGTCTATTGTCCTGATCTGTTCCAGGAGCACAACAGAGTCCTTTAAAAGCCCACTGTTGACTGTTCCAAGCTGAATGTGCGTGGGCAGTTTTGCCTTTTCCTGCTGACTGGTAATCGCTGCGGCGATTACTGTGGGGCTGAACCGGTTGCCGACGTCGTTTTGTACAATAAGTACAGGCCGAACGCCGCCCTGCTCCGATCCTACAACGGGACTTAAATCGGCATAAAAAATATCACCGCGTTTAATGTTCATTTTTTTACCGTTCCTTTCTGAAGTAAAATTCGCAGATAAACGTCATTTGGATCTTAAAGCAATGCAATGCTTTCCAGACCCCGCGGATCGATTTTTAAAGTTGAGCAATGATCCTGTGTTTTTATTTTTGCCAGAAAAATTTGGATTTATACCATTACTCAATACATATTATTAAGGCCGGTTCATTTTTGACACTGTATAAATCACGCAGAAAAGCCGCTGCTTTTTACCCAAAAGCAGCGGCTTTTTAAGCAAATACTTTTTGATTTTGAAATTCTACTATAAGTGATAATTCTTCAATTTCTACTTTTTGTATAAAACGGGTTTTATTATCGCAGGTAATAATAAAATTTCCGCTTTCGCATGTGCCGGAAAAGCGTGTGACCGCTTTCTCGCGTTGTTTAACCGTCAATTGCTCCGGAAGTGAACAGGCGGAAAGCACATGAACCAGAGCACTCGCGAAAGAGGTAGCCGGTAAGTATTCTGTATTGGATTGGCAAAACAGATCATTGTATTCTATACTGTAAGCGTCTCCTCCCAACCATTTAAAGCACAGTCCCTGCAGTGTATCAGGGGCTGTCAGCATTACGCTTGCGACCCCCGCCCTTGTATTGCTGACTTCACAGGAGAAAACGTTATCGTTTTCTGTTACCTTTGCCGCTGCAGAAAAATCTGTAATGGGCTCAATCGGTTTATCCTGAAAAAAGGTACACGCTGCAAAAAACGCCATGACCGAAACGATGGCAACAGCAACGGGAATAAAACGGCGCATAACATACCACCTGTATAGTTATATAAAAATATACAAATTGTATTTTAAACGTCGCTATTTACCTGTTAAGGTGTTTTTTACAATGTATGGCAAAATTTCGACCATGTCCGTGGGGAGCATAGACAGCTTTCCATACTTCTCGGCGCAACAATCACCGGCAAGGCCATGCAGATATACACCCGCCGCCGCTGCTTGAAACGGCTGTACGCCCTGTGCTGCCAGTGAAGCAATCATGCCGGCAAGGATATCGCCGCTTCCGGCCTTTGCCATCCCGGCGTTTCCGGTTGGATTGACAAGAGTTTCCCCCTCTGCACCCGCGATCAGGGTTTTCGCTCCTTTCAGTACCACTGTTACGCCGTAGTCCTGCGCCAGTCGTTGCGCATAATCAAAGCGGGCGCTTTGTACCTGCTCTACTGTAACGTCAAACAGCCTTGCGCATTCCCCCGGATGCGGCGTCAGAATAACCGGTGCTTTTGCTTCTTTTAATATATCTATATGTCCGCACAGTGCATTTATGCCATCGGCGTCTAAAATCAGTGGAATCCGCACAGTGCGTATAAATTCGTGCACCAGCTTTTTAGAAGCTTCAGAAAGGCCCAGCCCGCATCCGAGCAAAACAGCGCTTGCGCGCTGCGCCTGTTCCAGCAAACAGGGAATAGCGCTGCTGGATATTCCACCGTCGCGATCCTCCACCGGAATATATACCGGCTGTACCAGCTGTGTTGCAACAATGGGATAAATACAGCGCGGCAGCGCAAGGCGTACAAGCCCGACACCGCACCGTAAGGCTGCGTTTGTACTCATGACCGCCGCTCCGGCCATACCATAGCTTCCGCAAATTGAAAAAAGCGTTCCGCAGCTGCCCTTATTGTCAGAAATTTTCCGCGCGGGAAGCGCTGCGTATGCATATTGCTCCGTTACGGTCTGGTACAGACATGGGCTGTCTTCTACCAGCGCTTGATCAATACCTACCGGCGCTATGACTGTCTCTCCGCAGTAATCCATGGAGGGATACAACACATGCGCCGCTTTGAGCGTGGTAAACGAAACTGTCATAGTTGCCTGAAATGCGCCGTTTACAACATGGCCCGTGTCGCACTGCACACCGCTGGGCAGGTCAACTGAAAGGACTCTGCCGCCTTTAGAGTTCGCACGCTGTATAAGCTCATACATCGGCTCCGAAAGGGCGCCCTGAAAGCCAATGCCGTAAAGCGCGTCTATAATAAAATCTGCACTGTCAAGTTTTTCGAAAACCTTTTCTTTGCTTTCCCAATAACGCCAGACAGGCACACCGCAAGCAGAAGCCGCTTTTAATGCCGCAAGGGCGTCCGGCGTGCGCGGCTCGCCGTCGATCAATAAAATTACCGCCTGAATGCCCTTCTGTTTTAAATATCCGGCGGCGACACAACCGTCACCGCCGTTGTTTCCTTTTCCACACACAACTGCCACTTGACATCCCTGTTTCGCACCCATTCGGTCAAGCAAAACCTGGGCGGCCGCCTGACCGGCCGTTTTCATAAGAAAATAATAGGTTGCTCCCTCGTTTACCGCACGCTGTTCAAGCTCACGCATCTGCTGTGCAGATAAAATTTTCATGTTCGAGCTCCTTTCCATTGTCCATATTTCTGTAGCTTTTCCACTTTTTCCTTATTTCATAAGCTGGCTTCTGCTAACAGTATAGTATAAAGAAAGGGAGGATGCAATTGCATCCTCCCTGACAGTAAATTTTTTCTATTGTAAAAGAAAAACACGTATTATTTTGCCCCTATAATCGCTTTTTTCCTACTTCTGTAATGCATATAAATAAAAAGCGCAGAAAGCAGCGCCAAAACGGCCGCGGCTATAAAAAACGCATTTAAAAACTGTGTGACACAGGAATAATACAGGTTAAATAACGCTCTGGACATAATTGCAAGCTTATCTAATTTATTGATACAATAAGCCATTACGGGAACGGCAAGCGTCATCAGCAGTGTTCCCAATGTGGAATAGGATAAATATCGATACGCCCGGTGCTTCCATTTATTGGTCGCAATCATCACAACTGCAATGAGCAGCACTACAAAGGCGCAGGCCAACGTTACATAAAACACTGGCGCAAGCAGCTGGTGAAAATATCCTGCAATCAGGTCAAAATACGGTAGCTGCACGCGGGAGGCATAAATACCAGCGGCTTCCTTGACGGTTGCGGTAAGATTTTGCCGCGCGTCCTGCGACACCGTAAGATTATTTTCGGCAATATATGCATCCAGTTTTTCACGGAAATACTGCTTAAAGTGTGTAGTATCTACCGAAGTGTCTTCCCCGGAATAAAAATTTTCAACATAATTTGCCACATCTTCGCGCAGAATTACCTCATCTACAAAATTTTCAAAAAACGCTTCGTTTATACCGCTGGCATTTCCAAGGTCGATCAAATCTTCTGTAATTTCGGAAGAAAGCTCAGAAAAATAATTGGAATCATTGACCATATTTAAAATATAATTTTTATTTAAAAAAGTCGCTTGTAAAATAATCAGCAAAACCAGAAAAAAAGACAGCATGGAAAGAAGAAAGGAAAATATAGAATACAATATTTTTGCCAATGTACTTTCCACGGCGGATTTCGGCATGCGTTTATCCCTCCTTTATTCGTTCATAATGATTTTTGGCCCCGATACAAAACGGGCATATACGAAAAAGCGCTCGTTGGTAAGACCAAGCTCATCAAAGGGATAACAGGTGTACAAGACAAGATTTTCCTCATCTGCACCCAGATTCAGTTCCGACGGATCAGAAGCGCTGCGCACCTCTGTTTTTGTAATGCTATAGGTATAATTGCCATAGCTGGTGTGGATTGTCACCACCGCGCCCTCCTGTGCATTTTTAAGGCCATTAAAATACGTATTGTTATGGCCGGCAACCAGGATGGTTTTTCCGTAGCCCGGAACAAAGCTGCCGTTAAAAATTCCCACGCCGTTGCGCAACGCTACGCTGCCGTCGCCAAAGAACAGATTAACGTCCTGTACAGATGTGTTTTCCACACTGATTTTCCCAAACATTTCACCATATTTGGGGTACGTAATATCAGACGCATTGACCGTTTCCTGTACAATTGTATCTTCTATTGGTACAAAAATATTGTTGTATTCCCTGTCATGCTCCAATTTCTGGTCGGAAAAAAACATGTCCGCTACCCCTATAAACGGTGCAAGCAGAGGGGATAACGCAAAGTAAAGAATTCCATAAGCTCCTATAAAAAATACAATAGGAAGAATTATAAAATTCTTCCTACTGAATTCTCTTTTAATTTTACGCGTCATTTATGACCTCGCCTTTTTTGTTTTTACAAGGTAAACGCCAGCTACGGCAACAAACAGTATGATCACTGCGGAAACAGCCAAAGCTGCCGTTGCGTCGGAAGACATACCGGTTGTTTTAATGGCGTCTCCGTCGGTTGTTGTTCCGCCCGCGTTACCAGAAGGTGGGGTGGAACCGTCTGAGGGAGAAGTAGGTTCTTCTGTGGTATAAGGAATAATCAGCGCCTCTGCCAAAAATGCAACGTTTCCATTGGGATCAAGAATGGTAACAATGTTGGTCTTAGGCTGTACGGTAAGGGTCATACCCAATACGCCAACCGCCTTCTGGCCAAGCTCCATAATTTCTATTTTCTGCTCATACGTAAGCATATCAAGGCTTGTTGCAGCATTGTCGACCAAAATCTTTTCACCCTGCTGAATGTACTCTAAAATTTCATCAGCCTGCTGTGGAGTCATATCAATTGTATTAAAATAATTTTCAGCTTGATTGACGTATTCTGTGGGAAGCATAAAATAACCGTTCCCTATTTCTACCTTAGAAGAAAGTTCGTCTAAAACTTTCTGTTCACTCTCGTTAATACCAGCCGCTGATACAGTTACTGCCAAAGCAACTACCAATACCATTGCCAGCAAAACGGCCGCAAATTTTTTCATTTCCTTCACTCCTTATCTGAATCTGCCCCTATCATAGCATAAGAGATAATGAAAGTAAATACTTTTGAACAGGAAATTAATTCAATTTGTCGCTTTTTTAACAAATTTTAACTTAAAATAACAAATTCACTATTCTTCTGAATAATATCAATATAATTATCCCCCAACTTTTTAGATATTATACCCATACCTGTGTTAAAATCTGCGCCTCTTGCCAAAGAATGTGTGTCTGTTCCGACAACATCTACCAGATTACGCTTGATTAGTCCAAGCAGCTTCCTCCTGTGTGAAAAGAAAGAAAGCGATCCCAGGTTAATCTGCATTTTACAACCTATCTGCTGCAGTTCAGATATAAGCGCCGGGTCTTTCATTAAAGAATCATACCGTTCAATATGGGCAATCACAGGGTAAACCCCATAATTGCTCATCAATTTATACAGCATATCCCCGCCTCTGGCGGCAAAATTTGTGCTGTAAGGGAACTCTACCAGTAAATAGTTTGTCCCGCTGTAGCATAGCGGCAGCAGCGAAGAATTATTAAAAATATAGTCTGTAATATAGGCTTCACTTGCCAGGATATAGGTAATCCCCTGAACAGGCGCCTTCAGTAAAACATGATACGCCTGCTCACGCCTTGTTAAAAAATCTGAAAGGCTTTCCCTGTCCGAATAGAAATGGGGGGTAAGCGCAATATGTGTAACGCCATCGCTTTGCAGCTTTTTTACAAGCTGCAAAGCGTCCTGCAGGGTTTTGGCGCCATCGTCAATTCCTGGAAGAAGATGTGTGTGCATATCATATTGATTCATATATAAAAATCCTTTTAATTGGTGTTTGATCATTTTTCAAGCAAAGAGCAGACCAAATCTCCCATTTCCTTGCAGGAAACTTTTTTTGTTCCTTCCGTATAAATATCAGGGGTCCGGTATGTTTCAAGCACCCGATTGACTGCACTTTCTATTGCGGCCGCAGCTTCTTTTTGTTCCAACGAATAGCGCAGCATCATCGCAACAGATAAAATGGTGGCAAGAGGATTGGCAATTCCTTTGCCTGCGATGTCCGGCGCGGAGCCGTGGATCGGCTCGTATAGTCCCGCTTTTTCCCCGTTGAGGCTGGCGGAGGCCAGCATACCGATCGATCCGCTGATCATGGAAGCTTCGTCCGATAAGATATCGCCGAAAATATTGGATGTTACAATCACGTCAAACTGACCCGGATTGCGTACCAACTGCATGGCGCAGTTGTCCACATACATATGATTAAGTTCTACCTGCGGAAATTCCTTGGCTATACGTATGACTGTTTCACGCCAAAGCCGGGAAGACTCCAGCACGTTTGCTTTGTCCACGCTTGTTAGCCTTTTTTTGCGTTTCATCGCCATGTCAAACGCTACTCTTGCAATCCTTTCAATTTCCGGTACGCTGTACATTTCCGTGTCATAAGCGCAAGCGGCTCCGTTTTGTTCTGTACGTCCCCGCTTTCCAAAATAAATGCCGCCGGTAAGCTCACGGACAACTAAAATGTCCAACGCTTTGCCAATCGCTTCATCCTTTAAAGGAGATGCTTTCTTTAAAGGCTCAAAAATCACTGCCGGACGCAAATTTGCAAACAGGCCAAGCGCCCCCCTGATCCCCAGCAATCCGGCCTCCGGGCGAAGGTGGCCGGGAAGCGTGTCCCATTTTGTACCGCCCACTGCCCCCAGCAGAACAGAATCAGCCGCTTTACATTTTTCAATTGTAACGTCCGGCAGCGGGACGCCGGTGCGGTCTATTGCCACACCGCCAAGGTCTGCATAATCATACGTTACCGAAAAGTTAAATTCCAGCGCCGCCTTATCAAGCACCTTAACGGCTTCGTCTACAATTTCGGGGCCAATACCGTCGCCTTTTAATAAAACAATTTTATAATGCTTCATACGTTTATACTTTCCAACCCTTCTAAACTTTATTTTTACAAATTTTAGTATAAAACAATCCAAACAGAAAGAATGTAAACTAAGATACAATTAAAAAACACGGCCGGCGTTTCAATAGCAAGTGCATGCTTTTAAATACCTTTATTAAGATTTTATAAAAAATTGTGTCAAATAGCAAGGGGAAAGCTTTCTATTTATATTGCCATACCATTTGCGCTGCTTCCTAAAATAAAACAAGGAACACATGAAAATTTATATATATAAAAGTCTTTTTCATTGCATTCTTTGCCGTTTTCTTATATAATAAATCTGTATATGCATATGCAAAGGCTTTATTTTTAAACAAGGTGAACCATATGAAAAAAGTTTTTTCCTGTGTGCTTACAGTTTCTATTATAATTTTCGGTCTGTCAGGAAGTTTTTTTCCTGGTACAAATGAAGCTGCGGCACTGCAGACAAACAAAGCGCTTGCGCAGCCCTTTTCCGGCAGCCCATATAACGACCCGCTTTTTGAAGCTGTATATATAGGCCGTGCGACGCAGAAGGATGCAAACGCTTCTGCTGCAGTGGAGCAAGCCACCGACAGCACTGCAACGGAAACGCAGGCACAGGCAGAAAAACCGACGGAAACTCCAACAGAAAAGGCAACGCAAATACCCAGCGAAAGTACAGAGCCGCCGGAGGCAACGCAGGCGCAGACAGAAGGCCCTACCGAGGAACCAACACAGCCGGAAGCAGAAACCGACCCGCCGGTGCAGGAAACGCCGGAGGAACTTGCTTATAAACAGGCGCTTTACCAGCAGCAATGGGATGCAGGGTATTTTTTTGCAATTGATAATCCCGACCCGGGTTACTCTACTTCTCCCGTAGTGCTTACGGAGGAAGACCGCTATTACGCGCAGCGGATTGTAATGGGTGAAGCCGGAACAGAAGGCTTTACAGGTTGCGCGCTTGTTGCTCAAACGTTGCGTGACGCAATGGTATTTGACGGGTATGGAAGCATTAAAGAGGTTATGGAAGGGAACGGCTACGACGGCTGGTATGAATACCCAAATATTGACGCAATAAATGCCGTTACCTATATTTTTGACCAAAACCGTGCAGCGGTTCAGCACCGGATTCTTTATTTTTACGGTACCTATATTGAAAGCGATTGGCACGAGTCGCAAAATTTTGTCTGCCAGTGGGGCGTTTCAAAATTTTACGACCGCTGGTGGTGAAATTTTGAAACGGATGAAAAGTGAATCAATATTCCCAACAGAGCCAGGGGATATTGATTCATGCTTTAAAATTGTCTGCTGCGCAAAAGATTATGAACCGGAAAAACAATACTGGGTTTAAAAATATTAATGCTATGATTTAAGAAATCTTCGAAGTGAAAGTTACCAGCTTTTTAAACTTCCTGACGATTTAATAACATAAAACAGTTGCCTTCTGTTCGTTGTAAGCAGGCTTGAAAACAAATAACCAAACAGGAATGTGGGATTTTACAATGGGAAATTCTACAAAACAGTTGCGGCGGAATGATTTTTTTCTTCGCAGCGTTTACAGCAAATATCTGATTGCCTCTGTCCTGGCAATGTTGGCAACCAGTGTAGCAGGAATGATCGACACGGTGATCGTTGGGCGTTTTCTTGGAGAAGCCGGACTGGCGGCCATGTCGCTGGTTAGCCCGATTTATTTAATTTATTACACCATTGGCGCAGTCGTTGGTATGGGCGGTTCTATTGCCGCCAATCTGGCAATTGGACAAAACGATTACGCTGCGTATCGGAGGATTTTCACCCTGGCCTTCTGGACAACGGCAGTGCTGTGCGTGGTTACGACTGCGGGCGGCCTTCTGTTTTTGGATCCTCTTGTGAGTTTACTGGGAGGAGAAGGCGTCGTAGGTGGCTATTTGGCAGATTATTTGCGCTGGTATATCCTCGGCGGAAGTTTTACCCTGTTTATTTATATCCCCCTCCATTTTTTGAAAATGGAGGGAAAACCACAGACTTCATCCTTTTTATTCTTGCTGTCCAGCGGCCTGAACATGGCTTTTACTTACTTGTTTATGTCGCCGGCGTGTGATATGGGCATCAAGGGAGCCAGTATTGCCACCGGTTTCTCTATGGGGATCACCACGTTTTTAGGAATGTATATTCTGTTCAAAAAAACACCGAATACCCGGCTTGTTAAAATGCGGGGCGTTTCCTTTCGCACGCTGGGTGAGATCATTGCCTGCGGCAGCCCAAACGGTTGCAACAATTTATTCAACGCGCTGAAGATTCTGGTGATCAACGCCGTTATACTGCAAATTGGAGCCAGTGCTTATCTGTCTGCTTTTGCAATGCTTAAAAGTGTGTCGGATCTGCTGACCGGCGTGGTGACAGGGGTAGCTTCAGCTTTGATGCCGGTTGTCGGGGTGTTCTACGGCGAACGGGACTGGAACAGTATCCGGCATGTCTGCCGAAAGGCGCTGCAGATTGGCAGTGGGCTGACGGTTTTACTGGCTCTTTTCATTGTTTTGTTTTCCGGCCTTCTGTGCGCATTGTTTAACATCACCGATCCGGTTGCTGTCGCGGGAGGACAGAGGGGGCTTGTGTGCCTGGCTGGGAGCTTTCTTTTTGCCTTTGTCAACCTGATGTTGTCGGGCTATTTTAATACGGTAAAACATCCCATGCTTTCCAATCTGATCCTTACCCTGCGCCTTTTGGGCTATCTTGCGCCGGCGGCGTTTTTTTTCGCCTTGTGGTTGGGGATAGACGGGGTTTGGTTTTCATTCATTATGGCCGATGTTCTGACTCTTGGCACAGTGCTTTTGGTAATCGGCGTTTTGTGCCGGAAAAACCCAAAGCTGGATTGGTATCTGCTGGACACTTCTCTGGAGGGCGAAAACGAAATTTCCTTTTCTGTTCAGAATACTTTGGACGATGTTATGTTTGCTTCCAATAAAATTACTGAGTTTTGTAAAGAAAACAGTCTTGGGGCGAAAAAGACTATGCAGGTAAGCCTTGCCCTGGAGGAAATGTTGACGGCTATAATCACCTGCTGTATGGATCCTCAAAAGAAACAGTTTATGGATATCCGTATTTTATGTCTGGAGGAAGATGTACTGCTGCGTATCCGGAATACTGGCAGGATTTTCGACCCAATACGGTATTATGAAGAGAATAAAGACAATGAAGATATGGCCGAAAGTGTGCTGGGAATTAAAATGATTGCTGGTTCTGCCAAAGAGATTGCCTTCCACGAAACCTTCGGGACCAATAATCTTTTGATCCGTTTTTGACTGGAGGATGAAGAAAACGTATTATGATTTTTGAAGACAGAAAAACCTGCCGCCGCACAAAAGTATACTTCCGGCCTTTTCAAGATGAAGACGAAAATGCCTTTCGCAGCTGCATTGAGGATTACTACGGCGGAGGTTATCCATATAAGCAGTATCTTACGCCGGGTTATCTTTCCAATAAGTGCCGAAAAAGCGCTATGAGCATCCTGTGCGGCGTTACGGAAAAGGGAGATATTATCAGTACGTCCGCCGTCCGGTTTGATACAGAGTTTGCCGGCAGCGGCCTGTTGCTCCTGCGGGTAGTCAGAAACGCCTACCAGGGGATGGGAATCGGCACAAAGCAGGAGGAAATACTGCTTCAAAGCATACAGGGCCGAAAGGGGCTTCTTTCCCTGTATGCCGACGTCATGGCACACAATACCGTCAGTCAGCAGAGCCTTGCCCGTCAGGGTTTTGTCCTGTGCGGGGTGCGGCCCATGCTGTATCGGGCTGAAGTTATGCTGCCGGGAGGCGCTTGGCCGAAGGGCGCCAGGCTCAGCCAGGCGGTGATGTGCCGCCGGGAGAGAGTTGGGGATGCAGGCGTTTTCTATTGCCCGGAAGAGCACAGGGAAGTGGCAAAACGAATATATGACGAACTCGGCGTAAATTGCCGCCTGGAATCCAAAGGCCAAAGCTGTACCGTTTCAAAAACGGTATATAGCAATCAGCATGATGCATTGCACCATAATTCCATTTGGGTGATACAGGAAGTTGGAGAAGATTTTGCTTCCCTGCTGGAGGATTTGAACCTGAAAACCGAACGCATTTTTTTATGCTATCTGAATTTAAAAAGTTCCGGTGCGGCCAATGCTTACAGAATGCTGCGGCGGGCAGGCTGCTTTTTTACCGGATTAAAACCAATGAACCGCAGCGGCGAATATATGATCATGGCACATGTCGGCCAGCGGTGCGTCCGGAATGCGGAGATTTGTCTCTATCCGGAAGGCGCATGGCTGCTGGATTACATTCATAAACAGTATGAATAAAAAGGAGATACGGTTTTGAAAACAGGGAAAAAGCATACAATCAAAAATAAGGTGGCCGGTTTGGTTTTATCCGTATCGTTGACTTCTGTTGTGCTGCTGGGGCTTGCGTGCGGCGCGGGTATTGTGAGCGTACGGCAGAATACCGTCAGCAGCTTGCAGACGCTAAACGACCAGACGGTACAGGATTCCACAGAAACGCTGCGGGAACAGACGCGAAAAGAACTCAGAATGCTGGCGGAAAACAAAAGCAGCCAGGCGGATACCAGCCTGAGTTTGATTCTTAATCAGACTCGTCTGGTAGCCATGGCGGCTGAAGATATTTATTCTCATGAGGCGCAATACCTGCAGGGGCGGCCAGACGCTTCCCTGCCGATTGATACCTTTGATTTTTCCTGCAATTATCCGGAAGAAATGCTGGGGCGTTTTTCTTTTCATCTGCGTGCGCCGCGCTCGTTGCTGGATCCCGGCTCTATTGTCGAAGAAAACGGCGTGGTCGTTAAAGCAGAGCTGGACGGAAGCAGCCTTACCGGGGTAATGCGCCGTGAATTATATCTGGCCGGTTATCTGGAGGGCGTGCTGGGCGGCATCCGCAATTTTGACAATGGGGATGGTACATACAATGGGATTGGCGCAAGCTATTTCTGCCTGGAATCATCCGGTATTGATATTCTGGCGGACACCCTGACCACCTCCATGGTGGAATACGATGCCAGAGAATCCACATGGTATCAAGAAGCTTCCAAGCTCAAAGCAGGAGAGGTATATTGGTCCAATCCTGTGCAGGATGGTTCCGGACGCGGCGAAGCGCTAATTTGCGCTATGCCAGTATATGTGGATGGAGATCTGGTTGGCGTGGCCGGCAGCGGCGGGCTGATCGACAATATCCGGGAAATGGTACAGAGCACAACGCTTGGGAACAGCGGCTATGCTTTTTTGCTGAATACATCGGAGGAGGGGCGTATGAACGTGATTGCCAGCGCCAATCCGGACAGGGAAAGCGAAATAAGCCGGTATCAGGACAACCTGTTGGAATCGGGAAACACCGAACTGATATCTATGCTGGAAAAGGCCGGTCGAAAAGAATCTGGCATGGAATTGGTTACGCTGGACGGGCAACTTTCCTATGTCGCGTTTTCTCCGTTAAGCATTACCGAGTGGACAATGGTGACAGTCATGCAACTCAACGATACCTCTATCGTTGCTCCAATCGAAACGCTGCAGGAGAATATTAACCAGATCACCCAGCGGACTATGCAGGATATGAACGGGAAAATTACGATGATCGTCGCCATCTTTGTGGGAATCGCCTTGGCGGTAACAGCATTGGTTATTTATTTATCTTATAAATTTTCCAATCGGCTGGCCTACCCGCTGCTGATCCTTACAGACGGCGTCAGGCGCGTCAGCGGCGGAGATTTGGATTTTCAGATCCATGTGGAATCTGACGATGAGACGGCAGAGTTGGGTGAGGCTTTCAACCATATGACCAGCAGCCTGAAGGAATATATCAAAAATCTGTCCCGCGTTACCGCCGAAAAGGAACGAATTGGCGCAGAGCTGCACGTAGCCACGCAGATACAGGCTTCCATGCTGCCATGCATCTTTCCGCCTTTTCCAGAGCGGAATGAGTTTGATATTTACGCTTCCATGACCCCAGCCAAAGAAGTGGGGGGCGATTTCTATGACTTTTTCCTGACAGATGACGATCATCTGGCCATCGTTATAGCAGACGTTTCCGGAAAAGGCGTACCGGCGGCGCTGTTTATGGTGGTTGCCAAAATTCTATTGAAAAATCGGGCGCAGATGGGGGCCTCCCCAAAGGAGATTCTGGAGACAGTGAACAACCAGCTGTGCGAAGGCAACACGGCGGAAATGTTTGTGACCGCCTGGCTGGGCGTTTATGAGATATCAACCGGAAAGCTCACGGCAGCCAACGCAGGACATGAATATCCGGCAATAAAGCGTGCAGGCGGCCGGTTTGAGCTCTTCCGGGATACACACGGGTTTGTCCTGGCGGGCATGGAAAACGTGCATTACCGGGAGTACGAACTGGAACTGCATGCCGGGGATATGCTGTTTGTCTATACCGACGGCGTTACAGAAGCCACAGACGTAAATAACGCGCTTTATGGAACGGAGCGGATGTTGGAGGCGCTTAACAGCCAGCCGGATACAATACCGGAAGAGTTATTGCATCAGGTTAAGGCCGATATCGACTTTTTTGTTGGGGATGCGCCGCAGTTTGACGATATTACAATGTTGTGCTTGAAATGTGAAAAACCAGTGGAGAAACCGTCCGACGATGCCGGACACTGATTGCTACATCCGTACGTTCTCTTTTACATGTATATTTGAAATATTTTAAAAATAAATTTTGTAAAACGACTTGCTCTTTGGTTGCAAAGAAGATGGTTGCCGCAAGACTAAAAGACCGCTGCATTTTGGCCTGCGCTAGCTGCATTGGAAAACAGTCCCCCGGGTCTGAATATATAACAGCTCTTACTTCCATACTGAGTACGGAGGGTTTTTATCCTTATGTGGTTGATAGGAATAGATAGCATTCTGCGTAAGGGGCCGTCTCAGGCAGACAATCCAGCGTTTGCACACAGCGAGACACAGGCGAAGGGTGATGAGAAGAAATGAAAGAACTAACTGTTGAAGCGACAGTGGAAAATATTGAAAAGGTGACGGCCTTTGTCAACGAACTGCTGGAAAGCTATCATTGTCCGATGAAAGCACAGGCGCAAATTGATATTGCCATCGATGAACTGTTCGGCAATATTGCGCATTATGCGTATAATCCGGACACAGGGCCTGCTACTGTCCGTGCAGAGGTGCTTGGAGAACCACTGGCTGTTGTTATCACCTTTGTGGATCACGGCGTTCCATATGATCCGCTGGCAAAGACGGATCCAAATATTTTTCTTTCCGCCGAGGAACGGGAAATTGGCGGCCTTGGCATTTATATCGTTAAGAAAAACATGGATGCAATCTTTTATGAGTATAAAAATGGGAGAAATATTTTGACAATAAAGAAAAATATGGAATAAGGGCTCTGTCGATGGAAAAACCATTTAAGAAAATTCCTTTCCGGAACGGCTGAACGATTTACACGGAAGTCTGATCCCAGCATATGGACCTTTTGTTTTTAATTATTGCGCTGCTTATTGGCGCGAGCCCCTGGGAAGCAGGCTGCAAAAGATCCGCTGGTTAAAATGCCTGTATAACGAAAAACAAATTATAAAAAACATACCTCCAGCTGCAGAGCAGAAACTGCAACTGGAGGTATTATTCTATTACAAACCTGGAAAGCGCACAAGTGAAGAGCCTATGGGAGGATTAACCGGTTGTCGGGAGTTTGTTGTTGCCTTTTGCCATCTATTTAATTAGGTTTGCCGGACAGTTTCTGTGGATCAAGCAATCTGCTGCTTATTCTACACTTGCAAGTGTTGCCCAGCATACGGTAGCGCCGCTTTTTTCCAAAACATGAGCGCATTCCCGCAGTGTATTGCCGGTGGTTACAATATCGTCGATTAAAAGAATGCTTTTTCCGGCAAGCAATGTTTTCCGTCGCAGGGCGTATACACCCTGTACATTTTTCCACCGCATAGCTTTGGCAAGGGAATGCTGCGCAGTGTTTTCCCGAATTTTTATCAGCGTGGCCTTGTAAGGCAGGTGCAGATGCCGCGCCGTATGTTTTGCAAGCAGGGCCGCCTGGTTGTACCCGCGCTCCTTTTGGCTTTTGGCAGAAAGCGGCACGCAGGTAACAAAATCAAAATTCACTGCATATTCCCGCCGTACGGCGTTTGCAACCGCAGCAGCCAGCTGCCTTGCATATTGCGGACTGTTGTGGAATTTAAAACGTAAAACAGCTCTACGGAAGATACCGTCGTATCGAAACGGAGAAACACACATATATCCATAAAGCCGCTTGCAAACAGGCTGTTTAGGAAAAAACGGAAGGCAACTGCTGCAGGCCATATCGCAGGCATGTATAAGTGTGCCGCAGTACGGGCAATGCGGCGGAAACAAAAAATCAAGCGGGTTCATGTAATCACCATTGGTATATAACATTTAAAGAAATACTATATGTATAATACTTTAGGTATTATAATCTTCTTTAATTATTACAAATAGTATAATTATTCTCGGATCAAAAAATGCTTTAAGCCGGTATACCGCAAGGTTTTCCGATTGTTTTGCACCATTTTGGCAACGGCCTGTTCATAGCCGACTAAAATTAACAGTTTTTTTGCGCGAGTCACGGCGGTATACAGCAGGTTTCGATAGCATAATTGCGGCGGACCCTGGTACATGGGAAGGATAACGGCGTTAAATTCATTTCCCTGGCTTTTATGGACGGTGGTAGCATAGGCCAGTTCCAGGTCCAGCGCACTGTCCAAATCGTAAACGGCTGTTTTATCATCAAAAACAACCTTTAAAGTCTGAGCAGATTTGCTGACTTCTGTTAAAATCCCTACGTCGCCGTTAAAAACGCCTTCACCGTGCTCGCCGTCCTTTCTGGTCCATGTAATATTATAATTATTGCGTGCCTGCATAACTTTGTCGCCCTGGCGCAGGGTGGTGGTGTTAACGGTGATTTCCTTCTTACCAGGGGAGGGGGGATTCAACGCAGCCTGCAGTCTTGTGTTCAGGTCCAGACAACCCAAGGTTCCTTTACGTGCGGGAGAAAGCACTTGAATATCCTCAAATGGCGAATAATTGTAGCTTTTGGGAAGCCTTGTACGGCATAATTCTATAATCGTCTCGGCTAAAGCTTCCCAGTCATGGCAGCGTAAAAAGAAAAAATCGCTGTTCCTTTGCGTTAATACAGGCATTTCACCTTTTACGATGCGGTGCGCGTTTGTAACAATCAGGCTGCGCATGGATTGGCGAAAAATTTCTGTCAACTGGATCACCGGCATCAGGCCGGAATGGATCAGGTCTTGCAGCACGTTACCAGCCCCGACAGAGGGAAGCTGGTCGCAGTCTCCTACAAGGATCAGCCGGCAACCCATGGGCAGCGCTCGTATTACGCTTTCAAACAGCAAAGCGTCTACCATGGAAAGCTCATCCAGAATCAATGCATCGCAGTTGAGCATGTTTTTTTCATTACGTTGAAAAACAGGCCTGTCGTTTTTGTCCCATGTTACCTCTAAAAGCCGATGGATGGTTTTGGCCTCACAGCCGGTTACTTCAGACATACGTTGCGCTGCACGCCCCGTAGGGGCGGCCAGAAAAACTTTCTGCCCGTTTTTTTTCAAAATTTTGATCACAGCATTAAGCGTAGTTGTTTTTCCCGTTCCAGGGCCGCCTGTTAAAATGAGCAGGCCGTTTGTGAGCGCTTCCTGGATCGCCAGCTTTTGCAACTGTGCATACTCCAGGTTTTCCGTTTGTTCAATTGCCTGAATTTCCTGATCAATACAGGGAATTTGCTGTGCTGGAAAACGCAGCAGCATAAGCATCCTTGCAGCAATATAGGTTTCACACCGATGCAAAGGCGGCGTAAAAATAAACGCTTGGCCTTCCAGCTCATCGCATACCAGGTTTCCGTCGGTTAGCATTTCGTCCAATGCATCGCAGGCCTGCTGCGGTGTTACGGAAAGAAAGTTTGTGCAGGCCTGTACAAGCCTGTCTTTCGGCAGGCAGGTGTGCCCGTTGTTTTTATTATGCTCCAATATGTATGCAAGCCCGGCGCGTACGCGGCACAAATCGTCAAACGGGCGTTGTTGCGCTGCAGCGATGGCATCTGCCTGTTCAAACGGAATACGCAGCTCCTGGGAACATAAAAAATAAGGGTTTTCTTCAATTCTGCGCAGAGCGGCCGTACCCCAAAACCGCCATATGCGCACGGAATCCTGCGGGGTGATACCATATTTTTGCAATGCAGCCATCAGTTCGCGTATGCCAAAAAGCTTTTGCAACTCGCTGCTGATTTGTTCAGCCTTGTCAATTGAGATTCCTTTAACAGACGCCAAACGTTGTGGTTGGTTTTCCATTATTTCCAATGTGTTTTCCCCAAAAGTTTCTACAAGGCGTCTGGCAGTAGCGGGGCCGACTCCTTTTACTGCCCCTGAGGATAGGTATTTGAGGATTGCAGCGGAATTAGAGGGCATAGAGCGTTCACAGGCCTCTACGGCAAATTGTTCTCCATATGAAACATGGCTTTTAAATTTTCCAATCAGGCGGAGCTCTTCTCCGATGCTGACGAAAGGGAGCAGGCCGACCGCGGTGATTTCCTGTCCGCCGCAATTGACAGACAATACGGTATAACCGTTTTCCGCGTTGCGAAAAATAATTTCTTCAACCTCTCCGTTCAATTCCAAAAGCTGTCCGTTATCCATCTGGCAAAACCTCAATTTTTATATTTCCCTTTGCATACGCGCATAGAGCTTTTCCTTTGTAACAATGTAAGCGCGCTGCGCATAAGGGTATTCCTTGTGTACCGGAACGAATTCGGCATTTTGCCGCGTGCATAGTAAAACGACGATATATTCCAGAAAATGCGGGTTTTTGATAAGAATCGGGCCGATCATATGCGTTCCGAACAAGTTGCGCAGATGCAGCCCCTCCAGTGTTTCGTTTTCACTGTTGCCAAACCCCATCTGCATGTCAAACAGCGGTGTTTCAACGCCTTGTATGGCGCTGCATTTGTTTATAAAGCCCACAAGCGGTTCGTGCAGAAAATCGCACACGCAGTAACAGTCGCCGGTGACCCGCTTTTTGCACTGCTCTGTAGTTGTAAAAGGCGCAAGGCACAGCCCCTCGTAATTTTTTCCGGTACAGTCCGTTACGATTTTCCCAAGCATTTCAAACGCATTGCCCGTAAGCAGCATAACGGTACCACCCTGTACAGCTCTTGCAAAACTTTCTTTTTCTTTGCGCAGATCGGCAAGCGCCTTTTTCATGTTTTTCTCTGTGCCGCTGCCGATATAAACAAAGTCAAATGCGCCAAATGAAAGCCCGGCGGCGGTTTCTGCTTTTATAACGCTCACCTGTGCGCCCTGGTCTTCCAAATTCCGCTTGAGTACGGCAATATTTCCATATTCTCCGTACAAATTCATTAGATCGGCGTATAAATGTAAAAGCTTTAGCTTCATAGATCAAAATCCTTTCATGCCTGCAGGTTATAAAACTGTAACGCGGCCAAGCAGCTTGTCCTTATCGGAAAAGCAGGTAATTGCAAAAACCGGTTCGTTACCGTATTGTACAAATGTATCCACGGCTTTTCCGATATCTTCTTCTACCATAATCTTTTCCCGGGGTATATCTGTAAAGAAAAAGCGCACGGCAAGATCGTTTGCGTACGTACCGCATAACATCACGCGCTGCAATGTGTTTGTGCGCAGCTGTGAAAAATCAATATCCCACAGCCAGGAAATTTCGCTTGTAAAATATTTGCGGCTGACCGCATCAACGATGATCATGGCGCTGTAGGGCGTTTTGCATTGGGAAACAAGGCGCAGGGACTGGTCGTAAGATACAGAATTTTCATGTTTGGAGGTCAGCAGCGTACCCGCGTGCGCACCCATGCGAAAGTTTACGACCCGGCCGTTTTTCAGCGCATAATGCTGAATACTGTCTGCAATAAGGTTTCGTTCAATGCCGGCAAGCGCGCACACGGCGTATGCGGCCAGAAGGTTATATACGTTATATATGCTGTGCAGGGAAAGGGCGATAACGCTGGTGTTGTCGATTACAATTTCCCCTTTTTCCAGATCCACATCTGTTACGGTAAAGGCGGTTGGGTGCTTTCTGTGCCCGCAACTGGGACAATGATAGCTGCCTATGTGATTATAATGGTAATAGTCGTATTTCATCTTTTCTTTACAGGCAGGGCAGTACGCCCCGTCTTTGTACATACCGTGCGGTTCCTGTGTAGAGCCGCCGTAGCGGTCTACGCCAAACCAGACGGTATCTTTACGGTTGCGGCCAAACAGAGAAACCAGTGGATCGTCTGCGTTAAGGATCAGTTGCGTGTTTTCATGGATGCTGTCCTGTAAAGCGGCGTATACCCATTCCGGATGTCCGTTTCTGGTTAATTGGTCGCGGTAAAGGTTTGTGATCACATAATGCGTGGGAGTAAAATAACGGAAGGTATAGCGCGCGTAACGTTCATCTGTTTCAATCAAAAGGATATCCTTGCGCATTCTTCCAAAAAGAGAGCAGCTTGCAAGGATCAATGTTGTTACACCCTCAATTTGGTTGGAACCTTCTTTATTCCAGGCGACGTTTTTGCCGCCCTGTTGCAAAATGCGGGCAATCATTTCAACCGTAGAGGTTTTTCCGTTGCTGCCGGTTACGGCAATTACATATTTGGGAAGCCGGATTTTACTCAGAATATTTTTATCCAGCTTCAGGGCAATTTGTCCGGGCAGGCTGCTACCCCGCCCTAAAATACCGCCAATCCATTTGAGTATCCGGCAAATCAGTATTACAAAAAAAGCTTTCATTTTTTACGCTCCAAACCATAGCCTTCGCCATGTGTAATTTCAAATAAATATTATAGCATAAAGCAACAGAGATGAACAGTGAAAAACAAAATTTTCTGCTGCGTATTTTTATCAAAAAATACAAAAAAATAAAAACAGGGCGCAAGAAAAAACATTTGCACCCTGCCAAGGAAATCAGGAATGGTTCAATATAGAATACATTCCTGTATTTCAAAAAACGGATAATCTTTGCAGACAAGTTCACAGATTTTACGTGTTTCGGCGTCCATGCCGCAGTCCAGGCAGACAATTTTTCTAAAACGCCCGCCGCCAAACCATTTTACACGGGCAGCCGCATGGCGCAACAGAGCTTCTGCTTCCTCGTTATGCCCTTCGATTGGGATGACAAATAGCATGTTCTTGTCGCTTTCGGTACGGAGAAAAAAGAGCGCAACCATCCGTACAAGATCAATCAGGCCAATTATTGCCAAAATTATGAAAAGAATATCCCGAATTATGTAAAACATGTTTTTCACCTCGTTCCATCTTATGCACGCAAGAAAAATCTGTGTTGTATAAAAAAGCGTAAAACGATAAAAATAAAATTGACGGTTTTACTGCGCGTTGCGCAGATGACCGTCTGATTTATAAATTAAAAGAAAGAATAACAGGAAAGGAAGTACGAAAAACATGGATAATTCATTTGCAAACAAAAGCATCAAATGTACGGTACAGCAGTGTAAATATCATAACAATTCACAGGATTATTGCGCGCTTGACTGTATCCAGATCGGTACGCATGAGAGCAATCCTACCATGAACGAATGCACTGACTGCCAGTCCTTTGAAGTAAAGAGCAGCTGCTGCAACGGCTGAAACAGTTTATAAAAACGTACAAAAATAAAAATGGGCGTTGGCGTGTGCAGGGGAATGCGGGCGGCGGCGCCTGTTTTACATATGCACTTAAAAAGCTCTATCCCCGTATTATATGTTGTCAGAGGAATTTTGCTTTCTATGCACGCATTTGGGTTATGGGGGTAACAATCGTGATTCATATAAATAGTTTTGGTGTAATAGGTGGTGACAAACGCCAGCTTTCCGCTGCCCGGGCAATCTATGAGGACGGATACACGGTACTTTTAAGCGGTTTTGATAAACTGGAGCAGATTTTGGGGGGCATGGAAGGCCTTGTTACGCCGCAAGAAGCGGCGCTGTGCAGCGAGGCAATTGTATTGCCGTTGCCGGTTACCAAGGACGGAAAAAATTTAAACGCACCGTTTGCCGGTGAAAAAATACCGCTTGACGACGGTTTTGCGCGTATGATGCAGGGGAAACGGGTGTATTGCGGTATGAAAGAGCGTCTTTTAAAAACGAGCAAACTGTGGAATAAAGATATGGTTTTTGACTATTTTGACAGGGAAGAGCTCAATGTTTTAAACGCGGTGGCAACATCTGAAGGTGCGCTGGAAATTGCCATGCGGGAATATGCAGGAACAATTAACGGCTCCAAATGCCTGGTTGTAGGGTTTGGAAGAATTGGGAAGGTCTTATCCAACATGCTCAGAGGGCTTGGCGCACAGGTGTACGTGGCCGCGCGGAAAAAACAGGACCTCGCCTGGATCAGCCTGCTGGGACACGAACCGGTTGCTATAAAGGCGCTTTCAGACAACGGCGCTTACGATATTATTTTTAACACGGTCCCCGCTTTGATATTGGACTCTCACGTTCTGGCGCATATTGCGCAGGAAGCCTGTGTTATAGACCTGGCGTCCACGCCTGGCGGTGTTGATTTTGACAGTGCACGGCGAATGGGGATTAATGCCGTGCACGCGTTGTCGTTACCTGGAAAGGTTGCGCCGAAGACGTCGGGCGAAATTATAAAAAATACAATATTCAATATGCTTGAGGAGGATTAAAGTGAGTAAAACCACGGTAGGCTTTGCGCTATGTGGCTCATTCTGTACGTTCTCTAAAGCGATAAAAGAGATGGAGCATTTAACCGAGGCTGGCTATGATATAATTCCCATTATGTCACAGACCGCCTACGAAACAGACACACGCTTCGGCAAGGCAGAGGAAATTCAGAAAAATATTGAGGCAATCTGCGGCAAAAAAATTATTCATACCATTGCCGAAGCCGAGCCTGTCGGACCTAAAAAAATGTGCGATATTATCGCAGTTTGTCCATGCACGGGCAATACACTTGCCAAAATTGCAAACGCAGTGACAGACACGCCTGTTACGATGGCGGTCAAATCGCACTTGCGGATCGGCAGGCCGGTGCTTTTAACGCTTGCAAGCAACGACGCGCTTGGCGCGTCTGCGCAAAATATAGGCAAAGCGCTCAATACAAAGCACATCTATTTTACACCGCTTTCACAGGACGACCCGCAAAACAAGCCAAACTCTCTGGTTGCGCATTTCAATAAGCTTGAGCAGAGCCTGGTGCTTGCTTTGCAGGAAAAACAGATACAGCCTGTGTTTTGCTGAAAACGCCAAAGCGTATGGATAAACAAGCCGTTTTTATAAAAACACCGATAATTTGTATGCTTTGGATCTGTTCTATACCATAAAATTGGGGCAGGGATATTTTCTCTGCTCCAATTTTGTTGCATTTTATAGCATTTTTTGTTATGATATACTGTAAACGTAAAGAAAAGAGTGCCGGACAGACATAAAAATTGTATCCGGCGGAAAAAGGACGGGATTCCCATGAAATATTGCCCGCATTGTACAACGCTTTATCAAAAGGGCGCGGTTTGCCCGGAATGTATGCGTCCGCTTACAAATGAAATCCAGGAAAACGATCCTGTGTGTGTAATCAGTGCAGACGGGTTTGAGCGTGAACGAATCGTAGCCGCCCTGCGCGACAACGGCGTTCCCTGTGTGGAACGGATATCGAAAAAGGAACGCAGCGCCGACGCTGTAACGGGCAAACTTGCGGCAAAAGTGAAAATACAGGTGCCCTACGGCGCCTGTGCACAGGCAAAAGATATTTTGATCGGCATAGGCGCAATCCATACAGACGCGCAGATTATTTCCAATGAAAATTTCCCATCGGAGGGTTATACTTATGCACACCGGCCGGAGGAAAAGCAGAAAGATAAAAAGAAAGCGGCACAGCCCGGGAAAAAACCGGAGAAAAGCATAGAGGAATTTGAAGAAATGAGCCCTGCAAAGCGGACAACGGTCCGAATCGTGTCGGCGCTGCTGTTTATTGTACTGGTAGCGCTGGTCATTTTTGGCGTGGATTATGTTGCAAATTTGATTAAAGGGCTGTTTTAAAGAGCATAGCTATATAAGGAGGCATACAAATCAATGGATTGGCGTATTGGAACCAAATGTGTACAGTCGGGCTATCAGCCGGAAAACGGGGAGCCCAGAGTTCTTCCTGTTGTACAAAGCACAACCTTTAAATACGACAGCGCCCAAAAGCTGGGCAAACTGTTTGACCTGGAGGAAGACGGTTTTTTCTATACCCGCCTTGCAAATCCTACGTTGGACGCGGTAGAACGAAAAATAGCCGACCTGGAAGGCGGTGTTGCCGCTTTGTTGACTTCATCGGGACAGGCGGCGTCCATGATAGCAATTACGAACATTTGCCACAGCGGCAGCCATATAATATGTGCAAGCGCAGTTTACGGGGGAACGTTTAACCTGTTTAATAAAACGCTGCGTGAACTGGGGATTGAGACTACCTTTATGGCGCCCGATGCAACAGAGCAGGAAATCATGTCGGCGTTTCAGGACCATACAAAGGCGGTCTTTATCGAAAGCCTTTCCAATCCAGCTCTGGTGGTGGCAGATCTGGAGATGTATGCGCGCTGCGCGCACGCGCACGGTGTACCTTTAATTGTTGACAACACCTTTCCAACCCCGGTTAATTGCAGGCCGTTTACATTTGGAGCAGATATCATCGTACATTCTACTTCAAAATATATGGACGGTCACGCGGTAGCGCTGGGCGGTGTTATCATAGATGGCGGATGTTTCGATTGGGACAATGGCAAATATCCCATGCTGACCCAGCCGGACGATACGTACCATGGCGTCGTATATACCCACCATTTTGGAAAGGCCGCCTATCTTGCAAAGGCCAGAGTACATCTTATGCGCGACTTTGGCGCACAGGCGTCTCCGCAAAATGCTTTTTTGCTCAATTTAGGGCTTGAAACGCTTGCACTGCGTATGCAGCGCCACTGCCAAAACGCGCAACAGATTGCCTGTTTTTTGGAAAAAAGTGACAAAATTGAATGGGTCAATTATCCCGGACTTCCCCAAAGCCCGTATTACAACCTTGCGCAAAAATATATGCCGGGCGGTAGCTGCGGTGTAATCTCGTTTGGTGTAAAGGGAGGAAGAGAAGCGGCGGCAAAGCTGATGGAAGCGTTGCAGATCGGCGCGATCGTAACACATGTGGCGGACGTGCGCACCTGTGTTTTACATCCTGCGAGCACAACGCACAGGCAGATGACGGACCAGCAGCTTCAGCAGGCAGGCATAAGCCCTAACATGATCCGCCTTTCTGTTGGCATTGAAGACGTTGACGATCTGCTTGCCGATTTTGCACAGGCCCTGGAAAGAGTTTGATAAGGATATGCTGCAATTAAATAAACTTACAATTATATATGGCCATTACGGGTGCGGAAAAACAAATTTATCTGTCAATCTGGCGCTTGACCTTGCCCGGCAGGATAAGCGTGTTACACTGGTGGATTTGGACATTGTCAACCCCTATTTCCGGTCAAGCGATTATACGCCTATGCTGCAAAAAAAGGGGATCAAGGTTGTTGCGCCGCAATTTGCAGGGACCAATTTGGATCTTCCGTCTTTATCTGCTGAAATCTACGCGGCGTTTGATACGTCTGCCGGATATGTGATTGTTGATGTCGGCGGCGATGACGCAGGAGCATATGCGCTGGGGCGCTTTTCACAACAGGTCATGCGCCTGCCGTCGTATAGTGCTTTTTATGTAATTAACCACTACAGGGCGCTTACAAGCACACCGCAGGAAGCGGCGGCGCTTTTGGAAGAGATTGAAGCCGCATCCCGTGTGAAAGCCACCGGCGTGATTAATAATTCGCATTTACAACAGCTTACGGAGAAGAAACATATTTTGGACTCTATGCCGTTTGCCCTGCAGACGGCAAAGCTTTTAAAGTTACCGCTTGTGCTGACTACGGCGCCGGCTTTTTTGGCGGAAGAACTGAAAGAAGAAATACAACCGCTTTTTCCGGTTGAACGTATTGTTAAGCCGCCGTTTTAGACAGCGCGGGGCGGCTGTCCCAACTGTGATAAAAACAGATAACCTGTACTTTAGATAAAGGAGGGAACGAAATGCCAAGAATCATTGTCAAAGAGGATGTATGTAAGGGGTGTGAACTGTGTGTAAACGCTTGCCCTAAAAAAATCATTGCGCTTTGTAAAGATAAAATCAATGCAAAGGGCTACCATCCTGCACAGCTTATCAACGAGGAGGAGTGCATTGGCTGTAAAAGCTGTGCAATCATGTGCCCCGATGTTGCAATCATTGTAGAAAGATAAGATACAGATAGGAGATAATACTATGGGTGAAAGATTTTTGATGAAGGGCAACGAAGCGCTTGCAGAGGCCGCTATACAGGCGGGGTGCAGGCATTTCTTTGGATACCCGATTACGCCGCAGACAGAGCTTGCGGCCTATATGTCTAAGAAAATGCCAAAAATTGGAGGTACATACTTACAGGCAGAATCTGAGCTGGCAGCAGCAAATATGGTGCTTGGAGCAGCCAGTGCCGGCGTACGCGCCATGACCAGTTCCAGTTCCCCGGGCATTAGTCTGAAAACAGAGGCAATTTCCTATATGGCCGGTTCCGATCTTCCGGCGCTTATTATCAATGTGCAGCGCGGAGGCCCGGGGCTTGGCGGTATTCAGCCGTCTCAGGCGGACTATTGGCAGGCAACGAAGGCCACAGGCCATGGTGATTTTCAGATCCTTGTTTTTGCGCCGGCTACTGTGCAGGAAATGGTCGACCTTGTCAAAACCGCATTTGATTTGGGCGACCAGTATAGAATGCCCGCTATGATCTTAGCGGATGGAATGTTGGGCCAGATGATGGAGCCTGTGGAAATACCCGACGGCTCTGCAAATATACTGCCCCCAAAACCATGGGCGACAGACGGCCATCAGGGAAAAAGAAAGCACAATGTGGTCAATTCGCTTTATCTGACGCCGCAGGCGTTGGAAGGCCTGGTCAAAGAACGCTTTGCGCGTTATGAGCAAATCAAGAAAAACGAGCAGCGTGTGCAGGAATATCTGGTAGACGACGCAGAAATTGTTGTTGTAGCCTACGGCGCTTCTTCCAGGGTAGCGCACAGCGCTGTGGACAGCGCACGTGCCAAGGGAATTAAAGCGGGGCTTATTCGTCCGATCACGCTCTGGCCTTTCCCAACAGATGCGCTGCGCAGCGCGGCGAAAAGTGCAAAGCAATTTCTTTGTGTAGAAATGAGCATGGGACAGATGGTTGACGATGTAAGACTTGCAATCAACTGTGAAAAACCGGTTGCCTTCTTTGGAAGAACAGGCGGTGTAATCCCCACTCCCGCAGAAATCCTGCAGGAAATTGAAAAACTGGGAGGCGGTCAATAATGGCAGTTATTTTTGAAAAACCAAAAGCGCTGGCGGATATTCCTTTTCATTACTGTCCGGGCTGCACGCACGGCATTGTGCACAGGTTGATTGCAGAGGTGCTTGACGAACTGCAGATTGAAGGAAAAGCTGTAGGCGTGGCGCCGGTTGGGTGCGCCGTTATGAATTACGATTATTTTACCTGCGACATGGTGCAGGCGCCACATGGCAGAGCGCCAGCGGTTGCAACAGGGCTTAAGCGCGCAAAGCCGGACAATGTGATTTTTACCTATCAGGGCGACGGTGACCTTGCCGCAATTGGGACAGCGGAAACCGTGCATGCCGCTACTAGGGGCGAAAATATTACGGTCATCTTTATTAATAACGCCATATACGGCATGACGGGCGGTCAAATGGCGCCGACGTCGCTGCCGGGGCAGGTTACGCAAACCACACCCTATGGCAGAGATGTAAACAGTGCGGGGTACCCTGTCCGCGTGTGCGAGCTTTTGGCTACGCTTGACGGCGTAGCACTGGCGCAGCGTGTAACGGTGGACTGCGTAAAAAATGTAAATATTGCGAAAAAGGCAATTAAAAAAGGTTTTCAAAATCAGATTGATAAAAAAGGCTTTTCAATTATTGAGGTTGTTTCCACCTGTCCTACAAACTGGGGAATGACGCCGATAGAAGCCCTGGAATGGCTGCGGCAGAATATGCTTCCGTATTATCCTTTGGGCGTCTATAAGGATGAGGAAAAGGGGGCAAGAATCCAATGAGCGTAAATTACAATATGTTGCTGGCAGGCTTTGGCGGACAGGGTATTTTGTTTGCAGGTAAGGTAATCGCCTACGGCGGGTTAATGGAGGAAAAAGAAATTTCCTGGCTGCCGTCTTATGGGCCTGAAATGCGCGGCGGCACGGCTAATTGCAGCGTTTGTGTTTCAAATGTACCAATAGGTTCTCCGCTGGTGACCAACCCAAATGTATTTGTGGCGATGAACCTGCCCTCTCTGGATAAATTTATTGACAGCGTGGAAACAGGCGGTATCGTCCTGGTGGACAGTTCTCTGATCCATAAAAAGGTAGAACGTACAGATGTCCGCGTTTTTTATGTACCTGCAACAAAGCTTGCAGAAGAAAACGGGCTGAAAGGATTGGCCAATATTATTCTGGTAGGCAAGCTTTTCAACGAAACAGGTTTTTGCAGTGCACAGTCGCTTGACAAAGCGGTTGAAAAATGTGTGCCCGCAAGAAAACAGCACTTGCTGGGAGCAAACCGCAAAGCACTTGAGATTGGGATGCATTACGGCAATACATAAATTCTGAGGTGAAAAACGTGAAAAAGGCACTTGCATTGCTATTTGCAGCGGTTGTTTGTCTGGGACTGTTTTTTGGATGCTCTGACAATCAGGAGGCTTCTTCAGGCTCCGGTGCACCGGCAGAATCGGTAAAAAAAATTGGGATCGTACAAATGTCCGACCATTCGTCGTTTTATACCATCCGTGATTCTATCCTTGCACAGCTTAAAAAACTTGGTTATCAGGAAGGAAAAAATGTACAGATCGAAGCTTGCAGTGCGCAGGGCGAAGCAGCAAGGCTCACGTCGATTCTGGATGAATTTGCAGCAGACCAGAAAGACGTGGTGATTGCCATTTCCACACCGGCGGCAGTTGCGGCGCATGCAGTTGCAGATAAAGTGCCTGTTTTGTTTGCAGCGGTGAGCGATCCGGTTACGGCGGGCCTTACGACCAGCCTTGAAAAGCCGGACAAAAATATTACAGGAACCTCAGACGCCCTGCAGGTGGAAAAAATGATAGATATGGCCCTTACCGTTACGCCAGGCATGCAAACGCTCGGACTGCTTTATAACAGTACGGAAGCAAGTTCGGCGGTTGCCATTGCAAAGGCAAAGGCATATTGCGCGGAAAAAGGAATTGCGTGTATAGAAGCCGGAATCAGCACTTCTTCCGATGTATATCAGGCGGCGCAATCCCTTGCAGGCGGAGTCAACGCAATCTTAATACCTGCGGACAATACGCTGGCAGATGCAATGGACGATCTGACGCGAGTCACACTTGATGCGAAAATCCCCTGCTATGTGGGGTTGGAAGCTATGGTTCAGGACGGCGGACTTGCCTGTATTGGTATTTCCGGTGAAGAGCTTGGAATTGAAACAGCCAATATGGCGGACCAGGTGTTAAAGGGAACAGCGGTGTCCGATCTGCCGGTTCGAGTATTGGATAATCCGACTACTTATGTCAATGCGCAGACAGCAAAAAAGATTGGCTTGCAGATTCCTGATTCGATTTTACGGAATGACAAAACCGTGCTATTGCCAAAATCCTGACGTATCGTTATAAATTGCAATTAGACGGCTCCCATATAAACGGGGGCCGTCTGTTTTAGTTTTAGACACATGGAAAAAGTATTGCCATATTGTTGCAAAAGAAGAGGGAAAACATACTATGCTTTTGCTGCGAAAAGGGAAGACTTTTAAAGCGCACGAAGTACCCGGCTGAAAAAGTATATTTTCTATATTTTTTACAAATCCTAAGACGGGATGTAAGGAATATATTGTAGAATTGTAAGACTTCCCCAAAATTCCGTATGTAAAATGAACAATTTTACATGCGAAATTTTTTGTTTATAGATAAAAATACAAAAGCATAGCTGAAAATAAAAAAGGAAAAAAATAGAAGGACGGATTTACCGGTTGAAACAGAGAAAAAAGATATTGACAATTTTTTAACAATCATTTATAATAGGGACAAAGCAAAGCAAAACCCATAAAACATCGCTTTGCAAGTTGTTTCACCAGCCTGTTTTGCGCAGGCGTACGCATGAAAAAAACAAGAACTGAGGAGGCCTATCTTATGGCAAATAATGAAAAAACTGCAGTGACAAACGCACAGGCGCCCGAATTGATTGACAATGTTGACGCGCTGGTTGCCAAAATGCATGCAATGAGGCAGGCGCAAAGGGTATTTGCTACCTATACGCAGGAACAGGTAGATAAAATCTTTCATGCCGCTGCGTTGGCTGCCAACAAACAGCGTATACCGCTTGCAAAAATGGCAGTGGAAGAAACAGGCATGGGCGTTGTGGAGGACAAAGTTATTAAAAACCACTACGCGGCGGAATATATTTATAATGCATATAAAGATACAAAAACCTGCGGTGTAATAGAAGAAGACAAGGCTTTCGGTATTAAAAAGATTGCAGAGCCAATTGGCCTGATTGCAGCGGTTATTCCTACTACAAACCCTACTTCTACCGCAATCTTTAAAGCGCTGATCAGTTTAAAAACAAGAAACGCGATTATTATCAGCCCCCATCCGCGTGCAAAGAAATGTACCATCGCTGCGGCAAAGGTCGTGTTGGACGCCGCAGTAGCTGCCGGTGCACCCCAAGGGATTATCGGCTGGATCGACGTTCCCTCTCTGGAGCTTACAAATGAGGTCATGAAAAGCTCCGATACTATTCTTGCAACAGGCGGTCCCGGCATGGTCAAGGCAGCGTATTCCTCAGGTAAGCCGGCTTTGGGTGTCGGCGCTGGCAATACGCCTGTTATCATTGACGATACGGCGGATATCCAGCTTGCTGTGAATTCTATTATTCATTCCAAAACCTTTGACAATGGTATGATTTGTGCTTCCGAACAGTCCGTTACAGTGCTTCCCAAAGTGTACAATGCAGTCAAAAAAGAATTTAAAGAACGCGGCTGCTATTTCCTTAAAGGCGATGAACTGGATAAAGTCAGGAAAACGATTATAATTAATGGCGCCCTGAATGCAAAAATTGTTGGGCAGAAGGCGCATACAATCGCTGCGCTTGCCGGCGTTGATGTGCCCGAGGACACAAAAATCCTGATCGGCGAAGTGGAATCTGTAGATATTTCTGAAGAGTTTGCACATGAAAAGCTCTCTCCGGTGCTTGCCATGTATAAGGCAAAGGATTTTGACGAGGCGCTTGCAAAGGCGGAGCGGCTGGTTGCAGACGGTGGCTATGGGCACACCTCCTCTTTGTATATTCATCCTGCCCAATCTGAAAAAATTGCAAAGCATGCTGCGGCTATGAAAACCTGCCGCGTTTTAATCAATACGCCGTCTTCCCATGGCGGTATCGGTGATCTTTACAATTTTAAGCTTGTGCCTTCGCTTACGCTTGGCTGCGGCTCCTGGGGCGGCAATTCCGTTTCAGAAAATGTTGGTGTAAAGCATCTTATCAATATTAAAACGGTTGCCGAAAGGAGAGAGAACATGCTTTGGTTTAGAACACCACAGAAGGTTTATTTCAAAAAAGGCTGCATGCCCGTTGCTTTGGATGAACTTGGCACGGTAATGGGTAAGAAAAAGGCCTTTATCGTTACAGACTCTTTCCTTTATAAGAACGGCTATGTCAAGCCTATTCAGGATAAACTTGATGAAATGCAAATTCAGCATACGTGCTTTTATGAGGTTGCGCCCGATCCGACGCTTGCCTGCGCAAAAGAAGGCACAAAGGCGATGATTTCCTTTGAACCGGACGTTATTATTGCATTGGGCGGCGGCAGCGCGATGGATGCGGCGAAGATCATGTGGGTTATGTATGAGCATCCGGAAGTTGACTTTATGGATATGGCTATGCGCTTTATGGATATCCGCAAAAGGGTATACACGTTCCCCAAAATGGGTGAAAAAGCTTTCTTTGTAGCGATTCCGACCTCTTCTGGTACAGGCTCTGAGGTAACGCCGTTTGCCGTTATTACAGACGAAACGACAGGCGTAAAATATCCGCTTGCTGACTATGAGCTTTTGCCCAATATGGCAATTATTGACGCGGATAATATGATGACTCAGCCCAAAGGTTTGACAAGCGCGTCTGGTATCGATGCGTTGACCCATGCGCTGGAGGCTTATGCTTCTGTCATGGCAACAGATTATACGGACGGCCTTGCGCTCAAGGCAATGAAAAATATTTTTAAATATTTGCCGTCTGCTTATGAAAAGGGTGCGGACGATCCAATTGCAAGGGAAAAAATGGCGGACGCTTCCACCATGGCCGGTATGGCGTTTGCAAATGCGTTCCTTGGCGTTTGCCATTCTATGGCGCATAAGCTTGGTGCATACCACCATCTTCCGCATGGTGTGGCCAATGCGTTATTGATTACGTATGTCATGCGCTTTAATGCCTCTGCGGTTCCCGCAAAGATGGGTACGTTCCCGCAGTATCAATATCCGCATTGTCTGGAAAGATATGTAGAATGTGCAAACTTCTGCGGCATTTCCGGGAAAGACGATCAGGATACCTTTGAAAAGTTCCTTGCTGCTATTGATCAGCTGAAGGAAAAGGTTGGTATTAAAAAGTCGATTGCCGATTATGGTATTCAGGAAGAGGATTTCCTTGCAACACTGGACGAAATGGTCGAAAATGCTTTTGACGACCAGTGCACGGGTGCAAATCCCAGATACCCGCTGATGAGCGAAATCAAAGATATGTACCTGAAGGCCTATTACGGTAAATAAGCTGTTTAGCAGATAAAATCAGGTGTGTCCACAAACGCACCTGATTTTTGCCTTAGGCCTTTTACAGCGGGTTATGCGGCGCCTTGTGCATCTTTTGAAGGCTTTTGTGGAAAAACGTAGAAGCAGCAGAGATGATATTGGTAATTGTGTATTATTAAACAAAAATCACGCACAATATTTTATGGTATTTTAACTATACAATGCGCGAAGGTTGTAGTATAATTAAAAAAGATACCAGCCGGTATCTTTGAATTTAACATAAAGGCTATACCGGAAAGGGGAATTCTTATGAATTTTGAAAAAATACTTGCAGAGCGTAAAGACAAAGTCATTTATAAAGATGGTGACAATGTAGTAAAGGTATTCAGTGAAAAATATCCCAAATCAGACGTTTTAAACGAAGCGCTCAACCATGCCAGAGTAGAAGAAACCGGTCTTGCAATTCCGGAAATCCGTGCGGTTTCTATTTTAGACGGCAAATGGGCGATTACGCTGCAATATATTGAAGGGAAGACCCTGCAGCAAATTATGGACGAAGACCCCGACAATATAGAAAAGTATATGAGCGATTTTGTTGACCTGCAGCTGCAGGTGCACAGTATGCGCGCACCGCTGTTGAACAAACAGAAGGATAAAATGAACCGCAAGATATCCAGTTTGCGTGATACGGTAAGCGCAACCATCCGTTATGAGCTGCATACACGCGTGGAGTCTATGCCTAAGCACGCCAAGGTTTGTCACGGCGATTTTAACCCCAGTAACATTATTATTAATAACAGCGGGAAAGCATATATTATTGACTGGTCCCATGCAACGCAGGGAAATGCTTCGGCAGATGCGGCAAGAACTTATTTGCTTTTTTCCTTAAAACAGCCGGAGCTTGCAGAAATGTATATGAACCTATTTTGCGAGAAGAGCAATACGGCAAAGCAGTATGTTCAGCAATGGTTGCCAATTGTGGCGGCAACACAGATGGTTAAAGGCGTTGAAGAAGAAAAAGAGTTGCTCTCTAAATGGATTAATGTAGTGGATTATGAGTAATTGCTCCGTTTAAAAATAAATGGATATGTTTTAGATAATATGATCTGATATTTTACTTGAAAACCCAGCAGCCGTTCTGCAGATATATGGCTGCTGGGTTTTTGTATTTAGTAATACTAAACAGCAATTGATTTTAAACTATAAATATGATATTATATAAGCAAAATTTTGCTTATTAATTTTTTTGAGAAGTAAAAAGGATGGGAAGCAAAAGGCGAAGAGAAGGAAAAACGTGGGCGATAACGGTATTGCTAACAGGGGCAATACTTTTGACTATGTCCGGAGCCGTTTTGCCAGCGCGAAATATGAAATTAATTCACCATTTGTAGTCAGGGTAGATGCGGCGACACTGAACAATTCACAAACATTAAAAAGAGGAAGTACGGGCAAGCGGGTGGAATATTTGCAAAGAAACTTAAATGGAATTGGGTGTTCCTGTGGCCCTGTTGACGGAATTTACGGCAGTACAACAGAAGCCACTGTAAAACGCTTTCAGTTCATGAATGGTTTGGCAACAGATGGAGTTGCCGGATCCAGAACCATTAAAAGCTTGTATCTATTGTTCGTACGGTAGAAAACCAGCTTTGCACCGTTGGCGGCTATTTGCAAGCTCAATATGCCGATGGCGTTTACGGTCCAAGAACAGTAACGGCAGTTAAAAACTTTCAAAGGGACTATAAAGACGTCCATAGTCTTGACGCGGCCGACGGCATTGCCGGTTTAAAGACAAGAGAAGCTCTGGAATATGTTTATAAGTATTTCGTTTACGGATAATATATAGCGGCGCCGCCGGCCCATAAAAAAGCGCTGCGATCAGATTTTGGATCTGATCGCAGCGCTTTTTTCTAATGTTTGTTCCTTTGCATACAGGTTTTAAAGGGCGTCTGCAAAAAAGTAAAAAATTGTTGCGATGCTTGGCATAAACAACAGGAAAAATATTACGCTGTCACGGGTTACAAAGGTGTAAGCGTGTGGGAATCAACTGTAATTGTCATATTTTCCTGTGACGCAGTAAATATATTTGGATCCTCTTCATCAGAAAAGATCTGCTATGCATTTACTGCACTGTCCTTCATCTCTGGGAATAAGAATATCAATTTACCCTTTATACGGATATCACCGTTTTTATCTGTAAAAAGATGATTTTTTCAATGGTAACAAGAAAAAAGAAAGTAAGAAATGAATGCCGCAATGAAAACAATGGCTTTTGTGTACTTTTTAAAAACAGAATATTTTTGCTAAAAAATTAAAAATAATATTAAAATTCGACAAAAAATATGGAATTTTGCAAAAGTTCCTGCGGATAAAATCTGCTGTTTTACATAATATATTATGTAAAACAGCAGAAAGAGAACGAATCATGGTACTATTTATATATTAAATGCGAGAGGAGGTATAAAAATGAAAAAATATTGTGAAACTCTGAGGAATTTAAGAGAGGACCATGATTTAACGCAAACGAACGTTGCAAAGGAACTTGGAATATCACAGCAATATTATTCCGAATATGAAAACGGCAAAAATGAACTGCCAATTCGTCATTTAGAAAAACTGGCAGAGCTGTATCAGGTTTCAACCGACTACATACTTCATGGCGCAAAGAAAAAGTAAAGTTGTGTTTTTACCGCTTTATCTGAAATGCCCGCAATATGCGTGCCGAACATGTGAAAATAATTTACATGTTTAAAGTTTTATCTAAAACAGAAGCAGGCGGCTTTTACAGCCGCCTGCTTCTGTTTCCTATAAATTATTTACAATTGTCCGACTGTGTAATACGGTAACAAAGGATCATAAGGCTGTCCGACATATGAACATTCTCCATAATGACGTCGTCATATACCAGCGACAGGTCATAGTGGCTGAAGTTCCAGTAATTTTTTATGCCGCAGTCGTATAAGGTTTGGGCAATTGGGCCTACAGAGCTTTTTGGAATGCACAGCATCGCTACGCTTGGACGGTTTATTTTGCAAAAATCCGCAAGGCCACGGATGTCGTATACCTTTGTATTTCGAATCTCTGTGCCAATCAGCTCTTCATCACGGTCAAAAATTCCAATGAGCTGGAACCCGCGGGTTTCAAAAGACATATGCATTGCAACAGCGCGGCCCAGATTACCTGCACCAATCAAAATAGCCTTGTACGCACTGCGCAGCCCCAGAATATTTTCAATTTCGTCGTGCAGCTGCTCTACGCTGTACCCATAGCCCTGCTGGCCAAATCCACCAAAACAGTTAAAATCCTGCCGGACCTGAGAAGCGGTCAGGTTCATTTTTGTGGCCAATTCTTTGGAAGAGATACGCATAACGCCCTGCGTACGCAGTTCAGACAAAAAACGGTAATAGCGGGGCAAACGCCTTACTACAGACATAGATATGTGTTCTCTTTTCGGCATTTCGTTTCACCTCGTGAAAAACAATTGATTTGCATGACCGGCATTCTGAAAACAGCGTATAACGCGGGCATAACAACGGTGGTAATTCTGGATACAGGGCGGGCGCCTGCCTATCCAGAAAAGATTTATCACATCAGCTGTGCAAGACGACTGTTAATTTCCCGCAAAAAAGTTTCTGTGTTCACCTTTTTCTTATTGGTAAGCGTAGACAACAAATACAAATCTCCTGTCATAACGCCGTCTTCAATGGTTTGGATTGTTGCTTTTTCCAGATTGTCTGCAAAAGCGCACAGCGCGGGGATGTTGTCAAGCTCGCCTCTTTTTCTTAGGGCGCCGCTCCAGGCAAAAAGGGTAGCAACGCTGTTTGTGGAGGTTTCTTCTCCTTTCAGGTGTTTATAATAATGCCGCTGCACCGTACCGTGCGCCGCTTCATACTCATAAATACCATCGGGAGAAACCAGAACGCTGGTCATCATGGCAAGTGATCCGAACGCAGTGGCGATCATGTCGGACATTACATCCCCGTCGTAATTCTTGCATGCCCAAATATATCCGCCCTGGGAACGGATTACCCTTGCAACGGCGTCGTCAATCAGCGTGTAAAAGTATTCTATACCGGCGTCTGCAAATTTTTCTTTATATTCACTTTCAAAAATTTCAATAAAAATATCCTTAAACCGGTGGTCATATTTCTTGCTGATCGTATCCTTGGTTGCAAACCAAACATCCTGTTTGGTGTCCAGCGCGTAATTAAAGCAGGAGCGCGCAAAGCTTTGAATGCTTTTGTCCAGGTTATGCATTCCCTGAAGAATCCCATCTCCGTCAAATTGGTGGATCAGCTGCCTTTGTTCGCTACCGTCCGGCGCCGTTACGCAAAGCTCCGCTTTAGAGCCGCCCTTTACAGTCATTTCCGTGTTTTTATATACGTCGCCATACGCATGACGGGCAATACAAATCGGTTTGGTCCAGGTGGGGATAAACGGCGTAATGCCCTTAACCAGAATGGGCGTTCGGAAAACCGTTCCATCTAAAATTGCACGGATTGTGCCGTTGGGGGATTTCCACATTTCCTTTAGGTTATATTCGGTCATACGCTCCGCATTTGGGGTAATGGTAGCGCATTTTACGGCAACACCGTACTTTTTGGTCGCCTGTGCGCTGTCAAAGGTTACCTGGTCGTTTGTTTCGTTTCTGTGGGAAAGGCCAAGGTCGTAATATTCTGTTTTCAGGTCAATATAGGGGGTAAGTAAAATGTCCTTGATCATCTTCCAGATGATCCTGGTCATTTCATCGCCGTCCATTTCCACTAAAGGCGTTTTCATTTGAATTTTTTCTGCCATTGGTATCACTCCTATATAGTATTGTCCTATCTTTTCTCAGATTCACATAATTTCTTATTTTGTGTCTTATATGGCTGTGCGCAGACAGCAGGCAGCAAAAAGGCCTTTAGGAATTTTCTCTTGTATAATTGAGCAAACCGCCCGCAAGGATAATAGCTCTGGTGCGCTCTGTCAGGGAACATTCTGCAACAATTTTTTTACCGGTTGTCTGATTGGTAATAACGACGTCTTTACCGTTTTCTATACAGTCCTTTACATCAGGCATGGAAAGAACATCTCCCTGTGAAATTGCATCGTAATCTGCTTCGTCAGCAAAGGTAAGCGGAAGAATGCCGGCGTTGATCAGATTGCTGCGGTGAATTCTTGCAAAGCTCTTGACAAGAACAGCCTGTACGCCAAGATAAAGCGGGGCGAGCGCCGCATGTTCCCTGGAAGAACCCTGTCCGTAGTTTACACCGCCTACAATTACGCTTTGTCCCAATTGCTGCGCGCGTTTTGGAAATTCAGGATCGCATACGGTAAAGCAGTGCTGGGAGATGGCGGGAATGTTGGAGCGCAGCGGCAGAATTTTTGCACCTGCCGGCATAATATGGTCGGTGGTGATATTGTCGCCCACCTTTAAAGCACAAGGCGCTTCAATCGATTGCGCAAGCGGCGTTGTTGTGGGGAAAGGCTTAATATTTGGGCCGCGCAGAACTTCCACGCTGTCCATTTCTTCCTCCGGTGCGGGCGGAACCACCATATTATCATTGATTAAAAAGCTTTTGGGCAGTTCAATTTTTACTTCTTTGCCAAGTGTTCTGGGGTCTGTAAACACGCCGGCAATTGCACAAGCGGCTGCGGTTTCAGGGCTTACCAGATAAATTTGCCCATCCGCTGTACCGGAACGGCCTTCAAAATTGCGGTTGAAGGTACGAAGGGAAATCCCTTTGGAATTGGGCGACTGCCCCATGCCAATACACGGTCCGCAGGCACATTCCAAAATCCTCGCACCCGCAGCGATCAGATCGCCCAGCGCGCCGTTTAAAGCAAGCATATTGTATACCTGTTTGGAGCCGGGGGCAATGGAAAGACTTACGTCGGGATGGACGGTTTTTCCTTTTAAAATTGCGGCTACCCGCATAAGGTCCAGATAAGAAGAGTTGGTACAGGAGCCAATACAAACCTGGTCTACCTTTTTCGGGCCAATTTCCTCAATGGTCTTTACGTTGTCCGGGCTGTGAGGACATGCGGCCATGGGAACAAGCGAGGAAAGGTCAATATGCACGGTTTCGTCGTAAACGGCGTCAGGGTCGGCAGTAAGCGGCTGCCAATCTTCTTCACGGCCCTGCGCTATTAAAAATTCCTTTGTTATCTCGTCGGACGGGAAAATGGAAGTGGTGGCGCCCAGCTCCGCTCCCATGTTAGTGATGGTAGCACGCTCGGGAACAGTCAACGATGCAACGCCGGGACCGGTGTATTCAATAATTTTTCCTACGCCGCCTTTTACGGATAAGAGCCTTAGAACCTCCAGTATTACATCTTTGGCGGATACCCACGGTGAAAGCTGGCCGGTCAGTTTTATCTGGACCATTTTCGGCATGGTAATATAATAAGCGCCGCCTCCCATGGCCACAGCCACGTCAAGACCGCCGGCGCCCATGGCAAGCATTCCAATACCGCCGCCGGTTGGGGTATGGCTGTCGGAGCCGATAAGTGTTTTGCCCGGTTTTCCAAAGCGTTCAAGATGTACCTGGTGGCAAATGCCGTTGCCGGGCCGGGAAAAGTAAATACCGTGCTTTTTTGCCACGCTTTGGATAAAACGGTGGTCGTCTGCGTTTTCAAAGCCTGTTTGCAGCGTATTGTGGTCAATGTATGCAACGCTCTTTTCTGTTTTAACTCTGGGTACGCCCATGGCTTCAAATTCCAGATACGCCATAGTGCCGGTTGCGTCCTGTGTAAGCGTCTGATCAATTTTCAGCCCGATGTCACTGCCTGCGGTCATTTCGCCGCTGAGCAAATGCGACCGGATAATTTTTTGTGCCAGTGTATAACCCATGATAATTTCCTCCTTTTGCGATTCGCTGTCCTGTATGGGAACAAAGTACAAATACCCGTTAATAATTTAACATACTTTATTATCCCTTAAATTCGAAGAAAAGTCAATGTTTCGCGGCAATTAAAAAGGGCAGGGCGGAAATTGTTTTTTCATAAATTTATAATGCGGTTCCCAAATTTGCAGATTTCAGCCAAAAGTCTGCAAAACAATCAGGCTTACCTAGAAAGATGTGCGCTTTTACTAAAATTGTGTTTATTTTCGCAGCAAAGTGCTGAAGTTTACAGGAAACTATTGATTTATTTTTAAATACCATGTATAATAAAACACGCGTTTGCTTCAACAAGTAAAAGCTTTAAATTGGTAAAGTTTAAGGGGCGGGAGGACAGGAAATGGTAATGTGGGTTACGTTGGTTGCTTACATATGTATTATGGTAGGGATCGGTATTTATTGTAAGAAAAAAACAGGTAGTGTTTCTGACTTTGTATTGGGAGGCAGAAGCCTTGGACCGTGGATGACGGCATTTGCGTATGGCACGTCTTATTTCTCTGCAGTGGTGTTTATCGGCTATGCCGGTCAGTTTGGATGGAACTACGGGATTGCGGCAACATGGATCGGCATTGGAAACGCGGTAATCGGCAGTATGCTGGCATGGATGCTATTGGGCAACCGCACACGTATTCTGACAAAACAGCTGGATGTCTCCACCATGCCGGAATTCTTTGAAAAACGGTATGTTTCAAAGGGGCTGAAGACGGCTGCCGCGTGTATTGTGTTTGTGTTCCTGATTCCCTATACGGCATCTGTATATAATGGCCTGTCCCGCTTGTTTGAACAGGCGTTTGGTTTTGATTATTCCATATGCATTATTGTTATGGCGCTTTTGACGGCCGTTTATGTAATTTTAGGCGGCTATATGGCTACGGCGATCAATGACTTTGTGCAGGGTGTTATTATGCTGGCGGGAATTGCTGCGGTCGTAGTATGCGTCTTAAACAGCCAGGGCGGTATCCTACAGGCAATGACAGGGCTGGGAGAAATCACAGATACGGGTGTTCCGCAAAACAGTCTGAATTCCCTGTTCGGGCCGGACCCGCTGAATTTGCTGGGTGTTGTTATTTTAACGTCGCTCGGAACATGGGGGCTGCCGCAGATGGTACATAAATTTTATGCGATTAAAGATAAACCCGCGGTTAAAAGGGGAACGATTATTTCCACCCTGTTTGCGGTTGTTGTAGCAGGCGGTTCTTATTTTATGGGAGGGTTTGGCAGATTGTTTGCAACGCCGCAGGAAATTACAAATCCCGAAACGGGAGAGCTTGTTTATGATATGGTTGTACCTGCGCTTTTAAATGTTGCCATACCGGAGCTTCTTTTTGGGATTGTTGTGGTTTTGGTGCTGTCTGCCTCCATGTCCACGCTGTCCTCTTTGGTGCTTACTTCCAGCTCTACGCTTACGATTGATATGATTCTTCCGCTGACAGGAAAAAAAGTAGGGGAGAAAAAGCAAGTGTTGATTATGCGTATTTTTATTGCAGTCTTTTTGCTGTTTTCCGTGATTATTGCACTCAATAAAAACACCTATATTACAACGCTGATGTCTATATCCTGGGGGGCCCTTGCCGGTGCGTTTCTGGCTCCGTTTCTGTACGGGCTTTTCTCCAGAAAAATTACCAAAACGGCAGTATGGGCCAGTATGCTCTCTGGTGTAGGAATTACAGTTGTTTCTATGGTGCTGTTCAATCTGGAGCTTTTTCCGGCGCTTACAGCTGCCGCCGCGCAGCTGCCGCTGAATTTGTCCTCGCCAATTAACTGGGGAGCAATTGCAATGCTGGTCGGTTTAATAGAAGTGCCAATTGTCAGCGCACTGACCAAAAATAAAAAGCAAAAGGAAATTGACGCCATCTTTTCTGAATATAAAAAGGCGCTTTAATTTCGTGCACTGTGCATAGTTTCTTTTTTACTTTTTCTACTGCACAAAAAATAGAAATATGTTATAATTTTGAAGATATAAAGGCCGCACTCTGTTTGGGTGCGGTTATGCATGTAACCAGATATTTGCTTTTGCACCGTATGATCATGGAAGGAAGTGCTTTTTTTGTTTTTTCAAAAGGAAATAGAAACCATGCCGCGCAGAGAGATAGAGGCGCTGCAGCTGCAGAAACTGAAAAAAATGGTTTCTTACTGCTATAAAAACATCCCGTTTTACCATGAAAGATTGACCCGGTGTGGTATTTTGGACGGTACCCGGATCAAAACGCTGTCTGATATTTCTTACATACCCTATACAACCAAAGAAGATATCCGCGACCACTACCCGTTTAAGATGCTGGCGGTTCCCATGCGCGAAATCGTAAGGATTCACGCTTCTTCCGGCACAACGGGCAAGCCGACGGTGGGGGTTTACACAAAGCGTGATATAGACATCTGGTCGGATTGCGTTGCCAGGGTTGCGGTTGCCGGCGGCGCAACGGCGGATGATGTTATCCAGATCAGCTTTGGGTACGGCCTGTTTACCGGTGCACTGGGGTTGCATTATGGCCTTGAAAAGCTTGGCGCAACCGTTATTCCCGCTTCTTCCGGTAATACCGAAAGACAACTGATGATGCTGCGCGATTTCGGCGTAACGGGGCTGGTGGCCACGCCGTCTTATGCGCTGTATTTAAGCGAGGCGGTTAAGGAAGCAGGCTACCCGCTGTCAGATTATTCACTGCGGCTTGGTATTTTAGGCTCAGAGCCCTGCACGCCGGAAATGCGTGCGCAGATCGAAAAAAATCTGCATATTTTTGTGTCGGACAACTATGGCCTTACGGAAATCGGCGGCCCCGGGGTTTCCGGCGACTGTCCGCAGCGGCAGGGTATGCATTTTGCAGAGGACCACTTTCTCCCGGAAATTATTGACAAAGATACAGGCGAAGTGCTGGCAGAGGGCCAGGTGGGCGAATTGGTCGTTACCACGCTTTCCAGGGAAGGAATGCCGGTTTTGCGTTACCGTACGAAAGACATTACAAAGCTTACTTATGCGCCCTGTGCCTGTGGCAGAACACATGCGCGTATGGCCAAGACCATGGGCAGAACGGACGACATGCTGATTATTAAAGGCGTCAACGTGTTTCCAACACAGATTGAAAGCGTGCTTGTCGGTATGGAAGGGATCGGCCCGCATTATCAGCTGGTAGTCAGAAGAACCAATTATAAAGATAATCTGGAAGTAAAGGTCGAACTGATCAGCGGCAAGCTGCTTGTGGATTTCCGCGAGCTTGAGGCCTTGCAAAAGCGGATTCACGATAAGCTTAAAAGCGTGCTTGGGCTGGAAACCAAGGTAACGCTTGTGGAGCCGAAAACACTTGAACGTTTTCAGGGGAAAGCAAAACGAATCTTGGATCTGCGCAATGAACAGGCCTAGCCCCGTGCTTCCGTAAATTACATATTGCACAGCCCGGAAGCGTTTGCTAAAATAATACCAAAAGGTAAAAATTTGACAGAAAATACGATATATAAGGATGAGTTAAATGAGTAAACTTATGCTTGGCAACGAAGCCGTTGCAAGAGGACTATATGAAGCGGGCGTCAAAGTGGTGTCCAGTTATCCGGGAACGCCAAGTACGGAGATTACAGAAAACGCCGCAAAATATGACGAGATGGAATGCGAATGGGCACCAAATGAGAAGGTTGCTGCCGAAGTTGCCGCAGGGGCGTCCTTTGCGGGGGTACGTTCTTTTTGCGGGATGAAGCATGTTGGGCTGAACGTAGCGGCTGATCCCTTTTTTACCATGAGCTATATCGGTGTAAACGGCGGGATGGTTCTGGGCGTTGCAGACGACCCGGGAATGCACTCTTCCCAAAATGAGCAGGATTCACGCCATTATGCGCAGGCAGCCAAAGTGCCAATGGTCGAGCCGGCGGACTCTGCGGAATGTAAGTTGTTTACAAAGCTTGCGTATGATTTGAGCGAGCAGTTCGATACACCGGTGCTCCTTCGCCTGACAACAAGGATCGCACATTCCAGAAGTCTTGTGCAGACAGATGCGCGCAAAGAGCGTCCACCTGTACCGTATGAGAAAAATCCTGCAAAGAATGTTATGCTGCCTGCTTTTGCAAAAGGAAGGCATATCTTTGTGGAAGAGCGCATCAGAAAACTGACCGAATATGCAGAAACGTCTCCGCTTAACCGCACCGAGTACAACAATACGAAAATTGGTGTGATTACTTCTGGTATATGTTATCAATATGCAAAAGAAGCACTGGGAGAACAGGCGTCGTATTTGAAGCTGGGGATGCTCTACCCATTGCCGGTCCGCCTGATCCGTGAATTTGCCGCAAAAGTGGATGTGCTGTACGTGATAGAAGAGCTGGACGACGTTATAGAAACGCATTGCCGGAAAATCGGCGTAAACCCGGTGGGGAAAGCGCTTTTTCCGCTTTGTGGAGAATTTTCGCAAAAACTTATCCGGGAACTGGTACTGGGGCAGAAGCCCGAATTCTGCTCGCTGGATCAGGAGATTCCCGTCCGTCCGCCTGTTATGTGCTGCGGCTGTCCACACAGAGGGCTTTTTTACGCGCTGAAGAAAGCAAATGTTTATGTCAGCGGTGATATCGGCTGCTATACGCTGGGCGCGTCGGCCCCGCTTTCCATGATGGACACCTGTGTCTGTATGGGGGCTTCCGTTTCTGCGCTGCATGGTTATAATAAGGCGCTGGGAGCGCAGGCGGAAAAACGCTCTGTCGCAGTCATTGGCGATTCTACTTTTATTCATTCCGGAATTACCGGGCTGATCAATATAGCGTACAATGCGACCAATTCCGTTGTCATTATCCTTGACAATTCGATCACGGGGATGACAGGGCACCAGCAGAACCCGACAACCGGTTATAATATCAAGGGCGACCCAGCAGCGGCCGTCAGTCTGGAAAAGCTTTGTGAGGCGGTTGGAATCAGCCGCGTGCAGGTATGCGACCCATACGACCTTAAGCAGACTATGCGGGTGATCCGGGAAGAGCTGGAAGCGGAAGGCCCATCGGTAATTATTTCGCGCCGCCCGTGCGCATTGCTAAAATATGTAAAGCATAAACCCTCATTGCGGGTTGAAAGCAGCCGGTGCATAGGCTGCAAAGCCTGTCTGGCGATCGGCTGTCCCGCAATCAGCATGAAAGAAGGCAAAGCGGCCATTGACCACACGCAATGCGTAGGCTGCGGTGTCTGTACGGGGCTTTGCCCCAAGCAGGCGATTACAGAGTCATAAAAAAACTCCGGCTTTGTGCACAGCACAGCGAAAGGAATGTAAAATAAATGGACAACAGTGTAAAATCAGTTTTAATAGTAGGCGTGGGCGGGCAGGGCACGCTGCTTGCAAGTCGTCTGCTGGGGAACGCTATGCTTGGCTGCGGCTTTGACGTAAAGGTTTCAGAAGTGCATGGCATGAGTCAGCGCGGCGGTTCGGTGGTGACGTATGTCCGCTATGGTGAAAAGGTGTATTCACCTGTGATCGAACAGGGGGAGGCAGATTTGATTTTGTCATTTGAACAGCTGGAAGCCGCGCGTTTTTTACCATATTTAAAAAAAGGCGGTACTATGATTGTAAATACGCAGGCCATTGATCCCATGCCGGTTATTACCGGCGCCAAAACATATCCGCAAGGCATTTTGGAAGAGCTTTCCAAGCAACAGCTGAAGCTGATTGCAGCAGATGCGCTTTCTCTTGCAGAACAGGCCGGGTCATCAAAAGCGGTCAATGTAGTGCTGATCGGCGTGATGGCAAAGCAACTGGGAATTGACAAGACTGTGTGGCGCAACACCATCCGGGAAACAGTGCCGCCCCAGTTTACAGATATGAACCTTAAAGCGTTTGAACTTGGTTATGCTTTATAAGCAATGGTCTGATTAAACGTACAATGCAGTTGTTCTGTAAAATATAAAAAGAGCCGGGGCAGATGGTTGTCTGCTCCGGCTCTTTTTAACAGGATAATTCAATAAAATAAGGAAAAATTTATGAAATGCAAATGCTTTTTGTAAACGTTTTCATTATAAATTTATTTAAATTGCAATAAAAATTAAATAAAAAATTGTTCACTAATTTTGATAAAAAACGGTAGGCTTTTCTTTGTCGGTATGATATAATTTCTATAATTGGACAAGTACAAAATACGTTTATTTTGTGCCTGTCCACCAATATTTTTATAAAAGGAGAGGATTTTTTGAAGGTTCGCAAATTACTTGCGGTGCTGCTATGCGTTTTGATGATGGCGTCGGCAATAGCAGTTCCCGCACAGGCAGCAGTTACAGGCGACGAATCCACCGGAGCATATACCAATTCGGCAGATACGTATAATACATATGCCGGAACGGATCTGGGGGCTACGTATTCCGAAAATTCCACCACTTTTAAGGTGTGGGCCCCAAGCGCTTCCAAGGTACAGGTCAAGCGTTATAAAACCGGTTCTGACGACGAAGCGGGCGCAGGTGTGATTGAAACCAGGGACATGACCAAAAACGATTCCAACGGAACATGGTCTGTTACAATCAACGGAGATCTTAACGGTACCTATTATACGTATCTTGTCACAGTCAACGGCACAACAAAAGAAACACAGGACGTCTACTCAGTGGCAACTGGCGTAAACGGCAACCGTTCCATGGTCATTGACCTGAACAGCACGGACCCGGAGGGATGGGAAAACGACCGGCACATGCTTGTTGAAAACCAGAACGACGCCGTAATTTGGGAAGTGCAGGTGCGCGATTTCTCTATTTCTGATACCTCTGGTGTCAGTGAAGCGCATAAAGGAAAATATCTTGCATTTACAGAGGGCGGAACCAAACTCAATGGAACGGATGATATTTCCACATGCGTAGATTACCTTGTAAAGCAGGGTGTAAATTATGTACATCTCAATCCGGTGTACGATTTTGGCTCCATTGACGAAACAAAGCTTTCCAGGCCGCAGTACAATTGGGGCTATGATCCGGTCAACTACAACGTGCCGGAAGGTTCTTATTCAACGGACCCTTACGACGGCGCGGTAAGGATCAAGGAATTTAAGCAAATGGTGCAGGCGCTGCACGACAGGGGCATCGGTGTGATTATGGACGTGGTGTATAACCACACCTATTCTACAGATTCTGCTTTTGAAAAAACCGTACCCGGTTACTATTACAGAATGCAGGGTTCTTCTTTCCTGAATGCTTCCGGCTGCGGCAATGTTACCGCCTCCGATAAAACAATGTTCAGAAAGTATATGATTGATTCCGTCAAATACTGGGCGGAGGAATATCATATCGACGGCTTCCGTTTTGACCTGATGGGCTGCCATGATATTACCACTATGAACCAGATCAGGGCCGAACTCGACGAAATTGACAGCCGGATTCTAATGTATGGTGAGCCGTGGATGGCTGACTGGGGTTCCAACGGTATTTCCAGTTCAGAAGCCTGCGTCATGGACAACGCCAGCCGCGTAAGTGAGAGAGTTGCTATGTTCAGCGACAAAATCAGAAACGCGCTTAAAGGCGGTACGGATGACGCTTCAAAGGGCTATATTCAGGGCTCTACAACTGTAACAAATGACATTAAGGCAGGTATGATGGGCGGTGCCAGCACGACATGGGGCAAATGGTCGCGCCAGCCTTCCCAGTGTATTACCTATAATTCCGCACACGATAACCTGACACTCTGGGATAAAATTTTAAAATCCAACGGTTCAACAGATTACGACGGCACCAACGCCACGTTCCTTGCGCAGAATAAGCTTTCTGCAGCGATTATTTTGACCTCACAGGGAGTTCCGTTTTATCTGGCCGGCGAAGAATTTGCAAGGACGAAATACGGCGACCATAACAGCTACAATTCGCCTGACAGCGTAAACCAGATTGATTGGAGCAGGGTGGAAACCTACAGCAACCTGGTTGACTATTATAAAGGTTTAATGCAGATCCGCGCCAACTATTCCCCGTTTAGAGATCCAACCGTAGCGTCTGGCAATACAACCTATTTTGTGGAAAATGGAAGCGTCATAGCGTATACCATTCAAAATAAAACGGCGAACGCTTCCAACGAATGGGGAACCATGGCGGTGTTGACCAACAATACTGCAAGTGCCAGAAGCATTACGCTTAAAGGGCAGGCGGCCCTTCCTTCCAGCTGGGTTATCTTGGCAAACGGTGAAAGTGCAGGTTTGAAGAACCTTGGTACAGTCAGCGGCTCTACCATCAGTGTGCCGGCGAGGTCGGCTTTGATATTGGTAGACGCAGCAAGCTATAACAGCGTGCAGATTCCGGAAGAAACCTACAGAACCATTACGACCAAGCATATTGACAGCGAAACAGGCGATGTTTTAAAAACAACGACTTCTCTTTACAAGGACGGTACAACCTACAGAACGCAGCCTGACAGCGATATTTTGTTTGATTATGATCTGGTCAGAACGGAAGGTACGACAACAGGCGCCGTTTCTCAGGATGTTACGGTTAGCTATTATTATAAAAAGAGCAGCGTGGAAAGCTACACCCTGACAGTGCAATATGTAGACCAGCAGGGTCAGGCTCTTATGCCGGAGAAAACGACCAAGCTTAAGGATGGGCAGGCGTATGAAGAACCGCATGAGACGATTTCCGGTTATGAGCTCGACACAGATCAGCTACCAGGCAAGACCTTTGGTTATATTACAGACGACACGACGATAACCTATACCTATAAGGCCTCCACGTATGATAACCTGAAAGTCCATTATTATAACAGCAATGGATGGGCTACGCCGTATATATATGCTTACGACGATTCTTCTTCTCTTGTGCTTCTGACCGGCGACTGGCCCGGAACAAGGATGACGGCGGATGCAGCCACGGGTGCAAACTGGTATACCTATCCGGAAATTGATGTGGCGCAGGCAAAGGTCATGTTTACAAATGGCGCGGCATCCGGCGCGGAGCAGGAACCAGGCGCAAATATGCCGGGTTATGAAGCCAGTGGAGAGGTCTGGATTAAAGACGGGGTAACATCCTTTAACTCTAAAGTGGTTGTCAGCTATGTAGACGGTAACGGCAACAAACTTGCACAGGATCAGGTGCTTACAGGGACAAAGGTGACCACGTCTGACACCTACACAACGCAGGGCCTTGCAGGCTATGAAAATCCTGTGATTATGGGTAACGCGCAGGGAACCTGGGCGGTAGGAACCAAGAATGTAGTGTATGTCTATGATGACGCAGTGCCGCCTGTTACAATTCCGACCAATCCTCCCACGGGCGAACGCTACATGCTTGGAGACGTTACGTTCGATGATGAAATTAAGATAGAAGATGTATTAACCATGCAGCGCAGCATTGCAATGATGACTTCTCTTACACAGCTGCAAATTATCGCGGGAGATGTGGACAGAAACGGCAAGATTGAAATTGCAGATGTTTTGGAAGTGCAGAAATACATTGCAAAAATACCAACCCAATATGATATTGGCAAAGTCTTTAACGATACAGCCGAGCCAACGGATCCTGTACCCACTGACCCGCAGCCTACAGATCCACAGCCTACAGAACCTCAACCGACGGAACCCGAACCAACGGATCCACAACCTACAGATCCGTCTGCCAGCAATATGGTAACCCTCTATTTTTCAAACGGTGTGTGGTGGGACACGGTATATGTGTATGCCTGGAAGAGCTCTGACGAAAATATAAATGCACCGTGGCCTGGCGAAGAGATGACCCCCATAGGGCAGAATGATCTGGGCGAAACCATTTATCAGGTGCGTATTGACTTAAGCCAGTATGACAATATTATTTTCAGCAACGGCAGCGGCCAGCAGACACAGGATATACCTATCAGTACAGCCTCGAACAATACAGGGTATTACTGTAATAAAAACGTGCAGGATGCACAGGGCCATTACGGTTATGGAACGTATCTGTTCGACCCATCCTTTATTGTCTGATTTTCACTGCATTTTGTATCCCCCTGTTTGTCAAACAGGGGGATACTTATTGCCCTCAAAATCAATTCTGCTAAAATGTATAAGCGTGTTGTCATACAATGAAGTTGAATTTTATTGTTGCCTGGCCCTATTCCGCAGAGAAACCGGCGCAGGTATAAAGAATATCCTAAAATTTGGATGAAATACAGTGCATTTTGCATAAATAAAGTTATTAAATCTTAAAATTTATCATAGTTTCTTGCAATCTTGTGTGAGAAAAGTTATAATATAAGCGATTAATTGTATGCTGGTTTTTATGGGGAAAGGCATCGGTTAATACATCTCATGCCTCTTGCTGAAGTGAGGGAAAGAGGATAAAAAGGAGGAATTTTATATGACAAAAGCGGTAAAGCGCTCAATAAGCATTGTGCTGACAATACTAATGCTTATGAGCATGTGCGTGATCGGTAGCTTTACCGGCACGGCCGCGACGACCGGCGACGAAGCAGCGGGTGTTTCTTATGACGGAACAACCAAACTTTATCTGGATTCCAACGGCTGTTACTGGTGGAACGACGCAGAAGCGGTTATGGGCGTTTCGTTTGTAGGTGCTACCACTACTACGCCGGTAGCGATGACGCCTGTAGAAGGCAGAACCAAAATTTTTGAGGTTACTGTTCCTGCAGGGGATTATACGCAGGTAGTTTTTTCAAGACACGAGACGATAGAAAGTGCAGCTTGGAATAGCGTAACGGCAACGCTACAGAGCGATAAGAACCTGTTTGTACTCAACAGTGGGGCAAATGGTGGTTCGTGGGACAATTTTGCAGAGGACGCTACTGATCCCCCGGCAGTATATGGACCCCAGACAATTTATTTTGATAATACAAACACCAATTGGCCCGAAGTATATGTGTACGGATGGGCATTTGGACTATCAGCCACATTTGAAAAAATGGATCTGGTAGAGGGAAATATCTATTCCTATACTTTCCCGGAAGAGCCTGTTGCAGGACAGGAAGGCTTCCTTTTTGTCAATAAGGATTCCTGGACTTCTCAGGAACAGACAGTAAACGTTATGCTGGAAGAAGGGAAAAATCTTTATACGAACCTGAGCGGCGGCGGACAGAACTGGAGCGGTACATGGGGTGTGTATACGCCTGTAACAACCGATCCAACCGCACCGGAACCGACGGATCCACAACCGACTCAACCGGAGCCGACTCAACCGGAACCGACGGATCCACAACCGACTCAACCGGAACCAACTCAACCGGAAGACACCATTGCAGTATACTATTCTCCAAGCCAGAACTGGCTGGATGCGGGCTACACAGTGAAGGCCAACGCACAGGGAAGCACAGAGCTTTGGACACAGGTTGACATGACCGACACAGGCGAAACGGTAAACGGCCAGCCTGTTTATAAAGCGGAATTTGCAATGAGTGCTGTACCTTACGGCGGGCTTGATACATTGCAGTTCCAGGCATATAACGGCAGCGAGTGGATAGAGCAGATTGTAGCAATCTCTTCGTGGGCAACCATCGACACCTTTGACGGCAAATATTATGACGGAGCAGGCTGGGTAGACTATGTACCGGATTCCCTGGTGGATCCGACGGATCCCGAACCGACGGATCCACCTGTGGAAACAATTACGGTTTCTTTTGACAACACAGCGACAGCCTGGGATAAGGTAAACGCATACGCTTACAACAGCGCAACGGAAGAGAGTATGGAGTGGCCCGGCGTCGGCGCTTCTGCAGCAGAAGGCAACGTCAGCCAGTTCCAGATTGAAAAAGGAAAATATGACACCATTATCTTTAATAACGGTGCAGATGAGCAGACCATCGCTGTAGCGCTGGAAGCAGAAAAAACATATGTTGCGACCACTCAGACAGGTACAAAATGGTATATTGAAGGTGTTGCACCTAATAACATTACTGTGTACTTTACCAATAATAAAAACTGGGCTTCTGCCAATATCTACCTCTATGACGGCGGGTTCAATAATACGTGGCCCGGCCAGCCCATGGACTTTGTCCAGAAGAATAGCATGGATCAGGACGTTTATTCCTATACGTTTGACACCAATCTGTACAGTACGGTTATCTTTACCGACGGCCAGACAAACGCACAGGAGACCGTCAGCATTACCAATCCCACCGATATGACAGGCTATTATCTGTTGGATGAAATGGAAGGAGCAAAGTTTAAGGTTGGAGAATACGGCGTATTCACCGTACAATTCTTTGATACGACAGAAGACCCCGCAGAACTGATTTCCGAGCAGATTGTCTTTGAAGGTGAAACCGCGGTAGCACCAACAATGCCGGTTATGAAGGATAAGGAATATGTTGCAGGTTTTGCTCCGCAGGATCTTACAAATATTACAGAAAACAAGATGTTTACATATTCTGTTGCTGTAAAGTCTTTCACGGTTCAGCTGATTACAGATGACGCGACTGTTTCTATTGAAGGCGGTATAGAGGGATCAAATGTATTTAACTACGGTGATGTTGTAACGCTTACCTGCACAGATCCCGATTTTGCATATTGGGAAATCAATGGCCAGAGAGTAAGCTACAATAGCGCATACAAGTTTATTGTCACTGCCGATTATACAGTAGAAGCTGTTAAGACAGAAGGCGGTATGGTTTATCCGGAGCCCGATATCTTTATTGACGACGTTATTTATGACACGACAACAGATTCAAGTAAAATTCTGATGTACTTTGGTATACATACGCTCAACCCGGGTGAAAGCGCAACGTATGGTATTTTCCGCTATGTAGGAGAGGCTCCTGCAGATGCGCAGACGGCTATTCAGGATTATCTTGACAACGGTGCCGGTTCAGCGTATAATTCTTATATTAAGGATTACACGGATTCCGGCTATATGAACAGCGACGGCCGCTACAATTATGTTGCCAGCGTGCCTGCCGATGTGGACGAAAACACAGTTGTAACGGTTTATGCGTTTGTTGTTGTAGGCGAAGAGCTCTTTATCAGCGAAGCTGTTACAGCAATGCCGGGTGCGCTTTCCTAAGCGGTATTTATTTCATACAGAAACGCTTTGCGGTATTTTCCCCGTAAGAAATGCCGCCGGGTGTTCCAGGTTTTTTGTAAAACCTTGAAGGAACGAAAGAGAGGTTTTTACCATGAAGAAGTTATTTTCCATACCTGAGCTTGAAATCGTAAGGTTTACGCAGGTGGAGGACATTTTATCGACCTCCACAGAGCCAAAGGATCCCGACGAGATTATTGACACGCCGGTTGACGATCTGTTCGGTTAAACGCTCAAACAAATGAACATATCAAGGCAGGCAGAGTAATCTGTCTGCCTTGATTTCTTTCACAGGAGGGAGGATACAGGGCATGGCTTTTTTTCAGATTGCGGGGCTTGCCGTACGTATGGAGCCGCTTTATGCACAGTTGACTGCTACGGCGCGGAAATTTCAGGTAAAGCCGTCTGTGCATGCAGATATTGTTATCCCCTATACTGCAGACCACTATAAAAAGTTTGCACGCACTTATCCGTCTGTGTCTTTAAGCGATGCGGAAAATATCTGTACCTCCAATTTTTTTGCCTCTGCTATTATCCCATTTAACGGAATTGTACTGCATGCCTCTGCTCTTTTGTTTGAAGGGGGCGCCTATCTGTTTTCAGCGGCAAGCGGCGTTGGAAAGAGCACGCATACCAGGCTGTGGCAGCAAAAATACGGATCGGACAGGGCCGTAATCCTCAATGATGATAAGCCGGCCCTGCGTGTTTTTAACAATGTGATTTACGCGTATGGAACACCCTGGAGCGGGAACTGTGCCGTTTGTGAAAATGTATCGGCACCGTTGAGAGGCGTTGTATTTTTGCACAGGGGAAATCAGAATCAAATTAAAAAGCTGGAAAAGGCGGATGAAATTTTGGCGTTTTTATTACCACAGACAATTTATAAAACGGCGCGGCAAAAACTTTCGATGGTGCTTGCTTTTGCAGATAAGCTTATTTTGGAAACGCCGTTTTATAAAATGGACTGTACAATATCTTTGGAAGCTGTTAAAATAGCAGCAGATGCAATACTTAAATAATGTTGGAAGGTGTCGCATGATGAAAATTAAACCGGATTTCCTTTTACGGAAGGTGGCAGAAAATTATGTGGTTGTTCCTGTTGGAACTGCCATGGTGGATTTTAACGGTATGATTCATTTAAACGAAACAGGCGCGTTTTTGTGGGAAAAGCTGGAGCATGGTGCAAGCGAGGAAGGCTTGCTTGCAGAAATGCTGGAAGCGTATGATGTAGATGAACAAACGGCAAAGTCCGGTGTGCAAAAATTTATAAAAAAACTGAAAGAGGCTGGTCTGCTTGAATAAGCGGGTGAAGATGAAGGAACTTTATCCGGTTATGCAGGAAGCTTTGTCAAACGGCGCGCAGGTATGTATTACCGTGACCGGGACAAGCATGCAGCCCATGCTGCACAGCCAGAAAGATACCGCCGTGCTGAAAAAGCCACAGGCCAGACTGAAGAAGTATGATCTTGCGCTGTACAGGCGTGAAAACGGGGCGTTTGTACTGCACAGGGTTGTTGCGGTTACAGAAAACGGCTATGTCATGTGTGGCGATAACCAAACGGTTGTGGAACATGGCATTACAGATGCAAATATTATCGCTGTGGTGAAAAGCTTTACAAGAAACTCAAAAGAATATACTGCGGAAAACCGGTTGTACCGTTTTTATAGCCGTGTGTGGACGAATACGCGGTTTATTCGAAGGCTCTATCGCGGAGGAAAAAGAAGAATTTTCACCTGTCTTCGCAGGCTGTTGCACTAAACGTTGCAGAATATAAATAAAAATGGGGGAACACGGTGGAAAAAACAGAAAATACCCAAAAAATATCGCCTTTACGCTGGATTGCGGGCCACACAAAATCACAAATTGGAAATATACTGTTAATTGTGGCATTTTATGCTGTGCTGGCTCTGATCGGCGTATATTCGGCACTGCTCGCACGCGGGGTGATAGACAGCGCCGTAGCGGGAAACATGCAGGGCGTTGTTTTTTATGGCTGTATATACGGCGGCCTTTTGCTTTTTCAGCTTTTGCTGCGCGTTGTAACAAAGAATATTTATTTTTACATTGGGGCAAAACTCACCGTGTATTACCGAAAAACCATTTTTAATACAATTATCCGCAAAGAGTATTTTAAAGTATCTTCCTTCCATAGCGGAGAACTTTTAAACCGGATTACAAACGACGTGGCAGTGGTAGCGGATGCTGTTGTTTCTATTTTACCGTCGTTTTCTTTTATGATTACAAAGCTGGTGGGCGCACTGTCGGTGTTAATAGCGATTGACTGGCGGTTTACGCTTATTTTTATTGCAGGTGCGTCTGTGTTGCTGGTTGTTTCCAGAGCTTTCCGAAGCAAAATGAAAAAACTGCATAAGCAGGTACAGCAGACAGAAGGAAAAGTACGCTCTTTTATGCAGGAAATCTTATCCGGCCTTTTGATGGTTAAGGTGTTTGGTGCAGAGGATAAAGTAGACCAGCGGGCTTCCAAATTGCAGGAGAACAACTATAAGGTCAAGGTCAAAAGAAACCGGATTTCGGTTGTTGCTGGCGCCAGCTTTTCGTTTATTTTTTCCGCGGGATATTTATACGGCCTGCTGTGGGGTGCGGTTCATATTGTGGCAGGGACGGTGACGTATGGTACGTTAACGGCTGTTTTATCGTTGATTGGGCAAATCCAGAACCCTATTGCAGAGCTTTCGGGCCTGCTCCCAAAGTATTACGGGGCGCTTGCAAGTGCAGAGCGTTTGATAGAGCTTGAGCGTTTTCCCGATGAAGCGCGGATCAATGAAAGTGGAATGGATATGCAGCAGCTTTATCGGAATTTGCAGGCAATTGTATTTGAAAATATATCTTTTCAATATGACCGCGACCTTGTGCTGAAAAATGCAAACCTTACCCTGCAAAAGGGAACATTTGCTGTAATTATGGGGGAGTCCGGTATAGGAAAAAGTACGCTCACAAAGCTTCTTATGGGCGTATATCCGCTATCCGGCGGGAGTATCTATTTTAAGTTGCAAAACGGCAGGCATATCTCGGTTGACAAGAGCATACGCCGGTTGTATGCATATGTGCCGCAAGGGAATTTTCTGTTATCCGGGACAATACGTGATAATATTGCGTTTATTTGCCCAAAGGCCTCTGATGAGGAGGTACTCCGAGCTGCAAAAATCAGCTGCGCGCAGGATTTTATTGAAGAACTGCCAAACGGGCTGGACACGGTGGTTGGGGAGCGTGGGCAGGGCCTTTCAGAAGGTCAGATTCAGCGTGTGGCCATTGCAAGAGCAATTTTAACGGACGCTCCCATTTTGATTTTAGATGAGGCGACCTCCGCGCTGGATGAAGCAACGGAACAAAAGCTTTTGGAGAATATAAAAACGCTCAACCAAAAAACCTGTATCATTGTGTCGCACAAAAAGGCAGCGTTGTCTGTATGCGACCGGCGTATAGAGATTATCGACGGTAAAATTGTCTGCTCGGAGATGAAGCTATGTCAAAAGTAAGGGATTTTGCTTTTTTTCAGGAATACCGGTATCTGCTGCAACTGGTGGCTGCCGCTGTCAACTGCACCATGCCGCCAAAACCTCCAAAAGGATTAAATTGGCGGATGTTGCTGCAAATTGCCCAGGAAACGGCGTTTGCCCCGGCTGCATTTTGCGCCGTGTCGGCCATGGCGCAGGAGGACAGGCCGCCGCGGGAGGTTTTTGAAAAGCTGTATGGCGCGTTTTTCCGGGAAGCCCAAAATAACCATATCAGAGATACAGCGTTAACACAGCTGGCAGATTTTTGCGAAGAGCACGCCATATGCAATATGGCGCTTAAAGGCAGTTATATTAAACGGTTTTATCCCCAGCCGGAAATGCGCTATATGGTAGATATAGATTTTTTGATCCAACAGGACTGTGAAAAAGCCGTGCATACCTTCTTAGTAAAAAATGGCTACAGATGTTCTGGGCAGGGCCAGGTACACAATGTATATCAAAACGCACAAAAAGTCACGCTGGAGCTGCACAAAAGGCTGGTGGCACAAAATGGGCAAAATGCGCCATATTTTGAAATCGTTTGGGACCGCGCCGTTGTGCGCAGCGGAAAAAAGTATACATACGACATGTGCGCAGTGGATTTTTATGTATATATGTTGGCCCATTGCGCACATCACTTTTTTTATGGAGGCATAGCGCCGCGCATGCTGCTTGATTTTTATATTTGCCGGCATATGCTTCTTTCACAGAAGGATGAAAAACCGCTTGCCCTTGCGCTTGCACAAACCGGATTGGCGGCTTTTGAGAATAAGATGCACACGCTTGCCTGCGATTGGTTTTCACCAGACGGCAAAGGCCTGGAAGAAAGTGCACTGTCTCGGTATATTGCCCAAAACGGGAAAATGGGCACAGTGAAAAATATTGTTCTTACAAAAGCGGCCGTTGTGCTGTATAGCGGGAAGAAGGTATCAAAAAGCGGCTATATCCTCAAAAAGCTCTTTCCTCCGCGGATGGCTTTATGCAAGGAGTATGCTGCGCTTCAAAAAGCACCGTTTTTGTATCCTTTTTTTCTTCCCGGCGTATGGTGTACGTATCTTAAACGCGCTTTAAAAGGGAAGCGGGCCTTTCGCTCGGCTGCATTTGTCAAAAATCTGGATCAAGAGCAAAAGGAAATTGAAAGTCTGCGCGATATCATCTGTGAGCTTCAGATTGCCCACTATATTTAACTTTCTAAATATAAGCCCATAAGGGGGAAAACAAGTGGAGAAAACGGAGAAAACGAACCTGTTTTTGCATTACAAATATATGCTGTCTCTTGTCGGGAGTGTTGTAAACGAAGCAAAAATACAGCCGCCGCCACAGGAAATCAATTGGAATATATTATATAAGGTCGCGCGGCAAAACTGTTTTTCTGCCATGTTGTATCCTCTTTTAAAGGAAAACCTACAGCTTCCACAGCCTGTTTTAAACGCTTTTTTACGGGATTATCAACTATATGTCGCAAAAGATTTGACCCAGCAGTTCGAACTGCAAAAAATACTTGATTTTTGTGAACAGAAAGCCGTTTTAAATCTTCCGCTTAAAGGTTGTGTGTTAAAGCGCTTTTATCCGCAGCCTTATATGCGGTTTATGGGGGATATCGATTTGTGGACAGATACCTCCGGCGTGAAAAAGCTTAGAGATTTTCTGGTGCAGTGCGGCTACACGCTTGTTTCCAGAACAGGAATTCACGACGAATATGAAAAGCCGCCGCACATGGCGGTGGAGATACATAAAAAGCTGGTGATTGATGAAAACAGAGCCGCATCCTTTTTTAACGTAGAAATCCCACAAAGGCTTACTCGGACACATGGAAGGAAATACAGCTGCGCTATGGCACCGAAGGATTTTTACCTGCACTTGCTTGACCATACGGCCAAGCATTTTTATGGAACCGGGATTACACCCCGCATGATTCTTGATTTTTATATGCTTGACAAAATGCAGGGCATACCGCACGGCGAAGAATTGGAGGTGTCGCTAAAGAGGCTGCATTTTCAAACCTTTGCGCAGCGCCTTACAATGCTTGCGCATGACTGGTTTTCACCGGAGGGAGCAGGTCTTGCAAAAGATTATTTTTCATTGTATATCATTCAAAACGGCAGTTTTGGCAGGCGGCGCAATGCGTACTTTGCAAAAACGGCAAGAGAAACAAAGGAAGAAAAGCCGCCGTCTAAAGTGGGTTATGTGTTGCGCCGGCTGTTTCCAACCTATACCATGCTTAAGGGGAAATTTCCCGTACTGGAAAAAGCGCCTGTGCTTACGCCCTTTATGTATTTGCCCTGGTGGGCTACATGGTTTGACACTTTATTTATTCACAGGCGGTTAGACTATAGATCATTGAAATATATCAATGACATAAGCGGGGAAAGCACAGAGCAAATGCGTGCGCTTTATAAAGAAATGGAGCTGGATTACCGTAGATAACGCAGTGTCCCCGCGGAAAAAGAGGTGCTGGTTGTGAAAAAATCAATAGGAAAATTTACTGTGCTGGCGGTCTGTACAACACTTATATTGTCATCAGCTTCCTGTTCGGTTGCGCCTTCGTCAGAGCCAAAAGCGGGGACAAGCCCGCAAAGCGCGGAGATTTTGGAAACAAGGCCGGAAGATATTGTAACAAAAGAAAGAAAAGCGCGTATTAAAGAGCTGGCAGACGATTATATCAGCGAACAGGATTTCAGTGGAACGGTTCTGGTCGGGGTGGACGACGCCGTTTTGTATACGTCGGTAAGCGGTCTTGCAAATAAAGAAACGGGCGATCAAAACCAGATACATACAAAATACGAAATTGGTTCTGTAACCAAACAGTTTACAGCGACGGCAATTATGCTTTTGTATGAACAGGGAAAGCTGGCTGTTACAGATACCGTAGAAAAATATTTTCCGGAATATCTGTATGCAGACCGTGTAACGGTTGAAAATCTTCTGAATATGACGTCGGGTATACCGGACTATCTCAATGATGTTTTGTATTTGTTTGAACAGGGAGAACTGTCTGCAGAAGATACCTTTACTGTAGAAGAACTCCTTACGATACTAAACAACCGTGCGCTGGATTTTGAACCGGGTACGCAATATGCGTATTCCAACTCCAATTATTATCTGCTGGGGGATATTATAGAACAGGTTTCCGGCATGCCATACAGCCAATTTATCCGCCAGAATATTCTTGAACCTTTAAAAATGCAGAATACAAGCTTTGATCTAAAAAATGCAACGGCAAAAGGGTATTATAAGGACGGCGAAGAAGCACTTCGGGCTGATACCTCCTATTTTGGAGCGGCGGGGGAAATGGTATCCACCGTGCAGGATTTGTTTCAATGGCAGGATGCTTTTATAAATGGGAAAATCGTCAGCAAGGCTACGGTACACAAAATGCTTACCGATAATGGGTTTGGTTATGGATATGGGTGGTTTTTGGATGAAGACAAGTGCTACCATGAAGGAAATACAATGGCATTTTATTCTATTGATATGATCAGTTATCTGGAAGGCATCCGCGTGGTGGTTTTGTCTAATGTCGATGATAAGCTGGCGGCTGAAATCGGTATGCAAATGTATACAATTGCAAAGAGTTCGCTTTTTGCATAGGGGGTGAAGAAATGCAAAACCAAACGGCGGCGGTGATTGTTGCGGCAGGCGCTTCTGCGCGGATGGGCGGCATACCAAAACTGTTTGTACCGCTTGCCGGGAAGGAGGCGGTCGTCCATACGCTTATAGCGTTTGAAAACGCGCAGTCTGTAAGCCGGGTGTATGTTGTCTGCCGCGCTGCAGATATGCGGCGCCTTGACAGCCTGCGGGAAAAGTATTGCTTGGACAAAATATGCGCCTTAATCAGCGGCGGCGCAACCAGACAGCAGTCGGTGCAAAATGGCGTTGAACAGCTCGACAAAGCTATAACACATGTTGCAATACACGACGGAGCCCGGCCCCTGATTACACCGGAGCTGATTGATCAAACGGTGGAAAACGCATACAGATACGGGGCGAGCGCGCCCGGCGTGCCGGTAAAAGATACAATTAAGGTTGTAGCCGGTGCTTTTATACAGGAAACGCCGGACCGCAACAGTCTGGTTGCAATCCAGACGCCGCAGGTTTTTGCAAAAGAGCTATATATGCAGGCTCTTTTGACTGCACAAAAAAGCGGGCGGGATTATACGGATGATTGTAAGCTGGTGGAAGCGCTTGGAGCACGCGTATTTGTAACGCCGGGTACATATGAAAATTTAAAGCTGACAACGCCGGAAGATATAGCAATAGCGGAAAGTTTGCTTTTCAAAAGAAATAAAGAGAAAGAAGGGGAAAAACATGCGGATCGGGCACGGGTATGACGTACACAGGCTGGTAAACGGGAGAAAGCTGGTTCTTGGGGGCGTTTTCATACCGTATGAACAGGGGCTCTTGGGGCATTCCGATGCAGACGTATTGACGCACGCCGTTATGGACAGCCTGCTCGGTGCGGCGGCGCTGGGAGATATTGGCGCTCTTTTTCCCGATACGAATCCTCTGTACAGCGGCGCAGACAGCCTGGCGCTCCTGCGGTGCGTAGCGCAGCTTCTTTCTGAAAACGGCTACAGAATTGGCAATATTGACAGCACGATTGTCGCACAGGCGCCGAAGTTAAAGCCATTTATAGAACAGATGCGCAAAAATCTTGCGTCTGCCTGTAGTGTTGCGTGCGAGGATGTCAGCGTAAAGGCGACAACGGAAGAGCAGTTGGGTTTTACCGGAAACGGAGAGGGCATTGCCGCACATGCGGTTTGCTTGCTTCAAAAGATCATATAAACAGATAAAGAAGGCGGCAAACATGGCCCAGCAAGGATGCTTTTGGCAGAAAAGTGGTGCAACCCCGATAAAGGGGCTGCACCACTTTCTTTTGCAGGATGAAAGCCTGTATTCCTGCGGATTTTCTTTAATTTTTTTATAAGCGCTTTGCGTTTATCTTTTGTTGGAATGCCAATCAACGCAAGCGGAAGTACAGGCAGCTTGCTATATACAAAAAATTTTTGTAAAAAGATATTGACAAACCCGGGAGTATTGGCTATACTTTGTTCGTAATATAGTTAGTTACATGACTAACAAACTAATAAACAAGCGCGGGAGGTGCTGTGATTGAATGTGAACCCAAACATAGAAAAGCCAATATTCATTCAGATTGCAGAACAGCTTGAGGATTCGATTTTTACGGGGGTGTTTCCTGAAGAAACAAAAATCCCATCGACAAATGAAATATCTGCTCTGTTAAATATCAATCCTCATACCGTTTTAAAAGGCATGAATATGCTGGTGGATGAAGAAATCATTTATAAGAAAAGAGGGCTTGGAATGTTTGTAAAAGAAGGGGCTGTTGAAACAATACGGCAAAAAAGACAAAGCCGATTTTATGAACAGTATGTCGCAACTTTGATAAGTGAAGCGATGAAATTGCAAATGTCTAAACAGGATATAATTTCTCTGATAGAAAGGGGTTATGACAATGAACGCCATTCAAATTAAGAATATAACAAAAAAATATAAAGATGTTACAGCGCTTGACGATGTTTCCTTTTCCTTTGAATTTGGAAAGGTTTACGGATTTTTAGGCAGAAACGGCGCAGGAAAATCAACCCTTATCAATATTATTGCAAACCGTATTTTCGCAGATCAAGGCGAAATACTGATTGACGGTATTCCGGCTAAGGAAAATATGGGCGTTCACGAAAAAATTTTTTGTATGAGTGAAGCTGATTTATATGACAGAGATTTGAAGGCTAAGGAACATTTTAAATGGACGAATCGATTTTATGACAATTTTGATATGAATAAAGCGGTAGCCCTTTCCCGAAAATTCAGTCTTGATATCAATAAAAGATTTAAAGCGCTGTCGAAGGGGTATCAATCTATTTTTAAGCTGATCATTGCGTTATCACTAAATGTTCCCTATGTGGTTTTTGACGAGCCGGTATTGGGGCTTGACGCAAACCACAGAGAATTGTTTTACAGCCTGCTTTTGAAGGAGTTTGAAAACAATGAACGAACACTTATTATTGCGACACACTTAATTGAAGAAGTTTCCAATATCATTGAGGAAGTCGTTTTAATAGATAAAGGAAAAATTCTTCTTCAAAAAAGCGTTGAAGAACTGCTGGAGACAGGATATAGCGTTTCCGGCTTGGCACAAGAGGTGGATACCTATTGCGAAGGCAGAAATGTGATTGGTTATGACGAGCTGGGCAGTCTGAAGATTGCTTATGTATTAGGTGAAAAAACCGCTTTGCCTCAAGGAAGTAATCTGCAAATTTCTGCAATGAATTTACAAAAGCTGTTTGTCAAGATAACACAGAAGGGTGGCAACGAAAATGAATAAATTGAAATCCGCTGTTTTATATGAGTGTTCGACTAAAATAAAGGCAATAGGGATTTTTTATCTGATTCAGTATGTAATTGTTGCACTTATCTTTGCGATTGTTGCAATTTGCACGGGCGGGAATGAAACCGGTTCAAATGTTTTAGAAGTCAGCACGGTTGTTTTTGTAAGTGTTATGGGAGTATTGGGCTACAAAGAAGATTTCAAAGCTCTGATTCAAAATGGATATACTCGTAAATATATCTTTTTTTCTACCATTTGTATGTTTGTGTTTATAACCGGAACAATGGCGCTTATTGATACTATAATTGGTAATACCATTCATTATTTTTATCATAATTACTTTACACTTTTTGGTAGCCTTTACGGGTACGGCAATCTTTTTGCAAATTGGTTATGGCTTACGGTTTTATATTTAATGTTTTGCAGTTTATTTTACTTGGCCGTGCTGGTGATCAATAAGGTCGGGAAAAGGGTCTTTCTTTTTATAGGTATTGGGCTTAGCGGCATGATCCTTCTTGTCATTGCATTATTTAGATTTGTTCTTTCGGAGGAAATTGTACACAGTGTCGCAGAGTTCATGATCAAAGCAATGGGATTTATGTGCGATGGAACAACAAATTTTATTTTTTCCATTATAACACTGCTTGTAATTGGGACAGTTTTAGAAATTGGCTCATATGCAATCATTTGCCGCACAGAGTTAAAATAATAAATGGCCGAAGTAAAACAATTCCATTTGAAGGATGCGGGAATATCGGTCGGATCATCATTTGTAAGGTTGTCAGCACCGGTCATGAGGTCGAATTAATTACAAAGGAATACGAGATGCTTTGTTTACCGGCAGCAAACAAAGGTCGTATCCTTACATACGCACAGATCTATGATAAGGCGTAGGGTGATTTGCCATCGGAATACCTTTATTAATATATGGAGAGAAGTGGAAAACTGCAATTTTCTTGGTATGATATACAACAACGCATAAGCTCTGACCTCTTAAGTCGCAGTCTCTGCGCTGCTTTTGCCAATGCCGTATTTGGCAGCTTTGAAAAACTGCCTTAGTGGACTGTAACAAAAAGTACACCCTGTTTTTCCTTTTGGAGCAGCGCATATACGGTTTGCACCGGACATACACATTACTATCATGTGGGAGGTGCAATCCATGAAAAAAATGAAAATTTGCAAAAAGCTTCTGTGCGGGGTCGTTTCTTTTTCGCTCGTATTTTGTTTATCTGTCCATACGCAGGCGCTGGCGGCGGACGAGATTACGGCTCCGTCTGCGGTTTTAATGGAACCGCAAACGGGAAAGGTTCTTTTTGACAAAAATTGCCATGAAGTACGCGCCTGTGCTTCCATTACAAAAGTTATGACGCTGCTGCTTGTATTTGAAGCCATAGACGCGGGGAAGATTGCCATGACAGATGTTGTTACGGCCAGCGCGCATGCTGCTTCTATGGGCGGTTCAGACATTTGGCTGGAGGAAGGCGAAACGATGACGGTAGACGAAATGATCAAAGCCACGGCCGTAGCCAGTGCAAACGATGCAGCCGTAGCTTTGGCAGAGCATGTCAGTGGAACGGAAGACGCGTTTGTGGAAGAAATGAACAAGCGTGCAAAAGAGCTTGGAATGAACGAAACAACGTTTAAAAACTGCAACGGCCTGGACGAAGACGGGCATGTTACTTCTGCATACGACGTAGCCTTGATGTCGCGGCAGCTGATCCGGCATGAAGAGATTTTCGGGTATACGTCCATCTGGATGGATTATCTGCGCGACGGCGCAACACAGATTGTCAATACAAACAAGCTTTTAAAGACTTATAGTGGCATTACTGGATTGAAAACAGGTACTACCGGGCAGGCGGGCAGCTGTATATCGGCCACAGCGACCAGAGATAAGCTGTCGCTAATCGCCGTGGTACTGGGGGCGGAAACGGGTACGGACCGTTTTAAAGACGCAGCAACGCTTTTGGATTATGGCTTTGCAAACTTTACTACGGTAACGCCCTCGCTTACCGAGGAACTGCAGGCGGTTACAGTTAAAGACGGTATGCAAAAGCAGGTGGCGGCGGCGGTTGATTTAAGCGGAAGCTTCTTGATAAAAAAAGGCAGCGAACAATCGCTGGAAAGTAAAATAGAATATGTACAGGAGATACAGGCGCCTGTGGAAAAGGGACAGAAAATCGGTAAAATTACTTATATGCAGGATGGGGAGCAATTGGCTGCTTATGACATTACGGCACAGGACAAAGTAGAAGCCGTGTCTTTTTCTGCAGTTCTTGCCCTGCTGTTAAAAAGCTTTTTCTTGCTGTAACGGGCGGTTTCCGTAAATTTTTAACAGAAAAGAACAAACCTGCCTTGCAAAAGGACAGGAAATATTGTAAAATATTTTCATAGTATACAGGCCATGCATGTTCCCGGTCTGTAGTAGCAAGGAGGAAATTGAAATATGGCGACAAAATTGAGCGACAAATACCTGTCCGGTTTTGTATCGGCCTGTGAGTATGACGCAATTGCTTCGCAGGTGCGCGCGGCGCACCAGGCGCTGCATAACGCAACAGGTTTGGGCAACGACTTTATTGGCTGGCTTACACTTCCGACGGACTATGATAAGGAAGAGTTTGCGCGCATCAGGGCCGCGGCGGAGAAAATTAAAAAGAATACCGATATTTTTGTGGTAATTGGCATAGGCGGCTCTTACTTGGGCGCCAGAGCGGCAATAGAGTTTTTAAAGTCGCCCAACTATAATGCGATGGCAAAGAACACGCCTGCAATTTATTATGCGGGGAATTCAATCAGTTCCACTGCGCTGGCAGAGCTTTTGGAGCTGTGCGAGGGCAAAGATGTGTCTATTAATATGATTTCCAAGTCTGGAACAACAACGGAGCCTGCAATTGCATTTCGTGTGTTCCGTGAACTGCTTATAAAGAAGTATGGACAAGACGGTGCAAGAGAAAGGATCTTCTGTACAACCGACAGGGCAAAGGGTACGTTAAAGCAGCTTGCCGACAAAGAGGGTTATGAAACCTTTGTCGTGCCAGACAACGTAGGCGGACGTTATTCTGTACTGACGGCGGTGGGCTTGCTTCCTATAGCTGTGGCGGGCGCTGATCTGGACGCGCTGATGGAAGGCGCCAGAAAAGCGCAGGGCGCGCTTATGCAGGAGGATCTTGCATTAAACGATTGTTACAAGTATGCCGCATTGCGCAATATTCTTTACAGAAAGGGCAAAAGTACAGAAATTCTTGTAAGCTATGAACCTGCGTTTACCATGATGGCAGAATGGTATAAGCAACTATTTGGTGAAAGCGAAGGAAAGGATAAAAAAGGACTTTTCCCCGCTTCCGTCGTTTTTTCGACCGATCTGCATTCTATGGGACAGTATATTCAGGATGGAAGAAGAGATTTATTCGAAACCGTTGTTTTATTTAACAGGCCTAAAAAAGAAATTCTCCTGAAAGCAGACGAGGAAAATGTCGACGGCTTAAATTTCCTTGCAGGAAAATCCATGGATTTTGTAAACCGTAAGGCGTTTGAGGGAACTGTTTTGGCACACAGCGACGGCGGCGTTCCCAATATCGTATTGCATGTGGAAGAAATGAACGAGCGCGAGCTTGGATATCTCATTTATTTCTTTGAAAAGGCCTGCGCAATCAGCGGCTATCTGCTGGGGGTCAATCCTTTTGACCAGCCGGGAGTAGAAAGCTATAAGAAAAATATGTTTGCGTTGCTTGGAAAGCCGGGCTATGAAGAAGAAAAGGCCGCTTTAGAGGCAAGACTGTAATTGTAAAGGATTTAACCGCAGCAGCGGAAAAATATACTAGGAGGCGTTTCAAATGGTATCTTTACTTGTGGGGAAAAAAGGGTCTGGGAAAACAAAAAAGCTGATTTCGCTGGCAAACGAGGCGGTTGCGACTTCTTCTGGCAATGTGGTTGTCATTGAAAAAGGCGCTAAGCTTACGTATGACGTAACGCACAAGGCAAGGCTGATTGATACCGACCAGTATGCAATCGTAGGGTATGACATGCTGTATGGGTTTATCAGCGGTATTTGTGCGGGCAATTATGACGTTACAGATATTTTGGTGGATTCCACTTTTAAAATTTGCGGAAAGGATTTTGCAGCGCTCGATGAATTTACAAAAAAGCTGAGCATGCTGGCGGAAAACGCAGAAACCAAAATTACGCTTTTGATCTCTGCCGATGAAAGTGAGCTTCCTGAAAATATAAAGGTAGACTGTAAAACGATTTAACCATATTGCCGACTGCTTTACGGAAAACACAGATTTGTAAAGTGAAGTTCTGGCAAAATAAGCGCAATAAACCGGCCGGCAGGTGATGTACTTCACTGCCGGCCGGTTTATTGCGCTTCTGTCTTCGCACGCTTAATTTAGGGCGGTTTTCAGATTTTCCAAATTGTCCTCCATCAAAGAAAGATAATTTTCTCCGCGCTCAAATTCCTCATTTGTCAGGTTGTGGCAGGAATGGAATAAAAGCTTTTTGGCACCCGTGTCTTCACACAGGGCGTCTGCTACCTTTTGACTGGACATCTCTATATAAAAAACAACCGGAATGTTTTCTTCTTCAATTTTTTTCGTTAAAAAAGCAAGCGTTGCGGCGCTCGGCTCTGTTTCGGAACTACAACCTGGAAATGCAGCAAAATACGCCAGCCCGTAGGCGTCGGAAAAATATCGGAATGGAAAGCGGTCGCCAAAAACCATAACATTGCGCTTTCCCGCTGCCACGGTCTGTTCAAAGCTCTGGTCCAGTGTTTGAAGCTTTGCAAGGTATGACGCGCAGTTTTGCGTATAGGTTTGCGTGTTTTCCGGGTCAAGTGTGCAAAGCGTATCACAGATGGCCTGTGTAATCTTTTGTGCATTTTTGGGGGACGTCCACACATGCTCATCATATGCATAACTGCCATGGACGTGTTTTTCCTCATGCGCGTCCAAGCCTTTCGGAACCTCTTCGTACACGGTATCTACGCAATCCATCAGCTTAAGCGTTGTAATTTTGCTGGTGTCGAGCGTTTGCAGAATATCTTCAATCCATTGATCAGATTCGCCGCCTACATAAATGAACAGGTCGCTCTCCTGTATTTGAATCATATCCTTCGGGGAAGGTTCATAGCTGTGACTTTCTCCACCGGGGGGAAGCAGCAGAGTAAGCTTTGCAAGGCTGCCGGCAACGTTGCGCGCAAAGTCGTATTGTGGAAAGATGGTAGCAACAATGCTGATTTTTTCGTTTTCTGTATGACTACCCTCATCTGCAGACGGTAAACTGCAGCTTGAAAGCACAAGCGTTAAAAAAAAGCAAATTCCTATATAAAAAATTTTTTTTCTATACATATGCGTTGGGTCCTTTCTAAAAATTGCTGTTGCAAAGTGCAGCTTAAAACAGAGAAAGTTGCATTTTACAGAGCCTGGAAGGTTATAATAACACAGAAAAGAAAAACAGACAAGGTATGGGAGGGAAAGCATGAAAAATCCCCAAAGAAGCTTATATATACTGTTTGTATTTGTTATTACTATTTGTATATTTTTTGGAGGTTGCGGCGCAGAAGGCGATAACGCCTACAGCGGCGAACAAACGGAGCTTGCCGTAGAAAGGATATTCGATAAGATTCAAAAAGCATACGGCGGCGACTACTTGCCCGATACAGATATGGACACACAGGCGCTGCAGGAAGAATTTGCTTTAAATTTTGCGCAAATAGACAAATACAAGGCGCAGATTTCAGGTGCGAGCACGCATCCGGACTGTCTGCTGGTGATTAAAGCCAAGCAGGGATGTGGTCAGGAAGTAGAAGCGCAATTAAACAAGGCGCAGCAAAAGCAAATAGAAGACGCAATTGTATATCCGGCCAATAGTGCAAAAATCCGTGCCTCCAGAGTTGTTCGCAGGGGCGATTATCTGGCGTTTATTTTGTTGGGAGCAATCAACAACAACACAGATATGACCGAACAGCAGGCTGCTGAGTTTGCAGCGGCGCAAACACAAAGGGGCGTTGATGCTTTTGAAGATATGTTCCGTTAAATAGCTTTTTTATATAAAAGAACGCGGGTGTGAAAAACATCCGCGTTTCTGTTTAAAAAACAGGAAAGTTATGTTGGCATAAATGGCAAAAGTTAGTGTTTTTTATAAAAATTTTTTTATAATACGGAAAACCTTCCGATCTGCTTCATTTATAGAATCCGCCCCCATTGACATATAAAAAATAAAAGAATAATATAATTAAGCGTATAAAACGTTAACTTGCTTAATATTTTTAAAGGGGTGGGTGTATGGAAGGAAATATGACAGATGATTTTATGAATACACTTTTGGCTGTTCGGAAGGAAAGAAAATTTTTTCCCTGCCTTTGCAAATTGCGCTACAGTGAAATGGCAGTGCTTAGTGCAATATGCTTTTTGTCTGAAAGCACACCGCAGACAGAGGCCGTAAAAACGAGCGATATATGTGCCTATCTGAAAATTTCAAAGCCGGCGGCTTCACAGATATTAAACCATTTGGAAGACAAAGGTATTGTCAAACGGCTTCAGTTAAAGACAGACCGGCGCAGCGCATTTGTGCATATTACGGAAGAAGGCAAAAAAATTTTTAAAAAAGAGCAGTTGCGTTTGCGGGAAGCGACACGCAAAATTATGGAAAAAATGGGGGAGGACGACGCCCGAAAATTTGTAGAACTGCTTAGAAAGTTTCATGGTATCCTTGAATCTATGAACTGGGAAGAAAGTAAAAGCTGATATGCCGCATTTTAAGTGCCGCTTCAATATCCGGAGATAAAAAGGAGAATCTGTATTTATGCGCAAACTTATAAAATATCTGAAAAAATCGATTTTTTCCATTTTAGCTATAGTAATTTTGCTTGTTGTTCAGGCCTTTTGTGATCTTTCTCTTCCTGAAAAAATATCTGATATTGTGAATGTGGGAATTCAACAGGGAGGAGTAGAGCAAATTGCCCCGCTGGAGATCCGAAAAAGTCAGATGGAGCGGCTTTTTTATTTTATGGATCCAAATGAAAGGGATACTGTGCTTGCAAATTATACACTGCATGACAGTGATAAAAAGGAAAATTTGCAGGTTTATATACTCCATGAAAGTACGGACGCATACACGGTGGAAACGCTGAACGATATTTTCGGGGTTCCTATGCTTGCTTTATCTTTTCTGGAAAGCGACGACCCGCAAATCAGGCAGGTTCTCCAGTCGCTCCAACAGAAAACGCCGGACGACACAGGGCAAAGCGCATCGCTGCCTGCACTCCTTGACCAGCTGCCACAAGCGCAGCGGCAGCTGGCCATTGCGCCTTTTAAAGAGCAAATGGAACAGTTTGAGGAAATTGACCCAAGTATTGTCCGGCAGATGGCAGTCGGCTTTGTGCGCGATGAATACCTCGCTGTTGGGATAGACGTGGACCGCATGCAGGCAGATTATATTTGGCAATCCGGTATGTGGATGTTGCTGTATGCCTTGACCATAGCAGTGGCGGCGGCGCTTGTAACGCTTTTGGCTTCCAGAGTAGCGGCGCAGTTTGGCCGTGACTTAAGAAGCGCTGTATTCCAGAAGGTTGTATATTTTTCCAGCAGAGAGTTTAACCGCTTTTCCACCGCTTCGCTTATTACCAGATGTACAAACGACATACAACAGATCCAAATGCTTGTTGTCATGCTGCTTCGCATTGTAATTTACGCGCCGATTCTCGGGATTGGGGCGCTGGTAAAAGTCTTTGAGACAGGCGACGATATGGCATGGGTGATTGGGGTAGCCATCGGCCTGATTTTGGCCTTGGTATTGGTGCTTTATTTTGTTGCAATGCCCCGCTTTAAGAAATTGCAAAAACTGGTCGACAGAGTCAACCTGGTGGCAAGGGAAATTCTCACGGGGCTGCCTGTAATCCGTGCATTCAGCAGGGAACGCCACGAAGAAGAACGCTTTGATCAGGCAAATGTGGCGCTTACCAAAACCAATTTGTTTGTCAACCGTGTTATGACATTTATGATGCCGGTTATGATGTTTATTATGAACGGCGTAAGTATTTTAATTGTTTGGGTTGGGGCGCAGGCTATTGACGGCGGTTCCATGCAGGTAGGGAATCTGATGGCCTTTATCCAGTATACCATGCAGATCATTATGGCGTTTTTAATGCTTTCCATGATGAGCGTCATGCTGCCCAGAGCTCTGGTTTCCGCATCACGCGTGGCGGAGGTCTTGCAAACAGAAGAAACTATCTGTGATCCGCGGCAGTCAGAACCCTTCAAGAAAGAAAAAAGCGGTTTTGTAGAGTTTGAGAACGTCTGTTTCCATTATCCCGGTGCGCAGGAAGACGTCTTAAAAAATATTAGCTTTACAGCAAGGCCTGGGCAGACTACAGCGTTTATAGGCAGTACAGGAAGTGGAAAATCCACCCTTGTAAATCTGATCCCGCGCTTTTTTGACGTGACAGAGGGAAGAATTTTGGTAAACGGAACGGATATACGCAAGGTGAAAAAGCACGACCTGCGGCAGGATATAGGATATGTTCCGCAAAAAGGCGTGCTGTTTTCCGGAACGATAGAAAGCAATATTGCCTACGGCCTCGAAAAAGAAGACCGCAGGCGTGTAGAAAAAGCGGCGCAGGTGGCGCAGTCTGTAGACTTTATCCGTGAAAAACCAAACGGTTACGAATCAGAGATCGCCCAGGGCGGGACAAATGTTTCAGGCGGACAGCGCCAGAGGCTTTCCATTGCAAGGGCAGTTGCCAAAGATCCTCAAATCTATATATTTGACGACAGCTTTTCTGCCCTTGATTATAAAACAGATGCCGCATTACGCAAAGCTCTGCGCCATGAAACAAAGGACAGTACCATTTTAATTGTCGCACAGCGTATCAGTACAGTTTTACATGCAGATCAGATTATTGTGCTTGACGATGGAGAAATAGCCGGTATAGGTACGCATCAGAGCCTTATGGACTCCTGCGAGGTGTACCGACAGATAGCCGAATCCCAATTGTCAAAGGAGGAATTAAGCAATGAGCAGTAACAGGCCGCGGCACATGCACGGTCCAGGCGGATATGGGCAGGCAGGTGCCGGCGAAAAAGCAAAAGATTTAAAGAAAACGGGGAAAAAGCTGCTTGTTTATATGGGTAGATATAAAATTGCACTGGTGTTTGTACTGCTTTTTGCCATTGCGGGCACCGTGTTTACAATTGTCGGCCCCAAAATTTTAGGAAACGCAACGACAGAGCTTTATAATGGGCTGATCAGCATGATTTCCGGTGGAGAAGGCATAAACTTTGGAAAAATTGCGGAAATTTTGCTTTTTCTGCTTGGCCTGTATGTAGTCAGCGCGCTGTTTATGTTTATACAGGGTTTACTTATGACAGGGATTACCCAAAAGATTACGTACCGGATGCGCAAAGAAATAGCAGAAAAAATTAACCGCCTTCCCATGAATTTTTTTGACAGCAGGCAGACGGGCGAGGTATTGTCTGTTATTACAAACGATGTTGACACACTTTCCATGAACCTGAACCAGAGCGCAACGCAGATGATTACTTCGGTAACAACTATTATTGGAATATTGATCATGATGTTTTCTATCAACTGGATCATGACGATTGTTGCGCTTTTGATTTTACCGCTGTCCATGTCCATTATTTCTGTCATCGTAAAAAAATCACAGAAACATTTTAGAAATCAGCAGGAATACCTGGGGCATGTCAACGGTCAGGTAGAAGAAACTTTTGGCGGCGTAAATATTGTGCAGGCATTTAATAATGAAGAAAAAACCATAGACGAATTTGAAAAAAACAATCAGGTGCTTTATAAATCCGCCTGGAAATCGCAGTTTTTGTCCGGCCTTATGCAGCCGGTTATGCAGTTTGTAGGCAATCTGGGTTATGTTGCCATTGCAGTGCTCGGCGGGTATTTTGTAATAAACGGTACAATCATGGTGGGCGATATTCAGTCCTTTATCCAGTATGTAAGAAGCTTTACACAGCCTATTATGCAGGTGGCGCAGGTTTCCAATATGTTTCAGTCCATGGCGGCCGCTGCTGAAAGAGTTTTTGCGTTTCTGGAAGAGGAGGAAGAGGAGCAAACCGCCCAAGCGCATGCCATGCTTACAGAAACAACCGTTGATGGCACGGGTATGCAACACACGGTACAGCGGAACGTTACAGTTGAGGATATTATTGGGAACGTTGAATTTAAAAATGTGCATTTTGGTTACAACCCTGACAAAATTATTGTCAACGATTTTTCGGCAAAAGTTAAGCAGGGGCAGAAGATTGCCATTGTAGGGCCTACAGGCGCCGGGAAGACGACAATGGTAAAGCTGTTGCTGCGTTTTTACGACGTCAGTTCCGGCGCTATTCTTGTGGACGGCTACAATGTTAAAAGCTTTGACCGCAGCGAGCTGCGCGAGCTTTTCGGCATGGTGCTGCAGGACACATGGCTGTTTTCCGGAACCATAATGGAAAACATCCGTTACGGTAAGCTGAACGCGACGGATGAAGAGGTAATTGCAGCGGCTAAGGCTGCGCATGTTCACAATTTTGTCCAGACGCTTCCAGACGGCTACAACATGGTACTCAATGAAGAAGCAACAAACGTTTCGCAGGGGCAAAAACAGCTTTTGACCATTGCAAGGACCATTTTGGCAGATCCTAAAATTTTGATTCTTGACGAGGCAACCAGCTCGGTCGATACACGAACGGAGTTGCAAATCCAAAAGGCCATGGATCATCTGATGCAGGGAAGAACCAGCTTTGTGATTGCGCACCGCCTTTCCACAATTAAGGACGCAGATCTGATCCTGGTCATGAAAGACGGCGATATCATTGAGCAGGGAAAACACGAGCAACTGCTCAAGGCAGGCGGTTTTTACGCCGGGTTGTATAATTCTCAGTTTGAAAGCGCGTCTTGAGGAACAAATGGAGCACCGGGGCGGCAAAAATTTTTACGCCTGTATTCTACAGGTAAATTGCAAAATGCAACAGCCAGTTTCGTAAAAAGAAACTGGCTGCTTTTTGTTCTTGTCTATGTTTTTTTATCATACAAATAAAAAAGAACGCATGCAACAGCGAAAGGAGGAAGCGGCATGCCCATTTTTTATGCGCTATATTTTACGGCCGGCCTGGCTTTGTTCCTGTTTGGTATGCACCAAATGACAAAATCTCTTTCAGCGTTGTCGGACGGCACGCTGCAGAAAAAGCTGTCTGCCTTAACAAAAAGCAAAATCCGCGGCGTACTTTCGGGTATATGTATGACTGCGCTTATGCAATCGTCTTCCGCCGTAACGGTTATGCTGGTGGGACTTGTCAATGCGGGGATCCTTACGTTGTATGAAACCATTGGGGTTATTATGGGCGCCAACATAGGTACAACGGCAACAGCATGGCTGATAGGTATTGCAGGGTTTGCGGGAACGCCGTTGTCTGCCTGGCTTAACCTGGTGACGCTGGCGGGGGCGTCGTTGCTGTTTGCCGCTGCTTTTTGTATAAAAAAGAAGCTGGAAATTGCCGCTGCGTTTTGCGGGTTTGGCATGCTGATACTGGGTATGCATTTTATGAGCGACGCGCTGTCCCCGCTTCAGGTGTTTCCACAAACGGCACAGTTTTTGCTGTATTTTTCCAACCCCTTTTACGGACTCTTTGCAGGGACAGTCGTAACGGCCCTGTTGCAGAGCTCCTCGGCTTCTGTTGGCATTTTGCAGGCTTTGTCGCTGACCGGGTCTGTCACAATTGCAAGCGCAATCCCCATTGTACTGGGACAAAATATAGGAACCTGCGTCACAGCGCTGCTGGCATGTATAGGAACGGGAAAAAATGCCAGACGTACGGCCTTTATACACTTATATTTCAATTTGACGGGTGCTCTGTTCTTACTGGCGGTATTTTACGGACTGGATGCGGCTTTTTCTTTTTCCTTTTTGGAAAAAGCGGCGTCCCCGGCAGGCATTGCCATGATACATACCGCGTTCAATTTGCTGTGTACGATTCTGCTTTATCCCTTTTCCGGGTGCCTTGCGCACCTTGCGCGTCGGACGGTGCGCTGATTATACGCCAATAATTTCTACATGGTACGTTTTAAACCAGTGGTCAAGCTCAATGATGTACGCCAAAATTTGCGGTGCGCGCATAAGCTGCCCATACCAGGGAGAACTGATCTCTTCGGGATGTTCTATAATTTCCAACACGCCTTTTTCGTTCAAAAACTGGTTTAAAACCGATTTTTTGTCCCGCAGCACTTTTTTAGCGCCTTCCGATACAAGCTGCATATAAAGCGGGTTATGTGTTTTGGGATAGGGGCTCTTTTTACGCCAGACAATGTCATAGGGCAGTAAATCGCTCATGGCGGTACGAAGGATGCCTTTTTCTCTTCCATGCAAAGCTTTTAAACTCCACGGCATATTATAAGCGTATTCTACAATTCTGTAATCGCAAAACGGTACTCTTACCTCCAGTCCGCTGTACATGGACATCCGATCTTTTCTGTCGAGAAGCCCCTGCATAAACCAGTGGAAATTCAGCATAAACATTTCTTTCATACGCGCTTCCAGGGGCGAATCTCCAGGGAGCTTGTCGGTCTGTTGGACCGTATCCATATAGCGGTCGTGCACGTATGCCTCGCCCGTTTTTAAAAGGCCCGGCTTTAAGATGCTTCTGCGGATATCAAGGCTGCGCGACCATGGGAAGCATTCTTCAAACAGAATCTCCCTGTTATGGTACCATGGGTAACCGCCAAACAGTTCATCGGCGCATTCGCCGGAAAGGGCAACCGTAAAGTTTTCCTTAACAGCCTTGCAAAACAGCAGCAGGGAAGAGTCTACATCCACCATAGCGGGCAGGTCTCTTGCCTCCACTGCGGGCAAAAGGGCTTCAAACAGTTTTTGGTTGTCTAAAATAACCTCCCGATGTTGCGAGCCAATGTGCTCGCACATCATGCGGATATATACGTTGTCTGCATTTGGCTGAAAAAGACTCTTTGTAAAATATTTTTCATTGTCTGTATAGTCTACAGAATAGGTAGGAAGTGGGCCTTTTCCCGTTTCCCTGTAATAATCCGCTGCTGTTTTTGAAATAATGCTGGAATCCAAACCGCCGGATAAAAAGCAACAAAGCGGAACATCAGAAATCAGCTGCCTGCGGATAGAGTCTGTCAGTAAAAACCTTGTCTTTTCAATGGTTTGGGCTTCGTTGTCTGTATGCTCACGCGCCTGCAGGGTGAAATAACGCCGCTTTTTCAAAATACCGTTTTTATATACTGCGCATTCGCCGGGGAGCAGTTCTTTAACGTTTTTAAATACGCCGAAGCCTCCGCTTCTTCCAGGTCCGATAAAAAAGATTTCATTTAACCCCTGCTCGTCAATTTGCGGTTTTACAATCGGGTTTGCAAGCAGTGTTTTGATTTCAGAAGCAAAAAGAAGCCCGCCCTTATATGCATAATAAAACAAAGGTTTAACACCGATCCGGTCTCTTGCAACAAACAGCCGATGCTGCGCCTGATCCCAAACGGCAAACGCAAATATTCCGTTGAGCTTTTCTACGCAGCTTTCGCCCCAATGGATATATGCGGTCAGAAGAACCTCGGTATCGCTATGCCCCCGGAAGGCGTACCCCTGTGCAAGCAGTTCACGCCGGAGGTCTTCCGTATTATAGAGTTCGCCGTTATAGACAAGTGTATAACTCTCCTGCCCGTGTTTGATCGTCATAGGCTGGATACCACCTTTTGGGTCAATTACAATCAACCTGCGGTGGATCAGGCATACGCCGTGCTCCCGGTCCAGAAAAACGCCGTTTTCATCCGGCCCTCTTTTTTCAAGCGTTTGTGACATGCGTTCTATAATAGAGGTCTTTTCGCTCAAATCTTCGTATCTGTCCAGCCATCCTGCAATACCGCACATAATGACAACCACCTTTACCCTTTATGAAAATTACCATGAAAAGCAATCAGAAAACGTTGCGACTATATTATATGTTCCGCCCTTTCTTTTGTTGCTTCTGGTAGGAAAACAGAAAGCAAAAGGAAAGTAAAACCAGCGCAATACTGCCCGCAACCGTTGTAGAGAAGGCAGGCACCACCGCGCTGACGTTTGAAAAAACAGGTTGTGTCTGCACCGGCGTGTAAATTAAAAAAATTAGATGTGTAAATATGGCGCATAAAATTCCCTGTGCAAAGCGGAAAAACGTAAATAAAGCGCGGTTGACTTTCAGCGCGCCCAGTGTTGCATATATTTGAAAATGAACACAAATACCGCCCCATCCAATGGCAAAGGCCAAAAGTGCAACAGGCGCTCCAGTTTTAATAGCTGCAAAACATCCACCGGTTACCTCCAACAAAATGGGGAGAACAGAGGAGGCTGCCGCACTGTGAATCCCGCATACGGTCAGCAGCTTTTCAAAAAGAGACGTGCCGCCTGCACTTTGCAGTATACCCAATAAAGCGGAAAACAATACGACCATACCACAAAGCTGCAATATCCCAAGCGTGCTGTCGCCGCACGATGTGACGAGGGCGTTTGTAAGCGGCATGGGCCTCGATTTTGGAACGGATTGTTTCAAGGTATCTGGCCGGTCCTTGCAGAGAAAGCGCGTAAAAAAGCCTAAAGTGAGTTGTGAGAGCACCTGGGCAATAAGCAAAATAACACCTGTGGCGGTGTTGTGCAGTAAAGAAGCCCCCACTGCAAACACAACAAATGCCGGCCCGGCACCTACTGTAAAATATAGCATTCTGGCGGCCTGCTGCTGTGTAATCAACCGTTGGTCCAGCAGGCTCCGAACACCGCGTGCCCCTACGGGATAACCACAAAACATGCTTAAAAGAATCGTCACACCCGCACTGCCGGGCAGACGAAACAGGTGCACGGTAACAGGCGATAATATACGCGATAACGCGGCGGAAATACCGCTGTTTACAACAAAGGAGGACAGTACCATAAAAGGAAAAAGGGAAGGGATTAAAACCTGTGCGCAATACAGTAGCCCGTCGGCCGCGCCCTGTGTCATAAGTACCACCGCCAAAGCATAATTTAGAACAGCCGGCAATCGTGGGGGTTGTATAAATTGCCGGCTGATATATGCTAAAGTTTATGAAACGCCCTGTATTTAATATGCAAAAGCGTGGTGTTAATATGGCAAAAAGAAAAGAAAAGGGTTGCCCTGCAAAGCCATCCATTTTGTCTGCGCCGCAAAGGCGGATGGCCGACCTGCCTTACCTGGAGCTGAAAGGGAACCGTGAAGCGCTCATTGAGGGTTGTAAAGGAATCCTGCAATATGACACACAGATTATCCGCATTAATACAGGCGCTATGATTATTGCTTTTTGCGGAAGAGGGCTGAATATCAAGTGCCTTACAGTCAGCTCTTTAATTGTGGAAGGTTATATTACGTCTGTTGAATTTGTAAGCTAAAGGAGCCCATGTGTAAATGCTGAAGATTTTACGATGGCTTCGGGGGTATGTTACTTTTGAAGCAAAAGGCCCTTTTCCGGAGCGGTTTTTAAACCTGACGCTGCGCGCCGATATTTTACTTTGGGATCCCGTGGGGGAAAAAGGCTGCCTTCGGGCGAAAACAAGCCTTTCCGACTACCGGTCGCTGCATCCGCTTGCAAAACGGTCGGGAGTGCGTCTGCACGCAAAAAAGCGTATGGGGCTGCCGTTTATAATCCATAAAAATAAAAAACGCACGGGCCTTGCGGCAGGCGCGGTCTGCTTTTTCATTTTGGTACAGGTTCTGTCGATGTTTGTATGGAATATTGAAATATCGGGCCTGAACCATTTAAGCGAAGCGCAGGTGCGTACGGCGCTTGCAAATCAGGGGCTGACCACAGGCGTGCTCAAAAGCAGTTTGGATATTCAGCGGTTGGAGCGTGATACCACCCTGGAAATCGGCCAGGTGGGCTGGATGTCAGTCAATCTGATCGGATCAACGGCATATGTAGAGCTTAGCGAGAGCTACACGCCACCTGAATTTATCTCGAAAGACACGCCGTGTAACATTAAAGCTTCTGCAGACGGCCAGATTCTGCGTATGGATATTGCGAAAGGGGCCGCTGCGGTGAAAACAGGCGACGGCGTTATTGAAGGGCAATTGCTTGTAAGCGGCGTGGTGGAAAATACACAGGGGATTGCCTCTTTACAGCACAGCGAGGCCAAGGTATATGCACAGACGTTGTATGAAAAAGAAATTACAGTACCGTTTCAGCGTACGCAGGTGCTTCCCACAGGAAACCAGGTATCGCGCATGGAGGGGAGGATTTTTAACATACGTTTTCCGCTTACTATGCTGTTTATCCCCAATGAAAACTACATAAAGCAAGCCCACCTGGACAATTACCTGCTAAACGGAAACGGTCTGCCTTTTTCTGTCTATACGGAAAACTGGTACGAATACTGCCCGCAGGAGCAGACGCTTACCAAAGAAGAAGCGGAGCGGTCCGCTTATACCCAGCTTGCACTTTTTGAAGCCTTCGAACTGCTGGATACAGATATTCAAGACCGCAAGACTGCAATAAGGACGACCAAAGATGCACTGCTGCTGACCGCAAACTACACCTGTGTGCAAGACATTGCGGTAAAGTCTGAAATTGGGATTGAAAATTAAAAAATCCGCCGGTATGGCAGTAAAGCATACCGGCGAATTTAAAAAGGACAAAATATGTGTTTTTACAGTGCGTTTTCCAGAATTCCCCTGTAAGAATCGGCGGGTTTAAAACCAATTTCTTTGGCAATTTCCTGTCCGTTTTTAAAAATGATCACAGTGGGAATGCTCATAATACCAAAGCGCGTGGCAAGGTCGCTTTGCTCATCCACGTTAATCTTTGCAAAGGCAGCCCGCCCGTTGTATTCCTTGGCCAGACTGTCTATTACAGGGGCAAGCATTTTGCATGGGCCGCACCAATCTGCCCAAAAATCCACCAAAACTACTTTGTTTTCCTGAAGCATTGTGTCAAAATTGTCTTTTGTCGGGTGAAGAATTGTTTCTGCCATCATTGCGTCCTCCTTCTGTTTTTTCTTTTATAGCGTTACCAAACGGTATTCTTTTATAATTTATCCCTGATAGGTGGTAATCTCAATACGTTCAATTGTAACTGCTTCTGCCGGCACGCTGTTGGTGTCTACCTCTACTGTGTTTATCTGGTCGACCACGTCCATACCGTCATATACCTGTGCAAATACAGTGTGTCCTCTGTCAATTGCATTAAAAGCACCGTCCAAAGTGGGGTTTCCACCGTTTTCAGTGTACAGATCTTTAATTTCATCGTTTAAAAGGTCCGTGTCAAGGCAGCCGGTATAGTTTACAGAAGCCATAAAAGTCTGCAACGCCCCGGACGCTATATAATTTGAAAGCTGCTGATAAACCATTTTCCAGGTGCTTTCATAATAATCCCAGCCGGGAAAATCATCTGCTGCGGGAGTATTGATAAAGAACTGGCTTCCGTTTGTGTCTGCGCCGCTGTTGGCCATTGCGACAGACCCGCGTATATTAAACAGCTTGTCGGAAAATTCATCCTCAAATGCTGTGCCGTAAATACTTTCGCCCCCCGTTCCATTGCCGTTGGGGTCGCCGCCCTGAATCACAAAATCCTCCACCACGCGGTGGAAGGTCAGGCCGTCATAATATCCTTCTTGTGCATGCGTAATAAAGTTTTCAACTGTTTTTGGCGCGGCTTCCGGGAAAAAACGCAGGCTAATATCGCCCATGCTTGTGTGCAAAATGGCAACCTGCTCGCCTGACTGCGGCTTTTCAAGCTGATAGCCTACCGTGTGCTCTGTGTCGTGATAAATATTCCGTTCGACTGCAATATCCTCAAATTCCACAAGCGGAGCGTCTTGCGTGCTGGTTACAGAAGAAGGGGCGGCGCTGTTTGTTGGGACGTCTTGCCCGGAAGAACAGCCTGTAAACAACGCTGCCGTCAGCAGGCTTGCAGCAAGCGCGGTACAGATTGTTTTTTTTATATATGGCTTATGCATGGTAGTTCTCCTTTCAAATTCTTATCGTTTGCTATTTATTTTAGTATATTCCCCGTCTATATGCAAGCAAAGTTTGTTCATATTTTTCCTGCACAAAGCCTGCCGGTCAGAAAAAGTTTTCAGGGAAGACTTATAAGAGATGCTCTTTTAGATGGAATAATCCTGTGGCCCGCGCTCATATAATAATTTAGCCGCTATAAAGAATACGGGAGGAAAGAAAATGATAGAATTTTATCCGGAAGGCCGGCTGATTGACACGGCCGACAATTTACATGCATTAAAATCGCAGGCGCACTTGAACGAGGCGTGCAGTGAAGGAAAAATACTGGAGGCAAGGGCGGTTATCTGTGATTCTGCGCATAATCTGATTGTGGATCTGGGCTGTATGAAGGGGATTATTCCGCGCCAGGAGGGCGCCGTTGGGATAAAAGAGGGGACCGTGCGGGATATTGCAGTTATTTCAAGGGTTAACAGACCGGTCTGCTTTGTTGTTACCGGCTTTGAACGGGATGAAAGCGGTAACCTTACGGCCGTTTTATCGCGCGCGCAGGCGCAAAAACGTTGTATTGAGCAGTATATCAGCAATCTTGTACCGGGTGATGTAATCGACGCACGTATTACGCATCTGGAGACGTTTGGTGCATTTGCAGATATTGGCTGCGGGGTTGTATCTCTTATGCCGATTGATACCATCAGCGTTTCGCGCATTGAGCATCCGGGTGAACGTTTTTTGGTCGGTATGGACATAAAGGCGGTTGTAAAAATGGTGGAAAACGGCAGGATCAGCCTTTCCCATAAGGAGCTTCTCGGAACATGGGAGGAAAATGCCGCGCAATTTCAGGCGGGCGAAACGGTTGCCGGAATCATTCGTTCTGTGGAGGAGTACGGCGCGTTTGTAGAACTTACACCCAATCTTGCAGGCCTGGCGGAGGCCAGAGAAGGGATCCACCCCGGGCAGCAGGCCAGCGTGTACATAAAAAATATTATTCCCCAAAGGATGAAAATCAAACTGATTGTGATTGATACCTTTGAATATGCCTATAAGCCCAAACAACCAAACTATTTTTATCACGGAAAGCACATAGACCGTTTTTTGTATTCGCCGGCCAGCTCTGAAAAGGTTATAGAAAGCGTATTTACGCCCGAGAAAACCAGCGTATAAGCAAGCGGAAGATACAGCCTTGTATCTTCCGCTTTGCCGGATAAAGAGAAGGACATGCATTCGAACAAATTTTCTAAAATAATTGACAGGCGGACAGGCAGGTTTTATAATCAAAGCAAATGGTATTTTGTTCGGAGGCGAAAGAATGGAGCTTTATTTACTGGTGTGCGCAGCTGTGTCGGGCATTTTATCCGTTGTGCTTTTGGCAGTTTTGCTGGTCAGGCAGGCACACAGAAAAAACGGTGTGCTGCCGCAGACGCTTATACAGGAGCTGCAGCACGGCAATAGCCTTTTGCGGCAGGAGCTTTTATCAGTTATGCAGAATTCTGTAATCCATTTGGGCGATATGCTGTCGGAAAGCCAGCGTGCGTCTGGCGAACATCAGGCGCAGCGGCTTACACAGTTAGAATCCCGCCTTGGAACTTTTTCACTGGAAAATGCGCAAAAGCTGGAACTAATCCGCGACACGGTGGAAAAGCGGCTGGCCTATATACAGGAGGACAACGCAAGGCAGCTGGAAAAAATGCGGACAACGGTTGATGAAAAGCTGCAGAAAACGCTGGAAGAAAAAATGAACCGTTCGTTTGCAATTGTCGGTGAAAGGCTGGAGCAGGTATATAAAGGCCTGGGGGAGATGCAAAGCCTTGCATCCGGCGTGGGCGATCTGAAAAAAGTTCTTTCCAATGTAAAAACAAGAGGGATTTTAGGCGAAATCCAGCTGGAAGCCATCTTAAAAGAGATTCTTGCACCACAGCAGTATGAAAAAAACGTGGTTACAAAGAAGGGTAGCAAAAATTATGTGGAATTTGCAGTAAGGCTGCCGGCGCAGGACGACGGGGTAATCTACCTTCCTGTGGATTCCAAATTTCCCGGCGATGTATATACAGCCCTTACCAGCGCTTATGAGCAGGGAAGCAAGCAGGCCGTGCAGGAAGCGGCGAAGGTCCTGCTTGCAACGCTTAAGGCGGAGGCTAGGGATATACGCGATAAATATATAGATCCCCCCAATACAACGGAATTTGCTATTATGTTTCTGCCGTTTGAAGGCTTATACGCAGAGGCGGTTAACAGGGGGCTTGTCGAGGTGCTGCAGCGGGAATATAAGGTCAGCATTGCCGGCCCCAGTACAATGGCGGCGCTTTTAAACAGTATACAGATGGGTTTTAAAACGTTGGCGGTGCAAAAGCGCAGTGCAGAAGCCTTTCGCATTTTAGAGGAGGTTAAAACAGAGTTTGATAAATTTGCGCAGGGGCTGCTTTTAACGCAACAGCGGTTGGATCAGGCCAACAGTGAGCTTGACAGGCTGGTGGGCGTGCGTACGCGGCAGATTCAGAAAAGGCTTGCGGGTTTGTCTGTTTTTGACAATAAAGAAAATCCTGCGTTGCAGGAATAAAACTATGTATGAACCCCCTTGGGGGCGGCAATACTTTTTATAAAAGTGACAGCCGCCACAAAGGGGGATTATTGTGCAATACAATAAAGTGGAGATATGCGGTGTAAATACTGCAAAGCTCAAAGTGCTCAAAGAATCAGAGAAGCGTGAACTTTTGGAAATTATAAAAAACGGAACGCCCAAGGAACGTGTGCAGGCGCGGGAAAAAATGATCAACGGCAATTTAAGGCTGGTCCTCAGTGTGATCCAGCGCTTTACAAACCGGGGGGAAAATCCGGACGACCTTTTTCAGGTGGGCTGTATTGGCCTGATTAAGGCAATTGACAATTTTGACTGCAGTCTGAAGGTGCGTTTTTCCACATATGGCGTACCGATGATTATCGGGGAAATACGCCGATACCTGCGGGATAATAACTCCATACGGGTTAGCCGCAGCATGCGCGACACGGCCTATAAGGCTATGCAGATCAAAGAGCAGATGACCGCCCAAAATAACCGGGAGCCCACGGTGGAGGAAATTGCAAAAGCGCTGGATATTCCTAAAGAAAACGTGGTGCTGGCGCTTGAAGCGATTGTAGAGCCGGTGTCTTTGTATGAACCGGTCTTTTCAGACGGGAGCGACACCATTTATGTTATGGACCAGGTCGGCGATAAAAACGACGACAAAAATTGGCTGGACGAAATTGCATTAAAAGAGGCGATTGCGTCGCTTTCCGCGCGGGAAAAAAAGATTTTATCGCTGCGTTTTTTTAAAGGGAAAACACAAATGGAGGTAGCTTCAGAAATTGGAATATCCCAGGCGCAGGTATCGCGTATAGAGAAAGGTGCGTTGGAGCATATTAAAAAAGATATATAAAAATATAAAAAGCCGGGTTTTCTTTAAAAATTCGGCTTTTCCTTTTTCATATATTTACATTTTTACTTTCCTGTGTTAAAATTTTATAGCATTAAATGAATAGATTTTCCCCAAAAGAAAGAGGTGTGGTTATGAATTCGAAAATTAAAGACGACAGCGTAGATTTCCTGTTCCAGGCAATTCTTTCTCTGCAAAACATGGACGAATGTTACAGCTTTTTTGAAGATTTGTGTACGGTACCGGAAATAAAAGCGATGTCGCAGCGTTTGCTTGTTGCCCGTATGCTTAGCGAAAAACGCGTATATAATGACATTGTGCATGAAACAGGCGCCAGCACCGCGACAATCAGCCGCGTAAACCGTTCTCTGATTTATGGCTGCGACGGATACGATTTGGTTTTTAAGCGCATCAAGAACGGGGATTTCCGGCAGTGAGTGTAAAGTATACTGCGTTTGCACAGTTTTATGATGCATTGACACAAAATGTGAACTATAAAAAGCACGCGGCGTATCTCTGTGCGCTTTTGGAAAGGCTGGGCCACAAAAGCGGGCTTACGCTGGATCTTGCCTGTGGTACAGGGTCACTTACAATCGAGCTTTGCAAACTTGGATTCGATATATTCGGTATAGATGCATCGCCCGACATGCTTATGCAGGCGCAGCAAAAAGCGTGTGCGCAGGCGCTTGATATTCTGTTTCTCTGTCAGAACATGCAAAGTATAGATTTGTATGGGACAATCGACACCTGTTTTTGTACGCTGGACAGCATTAACCACCTGGCGGGCATACAAGAGGTGCAAAGAACATTTAACAGGGTGTCTTTATTTATGAATCCGGGCGGATATTTTATTTTTGACGTCAATACTGTTTTCAAGCACCAGCGCATATTGGCAAACCATACGTTTGTTTATGATGCGCCCGGCGTGTTTTGTGTCTGGCAGAATACATTGGACAACGACGGGAAGACCGTACATATTGCGCTTGATTTTTTTGCCCGCCGCGGCAGCTTGTACAGCCGCAGTAGCGAGTGCTTTTCCGAGCGCGCATATACGCGGGAGGAGCTTGAGAAAGCCCTTTTAACCGCCGGCTTTTCCGTTGAAAGCGTATATGGAGAACTGTCTTTTGTCCCGCCGGCTTCTGATTCACAGCGCAATATATTTATTGCACGTAAACAGTAAGGTAAGAATATACTGGGAATATGGAAAAAGGAATTTTGTGTTTATGGAAAAGGATAAAATCATTAGATGTATTACCTCTGACGGTACAATTATGGCCTCTGCGCTTGATTCGACCAATATTGTATATACAGCCCGAAAGCTGCACCGCACAAGCCAGGTTGCAACGGCGGCGCTGGGACGCCTGATCACAGCGGCGTCTGTTATGGGCGCGCAGCTCAAACAAAAAAACGCGAGCATTACCCTGCGTGTAAACGGCGGCGGGCCGCTTGGAGCGGTGATTGCCGTGGCAGACAGCAAAGGCAATTGCCGTGGATATGCGGAAAATCCGGCGTGTGAAACACAATACTATGCAAATGGCAAAATCAACGTTGCGCAGGCCGTTGGAAAAAACGGCATTTTAAATGTGATGCGTGATTATGGCCAGGGTGATCCCTATATTGGGCAGACTCCGTTGATCAGCGGAGAAATTGCAGAAGATATTACGCAGTATTACGCTGCAAGCGAACAGATCCCCACGGTATGCGCGCTTGGCGTTTTACTTGACAAAGAAGACGGCAATGTGCTGCTGGCGGGCGGCCTGCTGATTCAGCTGTTGCCGGCAGCGGACGACGATGTAATCACCAGGCTTGAGCAAAATATTGCAACGCTTGAACCCATGACGACGCTCCTTGCAAAAGGGATGGATGCGCTTGCTATCTGCAAAACGGCACTTGCGGGGTTTGAAGTAGAGGTTTTGGACGAAATGCCGGTGGACTACGTCTGTACCTGCAGCAGAGAGAAAGTTGTAAATTCTATCCGCCTTTTAAACGATGATGAAATACGCAGCCTGGCAGATGAAAAAGGGTATGCAAAGGCAAACTGCCACTTCTGTAATAAAAATTACCGTTTTACCAAAGCGCAACTGGAAGCGATCATTCAAAACAAAAATCGAAAAATTTAAAAAAATATATTGACATCCGCAGGCGAATATAGTATTATATTAACCGTCGCTGATGACGCAAAGGTCATGGCGCAGGGTTGTGGGAGCATAGCTCAGCTGGGAGAGCATCTGCCTTACAAGCAGAGGGTCACAGGTTCGAGCCCTGTTGTTCCCACCATATATTTTGGCCCGGTAGTTCAGTTGGTTAGAACGCTAGCCTGTCACGCTAGAGGTCGACGGTTCGAACCCGTTCCGGGTCGCCAAATACGCCTTTGTAGCTCAGTCGGTAGAGCAGAGGACTGAAAATCCTCGTGTCGATGGTTCGATTCCGTCCGAAGGCACCATATTTTTTGCGGATGTAGCTCATCTGGTAGAGCGCCACCTTGCCAAGGTGGAGGTAGCGAGTTCGAGCC